>CAWGTR010000018.1:0-109982 GCA_963825545.1 uncultured Chloroflexia bacterium | reverse complement strand
AGGAACAGGGTCAGCCGATGCCGGGCGAGCGGAAGCGCGTCATCGGTCTCGGGGTACAGCGGCCGGAGGGTTGGGTCGAGCGCGACCCCGTCGTAGAACCGGCCAACCAGGGCCTCGAAGAAGGGCATCCCACCGACGGCATCGAAGAGGCTGGTCTCCCGGCGCGCCGCGCCGGTGCTCAGCGGGCTCGCTGCCAGGACTTGCCCTCGGTTTGGACCGCTGGCGCGTAGACCATCTCGACGGCCTGCATCTCGCGGATCGAGTGGGCTCCGAGGGCGGCCATCGACTGGCGCAGCGCCCCGACGAGGTTCTCCGAGCCGTCGGTCACCTCGGCGGGCCCGAGGAGGATCCGCTCGAGCGGACCAACGGTGCCCACGGCGATCCGCGTCCCGCGCGGCAGGGTGGGTGACGGCGTGGCCATGCCCCAGTTCGTGCCCCGCCCGGGCGCCTCGGCGGCGCGGGCGAGGGGCGAGCCGAGCATGAGGGCATCGGCGCCCGCGGCGATCGCCTTGGCCAGCTCGCCACCGCGGCGCATCCCGCCGTCGGCGACGACCGGCACGTAGCGACCGGTCTCGGCCAGGAACGCCTCGCGAGCGGCCGCCACGTCGCTGATCGCGGTGACCTGCGGGACGCCGATCCCGAGCACCTCGCGGGTGGTACAGGCCGCCCCGGGGCCGACCCCGACGAAGATCGCCGCGGCGCCCTGCTCCATCAGCGCGAAGGCCGCTTCGGCGTTCGTGGTGTTGCCGACCGCGACCGGGATCGGCATGAACCGGGTGAACTCGTCGAGCGACAGTGGGTCGTAGCTGCTGGCCAGGTGCCGGGCGCTCGAGACCTGGCTCTGGACGAGGAACAGGTCGGCGCCGTGCTCGGCGCAGAAGGGACCGAACCGTCGGGCGGCGGCCGGCGTCGCGGCGACCGCCGCCTTCGCGCCGGCGGCATGGACCTCGGCGATCCGCCGGGCGATGAGGTCGTCCCGGATCGGTTGCGCGTACGTCCGGGCGAGCAGCGCGTGGACCTCGTCGGCCGGAGCGGCGGCGATCCCGGCGAGGACCGCGTCCGGGTCGTCATAGCGGGTCTGGACGCCTTCGAGGTTGAGGACCGCGAGGCCGCCGAGCCGGGCGAGCTCGCCGGCGAAGCGTGGGTCGACGACCGCGTCCATGGCCGAGGCGACGATCGGGATCGCGAGCTCGATGCCGCACAGGACCTGAGCCAGGTCGACGTCGTCCGGCTCGACCGTGCTGGTGCCCGGCGCCAGGCTGACGTCCTCGAACCCATAGGTCGGCCGGATGGTGTCGACCTTCGAGTGGAAGACGCGTCGCTGGGCAGCCTCGGTCCGCGTGCCAAGGGGGGTCGTCAGGGGGGCGTCGGGCCGGTCGAGCAATCTGGCCTCCGGAGCTTCGCGGGCCGCCGTCCGCGGCGGGGGCAGGTTGCGCGCCAGTCTACCATCCGGCCGGGTCGCGACCGCCCCGCTCAGGGCCGCCTGAACGCGACGATCCCCCGCGGGCACCCCGGCACGCGTCAGCCGACGCTCCGCGAACCGTCCGCCTCGAGCCGGAACCACGGTTCGCGGCGCGGATCGAGCAGATCGCGCTCGATGACCGTGACCGCGTCGCGGTAGGCAGGCCAGACGATCAGCTCGAGCGCCTGGCCCGGGGCCAGCCAGCGCGCCTCGTCGTGCTCGTGCGACAGGACCGGCGCGGCTGTCGGTCCGACCCGGGCGGCGAACACCGCCGCGCTCACGATCGCGTCCGCCGGCGACCAGTGGAACTGGTTGACCAGGTCGAGGTCGTAGAACGCCTCGACGCGGTCGCCTTCGAAGCCGGTCTCCTCGGCCAGCTCGCGTCGCGCGGCGGCCGCGATCCGCTCGCCGGCCTCGACCGACCCGGAGACGCCCTGCCACAGGCCGGCCAGCGGCCGGCCGGACGACCGCCGCATCATCAGGAGCTCGAGCCCGGCGGGGCCCACACGGAAGACCCACACGTCGACGAGGTCGGGGCGGTACACCGAACCGGCTCAGCGGCGGGGGGTGCGGTGGTCGGTCGACGGACGGCTGGTCGAGTCCATCGGATGGCGATCAGAGCCGCTCGAACCGCTCGACCGGCAGGACGAACACGGTCGCGCCGCCAACCTCGACCTCGAGCGGGTAGGGCATGAAGAACTCGCCCGGCTCCATGATCGGCGGCATCGGATTGACGATCTGGGTCCGGGCCGTGCAGTTGTCGCGGACGATGCCCAGGATCTCCTCGACCCGGTCGTCCTCGATGCCGACGACGATCGTCGCATTCGACTCCTTGAGGAAGCCGCCGGAGGAATGGAGCCGCGTCGCCCGGTGCTCCCGCTCGAGAAGCGCGTCCACGAGCGTGCCGGCGTCCTCGTTGTGGACGATCGCGATCACCAGCTTCATCGGGCCGAGTATAGGTGCGCCCCGGAGCGCACGAGACCTCCCGCCCGGCGTAGGATGCAGCCCTCGGACGTGCCCAGCCGGAGGAACCTCGTGCCCATGGATCGCCTCGCCGACCTGCTCGCCCGGAGCGCGGCCGCGCTGGCTGCCGGGGACGACCTCGACACCAGCGTCGGGCAGCTCCTTGACCTGGCGGCCGATGCGGCCGGCACCTCATTCGCGGCCGTGACCCTTCAGGACCCCGACCGGGCCGAGCTCCAGGTGGCGGTGACGACCGGCGACGACCCTGCGGCGAGCGCCGTGTTCACGAATGCAGTGAAGGCAGACGGCCCGGTCGCGGCCACCGCTGTCGATCGGATCGCCCGGATGGGCGACGGGCTCGTCCACCTGCCGCTCGTGCTGACCCGTGGGGGGATCGAGCAGCTCGTCGGCGTGCTCAGCCTGGCCCGCGCCGGCGACGGAGAGCCGGCCGAGGACGAGCGGATGACTCTCGGGGCCTTCGCCGCGTTGATCGCGATCGCGATCGATCGGGCCCGGCTCGGCTCGATGGTCGCCGAGCGCTCGGAGTGGTTCGAGCGCCTCGCCCACACCGACCCGCTGACCGGGCTGGCCAACGAGCGGACCTTCGCCCGGATCCTCGAGCTCGAGCTCGCCCGGGCCGGCCGGCAGGGCGGCGAGGTGTCGCTCGCGATCTTCGACGTCGATGGGCTGACCCGGACGAACGAGGCCGCCGGTCGCGCGGTCGGCGACGACGTGCTGCGGGCCGTCGCGGCCGTCCTCGCCGAGTCCGTGCGCCTCGTCGACACCGTGGCCCGGGTCGGTGGCGACGAGTTCGTCCTCGTGGCTCCGGGCGCATCGGGCACGACCGTCGCCCAGCGCGTCCTGGCCGGGATCGCCGCGCTCCCCGCCGGGGCCGGTGGGTCGATCTCCGTCTCGGCGGGCGTCGCCCGGTTCCCGGTCGACGGTGGCACCGCCGACGACCTCCGCGCTGCGGCCGAGGCGGCCCTGGCAGCCGCGCGGTCCGCCGGCGGCGGCGGCCTGTCCGCGCCCCCTGCCCCTGCCGCCGAAGGCTGATCTCAGGTCGAGCCGGAGGCCACTCCGCTCGACAGCATCGGTGGGGTGGGGACCGTCCGCCCCGGGGTCGGCTCGCGGGTCAGCCCGATGGTGACGCCGGGGCCGCTCTCGCTGCTCGCCGTGGCCAGCGACCCGAAGCCCGCCGCATTCGGGGTGAACGACCCGATCGCGACCGGGACGCCGTCGGAGCCCACGACCCACGCCTCGTACACCTCGGTGCCGGTCGTCGGTGCCAGGCCGCGCATGGCGATCTCGGTATGGCCGTCCGCGCCGATCGCGGCGATCCCGCTCGGACCGCCCGGCTCGGCCGGGGCCAGGATCGCGGCCGCCCCGCCCGGGCTGCCGGCGAGCGCCAGCACCCGGTCGACCGCGGCGTTGTACGCCTCGGCGGACGACAGGTCCTGGCGCAGCGACAGGTTCCAGGCGCCGAGTGCGGCGATGACGAGCACCGCGGCGATCGCGGCGACCCAGACGAGCGGGCTGCGACGGCGGCGCTCGGCCGCGAGGTCGACGACCGGCCCGGGCTGCGCGCCCGCGGGGGACGGCCGCGGGGCCACCGGCGCAGGCGGCACGGCGAGTGGCGATGCGACAGACGGCGCGACGGACGCCGTCGCCTCGTCGGCCACGGCCGCAGCGATCCGGGCGCCGAGCGCGGCGGGCGGCTCGAGCGGCTCGAGCGACTCGGCGAGGTAGGGAACGACACCGCCGAGCTCGTCGAACTCGACATGCGCCTCTGGGCAGGTCGCGAGGTGGAGCCGCACGGCCTCCATCGTCGCGGGGTCGAGGGCGCCGAGCACGAACCCGGCGGCGAGGTCGGTGACCTCGTCGCAGCCGAGGGGCGGCATGGCCGGACGATCGGTCATGACGGACCCGCCTCGTCAGGAGCGGCGCCACGCTCCTCCCCGGACAGGGCCTGGCGCAGGCTGAGGAGCCCGAGCCGCATCCGGCTCTTGACCGTCCCGAGCGGCGCCCCGGTCCGGTCGGCGATCTCCTGTTGGGTGAGCCCGCCGAAGTAGCCGAGCTCGAGTGCCTCGCGCTGGACGTCGCTCAGCCCGCCGAGGGCGGTCCGGACGGTATCGCGGTCGAGCCGCCCGGCGACCTCCTGCCAGACGTCGGGCAGGGTGAGCGTCGGCGGGGTCGCAGCCTCGCCGTCGGGCAGCTCGGTCGTCGGCCGCCGCCGGCGCGTCGCGTCGATGGCGCGGTGATGCACGATCGAGAACAGCCACGTCTTGACGCTGCCGCGGCCCTGCTCGTAGCGCGCGGCATTCCGCCAGGCGCCGATGAAGGCGTCCTGGACGACGTCCTCGGCAAGCGCCGCGTCGCCGGTGATCCGCATGGCCAGGGCAAAGGTCATCGATTTGTATCGCTCGTACAGGATCTCGATCGCTGCGTGGTCGCCCCCGGCGATCCGCTCGAGCGCGGCTCGATCGGCGTCGTCGGCAGCCGTAGCCAGCCGGCCGGGGACGGGAGTCGACGGCCGGTTCACCGATGGATGCGCACCGGCGAGGGCGCTGGTTCAGTCGTGGTGCCGATCCGCGCCAGGATCGCGGCCAGTCCGGCGGCGACGACCGCCTCGACCGGGGCGGTTGCGTCGATCACAACGAACCTCTCAGGGTCCTCGGCGGCCAGGACGCGATAGCCCTCGCGGACACGGCGGTGGTAGTCGAGGTCGAAGCCCGCCTCGAAGCGCGTCTGCTCGTCGGCCTGCTTCCGGGCGAGGCCGACCTCGACGGGGACGTCGAGGAGCAGCGTCAGGTCGGGCCGCAGGCCGTTCGTCGCGAAGGCCTGGAGCTCACGGAGCGTGGCGATCGACAGGCCTCCGCCGTAGCCCTGGTAGGCCAGCGTCGAGTCGACGTGCCGCGCGTCCAGCACGACCCGGCCGCGGTCAAGCGCCGGGCGGATCACCTCCGCCACGAGCTGCGCCCGGGCGGCGCTGAACAGGAGCGCGTCCGTGCGCGGGTCGAGCGGCGGGTCGGTTGGCTCGTGGTCGAGGACGATCCGGCGGACGCGTTCTCCGACGCTCGTGCCACCCGGCTCGCGCGTCGCGAGGACGTCGATCCCACGGCCGACGAGCGCATCGCGTAGGCGACCCGCGACGAGCGTCTTGCCGGCACCGTCGGGCCCCTCGACGGTGATGAACCAGCCGCGACCGGCGCTCGCCTCGCGTTCCCTCACGGCGGCGAGTGTACCCGACGGGAATCGGACGGCCGGGCGAGACCCTAGGGCAACGCGGCCAGCACCTGTCGGGCGCGGATCGCCTGGAGCGGGTCGAACCCCGGGTTGAGCGCCAGTGCTCGCCCGAGGAGCGAATGGGCACGCCCATCGTCACCGATCCCGTGGGCAATCATCCCGGCGTGGTACAGCAGCAGGGCGTCGTTGGTGCCCAGCGCGAGCGCCTTCTGGATCGCAGCGTCCGCGTCGCTGGCACGGCCGGTTGCGAAGAGCGCCCAGGCATACGCGTCCCAGCCATAGACGTCCTTCCGGACCGCGAGCTCCGACTCGGCGAGCCGGACCGCCTCCGAGGGTTCCTCGGCGTGGTTCGCGTCGAACAGCACGAGCTGGCGGTTGTAGACCTTCGGCTGCAGCGCCTGGAGCTTGGCGATGGCGCGGACCGTCGCGTACTGCTGCTCGGCGAGCCCGGGCCGGCCGGTCAGCTCGTAGAGGTCGCCCAGTCCAGCGAGGTACTCGGGTTGCGGGACGATCGCGATCGCGTGGCTGTACAGCGTGATGGCATCGTCCGTCCGGCCCTGGGCGGCCCGCACCCGGGCGAGGCCCTCAAGCGCGAGATAGGAGCCCGGCCAGTCGGCCAGTGCGGCCGTGTACGAGCGATCGGCCCGGGCCAGGTCGCCGGCCTGGAAGGCGATGAACCCGCCGAGATAGTCGTAGTACGCGAGGCTGGTGCCCGTGGTCCCCTCGGACCGGGCCTCGGTCGCCGCGCGGGTCGCCAGCGCAGTCGCGTCCGCGTCCTGGCCCTGGAGCGACGCGAGGTGGGCCAGGCGGGCCGTAACCGCGGCTCCGGGCTGGACTCGGTCGAGCGTCGCGAACGTGGCAGCAGCGGCGGCATAGTCCCCGAGCTCGAGCTCGCTGTCGCCAGCCGTCGCCAGCGCCTGGAGCTGGGTCGGGTCCGCGTCGTAGATCGCCTGTGCGGCGGCCCGCGCACCGGCGAAGTCATGAAGGGTGTACTGGAGCAACGCGGCCATCGTCCGGCCGCCGTCGTCCGTCGGGTAGGCGGCGAGGCCCTGCGTGACGGCCTGCTGCGCACGGGCGTAGTCGTCGACATCGCCGGTCAGGCGCCCGAGGGTGTAGTAGTCAAGGGCGAGGTTCTGGGCGCTGATGAAATCCTCGGGGTCACGACCGAGGTTGGCGCCCCAGACGCCGATGGCCTTCTGCAGCGCGACGATGGACGGGTCGTCGGCGGTTCGCGGGCCGTCGGGTGCGGTGATTGCTCCAGATCCCGTCGCGGGCAGGACGCCAACCGGAGCGGCTGCCGAGGGCAGCACGACCTGGACCGGTGGGGCCGCAACGGACGCGGCGGTCGGGCGAAGCGCGCCGGCTTGATCGATCGCGATGCCGGCGAGGGCGATCGCGACCGCTGCCCCGAGGAAGGCGAGGGCGCGCGGGCGTCGGTGGCGGATCGGGCTGGTTGCTGAGACGGCCATGTCGATCATCCTTCCGACTCGTCCGGCGAACCGGGAGCGGCGTCGCGGAGCCGCTCCCATCGCCGTTCGGGTCCTAGTGGGGCAGCCCGAGGTACGGGAAGCTCGCCAGGTAGTCCGCGTGCGGACCGATGCCGTCCGTCGGGATCCCGCCGGTCGAGTCGCGGCCGGCAAATGGGAACCCACCGGTCGTGATGTTGAGCTCGACGTCGATCACGTCGTCCGACACGCCCCGGCCGTTGAGCGGACCGGCGGCCACCGAGCCGACGGTGTAGCGGAGCTCATCCGGGAGCAGGATCCCGGCGAGCGTGCCCGCGTCGGCCGCCGAATAGGCACCTTCGCTGTCGAGTGCGGAGAACGCCTCGAGGGTGTTGACCACGTTGCTGTGGAACGTGCCACCGAGAGCGGTCGGCTGGAGGTTGGGCGCGGTCTTGTTGAACGCGATCTTGTCCGCAGCCGGATTGAACACGGTGTTGATCGCCGGTCGGCCCATCTGGTCGAGCCGGTGGTGATGGCTGTCGCGCGTGGTGCCCCACACGCCGATGTTGCGGCCAGTGCCGCCGAGCTGGGCGTTCGGGACCTCGATCACGATCGCCAGCGTGTTGAGCCCGACGAAGAAGTCGGACTGCTTGCCGTCGTCGAGCCGCCGGGTGCCCTGTCCCTTGACACTCCCCAGGAAGCCGAGGAGGTCGAAGAAGAACGGGTCCGAGCGAACGCCGGCGAACGAGCCCACGCCGCGCTTCCAGGTCGACTTGCCGGTCCAGCCACGAGCGATGGTCATCCGGTGGTCGCCCTTCTTGTAGGTGACCCGGTACGACTGGACGCCGTGGCTGTTCGGCTTGCCAAACGTGATCACGTACTGGCGGTCCATGCGCGAGTTGCCGTTCGTATCGACGTTGAACGCGTATTCAGCGCCGGGCGCGAACGTGCTCGGGCCGATCCCGAGGTTGACGGCCGGGTTGACCGTCATGGCCAGTACGGTATGGCTCGCCTTGGTCCCCTTGAAGACGTAGACGTCGTTGATGTCGAGGGGGCCGTTCGTCTTGGTGACGGCGAGGTTGTCACTGGCGTCCACATGGATGGACCCCAGGTTGGGTGCGTCAAGGTGGTCTGCGGCCTGGGCCATCAATGGCACAGCCCCCACCGTGAGCACCACCATCGCCACGCCGATGGCGGGGATGGATACGGCTCTCCGCATGCGGTCTGGTCCTTTCCCTGGGTGGGCGACGCCGCGCCGGCGTCGCGGATCGGATGGACGACACCACGGAGTCGCGACCCTCCCGGCATCTGGTCGGCATTCGTCGGTCGTCGGCTGCTGGATGAATTGGCCCGTGGTCACCGGTCGGACCGGGTTCGCGACGGGAGGATCGGGCCGTCCGCGGATCCGGCTGGCGCGCCGGTCATCCGTCGCCGGGGCTCGCGCGTAAGCGCGGTAGCATGCCGCCGATGACCGCCGCCACCGTCCGAGTCGCGTCGTCCGACCGCCGACGTGCGCGCCTGCTGGCCGCGATCACCGGCATCGCCCTTGCGCTCGCCGTCCCGGCCGTGGCGCTGGCCCATCCGCTCGGGAACTTCACGATCAACCACTACGCCGGAATCCGGATCGAGCCGGACCGCGTGATCCTGGACGTCGTCGTGGACCAGGCCGAGATCCCGACGTTCCAGGAGAAGCTCCGGATCGACACGGACGGCGATGGGCAGGTCTCGGACGCCGAGGCCGAAACCGAGCGCCTGTCCGCCTGCCCGGTCCTCGCCGAGAGCCTTCGGCTCACGGTCGCGGGCGCCACGCTGCCGCTCGTGCCCGTCGAAGCCGGACTCGAGTTCCCGCCTGGCGCCGCAGGGCTCGAGACCATGCGCCTGACCTGCGTCTACACCGCAGCCCTCCACGCGCCCCTCGCGTCGACGACGGTGACCTTCGCGGACGGGTCGCACCCGGAGCGGATCGGCTGGCGCGAGATCACGGTTCAGGGCAGCGGCGTGACCGTCGACGCACGGGGTCTGCCGAGCACGAGCGTCTCGAACCGCCTTCGGCTGTATCCGCCGGAGCTGATCAGCCAGCCGCTCCACCAGACGAGCGCCGCGATCGTCGCCACCGCCGGCGGAGCTGTCCTGCCGGCATTCAACGCGCCCGACGCGACCCTCCTGCCCGGCGCGGCACTGCTGTACGCGGCCGCCGGAGCGCCCGCCGCCCCGGCCGCCGGAGCGCCCGTCGCCACGGCCGCGGCACCTGCGCCGGCCGCCGCGGCGACGACGGCCGCGGTCCCGGGCGGCGTCGGTGCGGACATCTCCGGTCTCCTCGAGGCGCAGGACCTCACGCCGCTCGTGCTCCTCGGGTCGTTCGTCGCGGCCATGGCGCTCGGCGCCGGCCACGCACTGACCCCTGGCCACGGCAAGACGCTCATGGGTGCCTATCTTGTCGGCACGCGCGGGACGCCGATCCACGCCGTCGCGCTCGGACTGAGCGTCACGGTGTCGCACACGCTCGGGATCCTCGTCCTCGCGGCGATCGTCATCGGCTTCCGCGGCGTGCTGCCGCCCGAGGCGTTCAACCGGATCGCGCCGGTCGTGTCCGGGCTGCTCGTCGTCGCGATCGGGTCGTGGCTGCTGATCGGCCAGCTGCGGTCGCGGCGGAACGCCCGGGCGACCGCGGCGACCACGGGCGCGACACAGGCCCACGATCACGCCCACGATCACGCCCAGGAGCACGGGCACGACCACGAGCACGCGGAGGCCCACGAGCACGAGCCGAGCTCGCCCACCATCGATGAGGACGGGATGCATTCCCACGGCGGGCTCCGCCACAGCCACCTTCCGGCGGCCGGCACGAGCCTGAGCTGGCGGAGCCTCTTCGTGCTCGGCCTGGCCGGCGGGATCATTCCCTCGACGAACGCCCTGATCATCCTCCTGGCAACGATCGCGACGGGCCGGGCGATCTACGGCCTGGTCCTCGTCGTGGCATTCGGGCTGGGCATGGCGGTGGTCCTCGGCGGCGTCGGGCTCGGGCTCGTCCTGGCCCGCGACCGGATGGACGGCCTGCCCTCGCGATCACGCCTCGGCCGGGCCGCGCGGTACGCGCCGCTCGTCGCCGGGGTCGTCGTGTTCTCGCTCGGCATCTACCTCACCACGCAGGCGGTCGGCGTCGCCCCGAGCCTCTGACGCTGGTACCCTGAGGGCCCCATGCGTGAGCTGACGGACCGTGCCCTGTCGACCGCCGCCACTCGCGGCGCGAGCTATGCCGACGTTCGGATCGTCCGCCGGCTCGAGGAGTCGATCGCCATCAAGACCGGCCGCGTCGAGGGCGTGGCCAGCGGCGAGACCGAGGGCTTCGGGATCCGCGTCCTCGTCGACGGCGCCTGGGGCTTCGCGAGCTCGCACCGGCTCGAGCCGACCGAGATCGACCGGGTCGCCGACCAGGCGGTGCGGATCGCCCGGGCGAGCGCGACCGCGCTCCGCCGGCCCGTCGAGCTCGACGATCGGCCGCCCGCCCACGGCACGTACGAGACGCCCTTCGTCGAGGACCCGTTCTCGATCGCCCTGGAGACGAAGATCGGCGACCTCCTCGCGGCCGACGCCGCCGCGGCGCGGGTGCGCGGCGTCACCTACACGGAGACCGGGTACGGCGCCCGGCGCGAGTGGAAGACGTTCGCCGACAGCGACGGCAGCTTCACCGAGCAGACGATCACCCACGTCGGCGCGGCCGTCGAGGCGAACGCGATCGAGGGCGACGATCATCAGCGCCGGAGCTACCCGGACGCCGGCGGCGGCTGGAACGCCGGCGGCTACGAGCTCGTCCGCGAGCTCGACCTCGCCGGCACGGCCGAGCGGCTGGGCGAAGAGGCGGTCGAGCTCCTGTCGGCGCCGCAGTGCCCGAGCGGGCGGTTCACCGTCGTGCTCGACCCGAGCCAGCTCTACCTCCAGGTCCACGAGAGCTGCGGGCACCCGTCCGAGCTGGACCGGGTGTTCGGCACCGAGGCGTCCTACGCGGGCACCAGCTTCCTGACCCCGGACAAGCTCGAATCGGGCTTCCGCTACGGGTCGGACCTCATCGACATCGTCGCCGACGCCACCGCGCCGCGCGGGATGGGCACCTTCGGCTGGGACGACGAGGGGGTCGCCGCCCAGGCGGTCCCGATCGTGAAAGAGGGCATCTTCGTCGGCTACCTGTCGAGCCGCGAGACCGCGCCGCGCATCGGACGCCGCTCCGGCGGGGCGATGCGGGCGGACGGCTGGAACCGGATCCCGCTCATCCGGATGACGAACGTGAACCTGCTGCCCAAACCGGGGATGAGCCTCGACGAGATCGTTGCCGACACCGACGACGGCCTCTACCTCAGCTCCAACCGCAGCTGGTCGATCGACGACCGGCGGCTCAACTTCCAGTTCGCCACCGAGGTCGCCCGTGAGATCAAGGGCGGCAAGATCGGGCGGCTCTACAAGAACCCGACCTACACCGGGATCACCTACGAGTTCTGGCGCTCGTGCGACGCGGTCGGTGACGAGCGCAGCTACCGGATGCTCGGGACGCCGAACTGCGGCAAGGGCGAGCCCGGCCAGGGCGGCCACGTCGGGCATGCCGTCAGTGGGGCGCGCTTCCGCGACGTCCAGATCGGCGTCGGCAAGTGGTAGGCCCGGCCCGATGACGGAGCGCCGCGGAGCCGAGGACTGGCTCGGCCTGGCCGAGGACGCCATCCGGCTGGCGGAGCGCGAGGGTGCCACGCAGGCCGAGGCGCTCGTGACGGCCGAGGACTCGTCGCTGACCCGGTTCGCGAACAGCGAGATCCACCAGAACGTCGCCGAGACGAACGCCCAGCTCAACCTCCGCTTCGTGATCGGTAAACGGGTCGGCGTCGCGTCGACCGGCCGGCTCGACGCCGACGGGCTGCGCGCGGTCGCCGAGGCCGCCGGCCGGATCGCCCGGAACGTCGAGGAGAACGACGAGTTCGTGTCGCTGCCCGGTCCCGACCGGCCCGTCCCGGAGCTGCCGGTCGCCTACGCGACGGGAACCGCGGCCGCGACACCCGAGCTGCGCGCCACCGGAGCGCGCGCCGTCATCGCGGCCGCCGACGACGCCGGCGTGACGGCCTATGGCTCGTTCGCGACGAGCGTCGAGGCGATGGCCGTCGCCAACAGCCTCGGGATCCGCGCGTCCGGCGAACGCACGACGGCCCAGATGATCGTCGTCGCCATGGGACCCGAGGGTGGCTCCGGCTACGCCGAATCCGCGGCCGTCGACGCGACCACCATCGACGCGCGCGCCCTGGGCACGGAGGCGGCCGGCAAGGCCCGGGCAACCGCGAACGCGGTGTCGATCGAACCCGGCGACTACCCGGTCGTGCTCGAGGAGTACGCGGTCGTCGACATCCTCGACATGCTCGGCTACCTCGGCTTCAGCGCGCTGGCCGTCCAGGAGGGCCGCTCGTTCGCGGAGCCCGGGCGGCGGGTCGGCAGCGACCTCGTCAAGATCTGGGACGACGGGGCGGATCCGCTCGGCCTGCCGATGGCCTTCGACTACGAGGGCGTCGTGAAGCAGCCCGTTTCGCTGATCGAATCGGGCGTCTGCCGGGACGTGGTGTTCGACGCCCAGACCGCCGCCCGGGCCGGTGTGCACTCGACCGGTCACGGCCTGCCGGCCCCGAACCCGTACGGCCCGTTCCCGCTCAACATGTTCCTCGGAGCGGGGGGCGCGACCCGGGACGAGCTCGTCGGCGCGATGGACCGCGGCCTGCTGGTGACCCGCTTCCACTACACGAACCCGGTCCACCCGAAGCTCGCGATCGTGACCGGGATGACCCGCGACGGCACGTTCCTCGTCGAGGGCGGCCGGATCGTCGGGCCGGTCAAGAACCTGCGCTACACCCAGAGCTACCTCGACGCGCTGGCGGGGGTCGAGGCCGTCGGGCGTGAGCGGCGCTGCCTGCGCGGCTTCCTCGGCGGAGCGGTGGTCCCGGCCGTCCGGATCGCGGCCTGGACGTTCACCGGAGGGACCGAGCACTAGGGCGGGTGATCGGATGAGCGGCGCCACGTCGATCCAGCACCGGCTCGGCCTGCCGTTCGACGTCCCGACCCTCCGGCGGATCAAGCGCCTGTGGGTCCGCCACTCGATCGCCGAGGACCGCCGCGACATCGACGGGCTCGTCGCGACGCTGGCGCCCGACTGCGTCTACGAGATCGTCCCGACCGGCCAGCGCTGGGAGGGCCACGACGGCGCCCGGGCGTTCTACGCCGAGCTGTTCGCCGCCTTCCCCGACAACGCCTTCGAGCTGACCGACATCGTGATCGGGCCGCAGGGCGTCTTCGAGGTGGCGATCCTGCGCGGCACGAACATGGGACCGTGGGCGGGCGCCGCGCCGAGCGGACTTCCGGTGCGTCTGCGCATCATGATTGTGTTCCCATGGGACGAAAGTACTAGCCGATTCGGCGGCGAACGGATTTACTTCGATCGAGGCGAGCTCGCCACCTGAGGCAGTCGCGAGTCGGTCATGGCATTCGGCGACTACGGAACCTATATGGGGGGCCTGGACCTCGGCCTGGCGGTCGGGGCCGCGATCGTCGGTGCCGCGATCGCGATGGTCGCCTACGTCTTCGTCCAGTCGATCCTCGACGACATGCTCGCCGTCATCCCGCAGCTCGGCGCCCGGCTCGGCCGGATCAACCGGACCCGTCACCGGGCGCATGCCTCGCAGTGGGTCTGCCGGGAGTGCCGCTCGATCAACGCGCCGACCGCCGTGTGGTGCTATCGCGGCTGCGGCTCGCGCTACCGGCTGGAGGACGCGCGCGTCGACTTCGGGGTGTCCTTCCTCGACGCGCCGGACGACGACACGCCCTGAATGACCGGGTCTAGCCCAAGCCGATCGACGAGGCCGACGGCACCTCGCAGCTGAGCTCGACGCCGAGCCAGGAGCCGACCCGGCGCCGATGCCCGGCGACCCAGCCGTAGCCGAGCGACACGAGCCGCCGCAGCGGCGCGAATGCGGCCCACGGCCGGAGCAACCAGCCGCCGGGCAGCGCGTCGACGATCGCCAGCGCGGCATCGCCGCCGGCCGCCACGTGGCCGGCCTCGTCCACCACGTGGAGCTGGTCCTCGAGCGCATACACCGCGGCAACCCCGACGAGACGTGGATCGCGACTGGTGGCGGCCTCCTGGAGCGGGACGAGCTCGAACCGGCCGTCGCGGTCCCAGCGCCGCAGCGTCCGTGCCGTCAGCCCGCAGATCCCGCAATCTCGGTCGTAGAGGACCGTCAGCCGCGAGCCGTCCCGGCCCAGCCGGAAGCCGTCGGTCACCCCTGGGCCACGCAGAACTCGTTGCCGGCCGGATCGGCCATGACGGTCCAGCGCATGTCGTTCTCGGCCACCTCGCGAACGACGGTCGCCCCGAGCCCGACGAGGCGCTCCACCTCGGCGGCTCGGTCCATGGCCTGGTAGTCCACGTGCGCGCGGTTCTTGACGACCTTCGGCTCGGGCACCCGCTGGAAGATGAGCGGCAGGCCGTGACGCGGATCGTCCGGCGGCGGCTTCAGCCCGGCCCAGCCGTCGAACGGCTCGAACCACTGGACGTAGCCGAGGGCGGCCGACCAGAACGCCACGAGCGGCGCAGGGTCGGGGCAGTCGAGGACGACCGCGTGCATCGCGAGGTCCGGGATGCCCGGCGGCCGTGCCGCCGGGCCGATCGGCTCGGTCATCGCCAGGTCGACCGCGCCGGGTCGGGATAGAGCCGGACGCGACGGTACGGCTCGCGGCCGCGCGACCGCGAGACGAGGTTCGCCCGCTCGGCCATCTGGTGCTGGAGGCGCCGGATGTAGGCGTTCTGCGGGCTCAGCTCCACGGCCTCGGACTGGCGCTGGACCAGCCCGATCGCTTCCTCGGTCTCGCGCAGGGCCGCCTCGCGCGGGATCGACCTCGAGCGAGAAGATCGAGGTCAGGCTGGCCTGCATCTGGAGGATCGTGTTGCTCTTGAGGACGTAGATCGGCATCGCCCGCTCCTCGGCCTCGCGGAGCATCGGCGTCTTCTGGCGGTACTCGCTCCGGAGGGTCATCACGACGTCCGCCTCGTCGACGTCGTGGGCGATGACGACCGGCAGCTGGAGCTCGCGGATCGCCTGCTCGAGCCGCTTGCGGCTGACCCCGTGCGGCAGGACGCGGAGCGTCGGCAGCATGCCGGCTCCCTCGACGTGGAGAATGCCGCCCTCCTCGCCCTCGGCCGCGGCACGCTCGCGGGCGATGTCGGCCAGCGCCTCGTCGTCCGCCGTCGAGGTCGTCAACGTTGATCGGGCCGGTGCCCTCGTCGGCCTTGAGCTGGCCGATCGCCCGGGCGGCCTGCTCGCGCCATGCCTGCTGGCGCTGCCACTCGCGCGCGTCGCGAGCCCGCGGCTCGGGCGCGGCGGGGACCCCACGCTCGAGCGGCCCTCGATCGGCGATCTCGCCGGCCACGAACGGCGGATCCGGCCACGACCGGACCCGAGCGGGCGCGATCGGTCCCCGTCGGGGGGACCGCGAAGCGCTCGCCGGGCAGGGTTCCCGGGGCGCCGTCCGGGGCCCCGGGTTCGGCTATCCGGCCGCGCGGGCCGGTCTCCCGCGCGGAGCCTCCTCGCGTCTGACGCCAGCCGCCGCTCGCGCCGGGCCGATAGCCCGATCGGTAGCCGGGCCCGCTGCCGGCCGCCCCCGGACCCGTGTCCCGGTAGCCGCCGCGATACCCGCCGTCGCCCCGCCAGCCGGGCTCCATGCGCCAGGGCGAGCCGGTCCCGACGAGCCCGGCGAACCGCTCGGCGCCCAGCTGCTCGCGCGGCGAGGGCCGCGGCCGCGCCTGCGACCGGTGGACGCCCTCCTCGTCCCGCCAGCGGAGCTCGGGCGCCACCGGATCGCCGCGGAGCATCGCGTCGACCGTCTCGGCGACGTCGCTGTGGACCATCACCCGCTCGCGGTCCTGGATCTCGATGATCACGTCGAACGTCGGCGGCGCCTTCCGCTCGAGCACGCTCTTCTGCGTCCGCCGCCGGCGGGCCTCCTCGTCGCCGAGGGTCACGCTCTGGATCCCGCCGATGAGGTCGGACAGGGTCGGGTTGAGCATCAGGTTGTCGAGGTTGTTGCCGTGCGCCGTGCCGATCAGCTGGACGCCGCGCTCGGCGATCGTGCGGGCGGCCTGCGCCTCCAGCTCGGTCCCGATCTCGTCGATGACGATGACCTGGGGCATGTGGTTCTCGACCGCCTCGATCATCACCTCGTGCTGCAGCGACGGCGTCCGGACCTGCATCCGGCGGGCCTTGCCGATGGCCGGGTGGGGGATGTCGCCGTCGCCGGCGATCTCGTTGCTCGTATCGACCACCACGACCCGCTTGCCCATGTCGTCGGCCAGGACCCGCGCCGCCTCGCGGAGCATCGTCGTCTTGCCGATCCCGGGCCGGCCCATGATCAGGATCGACTTCCCGGTCTCGACGAAGTCGTCGATGATCTCGATCGTGCCGTAGACGGCCCGCCCGATCCGGCAGGTCAGCCCGACGATCTTGCCGTTGCGGTTGCGGATCGCGCTGATCCGATGGAGCGTCCGCTCGATCCCGGCCCGGTTGTCGTCGCCGAACGACCCGATGTGGTCGACGACGTAGGCGATGTCGGCCTCGGCGATCTCGCGCTCGAGCAGCATCACCTCGCCGTCGGGGAAGCGCGCCTCGGGCCGGCGGCCCGAGGTCGAGCACGACCTCGATGAGGTCTTCCTTCGCGGGCAGCGCGTGGACCGCCTCGACGACCTCGGGCGGCAGGGCGGCGAGGAGCAGGTCGAGGTCGTCCATCGCCTCGCGTTCGATCCGTTTCGGCGTCAACGGTTCCTCCCTTTGTTTCGGGATGGATCCATCAGCGGATGGCCGGGACGAGGGCCGGTTCGGCGACCCGGACCACCGTCTCCTTCATCAGCAGCGTGACCGTCGACTCGACCCCGAAGCCGGCCTCCTCGAGCCGCCGATCGATCGGCGCCTCGTAGGTGCGCACGGGCGCGATGACCCCATGGTCGTTGCGGCCCCCGTTGCGGGCCCGGGCGGAGATCACCCCGAGACCGTACTCCACCACGGCCGCGACGTCAGATTCCGGGCGGGCGAGGACCTTGAGGTAGTGCGGCTGGTCCTCCTTGGCGACGCCGACCTGGACGAACGCGTCGAGCCCGGTGCCGTCCTTCCCGCCGCCCGGCGTCTCGCGGACGAATCCGTCGACGTCGGCGAAGCGCAGGATCGGAGCGAGGCTCGAACGGGGCACGCGCCAGCCGGATCCCTGGCGCTCCCAGTCGCCGAGCCGGTAGGCCTCGAGACGCTGGACCGGCTGCGGCGTGACCGTCGCGTAGAGCCGGGCGAGCGCCAGCGCGTCGATCGGGAGCGCGGGCCGGATCCCGGCCTCGGCGGCCTGCTCGTCGGTCCACGGCTCGGGCAGCGCCTCTCCGGGCGGACGGAACAGCAGGAGCTCCTCGCCGTACCGGGCGAAGCCGGCCTGCATGAACAGCTCGACGTTGCCGGCCGTGTCGGCGCAGGCGACGTGGAAGCGGATCGCGCCCCGCTTTGCACCGTCGCGCAGGATGTGCTGGACGAGCCGGAAGCGGATGTCGCCGGCCTCGGCCATCCCGATCGCGTCGAGCTCGACGATCGTCCATTCGTCGCGCCACGTGTCGCGCTCGACCCGGACGAGCCCCGACAGGCCGTCCTCCTCCTCGTACACGAACAGCAGGTCGTGCGGCCGGAAGGCGCCGAGGGGCAGGCGGAACAGGCTGAACACCCCGATCCGCGGACCGCTGACCGGGAGGCCGAGCGAGCGCGCGTCGGCCATCTCCTGCTGGCACAGCCGGGACAGCTCGCCGAGCGCGGCCAGGTCGGTCAGGCGCGCGACCCGGACCTTGCCGGAGCGGCCGCTCACCGGGCCGGCCTGGCGCCGCGGCGGGTCGGATGCGGCCGCCGCCCGGAGCCCTCGCCGGGATCGTCGTGCTCGGCCGCCAGGGTCGCCATGAGCCGGTGGAAGCGGGTCTCACCGGCAAGCTCGGGATGGAAGGCCGTCGCAAGGACGTTCCGCTGTCGAACCGCCACGACCCGTCCGTCGTCGAGCCGGGCGAGGACGTCGACGTCGGGACCAACCCGGTCGACGATCGGCGCCCGGATGAACACGCCGTGGACCGGCCCGTCACCGAGGATCGGGACCGCCAGGTCGCCCTCGAACGAGTCGAGCTGGCGGCCGAAGGCGTTCCGCTCGACCGTGATGTCAAGCAGCGGGAGCACGGGCTCCTCGCCACCGGCGATCTCGCGGGCGAGCAGGATCATCCCCGCGCACGTCCCGTACAGCGGCGCCCCCGAGGCGGCCAGGTCGAGGATCGGCGCCCGCAGCCCCCAGCGGTCGATGAGCTTACGCATCGTCGTGCTCTCGCCACCGGGCAGGATCAGGCCGCTGAGGCCCGCCAGCTGCTCGGGCAGCCGCACCTCGACCGGCTCGACGCCGATCGCATCGAGGACGCGGACATGCTCGACGAACGCGCCCTGGACCGCGAGCACGCCGATCTTCATCTCGTTGGCCCCGCGTCGGGGAGTGCCGTCGTGACCGTTCCCTACCAGCCGCGGACCGCGAGACGCTCGCTCTCCGGGATCGTCTCCAGCGAGATGCCGCGCATCGCCGCCCCGAGACCCTTGCTCACCTCGGCGATCACCGCGGGATTGTCGAAATGGGTCGTCGCCTGGACGATCGCATTGGCCATCCGCGCCGGGTCCTCGCTCTTGAAGATGCCCGAGCCGACGAAGACGCCCTCCGCGCCGAGCTGCATCGCCAGCGCCGCGTCCGCCGGGGTCGCGATCCCGCCGGCGACGAAATTCACCACCGGCAGCTTGCCCTCGGCGGCCACGCCGCGCACGAGCTCGAGCGACGCCTGGAGGTCCTTGGCCGCGACGAACAGCTCGTCCTCGCGCATGCCCTGCAGTCGCCGGATCTCGGCGTTGACCGTCCGGATATGGCGGACCGCCTCGACGATGTTGCCGGTCCCGGCCTCGCCTTTCGTGCGCATCATCGCCGCGCCTTCGGAGATCCGCCGGAGCGCCTCGCCGAGGTTGCGCGCCCCGCACACGAACGGGATCTTGAACGCGTGCTTGTCGATGTGGTTCGCCTCGTCGGCCGGGGTCAGGACCTCGGACTCGTCGATGTAGTCGACCCCGAGCGCCTCGAGCACCTGGGCCTCGACGAAGTGGCCGATCCGGGCCTTGGCCATGACCGGGATCGACACCGCCTCCATGATCTCGACGATCATCGTCGGGTCCGACATCCGGGCGACGCCGCCGGCGGCGCGGATGTCCGAGGGAACGCGCTCGAGGGCCATCACGGCCACGGCGCCGGCGTCCTCGGCGATCTTCGCCTGGTCGGGCGTGACGACGTCCATGATGACGCCGCCCTTGAGCATCTGGGCCAGGCCCTTCTTGGTGACCCAGGTGGAGGTCTCGACGGTCATGTTCGGGTGGATCCTCAGGTCTGCCGCGTCGTCCGGTCGGTTGGCCTGCCCCGGGGTCCTCGCCCGTTCGAGCCGATTCGATCGCCGCGCGTCCCACAATTATCGCACGGGACCTGGCGAATTCCGAGAGGGCAGTGGGGCGTGACCCGGCCCGTGGGTGGTGGTGTTGGTTCGGAACACGCCTCGGGACGAGGCCAACGGCGGCCGGCGCGAGGAAGCCGGGTCGGTCGCGGGATCAGCGGCCGACGGTCCGGACCACGCCCGACATCAGCTTCGTGGCCCGACGGGCGGCGGCTGGCGACAGCCGGCTGAGCCCGTTCGACGAGCGACAGGACGTCGTCGTCGGGGAGCTCGCGGAGCAGGCCGACGAGCCGCAGCAGGGTCTCGTCCGGCAGCTTGGCCAGCAGGCCGAGGATCCGCTCGAGCTCGGTCGGCTCGACGACGGGCACGAGCCCGATCGCCCGGTCGAACAGGCGGACGAACCCGAGGAATGTGCCCAGCCAGTCCCGCAGACCGCGCAGCTCGTCGTCCTCCGGATGGGCCCGGGCGGCCGCGTCGGCGTCGCGGAGCGTCGCGCTCGAGGACGGCGATGATCGGGTCGCCCTCGAGCCGCTTGCGATGGGCGATCACCCGCGAGAACCAGCGGAAGTGGTCGCCGACGGCGAGGTACGCCGTGCCCGCCGGACCGCGCCGCCCGACGCGCCGTGGCTCGGGCACCTTCTCGACCACGCCCCACCCGACGGCGGCGTCGAGCGCCAGGCTCGCCGCCCGATGCGACAGCCCGAGCGCCTCCCGGACCTCGCGCTCGGTCAGCGGCTCGCCGCGGGCCATCAGGTAGGCGTGGACGCGGGCGATCGCGGGCGCGACGCCCCACGAGGCGCCCATCGTCCCCCACGCGTCGGCCAGCTCGAGCCGGATCGCCTCGGCACGATCGGCGGCCGGCGCGCCCGGCCCTGGTTCCGTGGTCGCGGACGTCATCGAAACGTGCACCTTGACAGTAGCGCGTTGCGGCTGTATTACTTGCTACATGAGTGTAGCACCGCGATTTGGCGAAGCGATGGCCACGCGCCGCCGAGTTCGATTGCTCGGGGCCGTGGTCGCGGCAGCCGTGGCATCGATCCCTGCCCTGACGGACCGCGTGGAGCTTGGCTCCGGATCTCCGCTGAACAGCTCGCTGGCTGTGAGCATCATCGGCGGAGCCGTCGTCGTGCCACTCGGGTGGAGGATCGCTCCGGCGGCCCTGGGGTCGTTTCGGCAGGCCCGTCGCGCGATCGCGATCATGGCAACGATGCCCGTCGTCATCGGTGCCTTCGCCTGGGCGACCGCGCGGATGGTCAAGGCGGTGGCTGAAGGGAACGCGAGTCCGCTCGAGATCGTTCCGGGCGGTCTTGTGCTGGGTGCGCTGGGAGTCGTCGTGTTTGGCTGGCTGTACGTCCTCGTGCTAACGCTTCCATCTGCACTTGTGTGGGCGGCGACGCTCCGAGTCATGAATTGGCTCACCCCATTCGTCGGCGGTCCCCGATGAGGGTCGTGATCGCCGGCGGGTCGGGGATGGTCGGCCGTCACCTGGCCCAGGCGTTAATCGCCGACGGCTGGTCGGTCGACGTCCTCACCCGGGACGCAGGCCGGGTCGGCAGCCGGTTGCCCGAGGGAGCCCGCGCGGTCGAGTGGGCGCCGGACCGGCCGGGCGAAGTTGCCGATGTCCTCGACGGCGCCGACGGCATCGTCAACCTCGCTGGTGTGTCACTCGGGCCGCGTCCATGGACGCCCGGCCGCAAGCGCGCGATCCTCAGCAGCCGGCTGGCCGCCACCAATGCCCTCGTGATCGCCGCGGCGGCCCTGCCGGCCGACCGACGACCCGGCGTGCTGGTGAACGCCTCGGGGAGCGACATCTACACCGGCCGCGACGCGACGTCCGCGGACGAGACGACCGAGCCGGCCCACGACTTCCTAGCCGACGTCTGCGTCCGGTGGGAGGCGGCCGCGCTCCGTGCCGAGGCGCTCGGCATGCGTGTCGCGCTCGTGCGGACGGGATTCGTCCTCGCCGCGGATGCGCCGGTCCTCCGGCTGCTCGCGCTTCCCTTCCGGCTGTTCCTCGGCGGCCGGCTCGGATCCGGCAAGCAGTGGTTCAGCTGGATCCACGTCGACGACCTGGTCGGCATCTATCGGCTCGCCTTGACCGACCCGTCCATCGTCGGCCCGATCAACGGCGCGGCCCCCGAGCCGTGCCGGCAGGTCGAGCTGGCCGCGGCGATCGGACGGACCCTCCACCGACCGGCCTGGCTGCCCGTGCCGGCCTGGATCCTCAGGCTGGCCTTGCGCGACCAGGCCACGTTGCTCATCGGCTCCCGACGGGTGATTCCGTCTCGGGCGCTCGCCGCCGGCTATCGGTTCGAGCACCCGACCATCGGCGGGGCGCTGGCGGATGTCCTCGCCTGAGCTCCGGGTCCGGCCGGCCGATCTCGGCTGGCTCGCTGCGGCGATCGGGCTCGTCGCCAGCGGCTCGCTCGTCGCTCTCCAGCGAGCCAACGCGAACGATCTCGAGCCGGCTCCCGGCATCGCGGCCACCGTCGGCTGGCTGGCCTTCTGGAGTGGGCCGGCCATCGTCGGATCGATCGGCACCGCGGGCCACCGGCGCGAGGTGGTCGTGGGTGCCGGGCTCGGTTATGCGTGGATGGCTGCCCTGTCCTTCAGCGGCGTGACGATCATCCTGCTCGCACCAGCGATCCTCTTCCTGTACGCGGGCCTGCGCAGCCCGAGCCGAGGCACGGCCGCGGTCCCAGCCGACCAGCCGCTCCTCGCGGTCGCGGTCCTGGCGGCGCTCCTGGGCTCGCTCATCGGGCTGTTCGGCACCCTCGAAACGGTCTGCTGGGAACGGTCGGCCGACGGCACGGTCCGAACGTTCATCCAGGCTGCGGACTCCGGCGCTGGCCAGGTCCCGGTCGGGGCGGGCGGCGTCTTCGCGTCAGGCTGTTCCGGCGGCCAGGTGTCCGCGCTCGGCGCTGCGATCGTCGTCGGGTGCGTCGGGAGCGCAGCCGCAATCGCGATCCTGGGCGCCCGCCGTGGACCCGATTCGACTCGACCAACCTCCGACGGCTGACCCGTCGGCTCGGTCGCGGCCAGGCGGGCCGTGCGTATCATCGGGCCATGCCCGTCCTCCGCAGCCGGCTCGATCCAGCGAGCGCCGATGCCCGCGCGAACGTCGAGACGATGACCGGCCTGGTCGCCGAGCTGCGAGGGCGACAGGCGTCGATCGCGGATCGGGGCGCCGCCGGCGACGACGCCTCGATCGCCCGGCACCGCGAGCGCGGCAAGCTGCCGGTGCGCGAGCGGATCGACCGCCTCCTCGATCCCGGCACTGCCTTCCTCGAGCTGAGCCCGTTGGCCGCGGGCGGGATGTACGAGGACGAGGCGCCGGGCGCCGGCATCGTGACCGGGCTCGGCCGGATCGAGGGAACCACCTGTGTCGTCGTCGCGAACGACGCCACCGTCAAGGGCGGGACCTACTACCCGATGACGGTCAAGAAGCACCTTCGCGCGCAGGAGATCGCGCTGGAGAACCGGTTGCCGTGCGTCTACCTCGTCGACAGCGGCGGCGCATTCCTGCCGCTCCAGGCGGACGTGTTCCCCGACCGCGACCACTTCGGGCGGATCTTCTACAACCAGGCCCGCCTCTCGGCTGCCGGGATCCCGCAGGTCGCGCTGGTTATGGGCTCGTCGACGGCCGGCGGGGCGTACGTCCCGGCCATGAGCGACGAGACCGTCATCGTCCGGGGGACAGGCACGATCTTCCTCGGCGGTCCACCGCTCGTGAAGGCTGCGACGGGCGAGGACGTCAGCGCCGAGGACCTCGGCGGTGCGAGCGTCCACGCCCGGATCAGCGGGGTCGCCGACCACGAGGCGCTCGACGACGAGCACGCCCTTGCGCTCGGCCGGTCGATCGTCGCGAACCTCAATCGCCGGCCGCCCGAGCCACCCTGGGATCGCCGAACGCCCGAGCCGCCGGCCGTCGCCGTGGAGGGTGACCCGGCGGCCGGGACCGCCCATCTCTACGCGGCCATCCCCACGGACCTGCGGCGGCCGCTCGAGATCCGCGAGGTGATCGCCCGGCTCGTCGACGGCAGCCGGTTCCACGAGTTCAAGCCGCTCTACGGCGAGACGCTCGTGACCGGGTTCGCCCACCTCGAGGGCTATCCGGTCGGCATCATCGCGAACGACGGCATCCTGTTCTCGGCATCGGCGCTCAAGGGCGCCCACTTCGTCGAGCTGTGCACCCAGCGCCGGATCCCGCTCGTGTTCCTCCAGAACATCACCGGGTTCATGGTCGGCCGCGAGTACGAGGCCGGCGGCATCGCCAAGGACGGGGCAAAGATGGTGACGGCGGTCGCCTGCGCCGAGGTCCCCAAGCTCACCGTGATCATCGGCGGGTCGTTCGGCGCCGGGAACTACGCGATGAACGGGCGGGCCTACGGTCCGCGCTTCCTGTGGTCCTGGCCGAACAGCCGGATCAGCGTCATGGGCGGCCAGCAGGCGGCCCGCGTGCTGTCGACCGTCCGCGGCGGCTTCGCCGACGACGCCGAGCGGGATGCGTTCGAGGCCCCGATCCTCGAGCGCTACGAGGCCGAGGGCAATCCGTACTTCGCCACCGCCCGGCTGTGGGACGACGGCGTCATCGACCCGCTCGACACGCGGCGGGTCCTCGCGCTCGGGCTTGCCGCGGCACTCAACGCCCCGATCCCGGAGACCCGCTTCGGCGTCTTCCGGATGTGACCGCCGCCCGGCGCCGACCGTCGGGTAGGATCGCCCGGATGGACGGACGGGTGCTCCAGGTGAACGTCTCGGCCGGGGCGTCCCGAAGCTGCCGGTCGAGCGGGCCTGGGTCGGTCCGTTCGGGCTCGCCGGGGACGGCCACCGCGGCGACACCGTCCACGGCGGACCACACCGCGCGGTTGCCCTGTTCGCGATCGAGGCGATCCGGCGGGTGCAGGCCGACGGCCACCCGATCGGGCCGGGATCGGCGGGCGAGAACCTGACGACCGAGGGGATCGAGTGGGCGACCCTTCCGATCGGGACCCGGGCCGCGATCGGTGACCGGGTCGTGCTCGAGATCAGCAAGCCGGACATGCCGTGCGACACGATCGCCGGGGCGTTCAGCGACGGGCGATCCGGTCGGATCTCGATCCTGACCCATCCGCTCGACTCGCGGATGTACGCCCGGGTCCTCGTCGAAGGCGAGGTCCGTCCGGGGGACGCGATCCGGCTGCTGCCGCCGCTGGCGGATTCGCAGGCCGAGCTGCACGACCTGCTCGACCGGATCGAGGCCGTCGCCCGGGCCTTCAACGTGTCCCTGTGGCAAGCCACCGCGGAAGCCGGGTTCGACGTTCGCCTTGTCGACGACGGCGAGCTCGCGATGGTCGCCTCGCCGCGCTTCCCCGGCCGGAGCTTCAACCGGGTCTCCGGTCACCGCGAGCTGCCCGAACCTGCTGCCGCGGATGGTCGATTGGTTCCAGACGAACGGCGCGCCGGGCTGGATCGCCGCGAGCGAGCCGCCGTGGCCTGGCGCCGAGCCGGAGCGCCGCTCGTCGATCCACGCGGCCGAGCCGTCGGCGATCCACGCCGCAGCCGTGGCGGCCGGCGCCACGAGCATGCCCGGCGATCTCGCGGGTCCGGGAGATCGGCGCCGCCGACGCGGCGACCTTCGCCGACGTCCTCGTCGAGGCGTCGTCGATCGACGACGATGAGGCGTCGGCCTGGCGCGGCGCGATCCCCCGGATGGTCGGCCTGCCCGGCCACCACTACCTGCTCGTCGAGGACGGCCGTCGGCCGGTTGCGGTCGGGCAGGTCACCGTCCGCCGACGCGTCGGCGTGCTGGCGATGATGGCCGTCCTCCCGTCGTACCGCGGCCGCGGGATCCAGCGCGCCCTCGTCGCCCACCGGGCGGCGCTGGCCGCCGGCCTGGATGCCACGATCGTCGCCGCCGGCGCTCACGTGGACGGCGTCTCGTCGACGAACCTTCGAGCCACCGGGCTGCCGCCGATCTGGGGGGTCGCGCTGTACCGATGCGATCCGGACGACCCGGCGCTGCGGACGATCGCGGCGCGGGCACCCGCCGCGTCGTCGGCCGGCTGACGGCGGACGGGCCGGGTCGGCCGCGTACGATGCGCGCGTGAGCGAGCGCCTGCGCCTCGAGCGGATGGGACCCGGGGGCGCCGTGGCCCGCGTCATGCTGAGCCGCCCCGAGGTCCACAACGCCTTCGATGCCTCGCTCATCGCCGACCTGCGCGCCGCGTTCGCCGCCCTCGGCAATGAGGAGCCGACGTCCCTCCGGGCGGTCGTCCTGGCCGGCGACGGACCGTCGTTCTGTGCCGGCGCCGACATCGCCTGGATGCGTGCCGCGCTGACCCTCGACACCGAGGCGAACGAGCAGGACGCGATGGCCATGGCCGACATGTTCGAGACGATCGACACGTGCCCGGTGCCGGTCATCGCCCGGGTCCAGGGCGCGGCGCTCGGCGGCGGGATGGGCCTGTGCGCCGTGAGCGACCTCGTGATCGCCGAGAGCGGCGCCCGTTTCGGGTTCACCGAGACGCGACTCGGGATCCTGCCGGCGGTCATCGCCCCGTTCGTCATCGCCAAGATCGGCGAGACGCAATGCCCGCGCGCTGTTCCCGGGCGGACGGCGGTTCGACGCGTTCCGAGCCCAGCGGATCGGCCTCGTCCACGAGGTCGTCGAAGGCGAGGCGGCGCTCGACGCAGCGATCGAGACCGCGTCGCCGACCTCCTCGCCGCCGGGCCCGACGGCCGCTCGCGCCGCGAAGGCGATCGTCCGCGAGGTGCGCGGCCTGCCGCACGGCTCGTCGAAGTGGCACACGGCCCGGGTCATCGCCCGCCAGCGCCGGACGCGCCGAGGCGCAGGAGGGGTTCCGGGCGTTCGACGAGAAGCGGTCGCCGGCTGGGATCCGCGCGAGGAGCCCTCTGAGCCCGTGCCCGGTCGGCTGGCTGCGCGCCGCCCCGGCCGATCGAGCCGGCAACCGACTGCCGGTGTCGCCTGGCCGACTGCGCGAGCCCGTCCCGCGCGTAGACTCGCGCGTGGCGGCGGCCGCGCCGGACCCCCCGCCCGAGCGAGGCAGCGTGGACGAGTGACGGATCCAACCGACGCCCCCGCGAACGATCGCCGACCCGAGCGCCGCCACCGCCGCCGAACGGCGACCACGGCACCGAGTCCGCGGACGTTCCTGATCGCCGATGTCCGCGGCTACACGAAGTACACCGCCGAGTACGGTGACCAGGCCGCCGGCGATCTCGTCGCCCGCTTCGCCGAGCTGGTCCAGGAGGTCGTCACCGCCCGCGAAGGACTCCTGCTCGAGCTCCGTGGCGACGAGGCGCTCGTCGTGTTCGTGTCCGCCCGACAGGCGCTGCGCGCGGCCGTCGAGCTCCAGGACCGGTTCGCTGGCGGCCGACCTGCCTCGTGGGGTGGGCATCGGGCTCGACGCCGGCGAAGCGGTCCCGGTCGGAGACGGCTACCGGGGCAGCGCGCTCAACCTCGCCGCGCGGCTGTGCGCCCAGGCCGGCCCGGGCGAGATCATCGCCTCCGAAGCCGTCATCCACCTGGCCGCCCGGCTCGATGGGATCAGCTATGTCGAGCCTCGGTCCTTCCGGCTCAAGGGCCTTGCCGAGCCGATCCGGGCGGTCGGGGTCGTCGCCTCGAGTCGGGTGCCGCGCGGGTTCGGCCGACGGGTGCGCCGCGCCCGGCAGTGGAGCCGCGAGCGCGCCGTTCTGCTCGTGGGTGGAGTGGCCCTCGTCGCCGTCGCGCTCGTCGTCGCGGCGCTCGGGGGAGCGTTCGTCGGCCGACCGAGCGCGTCACCGCACGCCGACCGGCGAATGCCGTCTGCCAGCCTGCCGGCGTCGGCTGCCCCGACGGGACCGCCGAGCGGCCCCGGGGTCGCGTTCCTCGATGCCGCGAGCGGGAGCGTCAAGGCCCTCAACGCGAGCCTCCGCCGACCGGTCGATGGGCAGTGGGTCGGCGACCGGCTGTGGGTGCATGACGCCGATCCGCCGGCGTTCCACCGGATCGATCCCGCAACGGGCCAGATCGATCAGTCGATCTCGACCGAGATCGACGTCGCCGACTTGGCTCGTGGACGGCAGCTCGATCTGGGTCACCGACAACGAGCGGCCGCTCCTTCATCGGATCGACATCCAGTCCAGGCGCCAGACCGACGAGTTTCCGCTGGCGCCCGACCCGGCCGGCACGTCTGAGCTCGGGTGGGATCGTCAAGGCGGCCGGTTCGCTCTGGGTCGCCGTGTCCAGCCCATCGACGTCGATGGTCGTCCGAGTCGATCCCCGGACGCGAGCCGTCGTCGCGCACGATCCCCGACGTCCCCGGGCCGTACCTGGCGGCGACCGACCAGCGCGTCTGGTCTCGGCGCTTCCTGGGGGGCCGTCACGCCGATCGATCCGGCGACGAACAAGGCCGGAGCCCCGACCTATTTCACCGGGCCGGTCGTGTCGCTGGCTGCCGTCGGGGACGATGCCTGGGCCGCGAACGATGAGATCGGGCTGCTTCAACAGGTCCAGCCGGGCAAGGACATCGCGATCCCGCACTTCGGGTACCCGGGGGCCCGGTCCGTCTCGTTCGCGCGACGGCAAGGTCTGGGTGGGCGGCCGCGAAACCGCCATCGCGATCGACGCTGGCTCCGGAACGGCGCGCACCTACCCGATCGGGCACTCGGTGTCCGACGTCGAGGAGTCGGACGGCACGATCGCGGTCCTCTCGACGACCGGCGTCGATGACGCCGTCGCGAAGCTGTCCGGCACGATTCTGACGATCGCCTCGCCCGGCAACCCGTTTGCCGTGATCGACCCGGCCGTCCGCGGCAGCACCGATTCCGAGGAGCGGGAGCAGGTCGACCGGGCATCCTGCGCCGGGCTGCTCGCCTACCCGGACCAGGCCGCGCCCGACGGGATCCCAGCTCCGTCCCGAGGTCGCGGAATCGATGCCGGCCGTCTCGGCCGACGGTCGGACCTATACGTTCCGGATCAGGCCGGGCTACGCGTTCTCACCGCCGTCCAACGAGCCCATCACCGCCGAGACGTTCCGATCGACGATCGAGCGGGCGCTCGACCCCCGGCTCGGGCCCGATGCTGACGGCATTCAGTGGCTCGGCGACATCGTCGGGGCCAGCGACTATCACGCGGGAAAGGCGAGCGTCGTGAGCGGGTTGAGCTCCACTGACGACACGCTGTCGATCACCCTCAGCGCGCCGTCCGGGACGTTCCTCCAACGGCTGACAATGCCGGCATTCTGCCCGGTGCCGATCGGCTCGGCCAGGATCCGCAGTGGCGTGAACGATCCGCCGCTGCCGCGATCCGGCCCGTACTACGTGTCGGACCACGTCAGCGGCCAGTACCTGATCCTCGCCCGGAACCCGAACTACCCGGGTCCGCGCAAGCTCGGAGCGGACGCCCTGGTCTGGCTCACCGGCATCGATCCCGCCGACGCGATCTCCCGGCTCGAGGCCGGCACCGTGGATCTCGTGCCCACGGTCGAGCAGCTCGATCCGGAGGGCTCGATCGCGCGCCAATGGGGCCCCGGGAGCAGCGCGGCTAGCTCCGGCGACCAGCGCTACTTCAGCTCAGACGGCGGCGAGCTCGGGTTCCTCGCGCTCAACCCTCGCGATCCCTTGCTCAAGGACCCCGACGTGCGGCGGGCGATTGCGCTCGTCCTCAACCGAACGGACATGGCCAGGAGCTTCGGGATGATCGCGACCAGTGGCCTGCTACCGGCTGTCATGACCGGACGCTCGCGCAGCCAGCCCTTCAAGCTCGAAGGCAGCGCGGACGCGACCGCGCTCGACGAGGCGAAGCGGCTCATGGCTGGGCGCACCGGCTCGATCGTGATGAGCTTCTGGCCCGACTGCGACCCGTGCCAGAAGATGGCGACCCGGATGACCTCCGATCTCCAGGCCATCGGGATCGGACTGACCGTCGAGACGGACGACGATCCGCATGCCGCCGCGGCGAAGAAGGGATCCAACGTCTCGATGGTCATCGGGTTCGTTCAGCCTCGCTACCCCGACACCGAGGCCACGCTCAACGACATCCGGTCTGTCGTACCGCCCGGCTGGCTCGGGCCGGGGATCGACTCGGCGATCGCCGGCCTCGACCGCCAGGCGGACCCGGACCGCGTGGCGGCCGCCAGCGGGCTCGTCGACCGTCTCGAGCGGACCGAGATCCGCGATCATCCCGTTCGGGATGGCCTGGCGAGCGGCCTATGTCGGATCGGGCGTCGGCTGCGAGGTGTTCGCGCCGAGCTCGGCGGGGCTCGACCTCGTCACGCTCTGCCCGAAGGGCTGACGCCGGCTGGCTTGCGATCGGCGCAGCGCGAACGCGACAATCGCGCCATGGGTGATCCGTCGGAGCTGAGCCCGAGCCAGGCCGCGCGCCGTCTCGGGACCTCGACCCGGACCGTCCAGCGCTGGATCGCGACCGGTCGGCTCCCGGCTCGACGGGTTGGGGGCGCTGGCGTGTCGCGTTTGGCGCGCTTAGACGCGTTCGAGCGAGCCCAGCGGCCGCCCGAACCGGCCGAGCCCTGGACGCCGCCCCCCGATCCGATCGCTGTTCGTCGCCAACCGCGGCGAGATCGCCGCGCGGGTCCGGCGGACCTGCGAGCGGCTCGGGATCCGCACGATCGTTCCCGGTGAGCGCGGTCAGGCCCCCGTGGATCTCCTCGACCCGGTCGCGGTCGTCGCGGCGGCGCTGGCTGCCGGCGCCGAGGCGCTCCACCCGGGCTTCGGGTTCCTGAGCGAGAACGCCGACTTTGCGGAGCGGGTGATCGCGGCCGGCATCCGTTGGGTCGGCCCACCGGCCGACGGCGATCCGGGCGATGGGCGACAAGGCTGCGGCGCGGCGCCTCGCGGCCGGCCTCGAGATCCCGGTCGTCCCGGGCTACGACGACCCGGACCAGTCCGATCGCGCGCTGCGGGCGGCCGCGTCGGCGATCGGCATCCCGTTGATCGTCAAGCCGGCCGCCGGCGGCGGAGGCAAGGGAATGCGGGTCGTCCGCGAGCTCGAGCGAGCTCGACGACGCGATCGGCTCGGCCCGGCGCGAGGCGACTCGCCGCCTTCGGCGACGACCGGCTCATCCTCGAGCGCCTACCTCGAGGGTCCGCGCCACGTCGAGATCCAGGTCCTGTTCGATGCACGTCGGGCAGGGCGTCCACCTCGGCGAGCGCGACTGCTCGCTCCAGCGGCGACACCAGAAGCTCCTCGAGGAGACGCCGTCGCCGGCCGTCGACCCGGCGCTTCGCGCGCGGCTCGGAGCGGCCGCGGTGACGCTGGCCGGCGTCGGTCGGCTACGTGGGCGCCGGCACGTGCGAGTTCCTGCTCGACGATCGCGGCTGCGTGCTTCTTCCTCGAGATGAACACCCGCCTCCAGGTCGAGCATCCGGTGACCGAGCTGGTGACGGGCCGCGACCTCGTCGCCGACCAGCTTCGCAATCGCCGCCGGCGAGCGGCTCGGACGTCGACCAGGCGGCGATCGACGCAACGCTCGCTCGCGGCCGCCATGCGGTCGAGGTCCGTCTCTACGCCGAGGACGCCGAGGCCGGGTTCCTCCCGGCCGACCGGCCGGGTCGAGGCGCTCCGCTGGCCGGAGACCGCCGGCCGCCGGCATTCGGGTCGACGCCGGGATCGAGCTCGGAACGGAGATCGGCGACCGGTTCGACCCGATGCTCGCCAAGATCGTCGTCGGCGGCGACGACCGGGCCGATGGCGTTCGCCCGCCTGACCCGCGGCCCTCGACGACACGACGATCCTCGGCCTGACCACCAACCTGCGCTTCCTCCGCTGGCTCGTCCGCCAGCCCGTCGTCCTCGACGGGGCCGCCCGGATCGACACGCTCGAGCGGATCTGGCCGCCCGACGGCGCCACCGAGCGTCGACGACGTGCCGGACGCGCCTGGGCGACCGCCGCGGCCCTCCTGGCCGGATCGGCGCCCGGCGGGCCGGGCGGCCGGGCGGCTGGGTCCGGTGGCGCGGCCGCCGACCCCTGGGCCGGCGGCTGGCGAGTCAACGCGCCGGCGCGCCTGCGGCTCGTCGCCGACGGGGGCTCGAGCGATCCGTCGCGCTCGGCGAGGTCGGTCCGGCTCACCACGTGGATGCCACGGCCCGTTCGCGGTCGTCGGTGCCGACGGGACCGCGCTCGTGGACGTCGCCGGCCGGAGCGTCGCGTTCCGCTATCGCTGCCGGCCCCGGACGTCGACCGGGCCGCCCGGACCGGCGGCCCACCCGGGCGTCGGGGCGGCGAGATCGCATCGCCCCGATGCCGGGCGCGGTCCTGGCCGTCCACGTCGCGGTCGGGGCCGACGTCGAGACCGGCGACCCGCTCGTGACGCTCGAGGCGATGAAGATGGAGCACGTCGTCGTGCGCCACGCGCGCCGGGATCGTTCGCGAAGTGGCGGTTCGAGCGGCCGACCAGGTCCGTCGCGGGCAGCTCCTCGCGATCCTGGAGTGACCGACGGCCGATCGGCGCGGTACGCTCCGGCGCGAACGAAGGAGGACGCCGTGACGAAGTCGCTGCCGAAGACCCGCCCCGAGCTCCTCGAGCTCCACGCCGCCGCGCGGAGACGCGGGCCGCCGCGCAGCTCGGCAGCGACGAGTACCGAGCCGCCGCGAGGAGCTCGCCGCGATCGAGGTCCGGATCGCCGAGATCGAGCGACCCGCCGGGACCCCGGCGAGCTAGGACGGCGATGTGACGCCGCCTCCGAGGCTCGACCGGACCGCCATGTCCGGATCTACGAGGTCGGTCCCCGCGACGGGCTGCAGAACGAAGCCGACGCCGATCGCGACCGCGAGCAAGATCCGGTTCATCGAGCTGCTCGTCGCGGCCGGCCTGCGCGAGATCGAGGCGACGAGCTTCGTCAGCCCTCGCTCGATCCCCCAGCTGGCCGACGCCGACGAGCTCCTGCCGGCGCTGCCCGAGGTGACCGGGGTCCGCTACCCGGTCCTCGTCCCGAACGTTCGCGGGCTGGCCCGGGCGGAGGTGGCCGGTGCCGAGGCGCTGGCCGTCTTCACCGCGGCGAGCGACGCGTTCACCGAACGCAACATCGGCCAGACCGTCGCCGACTCGATCGACACGTTCGCCCCGCTCCTCGAGCGGGCCGGCGAGCTCGGCTGGTGGCGCCGGGCCTACGTCTCGACCGCATTCGGCTGCCCGTTCAGCGGCCGGGTCGAGCCGGCGCGCGCGGTCGAGGTCGCGCTCGAGCTGCTCGAGATCGGCGCCGACGAGATCTGCTTCGGGGACACGATCGGCGTCGCCGTCCCCGACCAGGTGACCGAGCTCACCGAGCGGGCGACCGCCGCCGGCCTGTCGCTCGATCGGATCGCCTACCACTTCCACGACACGCGCGGGACGGCGCTCGCGAACGTCGTCGCCGGGCTCGCGGCCGGCGTCCGCTGCTTCGACGCCTCGACCGGCGGCACGGGCGGCTGCCCGTATGCCCCCGGCGCCGCCGGCAACCTCGCCACGGAGGATCTCGTCTACCTCCTCGACGGGTCCGGCTGGGAGCACGGCGTCCGGCTCGACCGGGTCCTCGCCGCCGCCACGGTACATCGCCGCGGAGCTCGGCCGGCCGCTCGCCAGCAAGGTCGGCCAGGCCGGTGGCTGGGATCCGCTGAGCGGGGCGGCGACCGATCGAGCGGAGCCGGCGCCGAGCCGCTGACGGGGGCCGCGAACGCGCGTGGGGTCGTCCCGCGCTCCTGCTATCCTCGCGGGGCCATGGACGGTGTCGTTCTCGTCCTGAACCAGAACTACGAGCCGCTCAACGTCTGCAATCTGCCGCGCGCTTTCCGCCTCGTGTTCGGCGAGAAGGCCGAGGTCGTGGAATACGACCACCAGATGATCCGGACGCCGCGGACGGAGTACCGCGCCCCGTCGGTCATCCGGATCCAGCATCAGGTGAAGCGTCCGCGCCCACGGGTCAAGCTGACCCGGCGCGAGATCTTCGCCCGCGACGGGCACCGCTGCCAGTACTGCGGCCGGCAGTCCCACGACCTCACCCTCGATCATGTCGTGCCGCGTCATCGCGGCGGTGGTCACACCTGGGAGAACCTTGTCGCGGCGTGCAAGTCGTGCAACCACCGCAAGGGCGGCAAGCTTCTCGAGGAAGCGCGGCTGCGACTCGTCCGGCCGCCCTTCGAGCCGCGCAGCGATATCTACTCGCTGTTCACGCCGTACCTCGTCGACCAGCGGAACGAGGCCTGGCGCGACTACCTGTTCCTGGGGCGGAACTGACGGGCATCGACCCCCTCGCGGCGGCGGAGCTCGCGCCGATCCCGGACGAGGTCCTCGACGCCATCGCCCGGCTCCACGCCGGCGGCCACGCCGGCTACGTGGTCGGCGGCTCGATCCGCGATCGGCTCATCGGCCGCCCGGTCGACGACTGGGACCTCGCCACGGACGCCCGACCCGAGCGGATCGTCGAGCTGTTCCCGGGCGCCGTCTACGAGAACCGCTTCGGAACGGTCTCGGTTTCCCACCGCGATCGCCGATTCGAGATCACGACCTTCCGGTCCGACCACGAGTACGCCGACTTCCGGCGGCCGCACCGGGTCGAGTTCGGCGACGACATCGAGGCCGACCTCGCTCGGCGCGACTTCACGGTCAATGCGATGGCCTGGGGCGGGCGGCCCGGCGAGACGTCGCGGCTGATCGATCCGCACGACGGCCGGCGCGACGTCGAACGACGCGTGCTCCGGACCGTCGGCGACCCGGCGGCGCGGTTCGGCGAGGACGCGCTGCGGATGATCCGCGCCGTGCGGCTGTCGGCGACGCTCGGCTTCGCGCTGGATCCGGCGACGGTGGCGGGGATCTCGGCCCAGGCCGAGCTCGTCGCGCACCTGTCGGGCGAGCGGATCGCGGCCGAGCTCGAGAAGCTCCTCGCCGCGCCGTCGCCGTCGGTCGGGTTGCGCCCGCTCGAGGCGACCGGCCTCCTGCGGGGCATCGCGCCGGAGCTTGCCGCCCAGCGCGGCGTCGCCCAGAACAAGGCCCCCGGCGAGGACCTCTGGGATCACACCGTCCGCACGGTCGACGCCGCACCGGTCGATCGCCCGATCGTGCGGCTCGCCGCGCTGGTCCACGACGTCGGCAAGCCGGCAACGTTCGCCGACGGTCGGTTCATCGGCCACGAGACGGTCGGCGCGGACCTGGCCGGGGCGCTGCTGGCCCGTCTCCGCTTCCCGCGCGCGACGATCGAGCGGATCGTCCTCCTCGTCCGCAACCACATGTTCTCGTACGAGCCCGCCGCCGGCGACCCGGCGATCCGCCGGTTCATCGCGAAGGTCGGCGAGCCGGCGCTCGACGAGCTGTTCGAGCTGCGCCGGGCCGACAACGTCGGGAGCTCGCTCGACCCCGACGCGGGTGGGCTGGCCGAGCTTCGGGTCCGGGTCGCGGAACAGCTGGCGGCGGACGTCGCGCTCGATCGGCGGCGACCTGGCGGTCGACGGTGACGACCTGATCGCCGAGCTCGGCGCGGTCCCCGGTCCGCGGCTCGGGGCGGTCCTCGACGGGCTCCTCGAGGCGGTCGTCGACGATCCCGCGCTGAACGACCGCGCGACGCTGCTCCTCCTCGCCCAGGCCGCGCTCGCCGACGACCGCTGACGCGGGGCCGGGGGCGCGGCACCGCCTCATCCGCCGCTCGCGAGGGTGCCGACGCGGCTCGGCGTGCTCCACGACAATGAGCCGGCAGAGCCAACGGAGGACGCCGTGCGGATCCTGGTCACGGGCGGGGCGGGCTACGTCGGCGCCGTGAGCGTCGAGCGGCTGGTCGAGGCCGGCCACGACGTCGTCGTCCTCGACGACCTGTCGACCGGTCACCGCGCCGCTGCCGGCGAGGCGCGCCTCGTCGTCGGCAGCTACCTCGATCGCCCGGCCGTCGAGGCCCTGCTGGACCGGGAGCGGATCGAGGCGATCCTCCACTGCGCCGCACGATCGCTGGTCGCCGAATCGATCGCCGATCCGGCGAAGTACTACCGCGAGAACGTCGCCGGCGGCGTCGCGCTGCTCGAGGCGGCCCGGACGGGCGGGGTCCGGCGCATCGTGTTCTCGTCGAGCGCCGCGGTCTACGGCATCCCGGCCGCGACCCCGATCGACGAGGACGCCCGGCTCGAGCCGATCAACCCGTACGGCGAGACGAAGCGGACGTTCGAGGCCGCGCTGGCCTGGTACGGCCGCGCGTACGGCACGCGGAGCATCTCGCTGCGCTACTTCAACGTCGCCGGGGCGTCGGCCCGGAACGGCGAGCGCCACGACCCCGAGACCCATCTCGTTCCGAACGTCCTGCTGGCGGTCGAGGCCGGCCGGCCCGTGACGATCTTCGGGACCGACTACCCGACCCCGGACGGCACGAACGTCCGCGACTACATCCACGTCGAGGACCTCGCCGACGCCCACCTGGCCGCGCTTGAGGCCACTGACCCGGGCGACGGCCGGACCGACGATCCGGACGCGCCCGGCGACGCCGAGCGTGGACGGGCGGTGGCGATCAACCTCGGCAGCGCGACCGGTTTCGGGGTCCGCGCGGTGATCGCGGCGGCCGAGCGAGTCGTCGGCCGGCCGATCCCGTCGACGGCCGGCCCGCGCCGGCCGGGCGATCCGCCGGTGCTCGTCGCCGCCAACGGCCGGGCCCGCACGGTGCTCGGTTGGACCCCCCGGCGCGGCTCGCTCGACGAGATGATCGGGAGTGCCTGGGCGTGGCGCCGCGACCATCCCGCCGGCTACCCGGACCCGGGCTGAGCCGGCCCCGACGTCACGGCTGCATCGGCGGCCCGGTGTAGGCTTCGGGCGATGGAAGTGCAGGCCCCAACCACGCGTCGGATCCCGGTCGACCTCAAGCAGTGGCGCCCCCAGCGGTTCGGCGGCAAGGGCGCGCGTTCGATCGTCGACCCGCTGATCGAGCCCGTCTGGGTCGGCCCGCGCGTGCTCGTCCGGATCGGCTTCGACGAGCGCGCCCGGATCGTCGACGACGGCGGCGTCGAGATGGAGCTGCCCGAGCTCGGCGCCGAGATCGTCGCAGCGACCTCCGCGGCGAGCCTCGTCCTCGACGGGTATCTCAGCCGCCAGGCGACCCGCGCCACCGAGGGGCTGATGATGGTGACACCGGAGGCCCCGTCGTCGGCCGACATGACCGCCCAGCTCTTCCTCGGATCCGCCGGCCAGCGCAAGCGCAAGGAGCTCGCGAAGTCGCGCGAGGCGGCGACCGCGACCGGTCCCGTGGCATTCGTCGCGGTCGACCTGCTGCTCGTCGACGACGAGCCGCTCGTGGATATCCCGCTGCTCGAGCGCAAGCGGATCCTCGAAGGCGTCCTCGACGAGGGCGAGCTTGTCCGGCGCACGGCGTTCGTCCGGCCACCGGTCGACGCGTGGCTCGGAACGTGGCGGAGCATCGGTTTCGGCGAACTTGCCTACAAGGCGGCCAACAGCCGCTACCGGCCGGGTGAGCAGAACCCGGACTGGGCCACGGCGCGGATCCCGCCGCGCTGACGGCGCCCGTTCACCGGTGGTACGGTGACGCGGTGCCCGAGACCGTCCTGTCCCCGGCGATCCGCGCGGAGATCGATCGGCTCGGCAAGGCCGACATCATGGTCGGGATCCCGAGCTTCCGGAACGCCGCGACGATCGGCCACGTGGTCCGGGCGGCGCAGGCCGGGCTCGTCCAGTACTTCCCCGACCTCCGCCCGGTGCTCGTCAACGCCGATGCCGGCTCACCCGACGGGACGCAGCGCGTCGTGTCGGAGACGGAGCCCCCGGACTACGTCGAGCGGATCCTCCTCGTCCGCCCCACGAACCGGCTCGAGCGGGTCGCCCTGACCTATCCCGAGGTCGACGGCATCGGCGGCAAGGGCGCCGCCCTGCGCACGATCTTCGAGATGGCCGCCGCGCTCGACGTCAAGGCCCTGGTGGTCGTCGACTCGGACCTGCGCTCGATCGTGCCCGAGTGGATCGAGCTGCTGTCCGGCCCGATCCTGAAGGGCGGCTACGACTTCGTGGCCCCGCTGTACAGCCGCTACAAGTACGACGGCACGATCACGAACACGGTCACCTACCCGTTGACGCGGGCGCTCTACGGCCACCGGATCCGCCAGCCGATCGGGGGCGACTTCGGCGTCTCGGGCGACCTCGTCCGGCACTACCTCACGCTCGACGACTGGGACGCCGACATCTCCAAGTTCGGGATCGACATCTGGATGACGACGTCGGCGCTGACCGGGGGCTTCGCCGTCTGCCAGGCTCGGCTCGGGTCGAAGGTCCACGACCCCAAGGACCCGGGCAGCGACCTCGGGCCGATGTTCCGCCAGGTCGTCGGCACGATCTTCCGGCTGGCCGTCCGCAACGCCGACCGCTGGCTGCCGATCCATGGCTCACACGACGTCCCCGCCTACGGCTTCGAGCGGCTCGCGGATCCGCCGCCGCTCGAGGTCAACACGATCCGCCTGCTCACCGAGTTCCACGGCGGGTCGCTGGCGATGGCCGCCACGTGGGCGGAGATGCTCAGCCCGGCGACCCTGGCGACGGTCCTCGAGCTGGCCGCCGAGGCCGGTGCCCTGGCGGAGGCGGCCGACCGTGCCGGCGAGGCGGATGCGGGACCGGCCATGTCGACGGAGCGGATGGCCGACGCCCTCGCCGCGTTCCACTTCCCCGACGCCGCCTGGGCGCGGGTCGTCTACGACCTGATCCTCACCTCGGCGCGCAGCCCCGAGTCGATCGAGCGCAACGTCGCCGCCCTCGTGCCGATCTACTTCGGCCGCGTCGGGAGCTTCGTGATCGAGAACCGCAAGATCACCACGGACGAGGCCGAGGAACGGGTCGAGCGCCAGGCGCGCGAGTTCGAGCTCCTCAAGCCGTACCTGGTCGAGGGCTGGGCCGAGCTCCACGCGGCAGGGGTGCCGACGTGAGCCGAGCGCCACTGCCGGCGCGGATCCTCATCCCGGTGGCCAACCCGGGCACGGCCGAGGAGCTCGTCCGGATCGGCGCGGCGCTGCTCGATCCGCGGGCCGGCGAGCTCGACGCGCTCGGGATCGTGGAGGTCCCCGAGGGGATGCCGCTGTCCGAGGGCGCGACCCGGGCCCGTCACGCCCGGCGCCTCCTCCAGCGGGTCCTCGACTACGCCCCGGCCGGGACTACGATCCACCCGCTCGTCCGGATCGGTCGCCACGCGGCCGAGGGGATCGTCGAGGCGGCCGCCGAGCAGGAGGCCGACTTGATCATCTTCGGCTGGGGCGGGAAGCAGTCCCTCCCCGGACCAGTCGGGGACGGCCTGGTCACGGGCGCCCCGGCGGGTCGTGGCCGGCGGGCGAGCCGCGGTGGCGACGGCGTCGGCTCGGTGTTCAGCCCGACGATCGACGCGGTCGTCCGCGAGTCGCCCTGCGACATCGTCGTGGTCAAGCAGCGCGGGAGCCACGAGGTCCGCCGGATCCTCGTCCCGGTGCGTGGCGGTCCCCACGCCGAGCTTGCCCTGACCTTCGCCGACGCGCTCGGCCGGGCGCACGGCGCGGAGGTGATCGTCCTCCACCTCGTGCCGCCGGGGATCACGCTGGCCGTCCGGGCGCAGGCAGAGCGGGCACTGGCGACGTTCATCAAGACCCACATGAAGGGCCGCGCCGAGCCGCTCCTGCGCGAGGCGAGCAACGTCCGCAACGCGATCCTGCGCGAGGCGGAGCGCGCCGACCTCGTCGTGATGGGCGCCTCGGCGACGCCGGGCACCGGCGCGGATGCCTCGCTGTTCGGGGCGATCCCCGAGGCGATCGCCAGCCGGGCGCGACCGACGGTCGTGGTGGTCAAGACCCGCGAGACGATCGGTCGGACCACCTTCGAGCAGCTGGCCGAGAAGGCCGAGACCCTGGCCGCGGCCGACCGCGCGGCGGAGGAGGCGCGGGCGATCCCGGCTCGGGTCGAGCGCTGGTTCGGCGAGTCGAACTACCACCACGCCGAGTTCGCCGACCTGCGCCGGCTGGCCAACCTCAAGGAGACGCAGGGCGCCACCGTCAGCCTCGTCCTGCCCACGCTCAACGAGGAGGAGACGATCGGGCCGATCGTCCGCCGGGCGATGCGCGAGATGATGGGCCGGGTCCCGCTCCTCGACGAGGTCCTCGTCATCGACTCGGCCTCGACGGATCGGACCCGCGAGATCGCCGAGGCCGAGGGCGCCAGGGTCGTCGAGCACCCCGCCGTGCTGACCCGCTATGGGTCCTTCATCGGCAAGGGCGAGGCGCTCTGGAAGTCGCTCTACGAGACCTCCGGCGACATCGTCGTCTGGGCCGACACCGACGTCCGGAACTGGCATCCGCGGATGGTCTACGGGACCCTCGGCCCGCTCCTGGCCGAGCCGCGCCTGCAGTACGTCAAGGGCTACTACCAGCGTCCGATCGTCGAGTCGGGCGTGCTCAAGGAGGGCGGCGGCGGACGGGTCACCGAGCTCGTCGCCCGGCCGCTGATCAACCTCTTCTACCCCGAGCTGTCGGGCTTCATCCAGCCGCTGTCGGGCGAATACGCCGGCCGGCGGAGCCTACTCGAGACGATCCCGTTCTTCACCGGGTACGCGGTCGAGATGGGCCACCTCATCGACGTGGCCGAACGCGTCGGCATCGAGGGGCTCGGACAGGTCGACCTCGAGCGACGGATCCACCGCAACCAGGAGCTCGAGGGCCTGTCGCGGATGTCGTTCGTGATCCTGCAGGCGGTCATGAAGCGGCTCGAAGAGCGGCGCAAGGCGCGCCTGTTCGCCGAGCTCGGCTCGACGATGAAGCTGCCGCGCTCGGGTCGCGGCCGGCTGGGTCTCGAGGTCATCGAGCTGGCCGATCACGAGCGACCGCCGATGATCCGGATCCCCGAGTACGCCGAGCGGCGCGGCCTGCTGGTGGGAACGGCCGCGGAGCGCGCCGGCCGGTGATGGCCGAACCGGCCACGGTCCGGATCGCGGTGCTCGATCCGGCGGACTACGAGGCGGCGATCCCCGGTCTGGCCACGCTGCTGGTCGACGCCGTCGACGGCGGCGCGGGGGTCAACTTCCTGGCCGGGCTCGACGAGCCGACGGCGGCCGCCTGGTGGCGAGACCGGATCGCGGCCGTCGCCGACGGCACGATCAGTCCCGTCGTCGCGCGCGACGGCACGCGGGTTGTCGGATCCGTCCTGCTCATCCGGTCGCGCACCCCGAACTCGCCCCATCGGGCTGAGATCAGCAAGGTCCTCGTCCTCCGCTCGCAGCGTCGGCGCGGGATCGCGACCCGGCTGATGGAGGTGGCCGAGGCGGCCGCCCGCGACGACGGTCGCTGGCTGCTCATGCTCGACACCGTGGCCGGCAGCCCGGCCGAGGCGCTCTACGGCTCGCTCGGCTGGCACGCCTTCGGGGTTGTGCCGAACCACGCCCTGCTGACGGACGGGACGCCGGCCGCAACGACGTTCTTCTGGAAGGACCTCCGGTGAGCCCGGCCGACGGATCGCTGACGGTCGTGTTCGCGCCCAATTCGTTCAAGGGCTCGCTGACGTCGGTCGAGGTGGCCCTCGCGCTCAGCCGTGGCTGGGCCCGCGCCCGCCCGGATGACGTGCTGGTCCATGCGCCGCTGGCGGACGGCGGCGAGGGGACGATCGCGGCGATCGCGCTCAGCGGCGGCTGGCAGCGGCTCGAGACCCGGGTCCACGACCCGCTCGGGCGAACCGTCATGGCCGCCTGGCTGCGCTCGAACGACGCGTCCCGCGGCGTCGTCGAGATGGCCGAGGCATCCGGCCTGTCGCGGCTCAGCCGGGACGAGCGGGACCCGATCCGGGCGTCCACGGTCGGGACCGGCGAGGTCATCCGGAGCGCGCTCGACGCCGGCGTGCGACGCCTCGTCCTCGGCATCGGCGGCAGCGCCACGACGGACGGCGGCGCGGGTCTGCTCGGCGCGCTCGGCGTGGTCGGCTCGCGCGATTCCGAGGCACCGGTGGAGTTGCTCGGGCTCGACCCGCGGCTGGCCGAAACCGAGCTCCGGATCGCCTGCGACGTCACGAACCCGCTGCTCGGGCCGACGGGTGCGGCGGCGACCTACGGGCCGCAGAAGGGCGCGACGCCCGAGCAGGTGGTCGAGCTCGACCGCCGGCTGGCGGGCTGGGCCGACCGGCTCGAGACCGCGACCGGCCGACGCGAGCGCGACGTGCCGGGCGCCGGCGCCGCCGGAGGCGTCGGGTTCGGGCTGCTCTGCCTGACCAACCGGTTCCAGACGCTGGAGCTCGTCCCGGGTGTCGATCTCGTGGCCGAGGAGACCGGCCTCGACGCCAAGCTCGCGCGCGCCGACATCGTGATCACCGGCGAGGGCCGGATCGACGCCCAGACCGCGTTCGGCAAGACGGCCCTCGGGGTCGCCCGCCGGGCGCGCCAGGCCGGCGTCCGGTGCATCGCCGTGGGCGGTGGCGTCGAGCCCGCCGGGATCGACGCGCTCGCGGCGGTCGGGGCGGAGGTCGTGCCCGTCCACGAGGTCCCGATCGCCCTCGACGAAGCGATCGCGGCTGGCGCCGCCCCGCTCATCGCCTGTGCCGAGCGGCTGGCACGGACGATCATGGCGGCCCGATGAGCCCGGCTCGCCCCCAGCCTCGAGCGGGACGCCGTACGCCGGCCCGGCGGCGGCGCAAGCCCGACCCGATCCGGACCTGGGTTCGCCGGCTCGAGCGGACACGGCCCGGACTGATGGGCTTCGTCCTCGACGGCCTGGCCGGGATCTACGGCGTCCCGACCTGGGAGCGCCGGCTCGATCCGACGAGCGAGCTGATCCTGACGATCCTGACCCAGAACAGCGCAGACGTGAACGCGGAGGTCGCCTTCGAGGCGCTCCGGCGGGCCTACCCGTCGGATCGCCCGGCCGAGGAGCATCGAGCGCTCCAGGGCTGGGGCGGCGTCGGGCTGGGCACCGCGCCACCACCGGACTGGGCCGCCGTCGAGGCGGCGCCGCTACTCGATCTCGTCGACGTCATCCGGCCGGGCGGGCTGGCCAACCAGAAGGCGCCACGGATCCAGGCGGCGCTGACCACGATCCGCGAAGAGCGCGGCGACTACTCGCTCGAGTTCCTCGGCGAGCTGCCCGCGCTCGAGGCGCGCGACTGGCTGACCCGGATCGGCGGGATCGGACGGAAGACGGCGTCGGTGCTGCTGCTGTTCTGCTTCCGGACACCGCTCATGCCCGTCGACCGGCACGTCGAGCGGGTGAGCCGGCGGGTCGGGCTGATCGGGCCGAAGGCGAGCGCCGACGACGCCCACGAGATCTTCCTCGGCCTCCTCGCACCGGACCAGATGTACGAGGCGCACGTCAACCTGATCACCCACGGTCGGGAGATCTGCCACGCCCGGCGACCGGACTGCGCGCGCTGCCCGCTCCGACCGCGCTGCCGCTACGTCGACCCGAAGGCGCCGTGAGGAATTCTGCCCACGACGATCGGGTCAGGGTCGGGAGCCTGGGAGCACTGCCTATACTCGATCCATGCTGAGCAACGATCCGGGCGCCCCACGGGGATCGATCTCGCCCCGGATCCTCCTCGTCGACGACGACCCGAACCTGCTGGTCGTGCTGTCCGAGCGTCTGACGTCCGACGGCTTCGACGTGGCGACGGCGCGCGACGGCCAGGAGGCGCTCCGCCGGCTGGCGACCGGCTGGCCGGATCTCCTGATCATCGACATGATGATGCCGCGCCTCGACGGCCTGTCCCTGGCCCGCGAGATCAAGGGTCGCGCCGACCTCCCGATCATCGTCCTGTCGGCGATCGACGCCGGCGACAGCAAGGCCGACGTCCTCGACGAGATCGCCGAGGACTACGTCACGAAGCCGTACCACTACCCGGAGCTGCGCGCCCGCGTGAACCGGGTCCTCCGCCGGCTCGGCGACCGGGTGCCGCGGCGGAGCCTCGTCCTCAGCCCCCATGTCGTCCTCGAGCTCCACCGTCGCCAGGCGATCATCGACGGCCAGGCGGTCCAGCTCACGCCGACCGAATCGCGCCTGCTCTACGCGCTCGTGGCGAACCTCGGCCAGGTGGTGACCACCGAGACGCTTCTCGCCCGTGGCTGGGCCGAGACCGAGGACGCCGACCCGTCGTACGTGTGGGTCACGATGCGCCGGCTGCGCACGAAGCTCGAGCCCGACCCCAACCGGCCGGCCCACCTGCTGACCGTGCGCGGGATCGGCTACCGGCTCGTGGCGCTCGACGATCCAGCGCCGGCGACCACCCCGTCCACCGAGCCCGAGGCCGACCCAGCCGGGTCATGACGTCCGGCGGCCCACCCCCCGACGCTCTCGCCAGCGGATCGCCGGCGCCCATCCGCAAGGCACGCCGGTCGACCGCGCCCGAGCCGGTGCCGGCCGGCCCGGCGGTCCCTGATGCCCGCGCGCCCGCGACGGCCGACGACCATCCGAACCCCGTAGATGCTCCCGAGACCGACGACCCGGCGGCCGGTGCGCCGGTCGTCGACCAGGAGCGCGTCGGCAGCGAGATCTCGTTCCGGACCAGGATCACGATCGCCCTCGTGGCGGCCGCCGTGCTGCCGCTCGCCTCGTTCGGGCTGGTCGTCGTCGCCGCTCAGAAGCTCTCCCCGAACCCGACGGAGACGGTGCCGCGGATCCTCCTCCTGACGATCGTCATCGCGGCGCTCCTGGCCGTCCTGGTCGCGTTCGCGCTCGCCTCCGACCTGGCCGCCCCGTTGCGGGCCATCGCCGCGGCGGTCGACCGGGTCTCGACGGGCGACCTGACGACACCCATCGTGGTGACCGGCGACGACGAGCTCGCCCGCCTGGCCGAGAGCCACAACCGCCTGGCTGCCGAGCTCGAGCGGCGGAACCGGGAGCTGGGCAGGATCCTCGCCGCGCTGGTCGCCGCGTCACCCCGCGACGGCGTCGACTGGCTCGTCGGTCGTGCCGCCGAGGATGCGCGCACCGCCTTCGGGATGGTCGATTCGACGATCGTCCTCGGCGATCCGTCGAGCGTGGAGGTCGAGGAGCGTGTCCCGGGCGAGGCGCTGCCGGTCCGGGCGGAGCTGCGCGCCGGCGAGGACCGGCTCGGCGTGCTCGTCGGCCACCTGCCGGCGACCCGTGGTTGGGAGCGGGCGGACCAGGACCTGCTCGAGCTGTTCGCGAGCGAGATCGGTGTGGCCGTGCGCAACGCCCAGCTGTTCGAGCGGGTTGGGGCGCAGAACGCCCGCCTCCTCGAGCTCGACGCCGCCAAGGACGACTTCCTGCGCGGGGTCAGCCACAACCTCCAGACCCCGCTGACGAGCATCCGGGCCTACGCCGAGCGGCTGGCCGCCGAGCGCCCCGACCGGCGGCTCGGGATCATCGCCGAGCAGGTCGACCGGCTGAGCCGGATGGTTCGCCAGCTGCTCACGGTCAGCCGCCTCGAGGCCGGGACGCTCCGCCCCGAGGCCGAGGTGCTGGCCCTCGCGCCGCGGGTCCGCCGGGCCTGGGAGGCGCTCGGCTCGGAGGACGTCGCGTTCAGCCTCGACGACGAAGCAGAGGGCTGGCTGGCGATCGCCGATGCCGACCAGCTCGACCAGGTGCTGTGGGCGCTGCTCGACAACGCGGTGAAATACGGCCGGCACGAGCCGATCGACGTCCGGGTGGCGGTCGACGAGCCGGCCGCTCGGCTGCACCTGACGATCGCCGATCACGGCCCGGGCATCCCGGCGGGCGACCGCGAGCGGCTGTTCAGCCGGTTCACCCGGGTCGGCGAGCAATCCGCCGAGGACGGCAGCGGGCTGGGCCTCTACGTCTCGCGCGAGCTGGTCCGGTCGATGAACGGGGAGCTCATCCTGGAGCCACAGGCCGAGGGACGCGGAGCCGCGTTCACCGTCGAGCTCCCGGCCGAGTCCGGGCTGGAGGGCTGACGCCGGTCAGTCGGCGGGGACCGCCGTGTCGCCCTGCTGTGCCGCGGCCAGCCGGTCGGCCCGGCGCCAGATGAGCCCAAATGGGTCGACCGCGACGATCGTCGCGGCGACGATCCCGACCATCGGCCCGAACAGGTCGGACCAACCCATCTGGAACGCGAGCAGGTTGCCGAGGTACCAACCGGCGAACAGCCACAGAACCCCGGAGGCGATGCGCTTGGTGTTCATGGGTCCGAGGATGGTCGGCCCGATCGGGCGAGGCCATGCCACGGAAGTACCGGGCGCGGTGAGGGCCGGTGAGCGAGGGTGCTGTGGGGTTTTGTGCAGAAAGGTGGCGTGTAAGGTGAATCCGCCACGATAGATCCCCGCGCGTGGGCGACGGGCCCAGCGCGCCGTCATGGGATCGCCATCGAATGTCATTGCCGATGTGGCGCTTGTTCAGCCGCCACCGCTGGTCGTCCCGTCGCTCCGATTCCAGGCCTCGTCCCGCGATTGCGGCCGCGCCGGTCGGCCGTGGCCGGGCGGTCGGGCAGAGCGTCGTCGAGTTCGCCCTCGTCGTTCCGATCATGCTCCTCATCCTGGCCGGCGCGATCGACCTCGGGCGCGCCTTCTACGCCTACGTGGCGGTCGAGAACGCGGCCAAGGAGGGCGCCCTGTACGGTGCGCGCCACCCACTGTGCGACGGCGCGAGTGCGACCTGTCCGGACCCGCAGAACGTCCAGTGGATCGTCCAGAACGAGGCGGACAACCTGCGCGATGGGTCGGGCAAGAGCCTGCTGACGACCAGCGTCGTGTGCCGGACGCCGGCCGGAGCCCTGATCCAGCCGATCAACGACTGCGTCAACGGCGACATCTACGTCGTTCGGGTCACCCACAGCTTCCGGCTGGCGACCCCGATCCTCGGCGACCTGATGGGCTCGACCCTGACCCTTGGTGCCACCTCGGAGGCGACCGTCGTCGAGGACGCGTTCGATCCGACCGGGCTCGAGATCCTCGTCTGGGTCGACAAGACCGGCGCGGACAACGTCTCCGATATCGTGAGCAGCTGCACTGCCGCCGAGCCGTCCACCTCGCCCGGCTACTACTACGCGCCGTGCCAGGACGACCTCAACCGGTACAACTACCTCCAGTTCCAGGAAGGCGACTCGGTCGCCTACAAGGTCCGCGTCCGGAACACCGGCAACGTCGACCTGACCGGGCTGAGCTATGGATTCCTGGCCAACGGGTCGACCTTCACGCCATCGCCGGGCTGCAAGCTGCCGACGTCGCTCCCGCGGAGCGCGGCGCCTGCCTACTGCTCGTTCAGCCGGACCGTGACCGCGGACAACCCGGTGGGCGGCGTAGCCGACGACGTCGTCGAGGTCGACGGCCAGGGTCTGGCCGAGGGTCTGCCCACGGGCGGGACGAGCGGCTCGGCGACGATCAAGGTGGTCCCGGCGCCCCGGCTCACGGTCAACCTCCGCGCTGCCCCGTACCGGCTCGGTGGCGACGGCAACGGCATGAACGGGACGGCGCACTACAGCAGCGACGATCTCGATGTGGCGCGGACCGATGACGGCTCGGCCGATCCGTCGCTCCGCTCCCCGACCGGCTGGCTCAAGGTGAGCGTCGTCAACTCGGGCGGGCCGGCCCGCAACTTCAGCCTGTTCGTGACCGAGGATGGCTCGACGCTCAGCCTGCCGAGCGACTGCCCGATCCCGACGAGCCTGGCCGCCGGAGGATCACCGGGCAATGCCTTCATGTGCATCTTCCCGCGTCCGCTCGGCTCGACCCGGACCTACAAGTTCCTGGCCACGGCCAGCGCCCGGAACGCCCGGTACTCTGGCGGCGACCCGAGCGTCGACATTACGACCAGGACGTGCAGCTCCGGCAAGCTCGTCGTGCCCGACCTTGTCGACACGCTGGTGCCGACGCCGGACGAGACGAACAAGACCGTGGCCGAGGCTCGCAGCCTGTGGCTCGACGCCGGCTTCACCGGCTCGTTCACGACCGTCCCGAGCAACGCCAGCTCCGGCTTGCCGGTCCTGACCCAGAACGTCGATGCCTACACCTGCGAGGCGCCGACGAAGGACGTCCAGGTGTCGACCCGATGACGCGTCCCGGAGCGGGCGCGCTACCCGATCGACGACGTCGCGGCCAGGCCCTCGTCGAGTTCGCGCTCGTGCTGCCGATCTTCCTGCTGCTGCTGTTCGGGCTGATCGAGGTTGGCCGGTTCATCTACCTGAACAACGCGTTCAACGAGGCCGCCCGCGAGGGGGCGCGCTACGGCTCGGTCGACCAGTGGCAGTACTCGTGCCCGGCGGGCGTGTCATCGCCCGACCGGTTCAGCTGCACCGCCCAGGTGGCCCGACAGCGAATTGCGGGAGCCCCGGCATTCTTCCAGGTTACGGTGACCTGTGAGGCCATGACCGCCGGTGGAACGAAACCGGTGACCGCACAGGCCTGCGGGCCGAACGACCTGCTGATCGTGAGCGTGGCGACCCCGTCGTCGGGCTCGAATATGTTCCGCTTCCTGACCCCGATCGTCGGTCAGATCATCCGCGCGCCGGTCGTCTCGGGGCAGGCCCAGGTCGTGGTCCAGTGAGCCGCCGGGTGCCCCGGCCGAGGTTCGACGGGTCGGCGGGTCACGCGGCGCGTTCCGACGAGACCGGCCAGATCCTGGTGATGTTCGTCGGCGGGATCGTCCTGCTGTTCCTGATCGCCGGGCTGGTGATCGACGGCGGAACGGCTTTCCTGACCCGGCGGGATGCCCAGAACTCGGCCGACGTGGCTGCCCTGGCGGGCACGAAGCAGCTGGCCGACTACTACCTGGGCAAGGCGCCGCTCGGCGTCTACGGCGCGATCTCGGCCAGCCTCGATGCCAACGGCTGCAGCGCAGGGTGCGTCTGGACGGCCCGCTATGTCGGGTCCCGCAGCGGCCCCTCGTTCCGCGACCTGGGTGCGGTCGGCTCGGGCGGCGGCACGCCGCCAGGTGGCGCGCTCGGGGTGAAGGTCGACGTGACTCGTCACCCGCACACCTATTTCCTGGGCGTCATCGGCCAGTCGACGTGGACGGTGAACACGACGGCGACGGCGATCAGCGGCAAGCCCAGTGGCGCGCCGTCCGGTCAGCTGCTCCCGATCGCGATGCACCAGCTCGCCGACCTCAAGACCGGGACGATCTACGCGCTGACGAACGGCAAGGACGCGCCCGGCAACTTCGGCTGGCTGGCCTGGTTCGGGACCAGTAGCTCGAAGCCGCTGGCCGACAGCATCTGCACCCCGAACAACCCCTCGTTCACGCTCCCGACCTCGTTCGCCGGCGACCCTGGCAAGTCGAACGCGTCTGCGGTCAGGGGCTGCCTCCAGCAATGGGTCAACAGCCAGGAGCCCGTGCTGATCCCGATCTTCGACACGGAGACGGACAAGGGGAGCGGGTCGAGCTACCACATCGTCGGCCTTGCCGCCTTCACGATTACCGGCTTCTCGCAGCCCGCGGTCGATCAGATCAACGGCCGGTTCATCGGCACCCTTCCCTACTCCGAGGGGACCACCGTGCCGGGCGGGATCACCGCGCCGCCGTCGACCGACATCCCGTTCTACTACATCGGCTTGACGCAGTAGCCAAGCCTCGGGCGGCGCGATCGGTCGGCCGATTCGAGCCCCGGCTGGTCGCGCGCCTTCCACCGCGGAGTAGGATGAGCGGGCGGACCGGGACCCCAGCCCCCGGCCCGTCCCCGGGTCCTCGGGGACCGCAGGCGGCCGGGTGGCGATCCGTCACCCGGCCGTTCGCCTGTCCGGGACCGCGAGCGGAGGGATCGCCGAGATCGCCTCGACCCGCGACGCCGCATCGGGCCGGCGGTTGGCGAGCGCCGGGATTTGGCGGCGGACGGAGCGAACCCGATCGAGGTCCAGTTCGGCGCTGATGATCCCGACCCGATCGGGCGCCTGGGCGACCACCGTCCCCCACGGGTCGACGATCATCGACCGCCCGAACGCGGGCTGGCCGGGCGGTCCGCCGATCTGCGCGGGAGCGATCACGTATGCCCCGTTCTCGATCGCGCGGGCCCGGATGAGGACCTCCCAGTGGTCGCGCCCGGTGCGTTCGGTGAAGTTCGCCGGGATCGCCAGGACCTCCGCCCCCGCCAGCGCCAGCGCCCGGTACAACTCCGGGAAGCGCAGGTCGTAGCAGATCGACAGGCCGATCCGGGCGCCGTCGACCTCCGCGACGACCGCTCGATCGCCCGGCGTGACCCGGTCCGACTCGCGATCGACCGGCCCGTCCTCGACGGTAACGTCGAACAGGTGGATCTTGCGGTAGACGGCGACGATCGCCCCGTCGGGCCCGATGAGGACGCTCGTGTTGAAGGGCCGCCGCGGATCGTCCGAGGTTTCGGCCAGGGAGCCGACGAGGATCCACGCATCACGCCGGCGGGCGACGGCTGCGAAGGGCTCGGTCCACGGCCCGGGGATCGGGCGGGCCGAGGCGCGGTAGCCGTCATCCGGGCCGCGGAACTGGAGGTACTCGGGCAGGGCGACGAGGCGAGCCCCGCCGGCGGCGGCCGTGTCGGCCAGGGCGGCGGCCGCCTCGACGTTCTCCATCGGGTCGGGGCCGGCGTCGAGCTGGACGAGCGCCACCGGGAGCCGGTCGACTCGGGTCATGCCGGAAGGCTAGCGGATCCCGGTGTCGTATTGGACCGTGATCGGCGTTGCCTCGGGGATCGCGCCCTCCGCGACCGTGAGCGGGATCGGCTGGGCGGTGCCCATGAGCCCGTCGACCGGCTGCGGGAAGAGCACGTACGACCCGGGCGCGAGGCCGACCGCGAACGAGCCGTCGGATCCCGTCGTGACCCGGGCGACCTCCGCGCCAGCGGCGGTCTTGACCACGAGGGTCGCCCCGGCCACCGGTCGCGGCGCGCACGCCGAGTCGCCGGGCTGCTCGACCGGACAGACCGGACCGGCGGTCGCGGTCCCGTGGACGGAGATGGTGCCGCTGCTCGGGGTTGTAGCAGCACCGGTGCAGGCGGCGGCGAGGACGAGGACGAGGAGGACGACGGTCGTGAGGGAGCGCATGCCACCTTGACGATAGCGCTCGACGGATGGTTCCGCGTCATCCCGGGCGACGCCGGGCAGGCACGGCCGTACCATCGACCGATGCGCAACGAGCGAGTGCGGATCGCCGACGGGATCGACCTGTCGATCGATCGATGGGATGCCGCACCCGAGCGGGACGGCCCAACCGCCGCGGTCCCGGACTCCGCCGCGCCGACCTTCGTGCTTGCTCACGGATTGGCCTCGAATGCGCGGCTGTGGGACGGCGTAGCCGCCCGCCTGACCGAGCTCGGCCATCGGGTCGTCACGGTGGACCTGCGCGGGCACGGACGGTCGGCGAAGCCCGACGCCGGCTACGACATCCCGACCGTGGCCGGTGACCTCGGCGAGCTGATCGAGCGGCTCGCCATCGACCGGCCGATCCTGGCCGGCCAGTCGTGGGGCGGCAACGTCGTCCTCGAGCTCGCTCGGCGTTCGCCGGACGCGCTCCGCGGCCTCGTCCTGGTCGACGGCGGCTGGCTCGAGCCGTCGTCCGGGTTCGCCGACTGGAACGCCTGTCTCACCGCGCTGGCCCCGCCGCGGCTGGTCGGCCGCCCGCTGGTCGACATCGAGCGCCACGTTCGGTCGAGCCATCCGGACTGGCCCGAGTCGGGGATTCGCGGGACCCTCGCGAACTTCGAGGTCCGTGCCGACGGGACCATCGCCCCGTGGCTGACCTACGACCGCCACATCGCGATCCTGCGCGGGCTGTGGGACGACCACCCGACCGCCCGCTACGCCGACGTGCACGTCCCCACCTTGCTCGTGGCGGCCGGCTCGGATGACCAGGTCCCGGAATCGAAGCGGGCCGCGGTCGAGGCAGCAGGCCGAACGATCCCCCGCGCGCGCGTCGTCTGGATGACCGGCGATCACGATCTCCATGCCCAGCATCCCGGGCCGCTCGCCGACCTGCTCCACGGCGCGGTCGCCGACGGGTTCTTTCGGTGACCGGGCCGCGGATCCTGGCGATCATGGGCTCCGGCGAGATCGCGCCGACGATGGCCAAGGTCCACCGCTCGCTGTTCGAGCGCTTCGAGTCGGGAGCGGCCGTCGGTGCGACGCTCATCGACACGCCGTACGGCTTCCAGGAGAACGCGGACGAGCTCACGGCGCGGATCGTCGACTACTTCCAGGTGAGCATCGGCCGAACGATGACCGTCGCCTCGTACCGGTCGAGTGACGCCGGGCCGACCGCGGCGGCCGCCGCCGTCGGGCGGATCGCCGAGGCCGACTACGTCCTGTCGGGTCCGGGCAGCCCGAGCTACGCGCTCCGCCAGTGGATGGGCGGCCCGATCCCGGGAACGCTCGCGGCCAAGCTCGCCGGCGGCGGCATCGTCACGATGGCCAGCGCGGCCGCGCTCACGCTCGGTATGGTCTCGATCCCCGTCTACGAGATCTACAAGGTCGGCGACCGCCCGACCTGGCTCGAGGGGCTGGACCTGCTCGGACCGGCCACGGGTCTCCGGGCCGCCGTGGTGCCGCACTATGACAACGCCGAGGGCGGCACCCATGACACCCGGTTCTGCTACATCGGCGAGCGCCGGCTCCGGGTCCTGGAGCGCGCACTGCCGCGTGGGGCGTTCGTGCTCGGCGTCGACAGCCATACGGCGCTCGTCCTCGACCTCGACGACCGGACGGCAACCGTATTCGGGCTCGGCGGCGTGACGATCCGCGTCGACGGCCGCAGCCTGACGTTCGGCCACGGGACCGAGACGACGATCGATGCCCTGGCAGACGCGGTTCGCGAGCTCCGGGCCGCACGATCCGGGCGATCGTCGGCCGGGCGGCGGACCGTCGGCGACGGGGGTGACGCCTCCGACCGGCCACGAGCCGGGGAATCGGAGCCTCGTGCCGCGGGCGGCACCGGTCCGGTCCGCGACGAGGTTGCCGAGCTGGAGGGGACGTTCGTCGCGTCGCTCGGCGGCGGGGACGTCCGCGCAGCCGTCGGTGCGCTCATCGCCCTCGACCAGGCGATCGAGCGGCGCGTCGGGGCCGGGGAGGACAGCCCCGATCTCCAGGCCGCCCGGGCCACCTTCCGCTCGCTCATCGTCCGCCTCGGCGATGCGTCGGGCGGCCCGGCGACGGATCCGCGCGAGACGATCGAGCCCTTCGTCGACACGCTCGTGGAGCTGCGCGGTCGCGCTCGGGCGAGCGGTGACTGGGTCGCCGCGGACCTCGTCCGCGACCGTCTCGTCGAGGCCGGCGTCGACGTCCACGACGAGCCCGCGGGGACGAGCTGGACCGTCCGCGAGGCCGCACCGCGCTGAGCGGCCGCTGAATTCGAGACCGGGGTCCCGGCGCTCGGCCGAGGACCCCGGTCCTGCTGCTCGGTGGCGATGAGCTAGTGGCGGGGCCGCCCCGCCGCCACCGCACGGTGGAGGTCGTTGACGGCCGCGTCGCGGGTGGCGACCGGCGCCAGGCCGAATTGCTTCTCGATCGTGCGCATGATCGAGGTCGTGTCGTAGATCGTGTGGTCGACCGAGGACCGGGTCAGGCCCCGGCCGATCAGGATGGCCGGGACGCGCGTGCCGGGCCCGAACAGGTCGGCCTGGCCGGGGGCGGCCGTCGTCCCGAGTCCGGGCGGCGAGACGTGGTCCCACTGCCCGCCGAACTCGTCGTAGGTGACCACGATCAGCGTGCTCTTCGCCTGCGGACCGTGCTGGATTGCCTTGATCAGGTCGACGAGATGGTCGCTGCCATTCGGCTCGCTCGTGTAGCCGGGGTGCTCGTTCTCGTTGCCGAGCGGCTTGACGAAGCTCACCGACGGGAGCCGGCCATGGTGGACCGCCCAGAGAAAGTCCTGCTCGTCCTTGAGGTGCGCTCGACCGGGCTGGCCGGGCGCGTAGCGGGCGAAGTAGTTGAGCGGCTGGTGGTGGGTCTGGAAGGACTTGTCCGGGCAGTACGGATAGCCGCCGTTGCCCGCTCCGTCGGGGGCCGCCGGGACGGAGTTCGGGTCGCCGCACGCCGGCCCCGCGCCGTTCGTGTAGCCGCGACCGCCGACGTTGCCGGCGGCGTTGTCCCAGCCACCCGAGTACCAGTTCCAGCTGACCCCGGCGTCGCTCAGCGTGTCGCCGATCGTGAGCGGGGTCGTGGTGTCGTCGACCTCGGGCATCCGGGCGCCGAACGCGCTCGTCGGCTGGTAGAACGGCTGGACCGTGTTGACCGCGTAGTCGCCGCAGGCGAACCCGGCGACCGTGGTCGACAGGCCGCAGGCCTGGGTCACCGGACCGTCGACGACGCCGGTCGTGTGGTAGAGCGGGTAGCTCGCGTTCGGGAAGCCGCTCGCGTCGAGGACGGAGTGGGTGCCGGTCGCGAACGGCGGAGCCGCGGCGGCGACCAGGTACTGGTGGTTGAGGAACGAGCCGCCGAACGCCGCCTGGAAGAAGTGGTCGAGGACGACGTAGTGCGGGGCCGACCGTGAGTGCAGGTACTCGTAGATCGGCAGCTCCTTCGTGTTGTAGTAGCCCATCGTCATTCCGGCCGAGTCGCTGCCGGTGACGTAGCGGTCCTGCTTGCCGCCGTCGAGCTGGTACTGCTCCTGGTAGAACCGGTGGACGAGGTCGCGGGTGCAGCCGCCGGGCAGGCCCGTCCCGTTCAGCAGGCCGAACGGGAAGCTGAACAGGTGGTCCTCGTCAGGGCAGGTCGTGGCCGTGGCCGGGATGTAGCGGTCGATGTTGAACGGCCGGTTGCCCAGCGGATAGGCCGTCGTCGTGCCGTTCGGGAAGGTGAACGTCGACGTGCTGCACTTCGGCGCCAGCGGGGGTGACATCAGATTCACGTCGGTCATCAGGAGGCAGTCGTACGTGCTCCCGACCTGGGCGACCTGCGTCGTGCGGGCGCTGGTCGCGTCCGATCGTCCGACGACGTGCCTGCCGCCGACGCTGCCCCAGTTGCCGTAGAGATTGTCGAAGCTGTGGTTCTCCTCGTAGATCACCACGATGTGCTTGAACCCGTCGAGGGGTCCGTGCTTCGAACTCGCGTCGACGGACGCCGCCGGGACGAGCGCGAGCGCAAGCAGTGCGGCCGCGAGGATGGCCGCGGCGCGGCTGAGGAAGGGACGTCGCTTCATGGCTCCTCCTGCCAATGCAACCCAGCCTCGATCGACCTCAGCCTACGCCAGCCGAGTCAACGCAGCGTGATCGCTGACGCGCGAAACGGCCCCGGCGCGTGAGCAATCCGCTCACGGCCGGGGCCGTCGGAGGGTCGTTCCGATCGCTACGGCGATCGCTCCATCATTTCAGTTGGTAGGCGAGTGGATGACGGGGTGACATCTGTCGCCTACAGGTCCATCGAGTTCAGGCGGCGCCGGGCGAGAACAAAGAGAACGGCCAATCCGACGAGCCAGGCGACGGGCGTCACGAGGGACGCTGGTCCGCCAGTCGACGCCTGCACCGACCAGTCGAGGATCGAGGTCGGAAAGAAGGGCGTCAGGGACGGGAGGATGCCACCGACGATCGGTGGTGCCGCGAGGAGCGTGAGGCCGATCGCGGCGACCGCTGCCTGACTGGGAACGATCGTTGCCGCAGCCAAGGCGATGCCGACAAATAGCGCCGGGACGGTGATCAGGCTGGCCCCGAGGGCAATCACGGCGGTGAGGTCGGGCAGTCCGTAGAGGACGGTCACGAGCACGGTCGTCAGCGCCAGCGGGATGACGACCGCGGCCACCCAGAGGATGAGCGTAGACGTCAGCCACTTGCTCACGAGCACGCTCGTCCGCGACACAGGCTTCGAGATCGTCCACGCCAGTGTCCCGCTGTCACGCTCGGCGAGGAGCAGGCTCATGGTTGCGAAGATGGCCGCCAGAACGATGAACTGCGTGCTGATCGCAAGCAGGATGTTATCGATTGGCTGCACCGACATGACCTTGGCCGGCCCATCACTGGGATCGGCCGGGAAGGACCGGACCGCCCACTCGGTGATCCGGGCATTGGCGGCGGCGAGGGCAAAGACGGTGGAAGTCACCCCGAGAACGAGCCATGGTCGCTTGCCGTGGAGCCACTCGGAGAAGTCCTTACGAACGAGATTGCTCAGGCCGAGCAACCTCGGGCGGCCGTCGTCCGGGTTCTGGACGGCGGAGGAATCGAGGGTCACGGCGTTCATGCTGCACGCTCCTTGGAGTCGATGAGACGGAGGAAGACCTCTTCGAGGTCTGCCTGCTCTGGGGCATTGGCAACGAGAGTGAGGTCCGACTCCACCGCGTAGCGGGTCACGGCACGCTGGACCGCGTCGGTCTGGTCGGGACGCGCCTGGATCAAGAAGGTGGCTTGCTCAGCGTCACGAGCCTCGAGCTGGACGGACGCGACGCCGGGGAGTGCGGCGAGGCCGCCGGCCGTGGAGTCCGTGACACGGCGGACCACGACCCGCAGCCGATCACGAGTGAAGCTGCTGAGCAGCTCCTGCGTGGGCGCGGCGTGAACGAGGCGACCCTCGTGGAGGATCGCGACGTGGTCAGAAACCCGCTGAACATCGTCCAGGATGTGCGTGGAGTAGAAGATCGTGGCCTGCCCGCGCAGGCCTTCCATGAGATCGAGGACGTCGCGTCGGCCAATCGGATCGAGTGCGCTCGCGGGCTCGTCGAGCAGCAGGACTTGCGGCCTGCCGATGAGGGCCTGGGCGATCCCGAGTCGCTGGCGCATCCCGCCCGAGTACGTTCGCGTCGGGCGGTCAGCGGCGGCGGTGATGCCCGTCATCTCGAGCGCCTCATCGATGCGACGCTCGATCGGATCCTGCACCCAGGGGTAGAAACCGGCGACGTACCGAAGGGTCTGGCGCGCCGTCATCCAGTCGTAGAAGCGAGGCTCCTGGCCGAGGTAGCCGATGGCTCGCTTGTACGATTCCCCGGCCGCCAGTGGGACGCCGGCGACGATGGCGCTGCCGCTCGTTGGCCGGGTAAGGCCCGCAAGGATCTTGAGGGCCGTGGTCTTTCCCGCGCCGTTCGCGCCGAGGAAGCCGTAGATCGAGCCCTGCGGGACCTCGATGCTCAGGCCCTCGAGGGCTCGGACGCCTGGATACTGTTTGGTGAGATCGGCGGTGCTGATGGCCGATGGCATGTGAGCTCCTTTCGGTGTGAGGAACCTGTTGGTTCGGTCTCCACCGTGAGGGCTCAGGGCTGGCGCGGCATCCGGGCAAACACCAAGTACGACACCGGATCTGTCCAGAAACCGCGGCCGCACGGCCAGTCTGCCCTCAGGTCGGCGCGGACACCTGCGTGCTCGCGAACCATCGCGCGACCTGGAGACGTGTATCGACGCCCAGCTTGTTGAAGATGCTCGCCACGTGACTCTCAACCGTCCGCTCGGAGATGAACAGACGCGTCGCGACCTGCGCGTTCGTGGCTCCATCGGCCAAGAGCGCGGCGACTTCCATCTCCCGCCGTGACAAGGGCCCATCGGATGGCCGGGGGTGCCGACGACCACTCGCGCACCTGACGGCGGGACCTCGAGTGCGTAGTCGACCACCTCATCGCGGGTCATCTCGAGGCCAGCGCGGTGAGCGGTCTCAAAGTGGGCCGACCCTAGTGCGGCGCGAGCGTCGGCTTCGGTGCGATCGTGGTCGGCCCGGAATGGCTCGTGGATCGTCGTGGGGACGGATCGCCAGATGGCCTCCCCCGCGCCGAGAAGGGTCGCCGAGCGTTCGCTCGAACCGCGGCTCATCGCGATCAACGCCAGCGCCTCGACGGCCATCGCCATCCCGATGAGATCGCCCAGGGCGCGTTTGAGTTCGAGGCACCGGCGAGCGTGCACCTCCGCCTCGGCCGGTTCGCCCTTGTGAAGCAAGGCCACGGCCAGGAAGTGAAGAAGATAGGCGCGCTCCCACGTCTCGCCGAGCTTCTCGCTCGATCGGATCCCGTCCCGGGCGATCGCGATGCCCTCATCGAGCTCGCCGCGGAATGTGTGCGCAACGCCCAGCAGGGTGGCCGCCGACAGGGCCGTGAACGGCCACCCCATGGCCCGGGCGAGAGCGAGGGTCTCTGTGGCATAGGCGATGGCGTCGTCTAACCTATTCGTGAGGTACGCCGTGACGCCGAGGGACTGGAGGGCCCACGCGACAACCTCGGGGTCGCCGATCGATCGGCCAATCTCCAACGCCTCGGTACCCGATTGCAGCGCGGCCGATTGATCGCCCTGCGAAGCCGCCGCGAACGACGATATCCAGAGGAGCTGGCCTCGCGCCCGACGTGGGTCTCGGGATCCTGTCGAGAAGAGCGGCGTACAGGCTCCGGACCTCGGTCGCCGGACCCTGAGAGGCCCAGTAGGGCCACAGCCCCTGGCAGATCGCGGCACCCAATTCCGCCTCGGCCGGATCCGATAGGCAGAAGTCGAGAGCGCTCCAGACGTTGGCTCGTTCGACGCGGATGCGCTCGAATGCCTCGACCTGCCTCGCGTCGCTTGCACCGGCCACGTTGGACAGCTCGATAATCCAGTCACGATGGCGGTGTTGGAAGCTCGTCTCTCCGCCGGCTTCCCGGAGGCGCTCCCGGCCGAACTGCCGAAGCGGTTCGAGGAGCCGGAACCGGTCGGCGGCCTCTCCCTGTCGTAGTTTGAGCACCGACTTCTCGACCAGCGACCCGACGAGCGCGGGGATCTCCTCGGCGTCCAGCCCGTCGCCGGCACAGACCGCCTGCGCGGCATCGAGCGCGAACCCGCCGGCGAACACCGAGAGGCGGGCCCACAGCAGTCGCTCGTGCTCGCTCAGGAGCTGGTAGCTCCAGTCGATCGCCCCCTCGAGCGTCTGCTGCCGGAGCGACAGGCTGCGGTCGCCGGTGCCCAACGCCCCGAGCCGGGCAGCGAGTCCACGATCGAGGGCGTCGAGGCCAAGGGACTTGAGGCGGACCGCGGCCAGCTCCAGGGCGAGCGGGATGCCGTCCACACCGGTGCACACGCTGAGGATCGCGGCGGCATTCGCGGCGTCCACGGCGAAGCCGTGCTGGACGGCACCCGCGCGCTCCACGAACAGCGCAACGGCGTCCGATCGCATGAGGGCTTCCGGCGACGCATCGCCATCCTCGGGTAACGACAGGGAGGGCACGTCGATCACGACTTCGCCGGTGACCCCGAGCGCCTGCCGGCTCGTGGCCAGAATCCGAAGATCGGGACAGGCGCGCAGCAGCGTTCCCGCCAGGACGGCCGCGGCGTCGTGGACGTGCTCGCAGTTGTCGAGGATCAGGAGCGGTCGTTTGGCGGCCAGATAGTCGCTCAGGGTGGAGACCGCCCAGCTCGATGAGTGGTCCTGGAGCCCGAGCGCCGTGAACACCGCCTGCGGGACGAGCTCGGGGTCCGAGATGGGCGCCAACTCGACGAACCAGACCCCATCAGGGTACTGGCGGGCGGTCTCCCGACCGGCTCGCAGGGCGAGCTTGGTCTTGCCGACACCGCCGGCGCCGGTGAGCGTCAGCAGCCGCGTCGAGGCCAGGGCCCGCTTGAGCTCGGCCAGGCCCTGACGGCGGCCCACGAAACTCGTCAGCTCGACTGGCAAGTTGCCGGCATGCAGGGTGGCTCGGGTGGGCGCCACGGTCATCGGAGCCTAGTCCCTCGCTGACCAGCGAGCAAGGCGGCGTAGCAGTGGAAATCGGTGTCGGGCTAGGTGTTCTTCCGGATGGCGCCGGGAGGATCGGAGCCGATGGTGGCTTCAAGACCGTTCCAGGTCGACCGTCACCGAAGGAGAACATCGTGCGCTCGCTCATGACACGCCATCCCATCGCCTCGTTCCTGGTCCTGTTCTACGGATTGGGATGGGCCTGCTTCGTGCCGTCACTGCTGGGCAACCAGGGCTTCGGAATCCTGAAGACCGACATCCCATTGGATCCGTTCCGGCTTCTCAGCATCGTCTTCTTCGCGCTCATCCCGTTCATCGTCACGCGGATCGTCGGCGGTCCCGGGTCGGCTGGGCGGCTCTTCAGGCAGGTCCGGCACGTCCGTGTCGGCCCCCAGTGGTACCTCATCGCCTTCTTCGGTCCGCCTGCCGCGCTGTTCGTGATCGCGGTCCTTCTCAAGGGCATCGCTCCGATCGAGGGCCTCGCCGCGAACGTCGCCGGCATCCCGACCACCTTCATGCTCGGTGTCTTCGTCCTGGCCCTCCTGGGCAATCTGTGGGAAGAGACCTCCTGGTCCGGGTACGTCACGGCGCGTCTGCAGGCTCGCTACGGCCCGCTTCGAGCCAGCCTGATCGTCGCTCCGCTCTTCGGGCTGTACCACCTTCCGCTGTTCTTCATCATCGGCGGCCTGAGCGACAGCCCCGACCGTCTGCCGATCGCGCAGCTTCCCCTGTACGCGACGTTCCTCCTGATCGTCTTCTCGGGACCCATGCGCATCCTGCTCACCTGGATCTACAACTCCACGGGTCACAGCATCCCGGTCGTCGCACTGTTCCACGCATCGATCAATGCGACCGGTGGCGCGGCCATCCTCGCCATGTACTTCGCCGGCGTCGACGGTGTGCTCCTGTACGCAGCGCTCGCCGTCTTCGCGCTCGTCGTCATCGTTGCGACTCGTGGGCGCCTTGGGTTGCCCCGAACCGATGGGGTCGAGACACGACCGTCGAACCTGCCAGAGCCTGCGGGGAGCCCCAGCATCGCCTAGATCAGCTGCTCCCGCATCGTTCGACTGAGCCCGCGGGAAACCGCGGGCTCATTCACGATTCCAGCCCGATCGGCGCCAGACTCCACGATCTCAGGCAGGCTCGGTCACCTGGATGCTGGCGAACCATCGCGCGACCTGGAGGCGAGTATCGACGCCCAGCTTGTTGAAGATGCTCGCCAGATGACTTTCGACCGTTCGCTCGGAGATGAACAGGCGTGCGGCTACCTGCGCGTTTGTCGCTCCGTCGGCCACGAGCTCGGCGACTTCCATCTCCCGCCTTGACAGTGGCCCATCGATCAGAGGCGGTTCGGCGTGTGGGCGCCGGGCCGCCGATGTCCGGACGTCGAGCGCGTAGTCGACGACCTCGTCGCGCGTCATCTGCAGGCCGGCTCGGTAGGCGGCCTCGAAGTGGGCGCTTCCCTCGGCGGCGCGGGCATCGGCTCCAGCGCGATCGTGGTCGGCCCGCAGGGGCTCGAGAATTGAGATGGGGATCGAACGCCACATCGCGTCCGCCGCACCCAGGAGTGTGGCGGTGCGCTCTCCAGCGCCCAGGGCCATGGCGATCGACGCCAGGGCCTCGAGGGCCGAGGCCATGCCGACCAGGTCGCCGAGGTCCCGCTTCAGTTCGAGGCATCGGCGGGCGTGTCGGTCTGCCTCGGCCGGCTCGCCGCGATGGAGTCGGGCGACAGCGAGGAACTGGAGCAGCGTGGCACGCTGCCAGGTCTCGCCCAGTGCCTCGCTCAGACGGAGGCCATCGGAGGCGCGCGCGATTCCCTCGTCGAGTTCGCCGCGGAACGTTCGCCCGACGGCGAGCAGGACCGTGGCGCTCAGTTCAAGGAAGCGGGACGCCATGGTCCGGGCGAGGCTGATCGACTCCGCGCCGTAGGCGATCGTGTCGTCCCATCGCCCCTCGAGATAGGCCGCAACCCCGAGGTCCTGCAGTGACCACCCGACGAGTTCCGGGTCATGCGTTGCACGCCCGATCTCGAGCGCCTCGGTCGCCATCCGAATTGCCGCCGATTGATCCCCCGACTGGGAGGAGAACAGGCCCGAGATCCAGAGGAGCACGCCGCGCGAGCGATCGGGTGCCGAGGTCACCTCGAGCAGCGCGGCAAGCAGGCGGCGAACATCGGTAGCCGGACCTTGAGAGGCCCAATAGACCCAGAGATGCCCGCAGATCGCCGCGCCGGCCTCCGCCTCCCCCGAATCGGAGAGACAAAACTCGAGGGCGGTCCAGAGATTGGCGCGCTCGATGCTGATCCGCTCGAATGCCTCGACCTGTCGGGCGTCGTTCGCTCCGGCGATCGACGCGATCGCACGGATCCAGTCCGCATGCCGCGAGCGCAGTGTGTGTTCGAATCCAGCTTCCCGGAGGCGCTCGCGGCCGAACTGGCGAAGCGGTTCGAGGAGCCGGAACCGGTCGGCGGCCTCTCCCTGTCGTAGTTTGAGCACCGACTTCTCGACCAGCGACCCGACGAGCGCGGGGATCTCCTCGGCGTCCAGCCCGTCGCCGGCACAGACCGCCTGCGCGGCATCGAGCGCGAACCCGCCGGCGAACACCGAGAGGCGGGCCCACAGCAGTCGCTCGTGCTCGCTCAGGAGCTGGTAGCTCCAGTCGATCGCCCCTTCGAGCGTCTGCTGCCGGAGCGACAGGCTGCGGTCGCCGGTGCCCAACGCCCCGAGCCGGGCACCGAGTCCACGATCGAGGGCGTCGAGGCCAAGGGACTTGAGGCGGACCGCGGCCAGCTCCAGGGCGAGCGGGATGCCGTCCACACCGGTGCACACGCTGAGGATCGCGGCGGCATTCGCGGCGTCCACGGCGAAGCCGTGCTGGACGGCACCCGCGCGCTCCACGAACAGCGCAACGGCGTCCGATCGCATGAGGGCTTCCGGCGACGCATCGCCATCCTCGGGTAACGACAGGGAGGGCACGTCGATCACGACTTCGCCGGTGACCCCGAGCGCCTGCCGGCTCGTGGCCAGAATCCGAAGATCGGGACAGGCGCGCAGCAGCGTCCCCGCCAGGACGGCCGCGGCGTCGTGGACGTGCTCGCAGTTGTCGAGGATCAGGAGCGGTCGTTTGGCGGCCAGATAGTCGCTCAGGGTGGAGACCGCCCAGCTCGATGAGTGGTCCTGGAGCCCGAGCGCCGTGAACACCGCCTGCGGGACGAGCTCGGGGTCCGAGATGGGCGCCAACTCCACGAACCAGACCCCATCAGGGTACTGGCGGGCGGTCTCCCGACCGGCTCGCAGAGCGAGCTTGGTCTTGCCGACACCGCCGGCGCCGGTGAGCGTCAGCAGCCGCGTCGCGGCCAGGGACCGCTTGAGCTCGGCCAGGCCCTGACGGCGGCCCACGAAACTCGTCAGCTCGACTGGCAAGTTGCCGGCATGCAGGGTGGCTCGGGTGGGCGCCACGGTCATCGGAGCCTAGTCCCTCGCTGACCAGCGAGCAAGGCTGGGGGCGGTATCGGCGATCAGGCACGTCGATGATCGATCCGACCGGTTGCTCGCGCGTGCTTGGTGCTCAGTTCCCGGGTGCCTCCCTTCGAGCGCGTTCAGCGTTTGCGCGCGGTCTCCCCAGGAAATCCGTGCCGCCGTCGGTGTTTGCCCCGATGTCGAGGCTCCCCTCAATAGCGACAGTAAGCCTCACCGACGGACCGGACTCCCGGAACCCGACCGGACGAAAGGATGACCAAGATGCCAGCCCCGGAAGACACCGCAATCATTCAGACGACAGACCTTCCGGCCCGCAGGGCTTGTCTGACCGCAGGCTGCCAGTGCAAGGACGCGCGGATCGTGTCGTACCGCCGGGCCGCGTTCTACGCAAGCGTCGCCCGAAGCTCCGGCGAGACCGCCGACCGGGTCGTCCCTTCCGAGCCAGGGTGGCGCATTCGCGCTGCCGCGGCGGCCAGTCTGGACCCGCTCAACGCGCTGCCGGATCGCACCGAAGCCCTGGCGTAACTGGCCCGGGGGCTTCGACCCGTTCGCGGCCACCTTGAGCGATCCACACGGCAGCCGAACCACGAATCCAGCGAAGAGCTGCTGCCTGAATCTGCCACTCGCTCCTGTCCCTGGATTTGGGCTCAGGCCTCAGGCGACAGGAGGCGCATGTAGCCGACCGAGTGGACGCCGAGGGCCAAGAGCCCGCTGACGAGGATCCCGACACCGGCAATCCACTCGACGTGCCAGAAGGCGGCCGCAACGCCGATCACGGCGAGGCCCTGGGCGACGGCCTTCGCAATCGTCACGACGCGCGACTCGGCGGCGCGATGCCGGAACGTCGCCTGCTGGCCGAGCATCAGTAGGGCGGCAAGGAGCGGGATCGCCACCGAGAACGACACGACGGAGATCCGGGCCGACAGGTCGAGCGTTGTGGCATTCAGGAACGGCTGGACCAGAGCGATCCCGCCCGCGATCAGGCCGCCGTACATCAGGTTGTCCTCGCGGAGCCATTCCTGCACCTGCCCCGGGGTCCGGGCCGTCGCCCGACTGGCCTCGGCCTCCGCCTCCCGGATCCGTGCTTCGATGACCTCGACGTCTTCCTTCATTGGTCTGGACCTCCGCTGCAAGAGCGCGAAGTCAGACGGTAGCCCGTTCCAGCGATGCTGTGGCCATCGGCTATCCTTGGGTCGCGCCGACATAGCTCAGCGGTAGAGCAGCTGTTTCGTAAACAGCAGGTCCTCGGTTCAAATCCGAGTGTCGGCTCCACGCACGCCTGGCACGGGCCGCCACCGGCCTGCCCGCCGTTCAGCTGGGTCGCGCGGCCTCGTACTTCGACTGCGTCAGGCTGAACCAGTTGCCCGAGTCGTCCCGGAAGAGGGCCTCGATCCCGTACGGCCGATCGGCCGGTTCCTGGAGGAAGGTCACGCCCTTTGCCTTGAGCTCGACGTAGGTGGCACGGCAGTCGTCCGTCTCGATCACCCCGCCGCTCATGGCGCCCTTGGCGACGAGCGCGCGCACGATGTCGGCGTCGTCGGGGCTGAACATCGGTGGCGCGGGGTAGGTCAGCAGGATCGCGAGGTCCGGCTGACCCTTGGGACCGACGGTAAGCCAGCGGAAGCCGTCAAGGACGGCGTCGTTGCGGACCTCGAAGCCGAGGGTCTCCGTGTAGAACTGCTTGGCCCGTTCCTGGTCGAGCACGAAGACGTTCACGTGTGACAGGCGTTTGATCATCGTGGTCCTCCTGGGGTTGTTCGCCCTCGACAGTAGGCGCCATGGCCCGCGAGATGCTTCTCCGTGCTTGCGGCGTTTGGCCACTCGGACGCGTCCACATGAGGACGACGCAACCGGGGATCGGCGGCGGCCCGCCACGCCGCACGGATGCTCGTTGGTAGGCCGACGGCGTCTCCCCCACGACCCGCCGGAACAGCGAGCTGAAGGAGCCGAGGCTGGCGAACCCGACCGCGAAGCAGACTTCGGTGACCGTCAGGTTGGCTGTCCGGAGCAAGGTCTTCGCCCGCTCGAGCCGCCGACGGGTCAGGTAGGCGCGCGGCGTCTCGCCGTAGGCGGCGACGAAGGCGCGGGCGAAATGGTGCTTGGAGTAGCCGGCCGCTCGCGCCATCGCGTCGAGATCGATCGGCTCGGCATAGTGGAGGTCGATCAGGTCGCGGGCGCGACGGAGCGCGGGCAGCGTGAAGAGCGGGAGCGCTGGCATCCCGTGATTATGGTTCCGCCCGTTTCATGGCCGCGTCAGTCCGCAGTCCGGTGTCGTGCACAGCTCGAGCCCCAGCTGCGCCAGCCCTTCGGCCAACGGGGTGAAGCCGAGGTTGCCACCGAAGGAGCGCGACGTGACGCCGGCCGGGACACCGCGGACCAGGACCACCCCACCGGAGTCCCCTGGGGCTGCCGCGATACGCGCGGCGACCATGCACGGGAAGTAGTCGCCGTCCTCGGGATGGAGGTAGTCGCCCTTCTCGGCCACGCTGCCGGAGCGGTAGGTGTCGCGCCCGTCGATCTCGACCGGGTCGCCGATCGCGATGTCCGCGCAACCAAGAGCCTTCGTGCCCGGCGCGAGGACCCGGTACCCGCCCGTGCCCATGTCGATGACGTTGAGGTGACCCCACGGGATCCGATCCGGCGCCACGATGAGGTAATTGATGTCGGAGCTCGCGCAGCGATGGCCGGCGTAGGGGCAGGTGGCGTCGCGGGCTGCCGGGCCGAAGGTGCCGCGGACCGTCACTCCGTCGGGGTCGTAGGCGATCGTGCCCTCACTCGTGCAGTGCCCGGTCGAGGTCAGGACGATGGAGTCGCCGTGGCGGGCATAGACGCCGCCGGCGCAGTAGCCCCACAGCTGCTGGCCGGCGAGGATCGGCGGATTGTAGAGGGGCGTCGTTCGGTGGGGCGTCGTGATCGTCTGCACCGCCGTCAGCGCGCCCCAACCGAGGAGCGCGCCCGCCAGGACGACGAACCCCAGGCGGACGACGCGAGTTCGCACCGGCACGATGATTCGCTCAGTGCGGCGACGGATACGGGATGGTCTCGCCGGTTGCGCCGTCGACGAGCTTGCGGGAGCGCAGGGGTTCGAGGAGCGCGACCCTGACCCACCCACCCGTGTCGTACCAGCCGATCGTCGTCTGGCTGCCCGTGCGCGCCCGGTACGCATCGCTGATGCGCAGCGTGACCGTCACTGCATCGAATCCGTAGGAGATCGACGGCGTCAGCCATTCGCTGCCCGCGAAGTCCTCGACGGGCCATTGCTCGACGTGGACGTCGAAGGTCGTCATGTCCTGGACCTTCGACACGTCGAAGGGGTGATGCTGGTCGAAGGAGCTGTTCGCCCCGCCCATCCCGGTCAGGTTCCAGGAGATCGTCACGCCGCGGCCGCTCGTTGACGTGTCTCCCCCGCCCTTCGAGGCACCGGTAACCGCCCCGCCGGCCAGGGCTCCAACCAGGACAAAGGCAGCGAGGATGACCGAGATCCGGAGTGACGGTTGATTCATGCATCCATCGATCGCACAGGGATCGACCGGGCGCAAGGGGTCGAAAGTCGCCGATCGCGCGGAGGATTGACCAGGCGCTCCGCTGCGCGAGGCGATGGCAGCGCGATGTGACGGCGCGGGACTCGGTGACACCTCGGCGTAGAATCCAGTGCCCCCAGGTGGCCGTGGAGGACGGGTCGATGTCCCAAGAAGACCGAGAGGAAGCCCACGTGAGGGCGCTGGCCGACATCATCCGGGAGGCGTTCGCCGAGCAACGCCCGGACGACGCCGTGAACCAGCTCGTCGAAGCCGCGATGGGTGATGAAGTCGCCGCGGAACGCGAGGGCGGTCCCGGCGACCTGGTCAACGCAGGGCACGGTTAGAGCCGGTGCGCATGGCTGCCCGGTGGATCCGAGGTCAGTGACCTTCGACGCGCTGGACCTGCCCGATGCCGCAGGAGCCGTCGACACCCTCGACCTGGCGTTCAGCGGCGAGCTCTGGTTCTGGCGAGGCCCGGCGCCCTGGTACTTCGTCACGGTGCCCGACGAGGCGTCGGCCGCGATTCGCGCCGTATCGGCAGTCGTGAGCTACGGCTGGGGCGTCATCCCGGTCCGGGTCCGGATCGCGGGGAGCGCCTGGGAAACGTCACTCTTCCCCAAGGACCGGCGCTATCTCGTGCCGATCAAGGCGACGGTACGCGCGGCCGAACGTCTCGCCGAAGGCGACACCGTCACGGTCCAGCTGTCCATTCGGGTCTGAGCGGGACCGGCCCGCGGCATCGACCGGGGATCAGTACGCCGGACCGCCGCCGCCACTGCCGGGATTGCACGCGGCGAGGATGGCCACGATCAGCGGCAGGAGCACGATGAGACGCCCCGGAATCGGTCGCCGAATGACGGTGGAAAGCTGGCTTCTTCGAGCGAACATCTGAACGAACCTCCACCTCTGGTTCGCCGCGCGGGCGTCGCCGGTTCTCGTGACGGCCGTGATCAGGGATCCATCGGGGCATGGATCGGCGCCCGGAGGGCCACGGGATCGCCCAGCCAGGACGCGGCCGGCGTGGCCCAGTAGCGGGCCATCGCCTCGAGCCGCGGCGCATAGGTCGCCCGGGCAGCCTCGAACGCCGGCCAGGCGTCGTCGGCCGGTACGAGCGTGTACCCCGCCTGCGCGAGGCGGTAGTGGGCGGCCTCGAAGTCCGAGTGGTCCAGGCTCGTCGGCTCGCCAACCCGGAACCCGAGGTTGGAGATGTCTTCCACGAGGTGGGCGCCCACGCGTTTGACCAGCTTGGCCTCGCCCCGCGGCACGCCGACGATCGTCGTCAGGACCAGACTTGCGGCGTCAAGGACCGTCCCGATGGCGCTGATCCAGGACAGGTTGTCGTGGCTCGACCGGAAGTACCCGAGCAGCGGGTACGCGACGTGCGAATCGAGGACCTCGACGGCCCAGTGCTCCCACTCGTCGAACAGCGCCGGGAGTCGGTCGACCAGGTCGAGCTGGGCGTACGTCTCGAGGAGGGCCACGGCCGACGGCGGCGCACCGGCCGCCGCCTGGAGGGCGACGACCTGGACCTCGCGGCGCTGGTACGAGCCGTACAGCGAGAAGAGGAACGTCACGACGAGGGCGACGGCGCCGAGACCGCTGAGCGCGGCGACGACGATCACGACTCGCGCCGGCCCGCCCACCGCGACGATGTCGCCGAAGCCGAGCGTGAGAACCGACGTAGCCGCGAAGTACATCGTGCTGCCGAGATCGAGGTTCGGGGGCTGCAGCTCGTCACGCAGGGCATAGAAGATCAACCCGTAGCCGACGATGAGCGCCAGGAGCCAGGCGAGCAGGAGGGCGACCGTCGCCGCCGGCGCGAACAGCCCAAGCAGACGGTCGTACGACCGGTCGGGCCGCCCGTCGCGGAGCGCCCGAAGTCCGCGCCACGAACCGCGGACGAGGTATCGCCCGATCCGGAACCAACCGGGCGTCGGGCGCGGGACGACCACGGTCTCGAAGATGTCCCAGTAGGCGACGGTCAGAAGGAGCAGGCCGAGGACGATGGCGATGACTTCCATGCCGGTCGATCATCCCACGGCGCGACCGTTCGGGCGGCGAGATCACTCTGGCCCGGGGGCCCCGTCGCGCGCGACGAACATGCCGTTGACCTCGCAGTGCGACGATCCGCCCGACAGGGCACGGACATGCGGAGGGAGCCGTTCATGGAGCGACCGTCGGCAACCAGGCGAACCATCGGTCTCGTGGCCCACGACAACAAGAAGATCGACCTGGTCGAGTGGGCGACGTTCAATCGGCAGCTCCTCCTCCGCCACGACCTCGTCGCTACGGGAACCACCGGGACCCTCCTCGAAGAGCAGCTCGGCGTCGGCGTCCTCAAGCTGCAGAGCGGTCCGCTTGGCGGCGACCAGCAGCTCGGAGCGATGATCGCCGACGACGCGATCGACTTCCTGGTCTTCTTCTGGGACCCGCTCGAGCCGCAGCCGCACGACCCGGATGTCAAGGCCCTCCTTCGGATCGCGGTCGTCTGGAACATCCCCGTCGCCTGCAACCGGGCGTCGGCCGACTTCATGATCTCGTCACCGCTGATGAGTGGCACCTACGAACGGACGCGACCCGACTACCAGACCTACATCGACCGGTTCCTCCCGCCCGGCTGACACGCGGTGGGCCGGTGCTAGGATCGTCGTCGCCCGGCCCGGAGCGGGGTGGAAGCAGCGGCTCCCTCGTAGGTTCGTCAGGCGTAACGATCGAGGTCGTCCAGGATGCGTGCGCTCGTGCTCCGTGCCCGCTGGGAGCCACGCGACCCCGGCGCCGACCTCGAGGTCCCGCGGGCCGACGGCGCGAGACGCGTCGCGCGCCGCGGCTCGCAGGTCTGGCGCGAGCCGACGATCCGCCTCGAGACCCTGCCGGACCCGGCGCCGGGGGCCGACGAGGTCGTGATCGGGGTCCGCGCGGTCGGGATCTGCGGCTCCGACCTCCATTTCGTCGAGCGCGACCCGGACGGCTACATGCTCTATCCCGGGATGGTCGGGGCCCCGGTGGTGACGGGCCACGAGTTCGCCGGAGTGGTGGAGGCGGTGGGGGCCGACGTCCGCGACCTCGCGGTCGGCCATCCGGTCTGCGCGGAGGAGATCGCCTGGTGCGGCGAGTGCTTCGCCTGCCGCGCCGGCCGCCCGAACAACTGCACCCGGCTCGAGGAGCTCGGCTTCACGTTCGACGGCGCCCACGCGGAACGCGTCGTGACCCGGGCGCGCTACTGCTGGTCGCTCGGCCCGCTGCTCGAGGCCGGGCTGCCGGCGGATCGGGCGTTCGAGCTCGGGGCACTCGTCGAGCCGACGGCCGTCGCCTACATCGGCCTGTTCGTGAGTGCCGGCGGGTTCATGCCCGGCTCCCGTGTCGGCGTGATCGGGGCCGGGCCGATCGGGCTCGCGAGCATCGCCCTGGCACGCGCCGCCGGAGCCGGCCGGATCCTCGCCTTCGAGCCCAGCGAGGGTCGCCGCGAGCTCGCCAGGGCGATGGGCGCCGACGAGGCCGTCGACCCGACCGGGTTCGGTCCGGGCGACCTGGCGGCGCAGGCCCGCGAGCGCACCGGCGGTCGGGGCCTCGACGTCTGGGTCGAGGCGAGCGGCGCGGCCGGCGTGACCGAGGGCATGGTCGCGACCCTCGCTCCGGGCGGCCGGGCCGTCCTCCTCGGCCGCGGACCACATCGCGTCGATCTCGATCCGGAGTGGCTCATCGTTCCGGGTGCGGCGATCCACGGGTCGATCGGCCATTCGGGCTCGGGCGCCTTCGGCCGGGTCATCGAGCTGCTCGCGGCCGACCGCCTGAACCTCAGTGCGATGGTCAGCCGGCGGGTCGATCTGGAGGGAGCGGCGGGCCTCCTCGACGGGCAGCCGCGACGGGACACGGGCAAGACGATCGTCGTGCCCTGACGGGCTGAACTGGTCCTCGATCTCGGGCCACAACCGGACCTTCTCCGCATACCGCTCAACGGTCAGGATGGCTCCATCACCTCACGCAGCGTATTCGAGGACGAGATGGAACTTCTGATCGTGAGCGCACTCGTCGTGGCCCTGCTGGTCGTCTTCGACCTCCTGGCGACGACGTTCGGAACCGACTCGCGCGGGTCGTTCGCGGACGACCGCGATCGCCGCGCCGCCTGACGCAAAGGAGCGCGACAATGGACCCCCGAGGGACGATCTTCCTGGCCACCGATCACCTCGCCGAGCTCAACCGGGAGGCCGAGCATGAGCGCCTCGCACGAACGGCACGAACCACCGGCCGCCCCGCACGACACGCCGGCCGGACGATGACCGCCAGCCTGACCAGCCTCCTGCGGGTCATCCGACGAACCGAGGTCCGGAAGCCGGCGAACGTCGCATGGTGAGCTGGGCCGAGCTCGAGGCGGCCGCGCCCGCCGTCGCCGCCGAGGGCCGCCGCCTCCTTCATCGGACCGGTCACGGCTCGGCGCTCCTGGCGACTGTCCGCGACGACCAGCCGCCGCGGATCCACCCGATCTCGCTGGCCATCGTCGAAGGCCGGCTCTACGCGTTCATCCTCGGCTCGGCCAAGCGCACCGACCTCGAGCGCGACGGCCGGTACGCCCTCCACTCGCTCCAGGATCCGGCCGCCCCGAGCGAGTTCGAGGTGCGCGGCCGGGCGACTGCGGTACACGACCCGGCCGTCCGGTCGGCGATCGCCGCGAACTGGTCCTTCGAGGCGGACGAAACGTACGAGCTGTTCGAGTTCGGCATCGAGTCGGCCCTGCTCGGGACGCGCCCGACGGCCGACGATTGGCCGCCGATCTACTCGTCGTGGCACGCGGAGCGCCCGTCCGGGACATCACGCTGAGGCTCGAGCCGCTCCGATGACCCGCCCGTCCGCTCCACCCACCAGCGCGACGACGTCGACCGGGATCGAGCGCGCCGACGTCGCGATCATCGGCGGCGGGATTCTCGGGCTCGCGACGGCGTTGCAGCTCCAGCGGCGACGCCCGGGCCTCCGCCTGGCGGTCCTGGAGAAGGAGCCCGGGCTCGGCCTCCACCAGTCGGGCCACAACAGCGGGGTCGTCCACGCCGGCCTCTACTACGCCCCCGGATCGCTCAAGGCCGCGCTCTGCCGCGAAGGGAAGCGAGAGCTCGAGCGCTTCGCCGAGCACCATGCGATCCCGCTGCGGCATCCGGGCAAGCTCGTCGTCGCGGTGCGGCACGACGAGCTCCCGCGGCTCGATCGGCTGCGCGAGCGGGCCGAGGCGAACGGCGTGGAGGGCCTCGAGGCCGTCGGGGTCGCGCGAATCCGCGAGCTCGAGCCGCGGGCGGCAGCGATCCGGGGGCTGTGGTCGCCGCGAACCGGGATCGTCGACTACCGGATGGTCGTTGCGGGGCTTGCCGACGAGATCCTCGGTCTCGGCGCGATCGTCGAGACCGGACGACGGGTGACGGGCCTCGCCGAGCGGGGCGCGGAGGTCGTCCTGGCCACGGAGCGTGGACCGCTCGTCGCCGGTCGGGTCGTCGCCTGCGCTGGCCTCCAGGCCGACCGGGTCGCGGCGATGAGCGGCGAGCACGGCCGCAACGTGCTCAGGATCGTGCCGTTCCGGGGCGACTACTACACGCTCACGCCCGACGCCCGGGGCCTCGTGACGCGGCTGCTCTACCCGGTTCCGGACCCGCGCTTTCCGTTCCTCGGCGTCCACTTCACCCCGCGGATCGACGGCGAGGTGTGGGCGGGGCCGAATGCCGTCCTCGCGCTCGCCCGCGAGGGCTACCGCCGCCGCGACATCGACCTGCGCGACGCGGCCGCGACCCTCGCATTCCCGGGCTTCTGGCGGCTCGCCCGGCGCCACCTCCGGATGGGGCTCGCCGAGACCTGGCGGGACTGGTCGAAGCGGGCGTTCGCCGCCGAGTTGCGACGCTATCTCCCCGACCTGCGCACCGACCAGCTGGCACCCGGGCCATCCGGGGTGCGCGCGCAGGCCCTCGCGGCGGACGGTACCCTCATCGACGACTTCAGCCTCGGCGGCACCAGCCGGGTCCTCCACGTCCGCAACGCCCCGTCGCCAGGGGCCACCGCGGCCCTGGCCATCGGGCGGGTGCTCGCGGAGCGGGCCATCGACCGGTTCGAGCTGGACTGAGCGAGGAGAACGACCCGTGACGACGACTCGGCCGGTTCGGTGGGGCATCCTCGGCACCGGCGGGATCACCGCGAAGCTGCTGGCCGGCGCCGCGACCTCGCCTGACGCGGAGGTCGTCGCGGTCGGCAGTCGGGACCCGGCCCGGGCGAGCGCCTTCGCCGCGGCCAACGGCATCCCGCGCGCCCACGGCTCGTACGAGGACCTGCTCGAGGACCCGGGGGTGGAGGCCGTGTACATCTCGCTGCCGAACGCGCTCCATCACCCCTGGACGATGCACGCGCTCGCCGCCGGCAAGCATGTGCTGTGCGAGAAGCCGTACTCGCGCCACCCCGACGAGGTCGATGCCGCGTTCGACCTGGCCGATCGGGCAGGCCTCGTCCTGTCCGAGGCCTTCATGTGGCGCCACCACGCCCAGGCGGACCGGATCGTCGGGCTCCTGCCCGAGCTCGGCCAGCTCCAGCTCATCCGGGCATCGTTCAGCTGGCGCCTCGGTGATCCGGCCGACGTCCGGCTGCGACCCGACCTCGACGGCGGCTCGCTCATGGACGTCGGGTGCTACGCGGTGAGCGGCAGCCGGATGCTCGCCGGCGAGGAGCCGGACCTCGTGTTCGGGATGGGCGTTCCGGGCCCGACCGGCGTCGACCTCCGCTTCGCTGGAGTCCTCCACTTCCCGAGCGGGACGATCGCCGAGATCAGCTCGGGCTTCACGAGCGACTTCCGCGGCCTCGAGGCAATCGGCACCGACGGATCGGCCGAGCTGACCGACCCCTGGCATGCCCGCCCGGCCGTCCTCGTCCGCGACGGGACGGCCACGGCGCTCGACGACGCGGATCCGTATCGCCTCGAGGTCGAGGACGTCGGCGCGGCCATCCGCGGGAGCCGGGCGCCGCGGCTGGGTCGCGCGGACGCGCTCGGCCAGGCGCGGACGATCGACGCGCTTCTTCGGTCCGCGGAGGGCGGGACTCCCGTCCGCCTTTGATCCGGGGCTCGGTTCGTCCGGCGAGGCCGGGCGTGACCCCGAGACGCCGGGACGCACCCCCGAGCCGCGGCCGCCCTGGCCGCGCCCGATCCGGCTAGCCGGCCTCGCTCAGGGCGTCGGGATCGAGCGGCTCGACCAGCCGGGGCGTCGGCAGCCGGAGGTCGCCGCCGGTTTCGAGGAGATGCCACGCCCGGACGCGCATCGACGGATCGAACACGGCATGACGGTCCTTGCCGGCGGCCTTGGCCGCGTACATCGCCGCGTCGGCGTGGGCGAGGAGATCGTCGGCTACCATGTCGCGGCCGCCGGCCAGGGCGATCCCCAGGCTGCCGCCGACCACGACCCGCCGGCCGTCGACCTCGATCGGGCGACGGAGCTCGGCGAGCAGGCGCTCGGCGGACACGGTCGCCTCGGCCACCCCGCGGACGCGCGTCAGCAGCACGGTGAACTCGTCGCCGCCCTGCCGCGCGGCGACGTCGTCCGCCCGGATCGCCTCCGTCAGCCGGCGGGCCACCTCGACGAGCACCCGGTCGCCCGCGCCGTGCCCGAGCGTGTCGTTGACGACCTTGAAGTCGTCGAGATCGAGGAACAGGATCGCCGCGCTCGTGCGACCGCGCTGGCGGCGGGCGAGCGCCCGCTCGACGTGATCGCGGAACAGCACCCGGTTCGCCAGCCCGGTCAGGGGGTCGTGGAGTGAGTCGTGGCGGAGCTGCGCCTCGAGGTCCTTCCGGTCGGTCGTGTCGATCAGCAGGCCCTGCGAGACGGGCCGGCCGCTCATCGTCTCCTCGGTCATCGCGAACGCCTCGTCGCGGACCCACACCTCCCGCCCATCGCGGGCGATCATCCGGTACTCAGCGCGCAGCGGCTGCCCGGTCTGCCAGTGCTCCACGTACGCCGCGATCGCCTCGCTCCGGTCGTCGGGGTGGATGAGGCTCGGCCAGAGCTCCGGGTCGTTGACGAACTCGTCCGGCCGATAGCCGAGGATCCCCCCGATCTGCGGGCTCATGTAGGCCAACCGGCCCCCGTCCGACACGGCGTCGTCCGCCACGTCGATGTAGACCGCAGCCGGGACGTGCTCGACGAGGACCCGATACCGCGAGTCGGCCTCGGCCAGCTGGATCCGGGCGCGCTCCAGCGCCAGGCGATCGTGCCGCGCGGCAGTCTCCACTCCGGCCCGTTCGCGCACGAAGCGGAGCTGGACCAGGCCGGCCGAGACGATGATCGCGATCGCCAGGAGGTCGACGACGTCGAACATGTCGAACTCGGCCCCGCCCATCCGTCGCGCCCCGAGCAGGAACGCGCCGATCGGCAGGACCAGCACGGACAGCCCGCCGATCGCGAGCGTGAGGCGAGTGGACCGGTCCACCTTCGGAGGCTACCCGCCCCGGTCGGTCCGTCACCACCACCGAATCGGACCCCTGACGAATAGGTCCCTCGCGTTCAGAGCAGCCGCGGGAACCGGAACCGGATCGGCCCGAGCAGGTCGAGCGACGTATGGGCGCCGAGCGTATCGAGGAGGAGCTTCGTCCCGCCGAGACCGAACCGGTTCGTGGTGAGGTAGTCACGGACCGCGGCCCAGAAGGCACCCGAGCCCATCCGTCGCCGGAGCCCGTCCAGCAGCCGGCCACCCTGGACGTAGACGACCTCGAAGTAGCAACCGGCGGAGTAGCCGTAGATCGACCGGTCGAGCGCCGCCGTCGGGCAGCGACTCCGCCGGGCCGTCCCGGTGATCGACCGCGCGAGCAGGTCGGCCATCGCCTCGTCGGCGAACGGCTCGCGGGCCTGGTCGTTGCCGACCAGTCCGTAGAACCACTGGTGGGCGACCTCGTGGCTCACGAGCCACGGCAGCTGGCCGGCGGACAGGCCGCGCGGGATCCAGATCGTGGCCGGCGACTCCATGCCCGACCCGCCGGCGCTCTCGGCGACCGAGAACGTCGGGTACGGGTACGCGCCAAGCAGGGCCTGGTAGCGCCGCAGCGCGCGGAGGGCCAGGGTCATGATCCGTCCGCCGTTGCCGCCGCGGAACGAGTACACCCGCACCGAGATCGGACCGAGCCGTGCGGTGAGGGCGGTCCACGACGGGCTGGCCGCGACGGTGAAGTCACGGACGTCGTGGGCGATCCAGGTCGACGTGCGCCCGGCGGTCGCGATCCTCTGTCCGCTCGTCGCGAGGCGCATCGGCCGATCCGTCGTGATCCGGACCGTAACCGACGGGCTGCTCACCGTCACGAAGGGATCGCCGTGGTTCGGGCGGTTGAACCGGGTCGCCCGGCTGATCCACGGGAGCCACCGGTAGAGCTGGATCACGCCGTTGGTCCGGGTGAACAGCCAGTTCGAACCGGCCAGGCTGCTCCGGGCCGTGGCCGAGAAGGCGATCCGGAGCACGGTCGTCGCGCCGTCGGGCAGGACCCCGCCGAGCGGGACGCGGATCGTCTGGTCCGTCACGGCGGGGTGGACGGCCACGCCGCCGACGGTGACGCTGCGGATGTGGAGGTGGCCGAGACGCGCCGCGACCGCGTTGAGCTCGATCCGGTCGATCCCGGCGCCCGACCGGTTCGTGACGGTCATGACCGACGTGGCCGAGATCCGGCCCGTGGCGTAGCTCAGCCGGAGCCCGACGTCGTAGGTCGCGACGAGCGCCATGCTCGTCCGGCCGACCGCCCCGGGGACGATCGCCGAGCCGGCCGTTCCGCCGTCCGCGTCGGGCGTCATCCGCATGGGCGCGTCCGATCGCCCGAGCCCGGTCGCTGCCACAGGCGACGTCGCACCGTCCGCCGCGGACGGCACGACCAGCGTGATCACGGCGACCGCGAGCGCCGCCACCCAGCCGATCCTCGAGGCCCGTCGGTCCATCGCGGGTCCAGTCTGGCGGGCCGGGGCCCGACCGTCCAACGTCGCCCTGGGTCGAGCGGCCGGCCAGGCCTCGACCGCTAGCCGCCGACTTCCGCGAGGCGCCGGACCAGGAAGGCTCGCTCAGCCTCGTTGCCGGTCAGCTCGTACGCCCGGCGATAGGCCTCGGACGCCTCCTCCGGGCGATCGAGCCGGCGCAGGAGGTCGGCGCGGGCCGCGTGGAGCAGGTGATAGTCGACGAGCTCGCCGCGGGCCGCGATCCCGTCGATCAGGTCGAGGCCCCGGGCCGGACCCTCGACCATTGCCACGGCCACGGCACGGTTGAGCTCGACCACCGCCGACGGCTCGATCGCGGCGAGCGCGTCGTAGAGCAGGGCGATCTCGGCCCAGTCGGTCTCGCGGGCGGTCGGCGCGCCGTCGTGGAGGGCCGCGATCGCCGCCTGGATCTGGTACGGGCCGGGCCGGCGCATCCGGAGCGCGCGCTCGATCAGTGTGCTCCCCTCCTCGATCCGGGTCTGGTCCCAGAGCGATCGATCCTGGTCCTCGAGGAGGACGATCTCGCCGCCCGGACCGACGCGCGCCTCGCGACGGGCGTCGTGGAGGAGCATCAGGGCGAGCAGGCCGATGGCCTCCGGCTCGTCGGGCATCAGCTCGACGAGCACGCGCCCGAGGCGAATGGCCTCGCGGCACAGGTCGCGCCGGACGAGCGCGTCGCCCGAGGTCGCCGCGTAGCCCTCATTGAAGATCAGGTACAGGACGCGGAGGACGGCGTCGAGACGCTCGGGCAGGAGGTAGTCCGGCGGGACGCGGTACGGGATCCCGGCGTCACGGATCTTCTTCTTCGCCCGGACCAGCCGCTGGGCGAGCGTCGGCTCCGGGACGAGGAAGGCCCGGGCGATCTCCGGGGTGGTCAGCCCGCCGAGCGTGCGCAGCGTCAGGCCCACCTGGGCCTCCAGCGGCAGCGCCGGATGGCAGCAGGTGAAGATGAGGCGCAGGCGATCGTCGGCGATCGGGCTCATCTCGTCCTCCGCAGGCGATTCCACCGCGGCCAGCTCGGCGTCGATCTCGGCCTGTCGCTGGAGCGCGGCGCTCTTGTCGACCAGGCGGCGGGCCCGGCGGAGCCGGTCGATCGCCCGGTTGCGAGCGGTGGTCGTGATCCACGCTCCCGGGTTCGCCGGCAACCCGTCGCGCGGCCAGCGCTCGAGGGCGACGACAAAGGCTTCCTGGACCGCCTCCTCGGCGAGGTCGAAGTCGCCGGTCAGCCGGATCAGCGTCGCGACCGCCCGGCCGGACTCCTCGCGGAACAGCCGGTCGACGACCGTCCGCGGATCAGCCGGCGCTGGCAACGGCCTCGGTGGTCAGTTCGGCGGCGAACGCCCAGATCGGGCGGACCTCGATCGCGCCGTGCTTGGCGCCGGGGATCCGCGACGCGGCCTCGATCGCCTCGTCCAGGTTGGCCGCCTCGATCAGGTAGAACCCGCCGAGGGCTTCCTTCGTCTCGGCGTACGGACCGTCGGTCGTGATCGTCTTACCGTCACGGACCCGGACGGTGGTCGCCGCCGACGTCGGATGGAGCGCCTCGCCGGCCTGGAACATCGACCGCTCGGTGAGCCAGGCGCCGAACTCGTTGTACGCCTCGAGCTCGGATCCCATGCCCTCCGGGGTCGGCCCGGACGACGCGGTAGCCGGCTCGGCCGTGTAGATGAGGAGCAGATAGCGCACGACTGCCTCCTTGCGATCGCGGTGACGGCTCGACGGCCACCTTCACCAGCCCGACGAACGGCGGGTCGTCGAATCGACACCACGCGGCCCCAAGTATCGCCCCCTCCGGCCGGGATGACGTCCCGCGGTATCGTTTCCGGCATGCCGACGCGCAAGGAGGTCCTCCGGATCCAGGGGCGTGAGGTCACCATCACGAACCCCGACAAGGTGTACTTCCCGGAAGCCGGCCACACGAAGCTCGACCTCGTCAACTACTACCTGGCGGTCGCGGACGGAGCGCTCACGGGCGTCCGCGGCCGGCCGATGGCGCTCAAGCGGTTCGTCGACGGCGCGGCCGGCGAGTTCTTCTTCCAGAAGCGGGCGCCCGAGAACCGGCCGGACTTCGCTGCGGGTCGCGACCCTGTCGTTCCCGTCGGGCCGGACCGCCGACGAGATCGTCCTCGACGAGGCCGCCGGGCTCGCCTGGGTCGCCAACCTCGGTTGCATCGACCTCAACCCGCACCCGGTCCGGGCCGACGATCTCGATCACCCGGACGAGCTGCGGATCGACCTGGATCCCGTCCCGGGGGTGCCGTGGTCGCAGATCCGGGAGGTGGCCCTCGTGGCGCGCGAGGCGCTCGCCGGCGTCGGGCTCGTCGGCTGGCCGAAGACCTCGGGCTCGCGCGGGATCCACATCAACGTCCGGATCGAGCGCCGCTGGACCTACCCCGAGGTCCGCCGGGCCGCGCTGGCGATCGCCCGCGACGTCGAGCGCCGGGCGCCGTCGATCGCGACCTCGAAATGGTGGAAGGAGGAGCGCCACGGCGTGTTCCTCGACTACAACCAGAACGCGAAGGACCGGACGGTCGCATCGGTCTACTCGGTCCGTCCGACGCCGGACGCGCGGGTGTCGATGCCGCTCACGTGGGACGAGGTCGGGACCGTGGAGCCCGAGGCCTTCACGCTCGCGACCGTTCCGGCGCTCTACGCCGCGCACGGCGATCCGGGCGCCGGGATCGATGCTGCCGTCGGCTCGCTCGAGGCGCTCCTGGAGCTCTCGGCGCGCGACGAGGCGGAGGGGCTCGGCGACGCGCCGTGGCCCCCCACGTACCGCAAGCAGCCCGGCGAGCCGCCGCGCGTCCAGCCGTCGAAGCAGCGCCGCGCCGACGCCGACTACGACACGCCCGAGGCCGAGGCCGAGCGCGAGAAGTCCCGCGCGGCCATGGAGCGACGCTTCGCGCAGGCGGCCGAGGAGCGCGGCGCCTTCAGCGGCACCCGGCCGACGCCGACGGGTCGCCGCCGCTCCTCGATCCCGGTGATCGAGATCGCCCGGGCGGCGAAGAAGGACGACGCCGTGGCGGGCCTCGAGCGCTGGAAGGCCCGCTGGCCGAAGGCGGCCGGGGCGCTCGAGCCGGCCGACGTGCTCGTCGACTCGATGCGCGGCCGGTCGACGACGTGGACCCGGATCCGCGTCAACCTGATCCACGTCGCCGAGGCGGACCGCCCGCCGCAGGAGGCGCTCGACCCCGACTACGACCCGCTGACCGAATGGGACGGCCCCGACCGATCCGGCCAGCTCGAGCGGCCACCACGGAAACCCGCTGCGAGCTAGGCAGGCGGCGAGCCAGGTGGACCCCCGCGAAGCGATGCTCCGGACCTTCGGACTCGGTGACGAGGACCTGCGCGCGTGGCGTGGCAGCGGGCTGCCCGACAGCGCGTTCGACACGTGGCTTACTGATCGCGTCGCGCGTCGGCCGTCCGGGACGAGGGCGGCCGAGGTGTACGGCGCTGACGAAGTCCACGACTTCGCCCGACGGGCGATCCTCGACGCGCTGCGCCTCGGGCCGGGTGACCGTCTCCTCGAGATCGGCTGCGGCGGCGGTCTGCTGCTGCGGGACGCGGCCGCGACCGGCGCCGTCGTCACGGGGCTCGACCACAGCGCGGACATGGTCCAGCTCGCCCGGACTCGGGCTCCTGGGGCCACGGTCGTCCTCGGATCGGCCGACGCCCTGCCATTCCCCGACGGGACGTTCAGCGCCGTGGCGATGTCCGTCGTCTTCTTCTTCCTGGACGACCCGGTCGGCGTCCTGCGGGGCTGCCGACGCGTGCTCGCGCCCGACGGTCGCGTGGCGATCTTCACGACGGGCCCGGAGCTGCGCGGCACACCGGCCGCGCCGGAGCCGATCGCCAGTCAGGGCCATTTCTACCGGGATGGCGAGCTCATTGATCTGGCTCGTCGCGCCGGACTGGGCGAGATCGAGGTGCGAAACGAGGCGGGCGGACAGCTGCTGACGGGTCGGGCCTAGCCCGCGACGGCCGCCGCGGCGACGACGCTCCGGGTCAGCCGGTCGGTCGCAAGCGCGTCGCGGTAGGTTGCGAGGACGCGGCCCGGATCGCCGGCCTCCACCGCGTCGAGGAACGCTTCGGCCTGGACCTCGTAGGGGTCACGCCGGTTCGGCGTCCGGCTCACGCCGTCGGGGGTGACGACGACCAGCTCCCAGGCCAGCTCCTCCTGCTCGGTCATGAGCCGGACGGTCATCCGCCGATCGGCCGACACGAGCTCGAGCTCGATGACCGGAGGCGCCGTCCGCCGCGTGTTCACGAACGAGCCGACCGCCCCCGAGTCGAACCGGAGAACCGCCGACGTCGACCCGACGACGTCGATCTCACGACCGGCCGGCGGCGCGGGGACGGCTGTGCTGGCTGCGCCGACGACCGTCGCCTCGCCGATCAGGTGGCGGGCCAGGTCGTACAGATGGGTCGCCTGCTCGATGACCTGGCCGCCGCCCTGGTCCGCGCGGGCCCACCAGTCGGGTCCGGGGGTCTCGTCGATCCAACGGGCCAGGACGAGCTCGGGTGGGCGCTCGGCCAGCCGGGAGCGGATGTCGGGCAGCAGGTCGAGACCGCGCCAGTGGTAACCGACGGCGACGACGAGGCCGGCCCGCTCGATCGCTTCGGCGATCCGTGGCGGCGCGTCGGCGTCGCGCGCCGCGAGTGGCTTCTCGACGAGGAACGGCAGGCCGCGTGCCACAAGCAGTCCGCAGGTGGCCGGGGCGAGGTAGGGCGGGAGGCAGACGTAGACCGCATCGGGCCGGCAGTCGTCGAGGAGGCGATCGACGTCGGTGAAAATGGCGATCCGCCGTCCGGCCGCCGTTGCGGTGGCCCGCTCGGCTGTCCGCGACATGATCCCGACGATATCGACCCGATCCAGCCGGTCGAGCGCCGCGAGGTGCTTCGGGACGATCCAGCCGGCACCGGCAAACGCCACCCGCAGGCGCCGCGCGTCGTGCCCGGAGCTCACGACCGCCCGGTCGTCCCGAAGATCGCCGACAGCTCGTAGGCCGCCGTCTCCTCGAGCTGGTCGTAGCGGCAGTCCTCCGGCGGCTTGTCCGGCCGCCAGCGGACGAACGTCGTCCCGTGGCGGAACCGATCGCCCTGGAGATGGTCGTAGGCGACCTCGACGACCCGCTCGGGGCGGAGCGCCTCCCATGACAGGTCGCGCCCGCGGTTCCAGCGGCTCGTCGCGCCGGGGACCCGCTGGCCGGACGCGGCCGCCGTCTCGGCCCACGCCGCCCATTCGGCCCACGGATGACCGTCCATCGCGTGCTCGCGGAGCGGTGCCAGCTCGGCCACCAGCTCGGCCCGCCGGGCCATGGTGAAGGAGGCGGTGATCCCGACGTGGTTGAGCTTGCCGGCGTCGTCGTACAGCCCGAGCAGGAGCGATCCGATGAGCGTGCCGGGGCCGTCCTTGTGCCAGCGGAAGCCCGCCACGACGCAGTCGGCCGTGCGCTGGTGCTTGATCTTGAGCATCGCCCGCTTGCCCGGCTGGTACGGGGCGTCGAGCCGCTTCGCGACGACCCCGTCGAGCCCGGCGCCCTCGAACCGGTCGAACCAGTCGGCCGCCTGGGCCCGGTCGCGGGTCGCCGGGGTCAGGTGGATGGGCGGCTCGGCCGACCCGAGCACCGCCTCGAGCCGGGCGCGCCGTTGTCCCTGCTCGACCGCGCGGAGATCCTCGTCCCCGAGCGCCAGGAGGTCCCACGCCACGAAGCTGGCCGGCGACTCGGCGGCGAGCATCCGGACCCGCGACTCGGCGGGGTGGATCCGGAGCAGGAGCGCGTCGAAGTCGAGCGCCCCGTCGGGTCCCGCGATCACGACCTCGCCGTCGAGGACGCAGCGTTCCGGGAGCGCCGCGCGGAGCGGGTCACCGAGCTCGGGGAAGTAACGATCGAGCGGCTTCAGGTCGCGCGACTGGGTGAACACCTCGTCGCCGTCGCGGAAGACGATCGCCCGGAACCCGTCCCACTTCGGCTCGTACAGCCAGCCCTCGCCGTCGGGCAACGAGCCGGCGGCCTTCGCCAGCATCGGCTCGAGCGGGGGCGTGATCGGGAGGCGCATCCCGCGACGATAGCCGACGGACGGCCTGCGCGGCGACCCGACGCCGATCCTGGCTCCGGACACGAAGCGACCGCCCCGGAGAGGGTGCCGGGACGGCCGCTCGTTCGGTGCAGCCTGGTTAGCGAACGATCACGACGGTCGCATCGGCATGCGTGGCAACGTGCTCGGAGACGCTGCCCTGGAGGAAGCGGCTCAGGACGCCGAGGCCCTTCGACCCGACGACCACGGTGTCGAACCCGCCATCCGCGGCAATCCGCTCGATGGTCTTGGCCGGATCGCCGGCCGGCTCGATCAGCTGGGCCTCGATGCCCTCCTTCTGGAGCAGCTCGCGGGCTTCGACCAGCTCACGCGCGTGGACGGTCGTGTCATCCCACGGATCGATCGGCGCACGACCGGGATGAACCGGCACGACGCTGACGACGGTGATCGTGGCGCCGAACTTCTTGGCCAGGTCGATCGCGCTTGTCAGGGCCCGTCGGGCGGGCTCGCCGCCGTCATAGGCGACCAGGATCTTCTTCATCAGCTGCACTCCTTCGATCACAGGGTCGTCCGTCGCGCGCCGGGGGGCAGCGGTCGGAGGACCCAACCACGCGTGACGAATGGCCCGATCCGCCCGGCCGATGCGCCGCTCCAGTGGGTCACGCGGCACTGTCGGCCGCGGTGGATCGATGGCTACATGAACGCAGCGGCCCGACCGGCGTCTGCCGTCCGACCGCCTTCGTGGAGACAGAGGATGAACGGCCACGACCAGGTACCGAGCGTCGACGACCCGGTCGCCCTCGGAGCGGCGCTCCGGGAGACCTGGTTCGGTGCGAGCCTCGACGCGAGGACGCTCGAGCGACTCGCCGCGCTTGCCCATCGACGGTCGGTTCCGACGGGCGAGACCATCGTTGCCGAGGGCAGCCGCTCGGACGAGTTCGGGGTCGTGCTGTCCGGCCGGCTCGCCCTGCGGATGCTCGTCCCCGAGCGCGGGATGACGACGATCCTGACCGTCGAGCCCGGCGATCTGTACGGCTGGTCGGCCATCGTGCCGCCGAACCGGGCGACCTCCACGGTCACGGCCGTGGAGCCCGGGGAGCTCCTCAGCTTCGATGGCCTCGAGCTCCGGCTGGCCCTCGCCGCCGACCCGGTCCTCGCGGCCGGGGTCTACCCGCGCGTCCTCCAGGCCGTCAGCCGCCGGCTGGCCGCGACCCGGCTCCAGCTCCTCGACCTGTTCGCCCAGCAGGAGCGTGAGCCGTGGTGACCGAGCAGGCCATGCCCCGCACGAGCGACCCCGTCGGCTGGCTCGCGCGAGCCGATCTCCAGGCGCTCCTCGACCAGCTCGCCACGGACGGACGCCGGATCGTCGGACCGACGACCGGCGACGGCGCCGTGGTGTACGACGAGATCCACAGCGTGGACGAGCTGCCGCACGGCGTCACGGCCGACCAGGCGCCGGGCAAGTACCGGCTCGTGCAGCGTGGCGGCGACCGGCTGTTCGACTACGTCATCGGCCCGACCGCCTGGAAGCGGTTCACGTTCCCTCCACGCGTGCCGCTGACGGTCGGCCGGCGAGACGGCGGTGCGGTCACCTTCTCGGCCGTCGAACGCCCTGAGATCGCCTACGCGTTCCTGGGCGTGCGCGCCTGCGAGCTCGCCGCCCTCGGCATCCAGGACCGCATCCTGAAGGACGGTCCGGCGGTCGATGCCGACTACGCCGCGCGGCGGTCGGATGCGTTCATCGTGGCCGTCGAATGCGTGACCGCAGCGACGACCTGCTTCTGCACCTCGATGGGATCCGGTCCCGAGGTTCGCGACGGGTTCGACGTCGCACTGACCGAGCTCGATGACGGATTCGTCGTCCGGGTCGGGTCCCCGGCCGGGAAGGCGCTCGCCGATCGACTCCCGCTGACCCCGGCCGACGCCGAGCACCGGGCCGCGGCCACGGCCGCCGTCGCCGCCACACGACGCTCGATTGGCGACCCGGTCGACACCGACGGCCTGCCGGCACGGCTGCTCGCCAACCTCGACAACCCGCACTGGGCGGAGGTCGCCGACCGCTGCCTCGCCTGCGCGAACTGCACCCTCGTCTGCCCGACCTGCTTCTGCACGAGCGTCGGCCAGCGGTCCGACCTCGACGGCCAGGAATCGCTCGCCGAGCGGAGCTGGGACAGCTGCTTCACGGCGGGCTTCTCGACCGTCGCCGGCGGGAGTTTCCGGCCGCGGGTCCAGGATCGCTACCGGCAGTGGCTCACCCACAAGTTCGCGACCTGGTGGGACCAGTTCGGGAGCTCCGGCTGCGTCGGCTGCGGCCGCTGCGTCACCTGGTGCCCGGTCGGGATCGACGTCCGCGACGAGCTCTACGCCATCGCCGGATCGCGCTCCGGGACGCGAGCCGCACTGGGTACGGCGGGCCGGGGCACGCCGTCGGCCACGGCCGTCGCCGTTCCGCCCGAGGTGCCCTGCTCCGCCGGAGCCCACGATCGTTGCGCTGCCGACGCCCGCACCGGCGCCGGTCGTCGCGGCCAGTGTCGCGACGGCTCCCGCCGCGCCGGCTCCGATCGCGCCGATCTCCTCGAAGTACGGCGTCTGCCGCGTCGCGTCGACGAGGACCGAGTCGCCGGATACGACCACGCTCGTCCTGACCGACGTCGACCCGGCCATCGTGGCCGGCCGGCCCGGCCAGTTCGTGATGGCCTCGTTGCCGGCCTTCTCGGCCGCGCCGATCTCCATCTCGCGCTACCGGCCGGACGGGATCGAGCTCACGATCCGCGCCGCCGGACCGGCGACGACCGCGGTCACCCGTCTGCGCCGGGACGACCAGCTCGGGCTGCGCGGCCCGCTCGGCACGAGCTGGCCGGTCGAGGTCGCGTACGGCCACGACGTCACGATCGTCACCGGCGGGATCGGGCTCGCCCCGCTGCGCCCGCTGATCGACGCGATCCTCGCCGAGCGCGAGAAGTTCGGCGCCGTCCGGGTGTTCTACGGAGCCCGGACGTGGCACGACCAGCTGTTCGGCGACGAGCTGGACGCCTGGGGAGCGCGTTCGGATCTCGAGGTCGCCCTGACGGTCGACCGCGCCGGGCCTGAGTGGTTCGGCCGGGTCGGCGTCGTGACCCACCTGTTCGACCAGGCGACCTGGGACGGCAGCAACACGATCGCCTACGTCTGCGGGCCCGAACGGATGATGCAGGCGACCGTCCAGACCCTCCAGGACCGCTGGATCAAGGCCGACCGGATCTGGGTGACGCTCGAGCGGCACATGGAATGCGGCGTCGGCCTGTGCGGCCACTGCCAGATGGGCCGCTTCTTCGTCTGCCGCGACGGCCCGGTGTTCAACCTCGCCGCCCTCGACGGCGTGTTCGGCCGGGAGGGAATCTGATGGCGCTTCCGGCTCCCACCACGACCTCGCGCTCGCCGCGCAGCTCCGGCTCGACCCGCCGCCCGCGTCTCGGCGTGGTCAAGTTCGCCTCCTGCGACGGCTGCCAGCTGACCCTCCTCGATCTCGAGGACGAGCTGCTCGCGCTCACCGAGCGGTTCGAGATCGTCGAGTTCCCCGAAGCGACCACGAACCGCTCCGACGGGCCGTACGACGTCCTCCTCGTCGAGGGCTCGATCAGCTCCCAGGAGCAGGCCGAGGAGATCGTCCGCCTGCGCCGCCAGACGCCGCTCCTCGTGACGATCGGTGCCTGTGCGACGGCCGGCGGCATCCAGGCGATCCGCAACTGGGGCGACGAGGCCTCGTTCCGCGCCTCGGTCTATGCCCATCCCGAGTTCATCGACAGCCTGGCGACGGCGACCCCGATCTCCGACCACGTGGCGGTCGACGCGGAGCTGCGCGGCTGCCCGATCGATCCGGGCCAGCTCGTCGAGCTGCTCACCGCGCTCCTCGTGGGACGCCGGCCCCAGCTGCCCGACGAGTCGGTCTGCCTCGAGTGCAAGCGGCGGGGCGTCTCGTGCGTGGCCGTGACCGGCGGGTTCGCCTGCCTCGGACCGGTGACGAAGACGGGCTGCGGGGCGCTCTGTCCCGCGTACGGTCGCGGCTGCTACGGCTGCTTCGGGCCGCGCGAGTCGGCCAACGTCCGCGGTCTCGCCCGCCACCTCCAGGTTGTCGAGGGCCGCGCGCCGGCCGATGTCGGCCGGTTGTACGCCGGGTTCACCGCCTACGCCGAGCCGTTCCGCTCGATCGTGACCGATCTCGGCGGTGTCGCGACCCCGGGCCAGGCTCCGGCCGGCGCGACGCCGGTGAGGGAGACGCACGATGCATGACATCGCCCAGCCAACCGGTCTCGATGCCGTCTTCGACGTGAAGATGGTGACCCGGGTCGAGGGCGAAGGGTCGCTCCGGCTGCGCGTCCGCGACGGCGTCGTCGAGGAGGCGCGCCTGGCCATCTTCGAGGCCCCGCGCTACTTCGAGCGGCTCGTCGTCGGCCGGACCCCGGACGAGGTCATCGACATCGTCGCCCGGATCTGTGGGATCTGCCCGATCGCCTACCAGATGAGCGCGGTCCACGCCTTCGAGGACCTGTTCGGCGTCGAGGTCGAGCCCGAGGTCCGCCGGCTGCGCCGGCTGCTCTACTGCGGCGAGTGGATCGAGAGTCACGCCCTCCATGTCTACTTCCTGCATCTCCCGGACTTCCTCGGCTACCCGAGCGCGGTCGAGCTGGCGCGCGACCATCGCGCCGCGGTCGAGCAGGCGCTGGCCCTCAAGAAGACCGGCAACCGGTTGGTGAAGCTGCTCGGCGGGCGACCGATCCATCCGATCTCGGTCCGCGTCGGCGGGTTCAGCCGGGTCCCGCGCCGATCGGAGCTCGAGTCGCTGCGTCCCGATCTCGAGGCGGCCGTCGCCCAGTCGCGCGCGACGCTCGACCTGGTCGCGACGCTGCCCGTCCCCGACTACGAGCGCGAGCCGCGCCTCGTCGCGCTCCGCCATCCCGACGAGTACCCGTTCAACGACGGACGGATCGTGTCGAACGACGGGATCGACCTGCGCCCCAGCGACTGGCGCGACGCCTTCCACGAGGAGCACCACGAGGGCTCGAACGCGCTCCACGCGCGAACGGCCGACGGTGGCGTCTACCTGCTCGGACCGGCCGCCCGGATCAGCCTGTCGAGCGCGGGTCTCCATCCGCTGGCCGCCGAGGCACTGAGCGCGAGCGGGCTGGCGGGCCAGATCCGGCGCAACCCGTATTGGTCGATCGCCGCCCGCGCGATCGAGCTGATCGGTGCCACCGCCGAGGCGCTCGACATCGTCGACGGCTACCGTCCGCCGGCGGCGCCATCCGTGCCGTGGACCCCGCGGCCCGGCGTCGCGGCCTGGGCCACCGAGGCTCCGCGGGGCCTCCTCTTCCATCGCTACGAGGTGGACCAGCGCGGCCGGATCGCAGCCGCCCAGATCGTCCCGCCGACGAGCCAGAACCAGGGCGCCATCGAGGCCGACCTCGCGGCGTTCGCGCCCCAGGTCCTCGACCTGCCGCACGCCGAGGCGACGACACGGATCGAGCAGCTCATCCGGAGCTACGACCCGTGCATCTCGTGCGCCACGCACTTCCTCGACCTGTCGATCGAGCGGAACTGACGCGATGAGCGCACGGCGCACGGTCTGGCTGGTGGTCTGCGGCGAGCCCGAACGCGGCGACGACGCGGCCGGCCCGCTGGCCGTCGACGGCCTGCCCCCCGAGCTGCTGGCCCGCTGCGAGGTCCGGCGCGGGGCGGCGCTCGACGTCGAGACGCTGCTCGACATCCCGCCGGGCGCCTCGTGCGTCCTGGTCGACGCGGCCGTGGCATCGCCGCCGGGTCCGTCGTGACCGTCTGCCTGGAAGAACTGGCCCGCCCGACCCTCAGCCCGTCCCATGACGCCGCGCCGCGGTCGTCGCACGAGCTGCCGGTCGATCATGTCATCGGCCTGGTCCGTGTCCTCCGTGGCCGGCTGCCGGCAGGCTCGTTCGTCGGCGTCGGCGCCGCGTCCGCCCGGCTCGGTGCCCCGCTGTCGCCGGCAGTGGCCCGGGCGCTGCCCGCGTTCCGGAAGGCGATCGCAGCCGAGATCCGCAGGCTCGACGCCACGGCCTGACCCGGTCACCGGCCTGCCATCGCGGAGCCGGCTCGACGCCGCTGCGGGCTGGGCGGAACCCTCGTCACTCGGCTGTGGCACGATCGATCGCGATGGGCACGATCCAGGCCCGCTACGACGCAGCGGCCGAGCGATACGGCACCTGGTGGGGGCCGGTGCTGGCCCCGACGGCGGGCCGCCTCCTCGACCGGGTTGCCCTGCCCGCGATGGACGGCGTCCGGATCCTGGACGTCGGGGCCGGGACCGGCCAGCTGGCAATCGAGGCGATCCGTCGGTGGCCCGCCGCCCGGGTGGTCGGGCTCGACGCGTCGACCGGCATGCTCGAGGTCGCGGCGGCCCGCGCGGACCGCGAGCTCCCGTCCGAAGCCCGCGAGCGACTCGAGCTCGTGTCAGCTGACGCCGCGCGCCTCCCCGTCCCCGACGCCTCGTTCGACGTGGTGCTGTCGTCGTTCGTGCTCCAGCTCGTGGCCGACCGGTTCGCCGTCATGCGCGAGGCGCGCCGCGTGCTGCGGCCGGGCGGCCGGCTCGCGACGGTGACCTGGCTCGCCGGGCAGTCGGACGAGCGCTTCGCCCCCGACGACGCCTTCGATGCGGCGCTCGACGACCTGGACATCGGGGACGAGCTCGATCCGGAGGAGCCGCGGAGCGGTGACTTCGCCTCGCCGGAGGCGGCGGCGGCCCAGCTCCGTCGAGCCGGCTTCCGCGACGTGCGCGCCGAGGTGGTCGAGCTGGTCCACGCCTACGACCCGGCGACCTACGTCGACTTCCTCGAGCAGTACGCCGAGCGCGAGGTGTTCGAGGACCTCGAACCCGATCTCCAGCGCCGCCTTCGGGATCGGACGGCGGTCCGGCTGGCCCGGCTCCGTCCGGAGGCGTTCGTGTGGCGCGTCCCGGTCGTCGAGCTCGGCGGTCGCCGGCCGTAGCCGGTCAGGCGCGGGACGCGGTGGTGAGACGCCGGGCCGCGGACGGCCGGGTCGCCGGCGGGCGAACGCCTGCCGACGAGGGGCTGACCTACTCCTCGGCGGGAGTCTCCTCGCCCGAGGGCACCTCGCCGCCCTCGGCGGCCTCGCCCTCGGCCTCCTCGCCCTCGACCTCCTCGCCCTCGGCGACGACCGGCTCCTCCTCGATCCGTGGCTGCTGAACACGCGCGACGATCTCATCGAGGTCGGTCAGCAGGGTCACGTCGTCGGGGATCGTCAGGTCGCGCACGTGGACGGCGGCCTCGAAGTCGATGAGGCTGTCGATCGGCAGGTCGATCGACCGGGGCAGATGATCGGGCAGCGCCCGGACCTTGAGGCTGTCGAGCATGTGGAGGAGCGTGCCGCCGAGCTTGTCGACGGCGTAGGACTCGCCGATCGTTACGAGGGGCACGTCGACCGTCAGCTCCTCGGTCATCCGGACCGCGAAGAGGTCGACGTGGAGCATCTGGCGATAGACCGGGTCGCGCTGGATGCCCTGGACGAGGACCGGGGTCGGCTTCTTGCCGTCGACCGACAGGTCGATGAGCGCGTTCTGGCCGACCCGCCGCTGGAGCTGCTCGAACTCGTGGCCGTCGAGGCTCAGCGACTGCGACTCGAGACCGCGGCCGAACACGACCGCCGGGAGCTGGCCGGCGCGGCGCAGCCGGGCGACGTGCTTCCCGGTGATCTCGCGGTGGGTGGCGGCCAGAGTCGGCCGATCGGTGGTCATGGTGTGGGGTGAGTCCTCCGTCTGATGCATCGCGCACGGTAGCACAGCCGGGCACCGGACCCCGTTCGGCGTCGGCCGGGCTGTTAGGCGTAGCATCTCGGCCATGGCCGCCACCATCCTGATCGTCGAGGACGAGTTCGCCGTCGCCCGCGGCATCCAGTTCGCCCTCCAGCAGGAGGGCTACGAGGTCGTCGTCGCCCGGTCGGGCGAGGAGGGCCTCGAGTTCGCCACCGGCCAGGCCCCCGATCTCGTCGTGCTCGACGTCCGGCTGCCCGGGATCGACGGGTTCGAGGTCCTTCGCCGGCTGCGGGCGGCCGGCTCGAAGGCCCCCGTCCTGGTCCTGACCGCGCGCGACGACGAGGTCGACAAGGTGATCGGGCTGGAGCTCGGCGCCGACGATTACCTGACGAAGCCGTTCGGGCTGCGCGAGCTGATGAGCCGGATCAAGGCGCTGCTCCGCCGCGCGTACGGCGACCTCGCCGACGCCGCCGGCGGCCGGGTGATCCGCCACCGGGACCTGCTGATCGACCTGGAGCGACGGCGCGTCCAGCGCGGCGCGAAGCGGATCAGCCTGACCGCCACCGAGTTCGAGATCCTGCGCCATCTGGCCAGCCGGCCGGGTAGGGTCTACTCGCGACGCGAGCTGCTCGAGCTCCTGCGCGACTACGAGGCCCTCGACCAGGACGAGAAGACGATCAACGTCCACGTCAGCCACCTGCGCGAGAAGATCGAGGACGACCCGTCGAACCCCGCGTTCGTGCTGACCGTCAGGGGTGCCGGCTACGCATTCGCCGAACGCTGACGCGCCTGCCACGACGGCCGGCCGGCTCCCTCGCCTGAACCGGTCGCTCCGCGGGATCATGCCGCGGACGTTCCAGGGCCGGCTCACGCTCGGGTTCATCTCGGTCGTGTCGCTGACCCTGCTGCTGGTCGGGCCTGCCGTGATCCTCCAGCTGGACGGCTACTTCCTCAAGCAGGAGCAGACCAACCTCGACGCGCGGGCGCAGTCCACCCTCGCCGTGGTCGCCCTGCTCTCGAACCAGTTCATCGTCGGGCCGGTGGTGACGCCGGACGACGTCCTCACCGACGAAGCGGTGCAGGTGTTCAGCTCGACCGGGATGCAGTCGATCGCCAACGACGCCCAGGCCGAGATGACGATCCGGGTCGGGACGCCGACCACCGACGCCGATGGGAACCGGTCGATGGTGACGGCGCCGAACGGCACGTTCGAGGTCCCGCTCAACGTCGCACCGAAGCGGGGCCAGGCCCAGGAGTCGATGGCGGCGACGTCGCCGATCGCGAACTTCGCGGAGTCTGTGCGCACGCCGTGGTCGATCCAGATCACCCTGTCCAACCCGTACACCTACCGCGCGTCGACCCTGGCCGCGGTGACCGGGTTGTTCGTGGTCGTCGGGATCGTCGCGTTCATCGTCTCGGTCGCCGTTGCGGCGTTCCTCGCCCGGCGCTTCACGACGCCGTTGCGCCGGCTGACGACCGCGGCCCGCGACCTTGAGCAGGGCGAGCTCGGCAGCCGGGTGCCGACCCGCCTGGCCGCGACCGGGGCGGTCGAGATCTCGGAGCTGTCGCGCCAGTTCAACGCCATGGCCGAGCGGCTCGAGGAGAGCGTGGCGATCATCCGGCGCGATCGCGACCGGAGCCGGGACTTCCTGGCCGACGTGTCGCACGAGCTGCGCACGCCGATCACGGCCCTGCGCATGTCGAACGAGCTGCTGAGCGAGACCGCCGGCGACGATCCCGACGTCCGCGCCGAGTTCCTCGAGTCCAGCCGCCAGCAGCTCGAGCGGCTCGACTGGCTGGCCCAGAACCTGCTCGAGCTCTCGAAGCTCGACTCGGGGCTCGTGCTGCTCGATCTGCGGCCCGACGATCTGCGGGCAGCCGTCGAGTCGTCCGTCGAGCAGGCCCAGGCGACGGCGTCTCGACGCGGCCTGACGCTGCGCCTCAGCCTGCCGCGCAACCCGGTCCGGATCCGCCACGATCCGCAACGGATCGGTCAGGTCGTGACCAACCTGGTCGGGAACGCGATCAAGTTCACGCCGCGCGGCGGGACGGTGGAGGTCGAGCTCCAGCCGGACCCGGACGGAGCGCGGATCATCGTTCGCGACTCGGGGGTCGGGATCGATCCGTCCGAGCTTCCCCACATCTTCGAGCGCTTCTATCGCGGCACGATGGCCAACGAGGCGCGCGGCAGCGGGAGCGGGCTCGGCCTCGCGATCGTGAAGTCGATCGTCGACCTCCATGCGGGCCGGATCACCGTGGACAGCCGGCTCGGCGGCGGCACGACCTTCGCGGTCATCCTGCCCAAGGACCCGCGCGCGGTGCCCGAGGCGCTGGCTGCCCGCGCCGGCGAGCCAGCTGCGGACGACGACGAGCTCGACGTCCGTGAGGCCGGAGGTAGCGGATTCTTCACCATCCGCCGCATCGTGATTGAATCCCGAACCGCCACCCTGTTAGGACCTGCCCGTCATCCGCGACCCCAGGAGCTCACATCGACTCATGACCGAACGACCGACCGAGCCGTACCCCGATCCTGACGAGCCCTCGACGAGAGCTGCCGGCGGCGCGGGGGAGGCCAGCTCCGGCCCGACCCCGGCGAACCCGGCCCGCATCACGACCTCCGGACCGACTCCCGAACCGAAGGTCGCCGACGTCGCACCCGAGGCGCCGGCGCTGACGCCCCCGGCCGAATCGCCCACGGCCGGCCCGGCCGGCCCCGAAGCCCCGTCCCGCCCGATCTGGGCCGCTCCGACGGAGCCCGCCCAGCCCGCGGCGGAGCCGGACGCGTCCACGCCGGCCGCGCCCGCCGCGGCATTCTCGCCCGAGCCGGAGCGAATCGACCGCGACCGCGTCACCTGGCAGACCGCGGCCCAGCCCACCCCGGAGTCGTGGTTCGAGCCGTCGGCCGCCGCGGCGACGACGGTGGCCCGCCCGACCCCGACCAGGCAGTCCCGCAGCGGGGGCCTGCTCGGCCCCGATCCTCGCGGCCGCGATCATCGCGGCCATCCTCGCCTCGGGCGGGACGTACCTGACCCTCCGCGCCGCCGGCGCCCTCGACCAGCCGGCCGCGGCGACGACGCTCCCGGCCGGCCAGACGACGAGCTCGCCGCAGCAGGTCCGAATCGACGAATCGTCGGCCATCATCGACGTCGCGGCGAAGGTCAGCCCGGCCGTCGTTCGGATCATCAGCTCCGCGAACGCGAACACCCAGGACCCGACGGCCATCCCGGCCGAGGGGATCGGGTCGGGGATCATCTACGACAAGAACGGCTGGATCCTCACGAACCGCCACGTCGTGTCCGGCAGCGACCAGCTCAAGGTCGAGCTGAAGGACGGCCGCTCGTTCGACGGCCGGATCTACGGCATCGACACGCTGACCGACCTGGCCATCGTCAAGGTCGACGCCACGGACCTGCCGACGGCGCCGATCGGCGACTCGTCGAACCTGAAGGTCGGCGAGACGACGATCGCGATCGGCAGCCCGCTCGGGACCTACACGAGCACCGTCACGAGCGGGATCCTGTCGGGTACCGGCCGGAGCATCGACACCGGCACCGAGCGGGTCAACAACCTGCTCCAGACCGATGCCGCGATCAACCCCGGGAACAGCGGCGGACCCCTCCTCGACGTTGGCGGCAACGTCATCGGGATTAACACCGCGATCGCCGAGAACGCGAACGGCATCGGCTTCGCGATCCCGATCAACATCGCCCGCCCGATCATGGAGCAGGCGGTCGCCGGCCAGAAGCTCGCCCGGCCGTACATCGGGATCCGCTACCAGATGCTCGACCTGCAGACGGCCAACGGACCTCAAGCTCCCGGTCCACGAAGGCGCCTACGTCGACGGCGGCACCGACGCGAGCGGCCAGACGAGCCCGGCGGTCGTCGCCGGCGGTCCCGGCGACAAGGCCGGCCTGAAGCAGGGCGACATCATCGTCTCGATCGAGGGCCAGGCGATCGACTCCGAGCACCCGCTCGACTCGGTCCTCACCCAGTTCGCACCGGGCCGGACGGTCACCCTGGGCATCATCCGCAACGGCCAGAAGATGGACCTCCAGATCACCCTCGGCACCCGGCCCGCGGACCTGTAACCCGATCGGTCCGTGCCGATCGTCCTTCGGACCCCGGCGCATCCCCCGGCGTCGGGGTCCGGCCGAACCCGCGAGGGACGGGCTCAGCGACGGCCGGCGCGAGCCCGCTGGATCTCGACGCCGGCCCAGGCGAAGGTGCCCTCGATCGGGGCGTTCGGCTTGCGGACGCGAACCGTGACGTCGTGGATCGGGAAGTCGGCCAGCAGCTCGTGGGCGATCGCCTCGGCCACGGCCTCGATGAGCCGGAAGCTGGTCGACTCGACGATCGAGCGGCACGTCTCGAACACGACGCCGTAATCGACCGTCTGCGACAGGTCGTCGTCGATCCCGGCCGCCTGGAGGTCGAGTCCGAGCTCGACGTCGACGTGGAACGGCTGGGCCTCGTGCTGCTCCCGCTCGAGCACGCCGTGGCGACCCATGAACACCATGTCGTGCAGCACGATCCGGTCGGTCATCGGGTCGTCCCCGCCGGTCCAACTCCACCGGCCGAACCTGGGCTCGGCCGATCCTCGGTCCAGCCGCGGACCACCGCATCGGCGATCCGGGCGACCCGGACGTTCGGTCCGACGTCGTGGACCCGGACGATGTCGGCCCCCGCGGCGATCCCCAGCGCGGTGGTGGCGAGGGTGGCCTCGAGCCGCTCCTCGGGCGGCAGGTCGAGCACCCGGCCGAGCGTCGACTTGCGCGACGTGCCGAGCAGGATCGGGCGGCCGAGGACGCGCAGCGCCCCGAGCTCGCGCAGGATCAGCAGGTTGTGGGCGGCCGTCTTGCCGAACCCGAAGCCGGGATCGACGATGAGCGACTCCCGCTTGCAGCCGGCGCCGATCGCCCGGTCGATCGCCCGCCGGAGGTCGGCCACCACCTCGGCCACGAGGTCCGCGTAGTGCGGCTCGCGGCGGTTGTGCATCAGCACGATCGGGACCTCTCGCTCGGCCGCCAGCCAGAGCAGAGCGTCATCCTCGCCGACCCCCCATACGTCGTTGACCAGGGCGGCGCCGGCGTCGAGCGCCGCCGCGGCCACGACCGGCTTGGTCGTGTCCACGCTGATCGGCGTGCCGGGGAGGGCGGCATGGATCGCGGCGACGACGGGCACGACGCGGTCCAGCTCCGTCGCCGCGTTGACGGGCTCATGACCTGGCCGCGTGGATTCACCGCCGACGTCGAGCAGGTCGGCCCCGTCGGCGACCATCGTCGCTGCCTGCGCGACGGCCGCGGCGACCGGGTCGCCTCCGCCCGACAGGAGGCCGTCGCCCGAGAACGAGTCCGGGGTCGCGTTGAGGATCCCCATCACGAGCGTCCGCTCGCCCCAGCGGATCGACCGGCCGTCGATCACGGTCGACCCGAGGCCGTGCGCCCCGGTCACGCCGGCGCTCACCGGACGCCGGCGAGGGCGGCGCTCGCGACCCGCTCGCCGTCGGCCGGACCGTCCGGCTCGTCGCGCAGCGCGGGGTCGTTCAGGAGGCGTGCCCGGACGGCGCCGACGAGATAGAGCGATCCGGCCACGACCACCGGGCCGGTCGCCTCGGCCAGCGCCCGATCGAGCGCCGCCTCGACCGGCGTGACAACCTCGGGCTGGGCGCCCGGAGCGACGGCCGCCCAGCCGCGGGCGAGGCGCGCCGCCGGGAGCGCCCGGGGCAGGTCGACCTGGGTGCAGACGACCCGGGCCGAGCGGGCGACCGGCGACGCGGCCAGCGCGGCGAGGACGCCGGCGACGTCCTTGTCGGCCATGGTCCCGAGGAGGAGCGTCACCGGCGGCGGCACCGCCAGGTCGCCGCCGCGGAGCGACGGCCGGAGGTCGTCGAGCGCCCGGGCGAGGACCGCCGCCCCGGCCGGGTTGTGGGCCCCATCGAGGAGCACCTCGTGGCCCGGACCGACGGGGGCGTCGGGACGCGTCTCGATGAGCTCCAGCCGCCCGGGCCAGGTCGCGCCGGCGTAGCCCTGCCGGCGGGCGGCCGCGGGCACGGACGCGATCCCGGCCGCATCGAGGGCGTCGAGGATGGCGTCGGCGACGGCCGCGTTGGCCGCCTGGTGACGGCCGCGCAGCCCGACCCGGGTCTCGCCGAGCCGGCCCAGCGCGACGACGATTCCGTCGCGATCCCAGCCGAGCACGGGCGGTGGTACGACCTCGGTCAGCTCGACGCCGAGCCGCCGCGCCCGCCGACGGATGACCCGCAGCGCGTCGCCGGTCGCCCCGGTCACCGCCCGATCGCCGCGCTCGATGATCGCCGCCTTCTCGCGGGCGATCGCGGTCACCGTCGGCCCGAGCTCGTCGGTGTGGTCGAGATCGACGTTGGTGATCGCGGCCACGCCGCCGTCCCAGACGTGGGTCGCGTCGAGCCGGCCGCCGAGCCCGACTTCCACGATCGCCAGGTCGACGGCCTGCTCGGCGAACCAGCGGAACGCGACGGCCGTGAGGATCTCGAACTCGGTCGGCGGACCGGACCGGCGAGCCACTCGGTCGGCAGCCTCGAGCACCTCGCCGACGAGCCGCGCGAACGAGGCCGGGTCGACCAGCCGGCCGTCGACCTGGAGCCGCTCGCGGTAGCTGACGAGGTGCGGCTTGGGGGTCTCCGCGACGTGGTAGCCGGCGGCGCGCAGCGCGGACCCGGCGAGGGCGAGGACACTGCCCTTGCCGTTCGTCCCGGCGACCAGCGCCCCGCGCAAGCCGAGCTGCGGGTCACCGAGCTCGCGCAGGAGCGCCCGGGTCCGGCCCAGCCCGAGCCGGATCCCGAATCGGCCGCGATCCTGGAGGGCCCGGAGCGCCTCCGCGTAGCTGAGGTCGCTCACGTCACTCCCGGGACAGCTCGTCCTCGTAGAAGACGCATTGGTTGAACCTGGGGGTCAGGCACACGTCGTTGACGTAGCCCTGCTCGAGGTGGACCCCGCCACGGAGCTGGCAGCGCGAGATGTTGGCGTCCTGGCGGATGAGCGCCTTGAGCAGGTGTGGCGCCTGGATCGGGATCGCCCCGCGGGTCCCGGTCATGTAGAAGTGCGGGCACACGTTGCGCCGCAGGTTCGGCAAGCCGAACGCCCCGCCACGGGCGAGCACGGGCAGCGGCGGGTAGCCGGGACGGGTGCCGGCCGGAGGCTGCCGCGTCGCGACCCTCGCGATCGGGCCGATCCCGAAGGATGGGCGTCCGGATGGACCCGACGGCTGGGCGCTGTTGGGCTTTCGGGCCTGCACGCATTCCTCGTTTTCGGGCGGACGTCACCGCACGCCCGCTCACCGCGCCAGAGTACAACGCGGGCTGACGCAGCGTGATCGGCCCATTCCATCGGGCGTGCGACAATGCAGCTCGATGACGAGCCGGCGCCAGCGCACCTCCCAGGTCCGACCCCGTCCGCCGTCGACGGGCCGCCCCGCACCCGCGAAGCGACCGGCGACCCGACCGCCATCCCCGAACCGACTCGCCCCCCACCGCAAGATCGAGCGCGGGTCGGGCATGCCGATCTACTTCCGCATCCTGCTCGTCGCCGGGATCGTCGCCCTGAGCGGGATCGTCGTCTTCGCCGGCGTCGGGCTCGTCGGCCGCGCGGTCGCCCTGGTCTCGACGACGTTCTCGGATGCCATCTCGCAGGTCACCTCGAGTCCCGAGCCCGAGCCCGAGCGAGCTGATCGCCCCGAACGCCCCGGCGCTCAGCCTGCCGACCGAGCCGTACACGAACCAGAAGACCGTCGACCTGACGGGCACCGTCCCCGCGGCCTACGTCGGCCAGGACGGGGTCACGGTCCGGATCTATCGCCAGCTCCAGGGTCAGAACCCGCTCCAGCTGGCGGAGGTGCCGGTCGGGGCGACGCCGGCCTTCACGGTGCCCGGGGTCGCCCTCGCCAAGGGCCGCAACGACTTCACGGCCACGCTCTACGGACCCGGCGGCGAGAGCGACCCGTCGAAGGCGGTGACCTACATCCTCGACCTCGCCACGCCGAAGATCACGATCACCCGGCCGGCCAAGGACGCGACGGTCAACGGCAAGACGGTCACGATCATCGGCAAGACCCAGGCGCGCAGCACGATGGTCGCCAGGAACGAGGCGAACAACGCATCGGTGACCGGCACGGCCGGGGACGACGGGTCCTTCCAGCTGGTCCTGGCGATCTCCCCGGGCCCGAACGGGATCCGGATCACGGCCACCGACCCGGCACTGAACCAGGCCGCGACGGTCATCAACGTCAACCGTGGCGCCGGCAAGCTGCGCGCCGACATCACCGCGTCGCGCTACCAGTTCTCGCGCAAGCGGCTGCCGGACAACATCACCCTGACCGTCCGCGTGACCGACCCGGACGGCCATCCGCTCGACGGCGCGACCGTTACGTTCACGCTCACCCCGCCCGGGGTCGCACCGATCACGCGGACCATCACCACGGACGGCGAGGGCAAGGCGCGCTGGACGACCGCCATCCCGAAGGGGTCGCTGGGACGGGGCGTTGCGGCCGCGCTCGTCCACACGAAGGCGTACGGCGACACCACGAGCCAGACGTTCATCACCGTCAACCCCTGATCCGGCTCGACAGCGGCCCGACGCGCAGCTACCATCCGGCCATGCCCGTCTGGCGCTGCCCGCACTGTGGGACCCCCCAGGCCGAGGCGTCCCGCTGCTGGGTGTGTCGCCGCTCGAGCACGAGCTGCGCGACCTGCGCCAACTTCCGCCACGCTGTGTTCGGCGGGCTCGGCTACTGCGGCCTCGACCGCGGCCGGAGCCCGCTCGGCGGAGACGAGATCCGCTCGTGCTGGTCGGCCCCGACGGCGGTCGTCGCCGAGGCGGTCTCGGTCGCCCGCTCCGACCCCGAACGGCCGTTCGATCTGCCGGGGCCGGACGACGGTCGCCTCGCGACGGATTCCCCTACCCGGTTCTGGGTCGAGATCGACGGCTGAGCCCGGCTCGGCGTCGAGGGCCGGTCGCTGCTGGCCCTACGGGCCCGGCGGGCAGGTCGGGAAGGGATACGACGCAGGGTCGTAGACCGACAGGTTGATCGCCGTCCCCGGGGCGCGCTTCTTGCCGGGCAGCGGATCCTGGGCGAAGACGAGCGAGTCCCCGGCCGCCGTGTAGCCCGACGGCTCAGGGGTGACCGTCCCGACGACGAACCCGTCGCCGGTGATGTCGGACGTGGCCTGGTCGAGGGTCTCGCAACGGTATTCCCCGACGTTCGACAGCGGCGTCGGCGACGGGGTTGGCGGCGGTGTCGGGGTGGGGGTCGGAGCGGGCGTCGGCGAGGGCGTCGGGCTCGGCGTCGGCTCGGGCCCCTTGGACAGGACGTAGTCGACGGTCGTCCCGACGGCAACCTGCGTCCCGGCCGTCGGCGAGGTCGCGATCACCGATCCCTCCGGGACGGCCGGGTCGAAGGCGTCGGCCTTCGTCCCAGGCGTCAGGCCGACCTGGACGAGCGCCTTGAGCGCATTCGATTCGGTCTGGTTCCGGACATCCGGGACGGCGACCAGCGCCTGGCCGGTTACCACGGTGACGGTCACCGTGCCGCCCTTGTTGATCGTCGCGTTGGCCGCCGGGTCCTGGGTCGTGATCGTCCCCTCGGGCTGGTCACCCTTGACGAACGTCGACTGGAGGGTGACACCCGCGACGCCGGCGAGCTGCTGCGCCTGCTCGAGCGTCTGCCCGACGAAGTTCGGGACCTGGACCTGCTGGGCCGTCGGGGTCCCGCCGCCGGTCAGCAGTCGGTAGGCGAGGAATCCCACCGCGAGCAGGATGGCCAGGCCGAGCAGCCCGGCAATCCATGCCCACGGCCCGGGGCCGCCTCCATCGTCGTCATCGACCATCTGGGTCGGTGGCGCGACTGGCGGCGCCGGGGGCGGGGTCCCGCTGCCCGCGCCGGCGTATGCGTCGGCCGCATAGGGGATCGGCGGGTTCGGCCGGGCCGTTCCGGCGACCACCGTCGCGGCTGCGGCCACGCCGGCCACACCCGCGGCCAGTCCGGCCGCAGCCGCGGACCGATCGGCAAGCTGGTCCTCGAGCGCGTCGGCCATCGACGTCGCCGACTGGAACCGCTCCGCGGGATCGATCGCCATCGCCTTGCGGCAGATCGCTTCGAGGACCGGCGGGATCCCGGCGCGGTAGGTCGACGGCATCGGGACCGGCGGGGTCAGCCGGGCCAGCGCGATCGAAGCGGCGCTGTCGCCCTCGAACGGCCGCCGACCGGCGAGCATCTCGAACAGGACGACGCCGAGCGAATAGAGATCCGAACGCTCGGTCGCCGACTCGCCGCGGGCCTGCTCGGGGCTCATGTACTGGACCGAGCCGAGCGTCGTCCCGGGCAGGGTCATCTGCGCCTCGGCGACCGCCCGGGCGATCCCGAAGTCGGTCACCAGCACCCGGCCACCCTGGGCCAGCAGGATGTTGCCAGGCTTGATGTCGCGATGGATGATCCCGCGCGCATGGGCAGCCGCCAGCGCTCGGGCGACCTCCGCGGCGATCCGGGCGGCCTGCGAAGGCGTCAGCGGCCCGTTCCGCCGGAGAAGCGTCGACAGGTCCTCGCCGTCGACGTAGTCCATCACGATGAACGGCCCGGCGGGATCCATCCCGAAGTCGTGGACCGCCACGATGTTGGGCGAGTTCAGCGACGCGATCGACTGGGCTTCCATCCGGAAGCGGGCGACGAAGTCGGGGTCGCGGCCGTACTCGGGGCGAAGGATCTTGATCGCGACGTCGCGTCCGAGCTGGCCGTCGGTGGCGCGATAGATCGTCGCCATCCCGCCCTGGCCCAGCAGCTCGACGAGTCGATATCGACCGCCGAGGACGCTTCCGATCTCCGCCAAGTGCTCTCCTCGCTGTTCGGCACCGCCCGGACCGGCCTGGCCCGGCGGGCATCGTACCGCACCGGATGACGGCCGCCCCGGCCGCCGGGTGACGGCTCGCGGAGCGCCGGAGCGGTCCGGTGGGGTCCTACAGGGCGAGGTTCGCGAGGTAGGTCCGGAACTCGGCCGACAGGTCCGGACGCTGCAGCGCCAGCTCGACGGACGCCTTCAGCCAGCCCATCGTGGTCCCCGCGTCGTAGCGCGTCCCCTCGTACTCGTAGGCGTAGACCTCCTGCTCCTCCATCAACGCCTCGATGGCGTCGGTGAGCTGGATCTCGCCGCCCGCGCCGCGCGGGGTCTGCTCGAGCTTGTCGAAGATCTTCGGGGTCAGCACGTAGCGCCCGATGATCGCGAGCGTGGACGGCGCGACCGACGGGTCGGGCTTCTCGACGACCCCCTTCACCCGGTGGAGTCGGCCGTGGTCGAGGTTGTCGCCAGCCGGCTCGGGGTCGATCACGCCATACCGGCCGGTCTCCTCGCGGGGCACCTCGGTGACGGCGATCACGGACGCGTGGACCTGGTCGTAGGCGTGGATCAGCTGGCCGATCGCCGGGCGGTCGCCGACCACGACGTCGTCGGACAGGATCACGGCGAACGGCTCGTGGCCGATGAGCTCCTTGGCCACCAGCACCGCGTGGCCCAGCCCGAGCTGCTCCTTCTGGCGGACGTAGGCGATCTGGGCCAGGTCGCTGATGTGGCGGATGCGCCGGAGCATCTCGACGTCGCCGCGTTCCTCGAGCAGGTGCTCCAGCTCGTACGACAGGTCGAAGTGGTCCTCGATCGCCCGCTTCTGGCTGGAGGTGACGATGATGACCTGCTCGATGCCGGAGGCGACCGCCTCCTCGACGGCGTACTGGATGACCGGCTTGTCGACGAGCGGGAGCATCTCCTTGGGCTGCGCCTTCGTGGCCGGGAGGAAGCGGGTGCCCCAGCCGGCGGCAGGAAAGACGGCTTTGCGGACTCGCAATCGAACCTCGGATGCGGCGTCGAGGGAGCGCTCGTGGACCGGCCGAGTATAGCGCGGGGTGCCCGGCCGACCCGCCGGAGACGCCTAGTCGGAGCGCGCCTCGGATGCCGTGTCGGGCCGCTCGGCCCGGAGCCGGATGTGGGTGAACGGGATCCGGACCTCGCGGAAGACCTCGGTCGACACGAGGAACCCGGCGAACAGCAGGATGACCCCGACGAGCTTGCCGAGCTCGTAGTACTGGGTCGTGCCGAACCGGTTGAGGCTGTCGGTGACCGCCGGGATCAGGGCGCCCAGGGCGATGAGCGCCGTCGCCGGGGCGCGGCTGTTCATCCGGCCGTTGAGGAACGCCCGGACGGCCAGCGGCACCGAGGCCACGAAGTTGACCGTGATCGCGATCGGCGAGATGAGGAGGTTGAACAGGAACTGGTCGCCCGGCTGGTTGGGGTCGAGCGAGTAGTCGAGGACCCGTCGCTTGGGCATGAACACGTAGGTCGAGAAGACGGCGCCGAGGACCAGGGCGAACGCGCCGGTCACGTTCATGAACGGCGTGAGCAGGCGGAGGGTGCCCGGGAACAGCTCGGCGGTCGGGGCCCCGGTCGCCGGGTCGACCGCGTAGCCGGGCGGCGCCAGCGTCGTGGTGGCCATGAGGACGATGCTCAGGACCGTGGCTCCGACCACGGCGACGGCCGCGAGGATGGGCCAGCGGTCGTTGTTGAAGTACGTCTCCACGCCGACGGCGATGGCAAGCACGAGCGCCGCGATGAAGTACAGGATCGGGGCGCTGCCGGAGCCCGGGTAGTCGTACTTGGCCTGGCTGAGGACGGTGAACAGACCGGCCAGGCCGAGGCAGAACGCGAACGTGTAGCCGAAGCGTGTCCGGCCGAGCAGGAACGCGGTGCCGAGCCCCAGCCAGCCGGCGGTCCAGACCGCACCGGTCAGGTACCACACCCGGTACAGCGGCTCCGACCAGCCGCCGGCTGCGGCGAGTGCTTCGGCGCCGGCGGCGAGCCCGAAGAACAGCATCCCGAGCGTCCAGACGAGCTGGTAGGCGCGCCGGCGCTCGATCCACTGGTCGAGCACGAACAGGCTGAAGACGAGCGCCAGGATCGAGGTCAGCGCCGGGAGCAGCACATTCAGGTTCATTGTTCGACGGTCAGTCTCGCCACTGGGCGGTAAGTGCTCGGCCCCGCGGGTCAGGCGGGGATGAATTCGTGGTCGTCGCGGTGGAGCCCATCGCACAGGCCCCAGCGCGGCTCGTCGCCCGGGATCGGGATCGGCCGCATAAGCTCACGGACGATGCCGCGGCGGCAGAACAGGTAGCCCTTGGCGGCCATCCACGCCCGGACGTGGGCCGGGTCGGGGTGGAACTGGAACGGACCGGGGTTGATCGCCGGTCGGGCAGTCCAGGATGACGCCGCCTCGGGCGACACGATGTCGAGGAGGTTGATCCGCCAGGGCGTGCCCTCGATGATCCCGAGGCAGCCGTCGCAGCGCGTCGCGACGTTGTCCTTGACGATCGTCCGGATCTGGACGCCCATGATCTCCACGGCCCGAATCTAGCAGGTGCGTTCCGGGAGGGCCGAGGCAGCCGGGTCCTCGGTGCGACGCCGCGGGGAGACGTGAGGCCACCGGGTCTACGATCAGCAGATGGCTCGACACGAACGGATCGTGATCGCCTTCCGGGGTGGCCCTCGAGACGGCGCGCGCAAGGACCTGGGAGAGGCCACGGGTGGGAGCTGGCCGGCCGAGTACACGGTCGGGCGGTGGCCGTCGCTCAACGAGGGGATCGTCGGCAGTGCAGCTGCCGGGGGGCACTACGTCCGCACCGACCAGTGGTCCCCGCGAGCCGAGGCCCGGATCTACGTCTGGCAGCCGGACACGCCGCCCGAAGACAGCTAGATCGATAGCGAGGTCCGTCGCCGACGGCCAGCAGGCCCGAGTACGATGACGGACCGGGGCTACCCGCCGCAGCGAACGAGCGACAGGAGGAGCGTGGAGACAGCACCGGGATCCGGGTCGCCGACAAGAACCGAGGCTCCGGCAGGCGAGCGGTATCTCCTGCTCGCCGACATCTCCGGCTTCACTGGCTTCATGTCCGGGGTCGAGGAGGCGCACGGGGTCGACTTCAGCGCGGGCATCCCGGCCGCCTACTCGGTGCTTGCGGACCTGCTCGACACGGTTATCGAGGGCGTGGCACCCGACTTCGCGCTGGTGAAGCTCGAGGGCGACGCCGTCTTCGCCGCCGCGTCGGCCGCCGATCTCGACGGCGACGGCGAGCGCGTCGTCGGGCAGGTCGAGGCGATGTACCGGGCATTCGTCGCCGGACGGACGCGGGCCATCCCCGCCAACGACCATGTCTGCACGGCCTGCCCCGCCGTCGCCCACCTCGACCTCAAGGTGGTGCTGCATCGCGGAGTCGCGGTCCGCCAGAACATCGGGTCCAGCAGCGACCTGCTCGGCCCGGCTGTGACCGTCGCGCATCGAATGCTCAAGAACACGGTCCGGGAGCGGATCGGCGTCCACCCCTACCTGTTCCTGACCGACGCTGCGGCGACCGCGCTCGGCCTGCCGCTGGCCGGCGTTGCCCACCACGAGGAGTACCCGGACATCGGGCCGATCGAGGGTCGGATCGTCGAGCTCGGGGAGCGGACAGCGGGAGACGCCCCGAGCTGAGCCCTGGGCGCCGTTCAGCGCGCCGGCGGTTCCTGGCGTTCGGCGACGTCCGGGTCGGCCGCGGGGTGCGACTCGGCGAACGCCCGATCCGGCGTAAACCGCACCCCGAAGGTTCGGATCGCGGCCCGCCAGTTGCGCGCCAGGTAGAGCGTGAGCAGGCCGAAGACGATCGCCCCGGCGACGATCCCGACGGCCGCTGCGAGACGCTCGCTGCCGTTCGCCGCCGACACCACCAGGGTGGCGATGACGCCGCTCAGGATCGCGTCAACGATCGCCACTAGGCCGGCGTTCGTGACGAACAGGTCCCACGGCTTGATCCCACCTCGGATCGAGCCGAGGCTGGACAGGACGCCCGCCGAATCGTCGCGATCCGACAGGGTGAAGTGCGGTCGCAGCTCGGGCGCGACCTCGAGGTAGTAGCGGCGCACGCGGTTGATCGCGACCACCGTTCGGATGTTCTCGATGCCGAGCTGGAGGAGACGCTCGAAGCTCGCCAGGCCGATGATCAGGACGGTCGGCAGGACGATCAGGGCGAACGCCGTGAACGCGGCCTGGGCGACCTGGGCGGTGAACGCGAGCGCCACGACGCCGGCCGACAGGGTGCTCAGGAAGAAGCTGGTTCGGCCGTTCGCGTCGCTGATCGACGCGGAGCGCGCGCCCTGGAGCGTGAAGTGCTCGGTCGACATGATGGTCAGCAGGTCCTGGCGACTCGCCGGCGGGATGTGCTCCATCGATCGACACCTCGTAGCGACGGACATCGGCTCGTGACCGACGTCACCTTACTCGCGAGGATCGTCGGCTACTGGATCGCGTCGATGATGCCGAGCAGGCCGAAGGCGAGGAGGCCGGCGGTGATCGCCCACAGGAGGGCCTGCCGGCGCGGCGAGTTCGCCAGTGGCCCCAGGAGTCCCCTGCGGCTGTCGGGCAGGCTCCGGCTATGTCGACCTCATCTTCGTCGGGCGGACCCTGTGGGTCACCAATCGGGTGACCGGGCAGATCCTGCCCGTGAGTGCCGACCTCAACCAGGCCAACATCTATAGCCCCGTGTCCACGACCTCGACGACGGCCGGGGTGAGGGGGCCGCCGCCGCCCGGCACGACGCGCGGGGCGTCCCCGACCTGGATCGCCCCAACCATCCCGACGGATATGTCCTGCGGACCTCGGCGACGACCTATCTGCCGACGGCGATCAAGGTGGGCCACGGGGCCTCCGGGATCGCCATCGCCGACAACGCGGTGTGGGTGGCGAACACCGACGACGGCACGATCAGCCGGATCGACCCGGCCACGAACGAGGTGGTGGCGACGATCGCAGTCGGAAGCAACCCGGTTGGGATCGTGATCGCGGACGGACGGCCCTTCGTGACACTGCGCGGGCCGTAGGCGGGTCAATCTGCGCTTCCGAAGCCCACGACCCGGCCCAGCAACGCAAAGCCCTCATCGGTGCCCGACCAGCGCTCTCGGAGACCCGCTACGCCCACACGGCGCCTGACGTAGCGCAGGGCGGCGATCGCCACGACGACATCGTCGATCGGCCCGATGACCGGGATGAAGTCCGGGATGAGGTCGATCGGCGAGATCAACCAGGCGAGCATCGCGACGACGACGACGCGAGCGTCGAGCGCGACCTCCGAGTCGCCGGCCAGGCGGCGAAGCATCCGCAGGACGTCGGGTACGAGCCGGACCAGCTCCATCATCGAGGCGCCCTTCGGCCGGAGCACCCAGAAGATCAGGAGAAAGACGACCCAGACCGCAATGAGCGAGCCGACGATGCCCAGCACGAGTCCGGGGTTCACGCCCGAAGCATCACACGACTGTCAGGTGGCGGACGACCTCACCATGGGGCAGGGCTGCCCGTTTTGCGCCGCCAGCGTCGGCGTGGCGATCCATCCCGGCGCGAAGAAAGCGATCTCTGGCCGAGAGGACCCCGGAGCGGCGCATCCGGGTGCTCGAGCCTCACATCGCTGGGTCATGGCAGATGCCCGCGCTCGGACACTGGCTCCCAGTTCCGCCCAAGGGATCAACGAAGCGCCATGCCGACCCACGAGTGCCCGCCATCGTTCGTCCGTTTCGCGATCAAACTGACCCCCACCGCTGGCTGCGCTCGCGCCCGTCCACGATGCCGAACGGTCGTCCGAAGTGGCTCACGGCAACACCCCAGCGCTCGTCCCGCGCCCGCGTGAGCAACCCGACCCGCGACGCGATCCCGAGTTCGGGCTCCTCGTCGTGGCTGGACTGCCACTCCGGGTGGGAAACCTGGATCGGCAGATGGAGCAGGTCACCGGTGAACAGCATCGAGATCGGGCCGTCGGACAGGAGCACGCTGCGGTGCCCCGGCGTGTGACCGGGGGTGTGAAGGACTCGCACACCTGGCGCGACGTTGCGGTCCTCGGAATCGAGGTCCAGCATCCCGAGCTCCTCGAGCCGGCGCATCGCGCTCCGGCCCTGGAAGTCCTGGCGGTCGTTTGAGCCCGCGAAGAAGTCCCAATCGGCCGGGTGCACGTGATGGACTGCGTTCGGGAACCGAGGTTCTCCGTCCGGCCGGCAGGCGCCCCCCGCATGGTCTGAGTGGAGGTGCGTGTGGATCACGTGCCGCACGTCCATCGGGGTGACGCCCGCCGCGTGCAGCTCCTCGTCGATCCGTCCCGCCACGTCGGTGGGCGGGCGTCCCAGGTGCCCGATCCCGCTGTCGACGAGCACCGATCCCCCGCTCAACCGCAGGAGGAACGCATGGACGTGCCAGGCCCAGCTCCCGTCATCCCGAGCGTCGAACGCCCACGGGTACGCCTCGCGCTCTGCGGACCAGTCGACCTTGTGGCCGGGAGCCTCGCGCGAGAGCGGCAGCGGCGCCCATCCGTCGCACAGTGGCACGACTTGCACACTTCCGACCCGGACTGGGGGGTGGGCCATCGCCGAAGCCTAGCCCGGTCCAGGCCCAACTGCTTGAGGCCGCGGTTGCTCCCCTTCGCGTCCGTTGAGCTCGACCGCTCGGTGGCGCTGACCCTCGAAGCAAATGGTTGCTATCGCTCGCGGTCGCGTGCCTCGGTGCGCCGCATCACGGCCGCGGTGGCCAGCGACTGAGGGTCGCCGACGGCCTCAAGGCCGCGGATCGTACCGAGGACATCGGCCGACGACCGGTTCTGGCTGAGCTTGGACTTCGCCTCGACCCGACTGACGATCACCTCCACGCCCACGATCGCCCGGAGCTGACCTTCGATGTACCGCGGCGGCGCATCGTCGACCGACCACGGTTCAGGCCGTCCCGCTTCGTGTCGTTCGACGAGGGCCCGGACATTCCGCTCGCACCACGCAAGGTCGTCGTGGATGAGGAGCCGACCATGGAGGTGCGCCGTCACGTAGTTCCAGGTCGGAACGACCCGCCCGTGTTCACGCTTGGTCTCGTACCAGGCGGGCGAGATGTAGGCATCCGGCCCGCGGACGATCACGAGCGCCTCGCCCAGCGCAGGCTCCTGCCATTGGCGGTTGTTCCGCGCGACGTGGCCCATCAGGCGGCCGTGCTCGCCGGCCTCCGTGGACCCGCCGGCAGGCTCCCAGATGAGCGGCAGCATCGTCGCCAGGATGCCTCGGCCGGTCGCGGTGATCAGCTCGCCGGCGCCGATGCCCGCGAGCAACTCGGCCACGTCGGCGTCGCTCGGGCGGAAGTGATCGGGCAGGTACATCGCCCTGCAGGATGCCACGACGCGCCAAATCAGGACCCTGCGCGAGCGTCATAAGACCCGACTAGCGGCAACGACCTTGGGAAGGGCACAAGACAACGCGTCGCTGGCGACGCGTTGCGATACTCCACGGATGCTGGCGTGCATCTCCGTTTCTCGTGCCGAGCATCTCGCCCAGCAACCACCTTCCGGCGGCGACGTCCATTTCCCGGAGTCGCTCGTCCGGACCGTGATCGAGGCCTACTCACGACCGGGCGACATCGTCATCGACCCGTTCGCCGGCTATGGGACCACGGCGCGCGTCGCGACCTGGCTCGGTCGCGAATTGATCGCGATCGAGCTTCTCGAGGACCGAGCTCGCTACCTCCGCGAGACGACGACGGGCGTGACCGTCGTGTGCGGCGATGCTCGTGCCCTGCGGGCGCTGGTGCCCGGACCCGTCGACCTCTGTTTGACCTCGCCCCCGTACATGCCCTCGACCGGCCATCCGGAGAACCCGCTGACTGGCTACCGGACCCTCGATGGCGACTACGATCGGTACCTTGACGAGCTCGAGGACGTGTTCGGCCAGGTCGCGGCGATCCTTCGGCCCGGAGGTCACGCAGTGGTCAACGTCGCGACCATCGAGCACGACGGGCAGGTGACGCCGCTCGCGTTCGACGTGGCGGCCCGCGTCGCCAGGCACCTGGCGTTCCGCGGCGACATCCCCGTGTGCTGGGACGATCGTCCACCCGGGATCGTGAGTGACCACTGCCTGGTCTTCGAGGCCCGATAGTGGATCGAGACGATGGTTCCGTCGGTCCTGGCCACGTGATCAACATCGCGGGCGGTCCGCGGCTCGTGCGGTCCAGCTCCTGGAGCAGGTCGTGGGCCGCGAGCTCGATCGCCTTGTGCCGCCACTCGGACGCACGGTAGACGCACGCGATCAGCCCGGTCCGGTGAACCCGCCGGAAGTCGCCGAAGACGAAGGCATAGCGGCCTTGGTATCGTCGGTGGCGCCGTCGGTCAGCCCGAGATGCCAGGCCGCGTAGTCGTCCCACGAGTGGGCCTTGAGGTACGCGTTCTCGTCGTCCGCCACCGGGGCAACCTCGCCCCAATCGCTGTCAAGCACGTACTGGCGGGCCGCGATGAGCTTGCGAGCGTGGGCGACCGCTCGGTCGTTGAGGGTGTAGTTGGCCACGGCAGCGGTCAGCTCGTTTATGACGTGCTCGACCACGGGCGGTCATATGCGCGACCCGATCGCGATCGCGCGAGGAACCTCGCCGTCGTCATCGACATGCGGCGATGGTCTCGCCGGACGGCTCGACGGGGCGTGGTCGGCTGCGTCGCCGCATCGCAATCGACTATCAATCCCCGGATCGCGGCACGGCCAGAGTCGTCAATCGGCCGCCACGCCGACGTCCGTCAAGGCCGACAGCGGGCCGGGACCGCTCGGGCAGACGGAGGCACCCGGATGCCTGCGACCCCATCTCGCAGCGGGACTAGTCGACCGCCTCGCTTAGCACCTGGATGTACGCGATACGAGGCAGAGGAGATCCGCCACGACCCCGCGACTGTTGCGCCTGGCGAGTGCGCCGCTATTACCGCCAGTCTACCGACCGCACCTCGACTGGCTCACGTACGCCTTTCAGGGTCAGCTCTCGCGGCGCGGACAGCCTGAAGCGCGCCGTCGCGTCGACGAGGGTCGCGCTCGAGGCGAGGATCTCCTCGCGCTGGGCTGCGGCGCCGACGCGCGCTGCGACGTGCACGCCCCGGCCGCTGTAGTTGCGCCCGCGGCGGGTCGCCTCCGCCGTGTGGAGCCCGATCCGGACCCACGGGGCGAAGCCATGCTCCCGGCGATGGCGAACGAGGCGGCGCTGGATCTCGATCGCGGCATCGAGACCGTCCGCGGCACTCGCAAAGGCCGCGAAGAAG
>CAWGTR010000017.1:0-281197 GCA_963825545.1 uncultured Chloroflexia bacterium | reverse complement strand
CGTGGCGGTCCTGCGCGACGCCGGTCGGGCGACCTCCGTCGCTCCCGCGACAAGCGGCGCCGGCGACGCGACGGCCGGCGACGCGACGGCCGGCGACGGTCTCGACGCCCTCGTGACCGTGGCCCCATCGACCGGCGTGGGGGAGGGCTCGGTGGCCGCGGCCACCCTCGATGCCGGGGACCTCGACCTGGCACTCCGTTACCTGGTCGGCTTCGCGGTGGTCGTCGTCGCCGAGGCGTTGCCGCCGGATACGCTGGCCATTGCCGCCGACGCCGCGGCCTACGCCGGCGCCGCGATGATCGTGCTGCTGCCGCCCGGCCGCCGGGCACCCGATCCGCCACCCGGCGCGTTCGTGCTCGAGGCACCCGCCGACGACCCCGACGGCGTCTTCGCCCGGACGGTCGGCCTGCTCGCCGCCGAGCTCGACCGGGGCGTCCCAGCGGAGACGGCCCTCGCCTCGGCCGCGAGCGCGGGTGGCTGGGAGCGCGCTCTCGACTGAGCCCGGTCAGGCCGACAGCGGCCGGATGAGCTCGGGACCGTTGTTGCGCACGCTGTTGACGAGCGGCCCGACCGGCACGATCTCGAGCGCGTCGTCGGGCGCCGGCCGGAGGAGTCCGTGGAGCTCGCCGACGTCACCGCCCGACGGGGCGAGCCAGCGTCCCCATGCGGCCGACTCGAGGATCACCGGCATCCGGTCGTGGAGCTCGGCGATCGGCCCGTTCGGCGTCGTGGTCACGATGGCGAAGGTCCGCCGCACCTCGTCGGTCAGCGGGTCGCGCCAGCCGGCCCACAGCCCGGCGAGCGCGAGCGGCGCCCCGTCGCGCCGGCGGATGTAGAACGGCCGGCGGACCGCCCCGTCGCGCTGCCATTCGTAGAAGCCGTCGGCCGGGACGATGCACCGGCGACGGCGGAAGGAGTCGGCGAACGAGGGACTCGTCGCGACCGTCTCGGCGCGGGCATTGATCCGTCGCGCCGCCGTCCGTGGATCCGGACTCCAGTGCGGCAGCAGGCCCCAGCGATACGTCGTCAGCCCGCGTCGGTCGTCGCGCTCGACCACGACCGTCGCCGGGTCCGTGGGAGCGAGGTTGAAGTGGCCGCCGGGGTCGTCGACCAGGGGCTCCGCCTCGAACAGGTCGGCGAGCTCGGCGGTGGGTCGCTGCTGGGTGAACCGGCCGCACATCGTCCGATCGTAACCTTGATACAGTCCGCCCGATGGACCCGACCGCTCCCGAGCCGGGCGCCGCCTCCGACCCCGATCGCAGAGTTCCGGTCGGCCCACCCGCGGTGCCCCGGGACCCGGCGATCCCGGACCCGTCCGTCTCCGGACCGCTGGATCGCCGGACCGCACTGGCCTTCCTCGAGATCGGCGACCGCTTGCTGGCGGGAGACGAGCCCGCCCAGGCGGGTGGCTACTACCAGCGGGTAATCGGGTTCGACGATCACGCCATCACCGCGGCGGCGATCCTCGGCTTCGGCAACGTGCTCTTCCGGATCGACCGGGACGAGGACGCGCTGGCGACCTGGCGCGAGGTCGTCAAGCTGCCCGAGACCCCGAGCACCTACCCGGCCTGGCGGCAGATCGCGGCGGCCCTCGTCCGCGAGGGCGACCTGACCGGCGCGCTGGCCGCCTATCGCGAGGCCGACAAACGTGCGCCGGCCGAGGACAAGGCCGAGATCGCCTCGCGACTCGGCTGGCTGACCAAGGAGACCGGCGACCCGCGCGGGGCCCGCCGCTACTTCGCCCGAAGCCGCGGCCAGACCGGCCTGCCGATCCCGCTGACGTACCTGATCATCGGGCTGACCGTCATCGTTTCCCTCGCCGCGTCCACCACCGATGAGACCGGGGTGGCGATCATGAACGCCCTGGCACTCGACAAGGCGGCGGTGGCGGCCGGGGAATGGTGGCGGCTCCTCACCGTGACGCTCGTCCACGCGCCGATCCAGGAGAACCCGCTCCACCTCCTCCTCAACATGTACGCCCTCTACCTCGTCGGCCCGATCGTCGAGCGGATCTACGGCTGGAAGCTGTTCGGGCTGATGTACGTCCTGTGCGCGTTGACCGGCTCGATGGCGAGCTTCCTGTTCGGCGGGCCGGAGACGTCGGTCGGGGCCTCGGGGGCGATCTTCGGGCTGTTCGGGGTCATGCTCGCCGCGACACGGGCGCACCATCCGCTGCTCGATCGACGGGCGCGCGGGCTCGTCAGCCAGGTCGGGATCCTGATCGCGATCAACCTCGTCTTCGACTTCGTCTACAACGGCGCCGGCGGCAACATCGACATCGCGGCGCACCTGGGCGGCCTGGCCGCGGGGCTGTGGCTCGGCTTCGTGCTGGTCCCGGGCAACGTGCGGACGGTCCGCGACCTGTGGCAGGCACCCGCCGGCGGGTCCGCGTCCGCGATCGCCCCGGAGGCGACCGACCGCCGGCTGCTGTTCCTCGTCCGCCTGCTGGCCGTCCTCGCGCTGCTGACGGTGATCGTCGTGGGCGTCGCGATCGGGTCGGATCCGAGCCGGTTCGGGACGCCCGGCGACGGCAATCCAGCGAGCGGACCGCCGTCGCTCGTGGCGGGTCGCTGAGCGCCGCTCAGTCGGAGGCGAGCGGAGTCTCTGGCAGGGTCACGCTCAGCCGCGCTCCGTGGGGCGCGACGTTCTCGGCGATGGCCTCGCCACCGTGGGCCCGCGCGAGCTCCCGGACGATCGCCAGCCCGAGCCCGGTCCCGGTCCCGGTCCGGCTGGGATCGCCCCGGTAGAAGCGCTGGAACGCCCGGTCGACGTCGCCCGGCGGGAAGCCCGGACCGTCGTCGGTGACGCTGAGCGCCACGCCGGGGCGGCCTGACGGTCCGACGGATGCCACCGGCCGGGCCGCGAGCCAGACGTGGCCACCCGGCTGGACCACGGCGAGCGCGTTGGCGACGAGGTTGCCGAGGATCCGTTCGACGGCCAGCCGGTCGGCCGCGAAGGCGAGCCCGGGTCCCGGGGCGGCCGGTCCGTCGACGATCGCGCCGAGCTCGATCCCCGCCGCCGTGGCCGACGGCGCGAACCGGGTCACCGTCTCGTCGAGGAGCACGGCCGCGTCGAGCCGCTCGGGTCGCAGTCCGGCCGCGCCGTCGCGCAGCCGCTCGAGCGCCTCGAGCTCGGCCAGGAGCCGTTCGAGCCGGGCCGTCTCCTCGCCGATCGCCCGGGCGGCCGTGACGGCATCGTCGCCCACGGCCGTCCCGTCGGACAGCGCAGCGGCAAATCCGCCGATGACCGTCAGCGGCGTGCGCAGGTCGTGACGCAGGTCGGCCAGGAGTCGCGCCTCGCGCTCGCGGGTCTCCGCCAGCTCAGCGGCCATCGCGTTGAACCGGTCGGTCAGGTCGCGGACCTCGGTCGGGCCCTCGAGCGGGAGCGGCCGGGGATCGGCGGCCGGCAGGTCGGCCGTCGCCGTCGCGAGCCGGCGGAGCGGTCCGGTGACCGACCGGCTCAGGACGTAGGCGATCGGCGCGCCGGCCAGGATCACGAGCAGGACGACGGCCGGCAGCGTCCGGGTCAGGTCGCGCATCGCCTCGGCGCCCGAGGTGTCGGGCTGGAACAGGACGATCGCCCGCGGCCCGACCGCGTTCGGACCGCGCAGCGTCGTCGCGGCATAGACGTAGGCCTTCCCGTCCGCGCCGGCGACCGAGCCGGTGTCGACCGACCCCCGCGTGGCCGTCGGATCGATCGGGAACCGCGAGATCGGGACCGCCGCGCCGCCGAGGTCGACGACCTGGCCGTCGGCCGTGACGAGCTCGACCGAGACACCGTCGGGCGCCTGGGCCCGGAGATCGGCCAGCAGCTGGCGGGCATTGCCGGTCAGCGTCGCCGCCCGGAGCTGGAACACGAAGGGCTGGCTCGTCTGGGCGAGGGCGGCCGTCGCCCCATCGGCGTGCAGCCCGCGCAACGCGACGAACAGCGTGGCGCCGACGGCGACCAGGGTGATCAGCGCCACGGCGGCGAAGGCGAGCGCGATGCGGGCGCTCAGCCGGCGGAGCATCCCGGTCAGCCGGAGGTCGCCGGGTCGGCCGGGGCCTCGAGCGCACCGGGCTCGCCGGTCGACGCCCCGCCGGGGCTGGACGGCCGCTCCGCGACCGGCTCCCGGCCCGGAGGCAGGAGGCGGTAGCCGAGGCCGCGGACCGTCTCGATCCGGGGCCCGTCGTCGCCCAGCTTGCGGCGGACCTCGGCCACGTGGACGTCGACGGTCCGCGTCTCGCCCGGGAAGTCGGTGCCCCAGACGTCCTCCAGGAGGGCGTCGCGGGTCAGGACGATGCCGGGATCACGGGCCAGCGCGGCGAGCAGGTCGAACTCGCGCGAGCGGAGCTCGAGTCGGCGCGTCCCCACGGTCGCCTCCCGGCGCGGCGGGTCGATCCGCAGGGTTCCCACCTCGATCGGTCGGCTCGCCCGGCCGGCGCCGCTCGTCCGGCGCAGGATCGCCTTGACCCGGGCGACGAGGGCGCGCGGGTTGAACGGCTTCGTGACGTAGTCGTCGGCGCCGAGCTCGAGCCCGACGATCGAGTCCACGTCGTCGTCCCGCGCCGTCAGCATCAGGACCGGGGTGTCGCCCCGCCGGCGCACCTCGCGGCAGACCTCGAGGCCGTCCACCTTCGGGAGCATCAGGTCGAGCACGATCAGATCCGGTTCGTGGCGCCGGTGGAGCTCGAGTCCGGCCTCGCCGTCGCCGGCGGAGATCACCGCCCAGCCCTCCTTCTCGAAGTAGAGCCGGAGCAGCTCGACGATGTTCCGCTCGTCGTCGATCACCAGGATCGTCTTCATCCGGCCGAGGATACCGTCCGGCACCGGCCGCGCGGCGGCCGGCTGTAAGCGCCGTGTAAGGCGGTCAGCCCGGGAGCGCCCCGGCCGCATTGACGAGGTCGTCCGCGGCCGCCTGGAGCCGGGCGGCCACGTCGGCGGGGAAGTCCTCGTGGTCGGTCAGGTCGCCGACGGTCTGGGCGAACCGGTCGGCCGCATCGCGGGCGGCGGCGGCGTCGCCCTGTTCGAGCGCTCGGTCGACCTGGTCGAGCCGGCCGTCGAGCGCGCGGGCGTCGCGGTTCTTGAGCGCGCCACTGTCGCGTGCCTCGGCAACCGCGTCGCGCGCGCGGCTCACCGCCGCGGCGGCCTCGGCGAACGGATCGGGCGTCGGGGTGGGGCTCGGGGTCGGCGTCGGGGTCGGCGTCGGGGTGGGCGTGGGCGTTGGGCTCGGTGTCGGGCTGGGGGTGGGGGTCGGCGGCGGTGACGAGGGCGCGGCCGCGAGCGATGCGCTTGGGACCGGGCCCGCGGAGGCATTGAGCCCGCGGGCGAGCAGCAGCCCGCCGGCGATGAGCGCGACGATCGCGATCCCGATCGCGATCGGCCCGACGACGCCCCGCGTCCGCTCCCAGGTTCCGGCCGCGCCCGGATCGCCGGTCGGGACGGCGATCCTGGTGGTCGCCTCGAGATCGGAGGCGCTCGGCGCGACGGCCGGGACCGCGACCGCCCGGCCGCGGAGCGGGCCCGTCGATCGACCGGCCAGCCGATCCCGGAGCGCCGCACCGAGCGCGGCCGCCGCCGGCCGCGCTGCGGGGTCGCGGGCCAGCGCCGCCGCGATCGGCTCGTCGAAGCCGGTCCCGAGACGCGGCGCCCGGTCGGACACGGTGGGCGTGGCCTCCCGGCTCGAGGCGACGATCTCGGCCAGGCTGCGCGACGGACGCGGCAGCACGCCGGTGAGGCCGAGGAACGCCACCACCCCCAGCGCGTACACGTCGCTGGCGGGGCTGGCGGGCGCGCCGGCGAGCATCTCGGGCGCGAGGTAGGGCAGGGTTCCGACGGTCGTGTCGGTCGCGGTCAGGTCGCTCGGCTCGGCGAGGGCGATCCCGAGGTCGGCGATCCGGGCCCGCCCGTCGCCGAGGAGGATGTTCGACGGCTTGACGTCGCGGTGGACGATCCCGTGCGCGTGGAGCGCGTCGAGGCCGGCGGCCACGTCCACGACGATCGGGACGAGCGCGTCGGGCGGGAGCAGGCCGAGCTCGGATGCCGCCAGGCGATCGGCCAGCGAGCCGTCCGCGCACAGGTCCATGACGATGAACGGCTCGGACCCAGCGGCCGGATCGCCACCCCCGACGTCATGGATCGCGACGACGTTCGGATGGCTGATCGCGGCGAGGGCTCGTGCCTCCCGGCCGAAGCGGGCCGCGACAACCGGGTCGTCGCCCCGGTGGGCGATCAGGAGCTTGACGGCGACGTCCCGGCCGAGCCACAGGTCGCGGGCACGGTAGACGGTTGCGAACCCACCCGATCCCAGGGACGCGATCAGCTCGTAGCGTCCGGCCAGGCGGTCGCCGGTGCTGGGCATGATCGGCAGGGTACCCGATGCCGATCGACCGGCTACGATCGACGCGTGTTCGCGACGCTGGCCGGCGGCTACCCGGCGCCCGTGCCCTTCGACCCGTCCGGGGCTGCTGTCGACGACGCCGTGCGGGCGGTCCTCGACGACCAGATCGAGGCCGGCCTCGGCCTCCTGACCGACGGGTCCGTGCGCTGGCCCGATCCGCTGCGGGCCGTCGGCCGGGCGCTCCTGCCGGAGGGTTCGCGGCTGCCGCACCGATCGGGGCCGCTCAGCGTCGCCGCCTGGTCCCGCGCCCAGGAGCACGCGGGCCTGGTCCCGGTCAAGCAGTGTCTGCCCGGTCCGTACACGCTGGGACGCTGGCTGGCGGCCGCTCCCGGCCCCCGGCGCGATCTGACGATGGCCCTCGCGGACGTCCTCGCCGGTGAGCTGTCCGACCTCGCGGAGGCCGGCTGCCCGTTCATCCAGGTGGACGAGCCGGGCGTCGTGGAGATCGGCGCCGACGCCGGCGAGCGAGCGCTCTTCGTGGCGGCCCAGGAACGACTCCAGGCCGGCCTCGCTCCGGTCGGCTCGCGGCCACACCTGTCGCTGGGGATCGTCGGTGGCAGTGCCGACGGGGCCGGCTCCGAGACGATCTTCGGGCCCGCCTACGACAGCTACCTCTTCGATCTCCTCGCCGGTCCCGACAACTGGCGGCTGATCACGGCCGCGCCGATCGAGCGCGGGATTGTCCTTGGCGTGGTCTGGCCGGACGAGCCGACCCTCGACGACCGCTCGACGATCGTGTGGGCCGCCGGCTATGCCGCATCCGGCGGGCGTGGCGAGGCGCGGATCGGGATCGCTCCGGCCGGCAGCCTCGCCGGCATCCCGATCGAGGCCGCGCGGGCGAAGATCCGCCTGCTCGGTGAGGCCGTCCGCCTGATCGACGAGCGGCGCGCGGAGCCGGTCGCGGCGGCGCTCGATCCGCGGGCGGTCGACTCGCGGAGCGCCGCGCTCGGGCGCTGGACCGCGGGACGAGCGCGGCGCAACCGGCCCGGCGAACCGACGCGCTGACCTTCGAAGCGCATCGGGCACGGCGGCCGACCCGGCGCGAGAGGGTATGCTCCCGCCGTTCGGGAGGGTGTGGGTCCGGATGATCTGTCAGGCATGTGGCACCGCGAACCGGCCGGGGCGCCGGTTCTGCCGGTCGTGCGGCAGTCCGCTCGCCGCGAGCTGCCCGGTATGCGGGACCCCGGCCGAGGCGGGCGACCGGTTCTGTGGCAGTTGCGGCAGCCCGTTGCCGGCCACGAACACCACCGCGACCTCGGGCGGCGCGGCGGGGGCCGGGCTGCCCGCCAGCGCGGTGGCGGACGCTGGCCCGACCGAACGGCGGATCGTCAGCGTCTTGTTCGCCGACCTCGTCGGGTTCACCGCCCTGTCGGACGATCGCGATCCGGAGGCGGTCCGCGAGTTCCTCGACGGATACTTCGCGCTGGCCCGCGAGCGGATCGGTCGCTACGGGGGCACGATCGAGAAGTTCATCGGCGACGCCGTCATGGCGGTCTGGGGGACGCCGGTGGCGTTCGAGGACGACGCGGAACGTGCCGTTCGCGCCGCGCTCGACCTGGTCGATGCGATCGGCGCGATGCAGGCCCCGGACGGCTCGCCGATCGCGGTCCGCGGCGCGGTGATGACCGGCGAGGCGGCGGTGTCGCTCGCGGCCGACCGCCAGGGGATGGTCGCCGGGGACCTCGTGAACACGGCGTCGCGGCTCCAGTCGGTGGCGCCACCGGGTGCGGTCCTCGTCGGCGAGGCGACCGTTCGGTCGTCGGAGTCGGCGATCGTGTACGAGCCCGTTGGCGACCAGTCGCTGCGGGGCAAGGAACTGCCGGTTCCGGCCTGGCGTGCGACGCGGGTCGTCGCCGGCCGCGGCGGGTTCGGCCGGACGACCCGTCTCGAGGCTCCGTTCGTGGGGCGCGAGGACGAGCTGCGCCTGCTCAAGGAGCTGCTCCACGCCACCGCCCGCGACCGGCGCGCCCGGCTGGTCTCGATCCTCGGGATCGCCGGGATCGGCAAGAGCCGGCTGGCCTGGGAGCTCGAGAAGTACATCGACGGGCTGGTCGAGCTCATCTACTGGCACCAGGGCCGGTCGCCGGCGTACGGCGAGGGCCTGGCATTCTGGGCGCTCGGAGAGATGGTCCGCGGGCGGGCCCGGATCGCCGAGTCGGATCCGCCCGATGTCGCCCGGTCGAAGCTCGCGGCGATGACCGCCGAGTACCTGATCGACGCCGAGGAGCGGTCCCGCGTCGAGCCCCGGCTGGCGGCGCTGCTCGGTCTCGAGGGTGCCACGACCGGCAGCACGGAGGAGCTCACCGCCGCCTGGCGAACCCTGTTCGAGCGAATCGCCGACCGGGGCACGACGGTGCTGGTCTTCGAGGACGTCCACTGGGCAGACCAGGGCCTGCTGGACTTCATCGAAGGACTGCTCGCCGCCGCCCGGAACCGGCCGATCCTCGTGATCGTGCTCGCACGCCCCGAGCTCGTCGAGGACCGGCCGGCCTTCGGGGCGAGCGTCCGCAACCACACCCGGCTCGACCTGGTCCCGTTGACCGACGAGGCGATGGACCTCCTCCTCCTCGGGCTGGTCCCGGGGATCCCGCAGGCGGCCCTCCGGGCGATCCGCGAGCGCGCTGCCGGGATCCCGCTCTACGCGGTCGAGACGGTCCGGATGCTGCTCGACCAGGGGCGGCTCACCGAGACCGAGGGCCGCTTCCGGCTGGCGGCCGACCTCGGCGCGATGGCCGTCCCGGATTCGCTGCAGGCGCTCCTCGGCGCCCGGCTCGACGCGCTCGACGACCCGTCCCGCGAGCTCGTCGGCTGGGCATCGGTCCTGGGGCTGAGCTTCTCGGTCGGGGCGCTCGTCGCGCTCAGCGAACGGCCGCACGATGAGGTCGTCCGCATCCTCGACGGCCTCGTCGACCGTGAGGTCCTGCTTCTCGACGACGATCCGCGCTCGCCCGAGCGCGGCCAGTACCGCTTCATCCAGGGCGTGCTGCGGGAGGTTGCCTACGGGCGGCTGACCCGACGCGAGCGGCTGGCCCGCCATCTTGCCGCGGCCCGCCACTTCGAGGCCGAGGGCAGCGACGAGCGCGCCGGCGTCGTCGCCAACCACTACCTTGACGCGCTTCGTGGAGCACCGGACGATGCCGACCGGGCGGCGCTCGCGACCTCGGCGCGCGCCGCGCTGACCGCCGCCGCCAGCCGGTCGGTGGCGATCGGCGCCCACGTCAGCGCGGCCGGCTACCTGGCCGATGCGATCGAGCTGGCCGACGAACCCGCCGAGCGGGCGCGGCTGCTCGAGCTGCGCGCTTCGGCGCTCGCGGCCGGGAGCCGTCCCGACGAGGCGGAGCGGGCCAGCCGTGAGCTGATCGACGTCGCCCGCGCGAGTGGCGACCGCGGGCTCGAGGCACGGGCCTCGATCATCCTGACCGGCGCCGTCCTCGCCAGCGGCCGGCCGGCGCTCGCACGGACCGAGGCCGAGGAGGCGCGACGGGCGCTCGGGAGCTACGCCGACCAGGAGCCCGACGGGATCCGGCTGACCGCCGAGCTCGCCCGGGCCCGGCTGATGAGCGGTGACCATGACGCCGCGCTCGAGCTGATCGAGGCGACCCTGCCGATTGCCGAGCGACTTGGGCTTCGCCCGGTCATGGCCGAGCTGCTCCCGAGCTGGGGCTGGGCGCTCGCCGCGGGCGGAAGGCCGCTCGAGGCGCTGGCGATCCTCCGCGGCGGACTCGTGTTCGCCGAGGCCGAGGGCCTGTTCAACGCCGAGATGCGCTCGCGCATGAACCTCTCGTCGTTCGCCGCCCAGGAGGTGCCGGCCGAGGCCCTCGAGGTGGCCTGGACGGCCTGCCTTCGAGCCCGCGAGCGGGGCTATCTCGGCTGGGCGATCTCCGCCGCGGGCAACGCCTGCACGGGCGCCCGGGCGCTCGGCGAGTGGGACCGGATCGAGGCGATCGCAGCCGAGCTCGACGCGCTGGGCGAGTGGGCCAACCCGTGGGACTTCGCGGTCGCCGGCGAAGTCGGCATCGTGCGCGCCTATCGTGGCCGGGTCGAAGAGACGCGCGAGCTGCTCGAGCGATTCGACCGGACCTTCGGTGACGTCCCCGATCCGCAGCTGGCCGTCAACCGGCTCGAGGTACGGGAGTGCATGGCGTTCGTCGCGGGTGACCTCGGCGAGGCGATCCGGATCGGGCGTCAGATCGATGCGCTGGTGGCCGAGCTCGGGATCGAGGGCATGTTCGCGGCACCCCTGGCCATCGCCGCCGAGGCCCGCGATCGCGATCGCGTCACCGAGATCGTCGAGATGTTCCGACGCGGCGTCCGGGCCGGCCGGATGTCGCGGGCCGTCGAGGCCGCGGCCGAAGGCGCGCTCGGGGTCCTCGGTGGCGACCGCGGCGGCCTCGCCGACATCGACCGCGGCACGGACGTCCTGCGCTCGGAGGGCGTCCGGTTCGACCTGGCCCTCCTCCGCCGCCTCCGCGCGCTTCTCGCGCCGGACGATCCCGGCGCCGTCGACGCCGCCGACGAGGCGACGGCGATCCTGACCGAGCTGGGCGCGCTCACCCTGCTCCGCGGGCTGCCGGTGGACCCGGCGACCGACGACGGCCAAGCGACGGCCGTTGCCGCGCCGCTGTCCGTGCTCGTCGACCCGGAGTCGGCTGCGGCCAACCGCTGAGCCGCCCGGCCCGACAGGTGGTCGCGGCTTGATTCCGCCGGCCACCGGTGCCACCATCGTGGCTCACCTCTCCCGACCCGTTCCGTCCGGAGGGGCGTCCGTTTTCGGTCTCCCACGGCGAATGCCCAGCAGGAGGTCCAGTGGTGACTGAGCAGGTCACGCTCACGGTGAACGGCGTCACGCGAGAGGTGGTGGTCGAGCCGAGACGGTTGCTCGTCCAGACGATCCGCGAGGACCTCGGTCTCACCGGCACCCATGTCGGCTGCGACACGAGCCAGTGCGGCGCATGCACCGTCCACCTCGACGGCCAGGCCGTCAAGTCGTGCTCGGTCCTGACCGTCCAGGCCGACGGCCACACCGTCGTCACGATCGAAGCGATGGCCGACGGCGAGACGCTCCATCCGATCCAGGCCGCGTTCTGGGAGAAACACGGGCTGCAATGCGGCTTCTGCACCCCCGGGATGATCATGGCCGCCGCCGACCTGCTCGCCCGCAACCCGGACCCGACCGACGACGAGATCCGCCACGCGATCGAGGGCAACATCTGCCGCTGCACGGGCTACCACAACATCGTCGCGGCCATCCGCGAGGCCGCGGCCGTGACCCGCGCCGGGGCTGCCGTCCCGGCCGGCTCGAACGCGTGACGGGAGGCATCCGATGACCACCGACGTGCTCGGCGCCCCGATCAAGCGGGTCGAGGATCCCCGGTTCATCACCGGCAAGGGACGCTATCTCGACGACATCCAGATGACCGGGATGACCTACATGGCCATCTTGCGCAGCCCCTACGCTCACGCCAACATCCGGGCGATCGACGTCGCCGCGGCACGGGCGATGCCCGGCGTGATCACCGTCATCACCGGCGCCGACGTGCCGTACAACCCGTTGCCGATGGCCTGGCCGGCCGGTGGGTCGGCCGGGATCCAGAACAACGTCAACACGCCGCGGGCGCTCGCGACCGACAGCGTCAAGTGGACGGGGGAGGGGGTCGCGGCGGTGATCGCCGAGACCCCGGAGCAGGCGACCGACGCGCTCGAGGCGATCCACGTCGACTGGGAGCCGCTGCCGGCCGTCGTCGACGCCGAGAAGGCGACCCAGCCGGGCGCGCCACAGCTCCACGAGAACGCCCCCAACAACGTCGTCTTCGAGTGGACCGTCGGCGACAAGGCCGGCACGGACGCCGCGATCGATGCCGCCGAGGTCGTCGTCCGCCAGCGGATCGTCAACCAGCGGCTCATCCCCAACCCGATGGAGGTCCGCGGCGACATCGGCCTGTACAACCCCGGCACGGACGAGTACACGGTCTGGATGTCGAGCCAGACGCCGCACATCCAGCGGCTCCTGCTGACCGCGTTCGTGACCGGCATCCCGGAGCACAAGGTCCGCTGCATCTCGCCCGACGTCGGCGGGGCGTTCGGGACCAAGATCTTCTGCTACGCCGACATGGCCCTGGTCATGCTCGCCTCGAAGCTGATCGGCGGGCGACCGGTCAAGTGGGTCGAGACGCGCCGCGAGAACTACCAGAGCACGACCCACGGCCGCGACCACATCACCTACCTCGAGATCGCCGGCACCCGCGAGGGCGAGATCACCGGGCTGCGGGTCAAGACCTACGCCAACCTCGGCGGCCGCCTGTCGACGATCGGCCCGGGCATCCCGACGACCCTCTACGGCCGCGTCCTGGCGGGCTGCTACAAGTTCCCCAACGTGTACTGCGAGGTCACCGGCGTCTATACGAACACGACGTTCGTCGACGCCTACCGCGGGGCCGGCCGGCCGGAGGCGACCTACGTCGTCGAACGGGCGATGGACCTGTTCGCCGACGAGATCGGGATGGACCCGGCGGCGATCCGGCGCAAGAACTTCATCCCGCCCGACCAGTTCCCGTACGAGAACCCGTCCGGCCTCGGCACGGCCTCGGGCGGCGCGAAGATCTACATCGATTCGGGCAACTACGAGCCGGCCCTCGACAAGGCCCTGACCGCGATCGGCTACTACGAGCTCGACAAGGCCCGGGCGGAGGCACGAACGCGGGGCAAGTACCTCGGCGTCGGCCTGTCCACGTACATCGAGGTCTGCGGCGTCGCGCCGTCCAAGTGGATCGGCGCCGTGGGCGAGGGCTGGGGCGCCGCAATGTGGGAGTCGGCCAACCTCAAGGTCCACCTGACCGGCAAGGTGATCCTGACCATGGGCACTCAGCCGCAGGGCCAGGGTCACGAGACGACCTACGCCCAGATCATCGCCTCCGAGCTCGGCCTGCCCATGGAGGACATCGTCGTCCAGCACTCCGACACCCAGGGCACGCCGTTCGGCTACGGCTCCTATGGCAGCCGGAGCGGGGCCGTCGGTGGCGCGACCGCGGTCAAGGCGGCCGGCAAGATCCGCGAGAAGGCCCGTCGCTACGCGGCCCACATGCTCGAGGCGTCGCCCGACGACATCGAGGTGATCGGGGCCGAGTACCGGGTCAAGGGCTCGCCCGAGAAGAAGAAGACGCTCCAGGAGATCGCCTTCGCGCTCGATCTCGGGTTCAGCCTGCCGGACGGCATGGAGCCCTATCTCGACGAGACCGTCTACCACGACACGCCGAACTGCACGTGGCCGTTCGGGACCCACATCGCCCTCGTCGAGGTCGACGAGGACACCGGCGAGGTCGACCTCAAGCGCTACGTCGCCGTCGACGACGTCGGCAAGAAGATCAACCCGCTGATCGTCGACGGTCAGCTCCACGGCGGGATCGTCCAGGGCGTCGGCCAGGCGCTGTGGGAGGGAGCGGTCTACGGCGACGACGGACAGCTGCTGTCCGGCACGATGCTCGACTACGCCCTGCCGCGCGCCTCGTGGCTGCCACCCCTCGAGCTCGACGAGACGGTCACTCCGTCGCCGGTCAACCCGCTCGGCGTGAAGGGAGTCGGCGAGGCCGGCGCGATCGCCAGCACCGCTGCCGTCGCGAACGCCGTCATCGACGCGCTCAGCCCGCTCGGGATCCGTCATCTCGACATGCCGCTGACCGCGCCGAAGCTCTGGCACGCGATCCACCAGAAGGAGGCCCGGTCGTGATCCCGGCTGCGTTCGCCTACTCGCGTCCCTCCAGCCTCGGCGAGGCGCTCGACCAGCTGGCCGCCAGCGGCGGCTCGGCCAAGGTCCTGGCCGGTGGCCAGAGCCTCATCCCGCTCCTTCGGCTGCGTCTCGCCCGGCCCGAGCAGCTCGTCGACATCGGCGGGCTGGCCGAGCTCCGCGGGATCCGCGCGATGCCGGACGGCGGCGTCGCGATCGGCACCCTGGCGACCTACACCGAGGTGCTCGAATCCGACCTCGCGCGGTCACGGGCGCCGCTCCTGGCGCTCACGATCCCGGGCATCGGCGACGTCCAGGTCCGCAACCGGGGCACGCTGGGCGGCTCGATCGCCCACGCCGACCCGGCCTCGGACATGCCGGCGGTCGTGCTGGCGCTCGATGCCCGGCTCGTCGTCCGCTCGAAATCCGGGGAGCGGGTCATCGCGGCCGGCGACTTCTTCGAGGGCGCCTTCGCCACCGACCTGGCCGAGGACGAGCTGCTGACCGAGATCCGTATCCCGGCCCAGCCCGACGGTGCCGGGGTTGCCTTCCGGCGGCTGGAGCAGCGCGCCTCGGGGTACTCGATCGTCGGGGTCGCCGCGGTCGTCGGCCGGACTGCGGGCTCGATCACCACCGCCCGGATCGGGATCACCGGCGTCGCCGACGCCGCCTACCGGGCGTCCGCGGTCGAGGCCGCGCTCATCGGCACCGACGGCGAGGCGGCCGCGATCGCGGCCGCGGCCGAGCATGCGCCGGACGGGGTGGCGGTCAACGCCGACATCCACGCCGACGCGGAGTACCGAGCGGAGATGGCCCGGGTCGAGACCCGTCGGGCGATCGAGGCGGCGCTGGCCGCCGCCGGCTGACCTCGTCCGGGTGCGGCTCGAGCGGATCGTCCCGGGTCGCCATCCGTCCGGGACGCTCGTCGGCGCCGTCCTGACCCGCGACCTCGTCGTCGACGGGGAGCGCTGGGCGAAGGGCCGCCGGCTCGACGGCCGCGACCTGGCCGCCCTTGGGAGGCCGGGCGTCCGCATCGAAGGCGGGCCACGCGCGATCGACTCGTCGGGGATCGCCGTCCTCGTGATCGGTCCGGACGACCTCCACGAGGATGCGGCCGCCGAGCGGCTGGCGGCCGCGATCCGCGGCCCCGGTCTCGTCGAGCACGGGCCGGCCGAGAGCCGGATCGACCTGCGCGCAGGTCGCGACGGCGTCGTCCACGTCCGGAGTGCGATCGTGGAGCGGATGGACCGGATCGACCCGATCGAGGTGTTCACGCTCTTCGACGGGCAGGTGGTTCACGCTGGCGACCTGGTGGCCAGCGTCAAGGTCGCGCCGCACGTCCTGCCGCTCGCCACCATCGAGGCGGCCGAACGTGCGGCGGCGCGGGCCGGACCGAACGGCGTCGTCCGGGTCGCCGGCTTCGTGCCACGTCGCGTGGCCGCGGTGGTCAAGGAGTCGCTCCACGCGCCAGCTCGCGAGCGGTTCGAGGCGAGCGTCCGGCTGAAGGTCGAATCGCTCGGCTCAATGCTCGGGTCGATCGCCTACGTCGAGGACGACCCGGACGAGGTGACCGCGGCGCTCGCGGCGGCCATCCGCGGTCCCACCGACGAGCGCGCGGATCTCGTGCTCACGGCCGGCTCCGCGAGCACGGACCCGTCCGACCCGTTCTTCGTCGCGATCGAGCGGCTCGGCGGGCGAGTCGTCCGCCACGGCGTGCCGGCCCACCCCGGCTCGATGCTCTGGCTCGCCCGCGTCGGCGCCGCGGACGTTCTCGGGCTGCCGACCTGCGGGGCCTACTCGAAGGCGACTGCGGCCGACCTGCTGCTCCCGCGGCTCCTGTCCGGCGAGCGGGCGAGCGCGGCCACGGTCGCCCGGCTCGGGGTCGGCGGCATCCTCACCCGATCCATGCGCTTCCGCTTCCCGCGCTACGCCCGCGAGCTCGACGCACCGGAGGGCTGATTGGCCCTATGGGCTGACGCCCCAGCTTTCGGCGTTCCCGACGGCTGAGGCGCCCGTCGCCCGGTCAGGCGACCCGGATCAGTAGTTCCAGCCGAGGTCCTTGCGCCGGTAGGCCGACCCACCGTACGACGCGAAGTCCACGAAGATGGCCACGATCACGAGGGCCCAGTCGAGGACGTCCATCCCGTTCGTGTAGACGAACACGTAGGCCACCGTCGTCCACGGCAGGAACGCCCAGCCGAGGAGCCCGATGATCGCCGTCGGGAAGGCGGTGCCCCAGCGGACCGGCTCGAGCAGCCACCAGACGAAACCGAGGGCCCGTGGCCCAAAGAACGCGGCGACCGCCAGCAGACAGCACATGGTGGGCTCCTCCGTCGACATCCCGGATCGAACGTATGCCCGGCGAGTGTACCCGGCCGCGATACGCTCGGGAACCTCCGTTCGGCGCGCCGACTTGTAGACTTGCGACCATGCCCAGCCAGGACGAGCGACCGGTCGACCCTTCCGCCGACGAGCGGCCCGCCGGCACGCGCTCTGTGGACGGGATCGTCGACCGCCTCCGCACCGCCGACTACATCTGCGATCGGTCGCTCGCCACGGCGGTCTTCCTGGCCCTCGAGCTCGGCCGGCCGCTCCTCCTCGAGGGCGAGGCCGGGGTCGGCAAGACCGAGCTGGCCAAGACGCTCGCGACGGTCCTGGAGACCCGGCTCATCCGGCTCCAGTGCTACGAGGGCCTCGACGTCACCTCGGCGGTCTACGAATGGAACTACCCCCGGCAGATGCTCGAGATTCGCCTGCTCGAGGCCGCCGGCCGGGTCGACCGCGCGACCGCCCACGACATCTTCGGCCCCGAGTTCCTGATCAAGCGGCCGCTCCTCCAGGCGCTCGAATCGTCCGACGGCCGGGCCCCGGTCCTGCTGATCGACGAGATCGACCGGGCCGACGAGGAGTTCGAGGCGTACTTGCTCGAGATCCTGTCGGACTTCCAGATCTCGGTGCCCGAGATCGGCACCGTGAAGGCCGACCGCACGCCGCACGTGGTGCTGACCTCGAACCGGACGCGCGAGGTCCACGACGCCCTCAAGCGACGCTGCCTCTACCACTGGATCGACTACCCGAGCTTCGAGCGCGAGCTCGAGATCGTGCTGACCCGGGTGCCCGACGCCCCGGACCACCTGGCCGGCCAGATCGTCGGCTTCGTCCATCGCCTCCGCGAGGCCGACCTCACCAAGGTTCCCGGGGTTGCCGAGACGCTCGACTGGGCGTCGGCCCTCCTGGCCCTCGGGGCGACCGAGCTCCGGCCCGAGCTCGTCGACGAGACGCTCGGCGTCGTCCTCAAGTACGAGGAGGACGTCCGGCACGTCCGCGGCGAGACCGGCCGGCGGATGCTCGACGAGGTTGTCGCCGGCGGCTGAGCCGGGACGCGGAACCGTGTCGAGCGCGCCCGATCCCCGTTTCGTGCTCCCGCCACTCCCCGGCGGGCGGACCGCCCTCGTCGTCGACGGCGAGCGGTTCACCGGCAGCGCGGTCCGCTTCGCCCGGGCGCTCCGCCTCGCGGGCCTGACGACCGATCTCGGCGCGGCGATCGACTTCGCGCGCGCACTCGGCCTCGTCGACCTCGGCGACCGCGAGCAGGTTCGCTCGGCCGGCGCGGCGGTGTTCGTCCGCCGGCGCGACGATATCGAGGTCTACAACGAGGTGTTCGCCCGGTTCTGGCGCGGGCGCGGGTTCCGCCTGCCGCCCGACCCGGACGCAGCGGCCACGTCCGCGGAGGCCGACCAGGCCGAGGACGGGGCTGCCGAGCCCGAGCTCGGCGACGACCGGGACGAGGGCGAGTCGGAACGCGACGGCATCCCGATCGGGGCGGAGGAGGAGCTCGGACCGGACGACGCCGCGCCCGACGACGGGCCGATCGTGATCAGCGAGCGAGCCTACAGCGCCGCACCGGCCGACCGGCACCGCCAGTTCGACCGGATGACCGCCGCCGAGCTGCGCGACGCCGAGAAGCTGATCGACCTGCTGCTGCCGAACCTCGAGCGGCGCCGGACGCGCCGCCACGAGCTCCACCGGCACGGCCGGGTCGTCGCCCCGCGGGCGATGTTCCGGCGCAGCCTGGCGACCGGCGGCGACGTCCTCGAGTGGGTCTGGCGGCGGCCGGTCCGCCGGCCGCGGTCCCTGGTGGTGATCTGCGACATCTCGGGCTCGATGGAACGCCACGCCCGGGTGCTGCTCCGGTTCAGCCAGGCGCTGGCCTCGTCGGCGGTCCGGACGGAGGCGTTCGTCTTCGGCACCCGCCTGACCCGGGTCACCCGGCTCCTGCGCGACCGCGATCGCGACCGGGCGCTCGACCGGGTCGCCGACACCGTGACCGACTGGTCGGGCGGGACGCGGATCGGGGAGTCGTTCCGCGAGTTCAACCAGCACTGGGCCCGTCGAGTCCTGCGCAGCAGCGCGGTCGTGGTCGTCGTGTCCGACGGCTGGGACCGCGGCGACCCGGCGCTCGTCGCCCGGGAGACGGCCCGGCTCCAGCGGAGCTGCCACCGCCTGATCTGGCTCAACCCGCTCGCCTCGGCCCCCGGCTACCAGCCGCTCGCCGGCGGGATGTCGGCGGCGATGCCGTTCATCGACGACTTCGTGCCGGCCGGGACGCTGGCCAGCCTCGAGCGGCTCGCCGTCCTGCTGTCCGACGCGCCGACGCGGCGCGAGGCCGCCCGGCGGGCACGTGGCTTCGGCGGCGAGGGCGCCCGCTCGGCGTCGCGCGCACCGGGGGTCGAGAGCGTCCGCCCGGAGGTCCACGACGTGCCGGTCGTCCGAACGTCCGACGGCGGCGATGGGGCGAGCGCCCGCCCGCTCAACCGATGAGTCCGACGGCGCTGCGTCCCGCGACGCCTCCGGGGGCCGGCCCGGGCGGACGGGCGTACGCTGTGGCCATGCGAGGGACTCCGTGCGCGAGCTGATCGACACCCTCGAGGCGTGGCAGGCCGCCGGCATCCCGGTCGGCCGGGCGGTCGTCGTCCGGACGTTCGGATCGGCCCCCCGGCCGGAGGGCGCGGTGCTCCTCGCCGGACCCGACGGCCGCATCGCCGGCTCGGTCAGCGGTGGCTGTGTGGAGGGCGCCGCATACGACGAGATCGAGCGTGCCCGGCGCGAGGGCGTCAGCCGGGTGATCCGCTACGGGATCAGCGACGAGCAGGCGTGGGACGTCGGGCTGGCCTGCGGCGGCACGATCGACGTGCTCGTCGAGCCGGCGATCCGGTCCGAGGTCGTGGCCGCGGGCGCGGACCTCGAGCACGGCCGGGCGATCGTCACCCCGTTGCCGGCCGACTCGCCCGGCGAGGCCTTCGGCCCGCACGAGCCGGGACCCGGCGCGCCACCGGCGGCACCGCTCGTCGTCGGCGACGACGGCTCGCTGGCCGGCTCGCTCGGCGACCCTGCGCTCGATGCGGAGCTCGTCCGATCGGGTCTCGCGGCCCTCGCGGCAGGCACGTCGCGGACGGTCGAGCTGGGCGGCCGGTCGCTGTTCGTCGAGGCCTACCCGGTGCGCCCGCGGCTGGTCGTCGTCGGCGCGGTCCAGGTCGCGATCCCGCTCGTGGCCGTCGCCCGCGAGCTCGGCTACGAGACGGTGGTCATCGACGGCCGGGCGGCCTTCGCCACCCGGGACCGGTTCCCGACCGCCGACCGGCTCGTCGTGGGCTGGCCCGACGAGGTCGCCGACGAGATCGGGCTCGGTCCGGCCGATGCCGTCGCCGTCCTGACCCACGACGTCAAGTTCGACGAGCCGGCGATCGTCGAGGCGCTCCGTCGTGGCTGCCGCTATGTCGGCGCGGTGGGGTCGCGCAAGACGCAGGCGGAGCGGCGTGAGCGACTCCGCGCGGCCGGCGCGACCGACGCCGAGCTCGCCCGGCTGCGCGGCCCGATCGGGCTGGACCTCGGCGGCCGCGCGCCGGCCGAGACCGCCCTCGCGATCATGGCCGAGATCGTCGCCGAGCGGCACGGCGGCTCCGGCCGGCCGATGCTCGACCTGGCCGCCGCGCCCGCCTGACCCAAATCGCGAGGAGGCGCATCGAGTGGATCGCAGCCCGCCGGCCACGACGCCGTCTCCACGCGAGATCGAGGCCGGCACCGCCGACCTGCTCCGCCACGCCGCCGACCTCGCGATCGACTACCGGGCGTCGCTCGCCGAGCGGCGTGTCGGACCCGAGCCGGGCATCACGGCCGACCGGCTCCGGGCCGCGCTCGGCGGCCCGCTGCCCGAACGGGGCGAGGATCCGCGCGCGGTCGTCGACGCGCTCGTCGAGGCGGTCGAGCCGGGACTCGTCGCGATGGCCTCGCCGCGCTACTTCGGCTTCGTCATCGGTGGGTCGGTGCCGGCCGCGCTGGCGGTCGACTGGCTGACCGCGACGTGGGACCAGAACTCGGTCCTGTACCTCGCGACGCCCGCCGCGTCGGTGGTCGAGGAGGTCGCCGCCGGCTGGCTCATCGAGCTGCTGGGGCTGCCGGAGGGCAGCTCGGTCGGCTTCACGACGAGCGCGACGATGGCCAACTTCACGGGGCTCGCGGCCGCCCGGCATGCCGTCCTGCGATCCGTTGGCTGGGATGCCGAGGAGGACGGGCTGGTCGGCGCCCCACCGATCCACGTCCTCGTCGGCAATGACGTCCATGCCTCGATGCTGAACGCGATCCGGATGGTCGGACTGGGGCGGCGGCGGGCGATCCGGATCGCCACCGACGACGAGGGCCGGCTCCGGCCGGCCGATCTCCGGCGCGTCCTCGCCGAGCTGCCGGCCGGACCGACGATCGTGTGTGGTCAGGCCGGCGAGGTGAATACCGGCGCGTCCGATCCGTTCGATGCCATCGCCGACGCGCTGACCGCGCGTCCGGGCAGCTGGCTCCACGTCGACGGGGCCTTCGGACTGTGGGCTGCGGCCGTCCCGTCGCTCCGGGCCCGACTGGCGGGGCTCGATCGGGCGGACTCGTGGAGCACCGATGCCCACAAGTGGCTGAACGTGCCCTACGACTCGGGGCTCGTCTTCGTCCGCGACGCAGCCGCCCACCGAGCGGCGATGGGCGCAGCCGCCGCCTATCTGCCGCCGGCTCCGGGCAGCGAGCGCGATCCGATGGACTACGTGCCGGAGATGAGCCGTCGCGCCCGGGGGTTCGCCGTCTACGCCGCACTCCGGTCGCTCGGCCGCGATGGCCTGGTCGAGCTCGTCGAGCGAACCTGCCGCGTCGCCCGCCGGATGGCCGACCGGCTGGCCGCGGTCCCGGGCGCCGAGGTGCTCAACGAAGTCGTCCTGAACCAGCTGCTCGTGCGATTCGACGACGACGACGCCCGGACACGCGACGTCATCGCCCGGGTCCAGGATGACGGGACGGCATGGCTCGGCGGGACGACGTTCCACGGCCGGGTCGCGATGCGGATCTCCGTCTCGAACTGGGCGACCGACGAAGCCGACGGGGACCGGTCGGTCGAGGCGATCGCTCGCTGCCTGGCCGACGCCCGGGGATCCCGTCCCCGGGCCGGTTGATGGGGGACCGCCCGGGATCGTTCGCGACGGTCGTCCTGGCGGCGGGCGCCGCGTCGCGGTTCGGTGGCGCCAAGCTCCTCGCGCCGCTCGACGGGCGGCCCCTCCTGGCCCACGTGCTTGGGGCGGTCCGGGCGGCCGTGCCCGGGCCGACGATCGTGGTGCTCGGCCACGGTGCCGATGCCATCGAGGCGGCCATCGCCTGGGGCGACGAGCGGCGCGTGGTCAACCCGGATCCCGACGCCGGCCTGGCGAGCTCGCTCCAGGTCGGCTTCGCGGCGCTCGGCGAGCTCCCGGACGCTGCCGACCTGCCCGGCGCGTTCGTCGTCCTCGGCGACCAGCCGCTCGTCGACCCGGCCGTGTTCCGGGCGCTCGCCGCGGCCGAGGTGCGGGCTGGGATCGGCTTCGTGGCGCCGCGCTATGTCGGTGGCGGCGGGGCGAACCCGGTCCTCGTCCTTCGCTCCGGCTGGCCGTGGATCGCGAAGGCGCGCGGCGACCGTGGGCTCGGGCCGATCCTGGCCGCCCATCCCGAGCTCGTCGCCGAGGTCGAGCTCGGCGGCGCGAACCCCGACGTCGACACTCCGGCCGACCTCGCCGAGCTCGCCTGGGGTGACCGGGTCCGGCGCGACCGGGCCCAGGTCGACCGGCACCGCGAGGTCCCCGACGGCTCCGACTTCTACGGCCCCGTCACGAGCCTCTTCCGGGCCGACCCGCGGAGGACCGACGAGCCCGCGCTCGACCGTCTTCTCGCGCTGGCCCGGCCGGCCGACACCTGGCTCGATATCGGGGCGGGGGCCGGCCGCTACGCGCTGCCGCTCGCGCTCCACGTCGCCGAGGTGGTCGCGGTCGAGCCATCGGCCGGCATGCGCGCCGCCCTGGCCGAGCTCCAGGCGGAGCACGGGATCCGCAACATCCGGGTGCTCGACGATCGCTGGCCGCCGGCGCCCGGCTCGCCGGCATTCGGCCTGCGCGCCGACGTGGCGCTGATCGCCCACCTCGGCTACGACATCGAGGCGATCGGGCCGTTCCTCGACGCGATGGAGGCGGCGGCCGGTCGGCGCTGCGTGGCCGTGCTCATGGAGCGCCAGCCGTCGTCGCTGGCCGATCCGTTCTGGCCGCCGATCCACGGCGAAGAACGCGTCCGCCTGCCGGCCCTCAACGAGCTTGTCGGGTTCCTGGAGGCGCGCGGACATGAGCCAAGTGTCGTGACCGTCATTCGGGAGACCCGGGGCTTCGACACGCCCGACGAGATCCATGGCTTCGTGCGCCGCCAGCTCTGGCTGGCCGAGGGCGGTCCTGCCGACGTTCGCCTCGGCTCGCTCGTCCGGGAGCGAGCGCTCGAGGTCGACGGTCGCTGGACATTGCCGGCTCCGCCGCTCCGGATGGGCGTCGTGGACTGGTCGCCGCGCCACGAAGGCCGGCAGCACGACGATCGTTGACGCGTCCACCACGCGGGCCTATGCTCGGCCGACGACCCCTCAGCGCGACTCCCGGACCCCGCGGACGTGCCTGAAACCACCGGTCCGCCCCGAGCGTATCGCACGTGAGTCGTCGACCTGCCAGCGCGACCCGCCGTCTCGGCTGCGAGTTCAGCGTCCCGTCCCGGACGCGGAGGAGGACGGATGATCCCGGCTCAGTTCGACTACGTCCGGCCCGTGGGCATGCACGACTTGCTGCGGATCCTGGCCGAGCGGGAGGGCGAGGCGAAGATCCTGTCGGGCGGGTACAGCCTCTTGCCCCTGATCAAGCTCCGGCTCGCCCAGCCGGGCCTGCTCGTCGACATCCGGGATATCGACGGCATGGACGCCATCGTCGAGACCGACGACAGCCTGCGAATCGGCGCCCGGGCGACCCACCGCCAGATCCTCGAGGACCCGACGGTCCGCGCCGGGTATCCGCTCCTGACTGACGCGGCCGCCGGGATCGGCGACCCGCAGGTCCGCAACTGGGGCACGATCGGCGGGTCGTGCGCCCACGCCGACCCCTCGGCCGACTGGCCGGCGGTCCTGCTCGCCACGCGGGCCAGCCTCGTCTGTCGCAGCAGCTCCGGTGAGCGGACGATCGCGGCGGCGGACTTCTTCATCGACACCTTCCAGACCGCGATCGAGCCGACCGAGCTCCTGACCGAGATCCGGATCCCGCGCTGGGCCAAGGGCAGCGGTGGGGCCTACGCCAAGCTCGAGCGGCGGGCGGGCGACTTCTCGACCGTCGGCTGCGCGGCCATGGTCTGGCTCGGGCCGGACGGCGCGATCGGCGACGCGGGAATCGGGCTCACCGCGGTGGCCGACACGCCGTTCGCCTCGAAGGGGGCCCAGTCGGCGCTCATCGGGGCCCAGCCGAACGAGACCACGTTCCGGGCCGCCGGCGCGGCAGCCGCGTCCGAGGCCAGACCGGCCCAGGACGGGCACGGCCCGGTCGCCTACAAGGTGGCGATGACCGAGGAGATGACCGTCCGGGCTCTGCGCAGCGCCGTCGAGCGCGCGCTCGGCCAGCGATAGGAGCGCGCGATGACCACCCAGAAGGTCCGTCTCACGGTCAACGGCGAGGCCCGCGAGGCCGACGTCGAGCCGCGGCTGCTGCTCGTCCACCTCCTGCGCGACGTCTTCGGGCTGACCGGAACGCACATCGGTTGCGACACGAGCAACTGTGGCGCGTGCACCGTGCTCGTCGACGGCGAGAGCGCGAAATCGTGCACGATGCTCGCCGTCAGCGCCGAGGGCAGCGAGGTCCGCACGATCGAGGGCCTGGCCGACGGGGCCACGCTCCACCCGCTCCAGCAGGCGTTCTGGGACCAGCACGGCCTCCAGTGCGGCTTCTGCACGCCGGGCATGATCATGCAGGCGTCGTGGCTGCTGGCCCGCAGCCCCGACCCGTCCGAGGCCGAGATCCGCGAAGGGATCGCAGGCAACCTGTGCCGCTGCACCGGCTACGTGAACATCGTCAAGGCGATCGAGCAGGCCGCCGCCGAGCTGCGCGCGACTGCGGCCGCCCCCACCGACGCGCCGGCCGAGCCGGCCGCGGCCAGCTGAGCGAGGCGAACGAGATGGCCGCAACCGCACCGCAGACCACGCCCGAAGTCGGGGGCATGGGCCACTCCGTCAAGCGCAAGGAAGACCCGCGCTTCATCCGCGGGCAGGGCGAGTACATCGACGACGTCAACCTGCCCGGGCAGCTCTGGCTCGACATCGTCCGCAGCCCGTACGCCCACGCACGAATCAAGTCGATCGACGCCTCCGAGGCGCTCAAGGTCCCGGGCGTCGCCGCGGTGGTCACCGGCAAGGACCTCGAGGGCTACAAGCTCCACTGGATGCCGACGCTGGCAGGCGACATGCAGATGGTGCTCCCGGTAGACACCGTCATGTACCAGGCGCAGGAGGTCGCCGCGGTCATCGCGACGTCCCGCTACGCAGCCGCCGACGGCGTCGCCGCGGTCCTGGTCGACTACGAGCCGCTGCCGGTCGTCATCGATCCGCACAAGGCGCTCGAGCCGGACGCGTTCGTGCTGCGGCCCGACCGCGGCCCGGACAAGGCCACCAACCACATCTGGCACTGGGAATCGGGCGACCGCGCGGCGACCGACACGGCCATGAGCGCCGCCGAGGTGCGCGTGTCCGAGGACATCTACATCCCGCGCATCCACGTCGCCTCGATCGAGACGTGCGGCTGCGTGGCCGATTGGAATCCCGTCCGCCAGCAGCTCACGCTCCACATGACGTCCCAGGCGCCCCACGCGATCCGGACCGTCGTGGCGCTCGTCGCCGCGGGCGCCGGCCTGCCGATCTCGGAGCAGAACATCCGGGTCAAGACCCACGACATCGGTGGCGGGTTCGGCGGCAAGGTCCCGGTCTACCCGGGCTACGTCCTGGCCGTCGCGGCCTCGTTCCTCACCGGCAAGCCCGTCAAGTGGATCGAGGACCGGTCCGAGAACCTGCAGGCGGACTCGTTCGCGCGGGACTACTGGATCCACGCCGAGCTCGGCGCGACCAAGGAGGGCAAGATCACCGCCCTCAAGGTCAAGACGCTCGCCGACCACGGCTACACCGACGCGGCGGCCGACCCGTCGAAGTTCCCGGCCGGCCTGTTCAACGTGATCACCGGCTCATACGACTTCGACGATGCGTTCGTGGAGGTCGATGGGGTCTACACGAACAAGCCGCCGGGCGGCGTCGCCTACCGCTGCTCGTTCCGGGTCACCGAGGCGGTCCACGCGATCGAGCGGATGGTCGACATCCTCGCCCACGACATCGGCAAGGACCCGGCCCAGCTGCGGATGGAGAACTTCATCCAGCCCGAGCAGTTCCCGTACAAGACGCCGACCGGCTGGGAGTACGACTCGGGCGACTATCCGGCCGCGCTCAAGAAGGCGATGGACATCATCGGCTACGACGACCTGCGCAAGGAGCAGGCCGAGAAGCGGGCTCGGGGCGAGCTCATGGGCATCGGCATCAGCTCGTTCACCGAGATCGTCGGTGCCGGGCCGTCCCACGACTTCGACATCCTCGGCATCAAGATGTTCGACTCGTGCGAGATCCGGGTCCACCCGACCGGCAAGGTCCTTGCCCGGCTCGGCGTCCAGTCGCAGGGCCAGGGCCACGAGACGACGTTCGCCCAGATCATCGCCGAGGAGCTTGGCTTCCCGGTCGCCGACATCAAGATCGAGGAGGGCGACACCGACACGGCGCCGTACGGCCTGGGGACGTACGCGTCACGCTCTACCCCGGTCGCCGGGGCGGCGACGGCGGTCGCGGCCCGCAAGATCCGCGACAAGGCGCGCAAGATCGCCGCCCATCTGCTCGAGGCCAGCGAGGACGACCTCGAGTGGACGAACGGCAAGTTCTCGGTCAAGGGCTCGCCCGAGAAGTCGAAGACGATCCAGGAGATCGCCTTCGCTGCCTACACCAACCATCCGCAGGGCATGGAAGCCGGGCTCGAGGCGGTCGACTACTACGACCCGCCGAACCTGACCTTCCCGTTCGGGAGCTACATCTGTGTCGTCGACATCGACAAGGGGACCGGTGAGGTCAAGGTGCGCCGCTTCGTCGCCGTCGACGACTGCGGCAACATCATCAACCCGATGATCGTCGACGGCCAGATCCACGGCGGCCTGACGATGGGCTTCGCGCCGGCGCTGTACGAGCAGATCACCTACGACGAGCTCGGCAACAACCTGGCCGGGACGTTCATGGACTACCTCCTCCCGACGGCCGTCGAGACGCCCGCCTGGGAGACGGACAAGACGACGACCCCGTCGCCGCATCACCCGATCGGCGCCAAGGGGGTCGGCGAGTCGGCCACGGTCGGCGCGCCCCCGGCGATCGCCAATGCCGTCGTCGATGCGCTGTGGCACCTCGGCGTCCGCAACATCGACATCCCGATCACCCCGCCGAAGGTCTGGGCGATCCTCCGCGAGAAGGGGGTGACGGCGTAGCCACCGCCGCGGCTGGGTCGTCAGGATGACCCCGCGACCCTCGCTCCTCGAACGGGCGGTCGAGCTCGATCGGGCCGGCCAGCCGTACGCGATGGCGACCGTTGTGGCCGTCCGTCGCCCCACGTCCGCGCGTCCGGGGGCGCGCGGGCTGATCCTGCCCGACGGGACGATCGAGGGCTTCGTCGGCGGCAGCTGTGCCCGGCCGGTCGTCGTCCGCGAGGCGCTCCGCGCGCTGGCCGACGGTCAGCCCCGGCTCCTCCGCATCAGCAAGGAGGCCCCGTCCGAGAGTCGTCGCGGCGACGGCATCGTGGACGAGGTGATGACCTGCCACTCGGGCGGGACCCTGGAGATCTACGTGGAACCGCACCTTCCTGCGCCGGCCCTCTGGATCGCCGGCACCACCCCGATCGCAGGAGCCATCGCCGAGCTCGGCGCGGCGATGGGCTTCGACGTCACGATCGTCGATCCGGTCGCCGATCCGAGCCTGCTGCCCGCCGGCGCCCGGGTCGTCGTCGGTGACGACCTCGGGGCGTTGCCGTGGCCCGCCGTCGGGCCGTACGTCGTGGTCGCCAGCCAGGGCGTCTGGGACGAGGAGGCGATCGCCTCGGCCCTCAAGCTCGACGTTGCCTACGTCGGCCTGGTGGCCAGCCCGACCCGTGCCGCCGTCGTCCGGACGTGGCTGCTCGACGAGGGCATCGAACCCGACCGGGTCCTGGCGATGCGGGCGCCTGCCGGGCTCGACCTCGGCGCCGAGGCCGCCCCCGAGGTCGCGGTGTCGATCCTGGCCGAGCTCGTCCAGGTCCGGCGCGGTCGGGCCTCGTTCGTGGCCGCCCCGGGACCGGCGACAGTGGCCGCCGCGGCGGCCGCGGGTGAAGCCGGAAGCGGCCCCGACGGGCCGGTCGTGGACGACATCGTGCTTCTCGACCCGGTCTGCGGGATGACCGTCGATCGGGCCCACGTCCGCCATATCGCCGAGCACGGCGGTCAGGTCTACGCGTTCTGTTCCATCGGCTGCCGCTCGAGCTTCGTCCGCGAGCCGACCGCCTACGTCGGGACCGGCATCGGCACTGGCGGCTGACGGTCCCAGCCCGGAGGATCCATGCACTTCGAAGGCTCCGTCGAGATCGCCGCGCCCCGCGACAAGGTCTGGTCGTTCGTGACCGATCCGACCCAGGTGGGCCAGTGCGGCCCGGGCGTCGAATTGGTCGAGACGGTCGACGACACCCACTTCCGGGCCAAGGCCAAGGTGGGCATCGGGTTCATCAGCGCGCGGTTCAACGCCGACGGCGAGATGGGGATCATCGCCGCCCCCGAGCACGCCGAGGTCAAGGTCCACGGCCAGGCGCCCGGGACGGCCGCAGACGCGGTCGCCACGATGCGCCTGCGCCACGGGGGCGACGGGATCACGATCATGGACTGGGCGGCAGACGTGAACATCTCGGGCACCCTCGCGAGCGTCGGGGCCCGCCTGATCGAGGGCACGGCCAACAAGCTGATCGCCCAGACCTTCACCTGCATGAAGACGAAGCTCGAGGCCTGATCCGCGCCATCAGCGCTCGGTGGCCGGCTCCGCGATCCGCCGGCGCCGAACCCCGCCGCCACGAGCCCGGTCTGGCAGACTGCGCCGATGCAGGTGCTCAGCCGGGTCGTCGGACCAATCGCGACGAACGTCCACCTGCTGGCCGACGAGCGGACCCACGAGGCCATCGCGATCGACACCGCGATCCCCTCGCTGGCTTGGATCGCCGACGAGCTGGCCGAGCGCGGCTGGACGCTCAAGCTGATCGTGTCGACGCACGGCCACTGGGACCACATCGGCGACAACGCGGCGGTCGCCGCCCACACCGGCGCCGCCATCGCCGTCCACCCGGCCGATCGCGCACGCCTCGTCCACCCGCAGCCGTTATGGGCGCCGTTCGAGATCCCGCCCTCGGTGCCGGCAGTCGAGTTGGCCGAGGGCGGGTCGATCCGCTTCGGCGAGCTCCGCCTCGACGTCCTCCACACGCCCGGCCACACGGAGGGCTCCGTCTGCCTCCTCGCTGCCGACGACGGGTTGCTGCTCAGCGGGGACACCTTGTTCGCCGGCGGCTGGGGCCGCGTCGACCTGCCCGGCGGCTCGGCCGACGAGATGGCCGAGTCGATCACGCGCCTCGTCGGGCTCGAGGATCGGATCCGCGTCCTGCCCGGTCACGGTTCGACCACGACGATCGGCCGCGAGCGCCCCTGGATGGAGCTCGTTCGCGACGGCGGTCGGCTGCTCGGCTGACGCCGCGGCCCGCGGGTCTCCGCCGGCGTTGGCCCGCCTTCAGGTCGCGGACGCCACCCCAGGACGTCAGCCCCGGCGATACGTCCCGACGAGCCGCCCGGACGCGAGGACGTGGCCGTCGAGGGCCCGCCGGACCTCCCCGCTCCGGGGCTGGCCGGCCAGCCCGAGGGCTCGGTCGAGCGCGAACAGCTCGAAGACGTAACGATGCGTTCCCGACGGCGGGCACGGCCCGCTCCAGCCGACCCGGCCGAAGTCGTTCGTGCCCTCGGCGAGCCCGCCCGCCCCCGACGCGCCCTCGTCGAGGGCAACCCGGTCGACGGGCAGGTCGAGCGCGATCCAGTGGACGAAGCCGCCGGCATCCGGGTCGTCGACGATGAGGGCGTAGGCGGCCGTCCCGGACGGGGATCCCGACCAGGCGAGCGCGGGCGAGACGTCGACGCCGTCGCAGGTGAACCGCACCGGGATGGATCCATCGGCCACGAACGCCGGGCTCGACAGGGTCATGGTCGGCATCGAACGGTCCTCCGATCCTGCGCCGGGCGCGCCGGGCGCGGCGCAGCCACCGAGGAGCGCGATCGCCACGATGGTCAGCAGGCGGACGCGCCGTGGCATGTCCGGATTGTCGCGCGTCGCGCCGGCGGCGTTCGGAACGGCGGGCGGCTCACCGTCGAGCCGGGTCGCTCAGTTGACGAACCCGGTGGTGTCGACCGCCTCGAACATGTCGCCGGTGATCTGGCCGAGGTGGTGGAGATCGTCGTCGTTCCAGTGCGGGGAGGGCGCGCCGGTGATGTACCACGGTGAGCCGTTGTCGGCCAGGATCATCCCGTAGCGCTGCAGCGCGACGAGGACCACCCGCGCCTGCGGGCTGAACCCCGACACGTCGACGGAGGACTTGAGCCGGACCCGCAGGCCCATCGGCGGCAGCGACGGGTCGTTGCCGTCGCCCGCATCGTGGCGGGCCGGGTAGATGTGGGCCGACCGCGTGGTCGGCGCCGTGAACCGGAGCGCGTGGGCGATCACGCCCAGCGCCACCTCGTCGTAGCGGGCGAGCCCCGGCAGGATCGGCAGGCCGGCGGCGTCGGCGCTCGTCCAGCCATCCGGCCGGAGACCGCTGACCTGGAGGTTCCAGATGGCCCCCGAGCCGGCCCGCCATCCTGTCGACGTCTTGCGGGCATTGAACAGCTCGTACAGGCGGCAGGTCGTGTGCTCGATGACGAGGATGTGGTGGTCCGAGCCGGCCTCGCGTTTGTATCGGACCGGAATGGGGTAGGGGCTGTGGTCGGATTCGGAGCTGTAGTCGAACCTGAACCGGTACTTCTTCGTCTTGCTCGACGCGACGTTGATCGGGATGCCATAGCCGGCGTACGAACCGAAGTCGGGGTGCAGCCCGCGGGTCAGCCCGATCGAGGCAATGAGCGTCGCCGAGTCCGAGCGGACCGGCAGCGTGTCGATCGGTCGGTTCCAGACGTTGCTCGCCGGGAAGATCGGGCAGTTCGAGGCCCCGGGAACCGACGTCGCCGCGGCACCCTGGGTCGACCCGAGCAGGAGCGCGACCACCGCAACGGCGAGCACGAGCTGGCGTCGGCGGGCCGGCCGGACGTCCATTCGTCGGAGCATGGCCCGATCCTATCGTCCTTCGCCGGACCCGGGCTCATCCGATGGTCCCGGTCGGTGACCACCGCCACCGGACCCAGGTCCGGCCGTCAGATCGGCTTCCGATAGGCGGCGGAGCGGCGGTCGCGTCGAAACCCGAGACGCTCGTAGACGCCGAGGGCGCCGGTCGGATTGTCCGAATCGACGCCGAGCGCGGCGAGCTCCATGCCCCGGGCCCGAAGCTCGCGCAGGGCCGCGACGATCAGGGCCGAGGCGACGCCCTGCCTGCGCCACGGCCGGCGGACGCTGACCCGATCGAGCCACGCCTTGCCGATCCCCGACGCCGCGTTGTCAGACGGGTAGATCCGGCCGATGACCGAGCCGACGACGTCGTCGCCCGCCCAGGCGACGATCCACAGCGACAGGTCGTTGTCGGGGTCGCCGAGGATGCGGCGGACGTCCTCCTCGGTCGTCTCGTGAGCGCCCCAGTGGTCCTGGAACGCCTCCGCATCGGCGGCGAGGACGGCGCGCGCAGCGCTGTCGGTGACCGGTCGGAGCTCGAGCCCGTCGGGGAGGCCTCGGTCCGGGATCGCTTCGTCGAGCGGCCGGACCATCTCGAGGAACCAGCGAACCGGGCGGTACCCCTCGGACTCGAGGAGCGCGACGGCGCCGGTCGCCTGGTCGAAGCTCCATGAGCCGAGATGGGCGACCCGGGTCTCGCCGGCGGCCTCCTCGGCGGCCGCCCGCGCGCGGACCTGGACTTCGGCGTGACGGAGCATCGCCCGACCGAGGCCGCGGCGTCGCCAGTCGGGTTGGACCCAGCCAAACGTGGTGAACTCGCGCGCGCCGTCCCGGATCATCCGGATCCGGCGCGAGGCCGCCACGAGCAGCCCGTCGACCTCGGCGAAGAGGATGTCGCGGGTCGGCTCGAAGTCGGCCAGGTTGGCGAGCTCGTTTTCGAGGGCCGCCTCGCCGAGGATCTCGTACGTCGCGTCGGCAACCTCGACGACTTCCTGGAGGCGGGCGAAGGCGGGGATGTCGCGCGCTCCGAAGCGCCGGAACCGGAGTCCCGGGATCGGTGGCGCACCGGCGACCTCGATCGCCTCGTTCGCGGTCGTGGCCTCGCTCATCCGCTGTCCTCGCCGTACTTGCGCTTCATGTGCTCGCCGACCGCGGTCCGGATGAGCCGCCCCTGGCGACGTCGCTCGGCGCGTGCCCGCGGATCGGCCTGCCGCTCCGTCCGGGCCAGCTCCCGCTCCAGCTTGCGCCGGCTCACGAGCCGTGCGGCGTCGAGCGACCCCGCCTCGATCGCCCCTCGGACCGCGCAGCCCGGCTCGCGGTCGTGCCGGCAATCCGAGAAGCGACAGCCGGCCGCCAGCTCGTCGATGTCGGCGAACGTGGCGTCGAGACCGCCGTCATCGTCGGCCAGGCCGAGCTCGCGCATCCCCGGCGTGTCGAGGATGAGACCTCGTCCGGGCAGCCGGACCAGATGGCGCCGCGTCGTCGTGTGACGACCGCGCGCGTCGTCCTCGCGGATTGCCTGGGTGGCCTCGACCTCGCTGCCGGCCAGGGCGTTGACCAGCGTCGACTTGCCGACGCCGGACGAGCCCATGAGGGCGACTGTCCGGCCGTCCGCCAGCCGGGCGGACAGTGCCGCGAGGCCGAACCCGGTCGTGGCGCTCACGGCGTGGACGGGGACCGCGGCGGTGATCGGGCGGATCCAGTCCATCGCCTGGTCGACGCCGGGGACGAGGTCGGCCTTGTTGAGGACGACCACGGGCTGGGCGCCCGAGCTCCAGGCCATGGCGAGGTAGCGCTCGAGCCGCCGGCTGTTGAGGTCGTGGTTGAGCGAGGTGACGATGAGGAGCAGGTCCACGTTGGCCGCCAGCACCTGCTCCGGCGCGCGGCGATCGGTCGGGGCCCGCCGGACGACGGCGGTGCGGCGGGGGAGGAGACCCTGGACGAGGCGATGGTCCGGATCGCCCGTCGGCCCGAGCACGACCCAGTCGCCGACGACCGGGAACCCCGCCCCGTCGTCGAGCTCGGCGTCGAACCGGAAGCGGCCGCTGAGGGTCCCCCGGACGTCGCCGCCGGCGACGCGAACGAGGTACGCGCCACGCTCCTCGACCACGACCCGGCCCGGCTCCTGATCCACGTCGGCGATGCTCGCGAAGGACGCCGCGTGACCCGCATCCCAGCCCCAGTCCTGGAGCGCCGCGTCGCCGGTCATCGGTCCGACCCCGTGCCGACCGGTCGGTGGAGCTCGAGCAGGTCGGACACGATCCGGAAGCCCAGGCTCTCGTACAGGTCGAGTGCGCCGTGCGGGTTGCCGGTGTCCACACCGAGCGCCGCGCAGGTCGCTCCGGCCTCACGGACCGCCCGGAGGCTGTCCGCAAGCAGCGCGCGCGCGAGTCCCCGGCGCCGGTACTCCGGCTGGACAGAGATCGACTCGGTCCAGCCGATCCGCCGGCCAGTCTCGTCGGCCGAATCGAGGAAGTTGAGGATCTGGCCGGCGATCTCGTCGCCCTGGAACGCGACCCGCCACAGCGGCGGGTCAAGACGGGGGTCGTCGACGAACCGCTCGAACGCCGAGTCCGAGCCGTCGACGTCACCCCAGTGGTCCTGGAAGGCGCGCACATCGGCGTCGAACACACGTCGGTGCATCGCCCGATCGCCTCGAGCGATCGGGCGGACCTCGAACCCGTCCGGCAACGGAAGGTCCGGGATGTCGTCGAGGTTCGGCCGGATCAGCTCGGCGTGGCGGCGGGCGACCGCGAACCCGGCGCCCTCGACGATCGACCGGCTCGGCCGGTCGGTGCCATGGACATAGACGACCTCGATCGCCGGGCGGTCACCCGGTGCGTCCGCCGCGAGCTCGTCGAGACGCCCGATCTGCCAGTCGAGCAGGGCGCGCTCGACGCCCCGATTCCGGGCCGCGGGATCGACGTTCGTGATCGCCTCGTAGGCCCGCTCGCCCGAGGTGCGATCGACCCAGTAGGTGCGACCATAGGCGACGATCCGGCCGTCGAGCTCGACGACACGGCAGTCCCGGGCGAGGTCGCAGTTCGTCAGGTGGGCATAGTCGTTGTCGAGCTGGCCCGGCCTGACCCGCTCGGGGTCGCCGTTGCCGGCGAGTGCGGCGTTGATCACGGCGGCCATCGCCGGATGGTCGATCGGCCCCCGGTAGGGTCGCAGCGTCGGCCGGCCATCGACCCGGGTCTCGATCATGCTCATCGCTCAGCCCACCCTCTTGAGCTTGCCGGTTCGCTTGGCGTAGCGCTCCGCGCGGCCGAACGCCCAGATGCCGAACGGGATGAACGTCGCGCCCATGACGATGAGCGGCCAGACGTCCGACCAGAGGGCGGTCAGCGGGGTGCCCTCGATCAGGCCCTTGCGGACGCCATCGAGCACGTAGGTCGCCGGCGACAGGTGCGACAGCACCTGCATCCAGGGCGGCAGGATCTCGATCGAGTAGTAGACCCCGCTGACGAGCAGCAGGCACGACTGCAGGACGAACGTCATCTGCGCCCCGCGCTCGACGTAGAGGAGGGGCAGGATCGCGGCCAGCATCCCGATCCCGACGAAGCTGAACGAACCGAGGGCCATGAACGCGGCGGCCGTCGCCGGGTTGGCCTTCGACAGGTCGAGCTGCGGGAAGAACAGGATGAGCACGACCAGGATCGCGGCCGTGTGGACGAGCCCGTAGACGATGGCATACGAGCACGACCCGAGCAGCTGCGTCCAGCGCCGGACGGGCGCCATCATCGTGTACTCGAGGGTGCCTTCCCAGCGCTCGACGGCGATCGTCTCGGCGATCCAGCTGAAGACCACCGACAGGTAGTTCCAGAAGATCGCGCCGATCATGAGCGACAGGAGCAGGGTCGCGCTGCCGAGTTGCACGCCGATCAGCGAGATCGACAGCGCGCCGGCCACGGAGTAGACGAGGAACGCCAGCTCCCAGCCCCAGTAGCGCCGGGTCAGGTAGAAGTTGCGCTCGACGAAGGCGTAGCTCGCCTTCAGCTCGTGGGTCAGGACGGTCAACGGAGTGGTCTCCAGGTGGGCTCGGCGGCCCGGTCCTCAGCGGGACCGGGCCGTATCGAGCGGCTGCTCGGCAGCCAGTCGAGCGCCGATGCGGAGCATCGAGCGTCCGATTCGCTGCCGGATGGGACGGCGCGGTGGCCGATCGAGGAGCCGGGGCACCTCGGCTTCGGCCGCGTACCGCGCCGCTCGCTCCGCGTGGATCACGCGGGCCAGGGACGTTTCGCGGTACATCGGGTTCCTTCCTGTCGTGTGTCGGTGGTTCGTTCGGTGGTCGTGGCGTGGCCGTGAGGCCCCGGTGGTCCGCTGGTCAGTTCTCTTCATCGGTTGCCTCCTCTTCTTCGAGGTCGTCGTCGAGCGAACGACCGGTGTAGGTCATGAACGCCGCCTCGAGCGTCGCCGGCTGGTCGTGCCGTTCGGCAACCAGCCGCTTCAGCCCGTCGGGCGTCGACGAGGCGACGATCCGCCCGTCGTTGAGGATCGAGATCCGGCGGCACAGTCGCTCCGCCTCGGCCAGGTCGTGGGTGGTCAGGACGATCGTCGCGTCGTGGCTCGCCCGGAGCTCCTCGATGAACCCCTGGACCTCGAGCTTCGAGCGAGGGTCCAGACCCGTGGTCGGCTCGTCGAGCAGCAGGAGTGACGGGGAGGTCAGCAGGGCTCGCGCGATCGCGACCTTCTGCTGCATCCCCCGGCTCATCTGCTCGATCGGCCGGCCGATCCGCTTCTCGCCGATCCCGAGCCGGGCCAGGATCGCCATCGCCTCGCGCCGGCCGGTCGCGGCATCGAGGCCGTACAGCCGTGCGGCGAAGCTCAGGTTCTCGAGCGGGCTGAGCTTCTTGAAGAACGCGGCGTCGACGCTGACCCGGTTGATCAGCCGCTTGACCGCGAGCTCATCGCGCTCGATGTCCAGCCCGAAGACCTCCACCCGGCCCTCATCGAGGGTCAGCAACCCGCAGATGAGGCGGATGAGGGTCGACTTGCCCGAGCCGTTCGCGCCGAGGATGCCGTGGATCTCACCCCGCTCCAGGCGGAGCGAGACGTCGTCCACCGCGACGACGGGCGCCTTGCGCCGGCCGACCGCGAACCGCTTGGTCACCCGGTCGACGAGGAGCGCCGGGACGGCCGCCGTCGGCGCCGACACGAGGTCGTCGATCGCGGCCGATGGGCGCACGGACGACGCGACGGCCGGTCGAGGGCTCTTCAGTTGTGGCGTCGTGGTGGTCACGGTGAGGCTCCTGGTCTGGAGAGTGGGATCCGGGCGTGGTGCGGTCCTCGAATCACGAGAGCCGCGGGCCTTTCATGCGACGGCATCGTCGCGGGGCCTCGCGGCTCGGAATTCCACGCCCCGAAGAGGGCATGAAAAAAGCCGTGGGGCCCGATCTGGCCCACGGCTCGTGGCTTCTCGTGTCGGCGGCTCAGCCGCCTGGGGTCACCTCGAGATGGGCGCAGATCTCCCGCCAACGCCGGCCGAGATCGGCGGCGTCATGCGTCGGATGAAGAGGTCGTTCCACATTCGGTTCGACTCCTTCCCATCGAAAGCGACTAGGCGCTCGGCGAGCGCCCGGGGATGCTAAACCCCGTTCGCGCCGTGTGTCAACCCTTGATATGCCCGGGCAGGTGGAGACCCAGCGGTCAGGTTGGATCGGGCGTGGGTGTGTCGGTCGGGTCGGGCGTCGGGGTCGGCGGATCCGGCGTCGGATCCGGCGTGGCGGTTGGGTCGGGCGTTGGCGCCGGCGTGTCGGTCGGCGTGGGATCCGGCGTGGCCGTCGGCGCCGGGGTGTCGGTCGGGCCGGCCGTGGCCGTCGGTCCGGGTGTCGGCGTCGTGCCGGGCGTCCCGCCGCCGCCGCCGCCTCCGCCCGTGCCGCCACCGCCGCCACCACCACCGCCGCCACCGGAGCCCGCCGTCCCCGGCTGGCCGGGCGTACCCGGTGCCGGCTCGTGACCCGTCCCCGGGTGACCGTTGGATGTCGCCGGCACGCCGCTTGCGCCCGGCAGGCCCGTCGGGGCGAGCAGCGACCCACCGTCGGGCGACGCCGGGTCGCCGACGATCGGTCCATCGGTGACGTACGGACCCTGGGCCGACACGGGTCCGCCACTGACGGTCACCACCCGGGCGCCGACGAGCGCGGCGAGGAGGACCGCGGCCGAAACCGAGACTCGAGCGGCGGCGCCGAGGCCGCGGCGCGCAATCCGACCCGCCGGAGCGGCGATCGTCGGGCCGCGATCGGCGCGTGGCCGGCGCCGGAAGCGACGAGCGAGCCGGCCGTCGGACGTCGCGGCGGGACCGGCCGACGTGGTGGCGGTGCTCGGCGCTGGCCGCGTGCCCGCGATCGCCGGCTCGACGACCGCCGCCGTCAGCGGGCGCGGCTGGCGGGCGACCCGACCGCCGCTGGCCAGCTCCAGCGGACGGCAGCCAAGACAGGCCCGGGCGACCTGGTTCCAGCAGTTCGAGCAGCACGAGCTCGAGCACTCCGGGCAGAAGTTGAACGCGCTCGCCCCGGCCGAACCGAGGCGATCTCGGTCGAGCCCGCAGCGTTCGCAGAACTCGCTCGCGTCCTCCACAGGATCTCGATCCCTCGCATCGTCGATCGGGCGCGCGCCGAACCCGTGCATCGACGATAGGCCGGGTGCCAGCGGCGACGGCGCATCCGGTCGTACCGGCGGGGTCCTACGGACGTCCCGTTCGGTGACCCGGAGCACCGCGGCCGTCGATTGACGCCCCGAACGTCGCTCGGTACGGTGGCGCGGCGCCGGCCGGCGACCGGGCCGGCGAGGAGGAGTCGAGCTGGACCGCGACCGAGCCGCAGCTCCCGGCACCATCGACGGACCGACGATCGTCTACGCCATCCGGGGCGGCGTGCTCGACGCCGAGCTCGGTGGGCTGCTCTGGCTGCTGATGGATGGTGGGGTCCCGATCACCGTGGCCGGTCCGGGTGAGGACGTGCCGGCCCGGAACGCCCGTGGCGCGGTCCTGGCGGCCCTGCTCGACCTCGCCCCAGCGGAGCGGGCTGCCCGGGCGCTCGCCGGTCCGGCCGAGGACTTCGCCTGGCTCGACGTCGCGGAATCGCTCGGCTGGCGCCGCACCGCCCCGGTCGACAGGGAGCCGGCCACCCCGGCGGCAACGCTCATCCTCGCCGGCGAGATCGGGTCCGGCCCATCAGCCGACACGAGCGGGGACCAGGCACGGGTCGTCGTACGGGCCGTGGGTCGCGGGTTCGCGCTCGCCGCGACGGCCCAGGCGACACGGCTGGAGGACCTGCTCGACGGACTCCGCCGACGACCGATCAGGCTGACCGACGACGAGCTGTCCGCCCTCGGGGTGGTCGCGATCCTCGAACCGCGCGACGCTTCGCCGTTGCCGGGGGCGCCGGCCGCCGCCGGGCTGCCGCGGCTCGGTGCCGTGCACTACCTCCGACCGCTGGCGCGGGACGTCCACGGCCACCCGCAGCGCCTGCCACCGGCCGTGCTCGCGACGTGGGACGGGCGGATCGCCCGGTTCGAGCACTTCGCCTGGGGGCTGGCCGCCGAGCTCGCCGCCCGCGTCGGCCGTCGGACGGGGGACTTCGAGCGGGAGGCTGAGCGCCGGACGACGGTCCTGACCGCGCTGTCCGCGGTCGAGCCGGACGGGGCTCCGGCGATCGATCGGCTGGCCCTGCGCGCGACGCTCGATCGGGCCCGGGTCACGCCCGAGCCGGTGGATCGAACGGATCACTGAATCGGTCCGTCGGGGGTGCCGGCGTGCCGTATCCTTCGACGCGCGGCGGTCCGCGGCTCCGTCCCTGCGCGACGGTCGGGCGCGACGCGAGGAGACGTTCCACATGGCCTGGCTCGTCCCGTGGCTGGTCTTCCTGCACGTCCTGACGGCCATCGTCGCGTTCGGGCCGACGTTCGCCTTCGCGATCTACGGCGCCCAGGCCGGTCAGCAGCCACAGCACGCGAACTTCATGGCCCACGCCAACCACGTCGTCTCCGACCGCCTGGTCCTGCCGCTGGCCCTGACGATGCCGATCACCGGGCTGCTCATCGTCTGGGCGTCCGGGATCGATCTGACCGCCGCGCACTGGCTCGCCCTCGCGATCCTCCTCTACGTCGTGGCGATCCTGATCTCGGTCCTCGTCCAGCGGCCGGCGACGATGCGGCTCATCGAGCTGACGTCGACGCCGCCGGGGGCCGGCGGACCTCCGCCGGAGCTCCCGGCGACGGTCCGGAGCATCCAGCGCAACGGGATGATCACCGGCCTGCTGGTGGTGGTCATCGTGGCTCTGATGGTGGTCAAGCCGAGCTTCTGAACGGTCCACTTGGCCCTGAGCTGAGCCGCGGCGTGCGCGGTACCATCGAGGGGCGCCCGCCATCCCCGCTCCGGAGCCGTTCGATGCCCACCGTTGCCAGCTCGGTCAGCCAGCTCATTGACCTCCTCGCGGGCAGCGCCCGTCTCGACGGCGACCGGCTCGTCGTGGACGATGTCGCCCGTTTCCGCGACACCACGATCCGCGACCTGGCCTGGACGTCGGCCTTCTCGGACGACGAGGCCACGGTCGACGCCGCGCGCTGGATCGTCTGGGAGGCGAGCCAGGTCCTCGGAGCGCGATCGGCCAGCATCCACGACCTCTACGCCGCCCGCGGCCGCGGCGAGGTCCACGGGTTCACCGTGCCGGCCATCAACCTGCGCGCCCAGACGTTCGACATGGCCCGGACCATCTACGAGACGGCCGAAGCCGGCGACGTCGGGGCGGTCATCGTCGAGATCGCCCGGAGCGAGCAGACGTACACCTACCAGCGGCCGGCCGAGTTCATCACGAGCGTCCTCGCCGGCGCCATCGCGGCGGGATGGACGGGCCCCGTCTTCGTCCAGGGCGACCATTACCAGTTCAACGCCGCCAAGTACCGGGCCGATCCCGAGAAGATGACCGAAGAGATCCGGGGCGCCTGCCGCCAGGCGATCGGCGTGGGCTACCGGAACATCGACATCGACAGCTCGACGCTCGTCGACCTCAGCCAGCCGGACGTCGATCGCGAGCAGCGCGAGAACTACCTCCGGGCCGCCGAGCTCACGGCGCTCATCCGCGAGCTCGAGCCGGCGGGGGTCACGATCAGCGTCGGCGGCGAGATCGGCGAGGTCGGCAAGCAGAACTCCACCGAGCCGGAGCTGCGCGCCTACCTCGACGGCTACCGCCGCGAGCTCGACGCCCGCCGACCGGGTGCGACCGGGATCAGCAAGGTGAGCGTCCAGACGGGCACGAGCCATGGCGGCATCCCGCTCCCGGATGGATCGGTGGCCGCGGTGAAGCTCGACTTCGAGGTCCTTCGCCGGCTCGGCGAGGTCGCCCGGGCGGCCGGCATGGCCGGCTGTGTCCAGCACGGCGCCAGCACGCTGCCCGACGAGCTGTTCCACCACTTCCCGGCCGTCGAGACGGCGGAGATCCACCTCGCGACCGGCTTCCAGAACCTCCTCTTCGAGCACCCGGCGTTCCCGGCCGAGCTCCATCGCCAGATCCACGAATGGTGCTTCGTGAACGCGCTCGACGAGCGCAAGACGGACCAGACGGACGAGCAGTTCGTGTACTCGAGCCGCAAGAAGACGATCGGGCCGTTCAAGCAGCAGCTCTGGGAGCTCCCGACCCGCGACGAGATCCTGGCCGCGCAGCGACGGAAGATCGCCTTCCTGTTCGCCGAGCTCCAGGTCAACGACTCGCGGGCGATGGTCGATCGCTACGTGCGGCCGATCGAAGAGCACCGGCCCCGCCCGGCCAGCCTCGCGGCGGTCGCCGCCGGCTGACCGGCCGTGGCCGCGGCCCGTCAAGCGAGGATCAGAGCCTGAGGCGGTAGAACCGCCACGTGTCGTGCTCGATCGGCACGACCTCGATCCGGCCGAAGCCGGCCTCGGCGGCGTACCGACGAACGGTCGCCGGCCGGATCGCCGTGCCCGTCCCGGCCGGCTCCGGGCCGTCCATCGCCGACGACAGGCAGTGCAGGACGCTCCAGCCGTAGAGGTTCCGCTGGAGCTTGTCGCCGGGCGCCTGGAACCGCTCGTCGGCCTTCTCGTCGGCGATGAGGACGCTGCCGCCGTCGGCGAGCAGGTCCCGCATCGCGCGGAGCACCGCCACCGGCTGGCTCATGTCGTGGAGGCACTCGAACGCCGTCACGAGGTCGTAGCGCCCGGCCAGCGCGGGCTCCGCGGCGGTCCGGCTGGCGAACCGGACCCGGTCAGCGACCCCGGCCGCGGCGGCGTTGCGCGAAGCCGCCGCGACGGACGGCCCGTCGAGGTCGAGCCCGTCGACCGTGATGCCCGGATAGGCCAGCGCCATCGCGATGCTCGACCAGCCGTGGCCCATCCCGATGTCGACGACCCTCGCCGGCGGGTCGCCCAGCAGTCGTTCGTGGACGTCGGCGATGGCCGGCAGCCAGACCTGGCCGAGGAGCGACAGGTACATCGGCCGGTTGCCGGCCGCCTCGCCCTCGCGCAGGTCGTCGCCGGAGGCCTCGTAGCGGAGCCCGCCGCCGGTCCGGAACACGTCGACGACGGCCGGCAGGAGCTGCTGGATCGTCCCGAGCACGGAGATCGCGGTCGGCGTGGCATAGAAGAGCGAGTCACGGTCGAGGAGCGCCTCGCGGTGGCCGGCCGGCAGGTCGAAGCGACGCGCTTCCGGGTCGTCGGAGCCGTCGGCGTCGAGGATCGCGGCGATCGCACCCTGCTCGAGCCACTCCCGGACGTAGCGCCGGTCGAGGCCGGTCCGCGCCGCGACCTGCGCCGAGATCGCGGGCCCAAGCGCGGCCAGCGCGGCGAACAGCCCGAGTCGCTCGCCGAGGTAGACGTGGAGCAGGTCGAACGTGCCCACCGCGTCAGCGGCGATCCGCTCGACAAGCGCATCGCGCCGGTCGGCGTCGGCGGGGGACAGCCCCGAGGGCGAGGGCATGGCTGGTCTCCGGCGAGCGGGGCGGCCGTTCCGCCGGCCGGACCGGGACGCCCGGAGGGCACGGTACGCCATCGGCGCGCCGGTGCAGCCGGCGACCGTGCGAAACGGGGCGCGCCGGCCGTTCGACCGAGCGAGATTCGTCGTTGACGCGGGAAAGGGCGGTGCTATCCTCCGGCCCAAGCTCGTCTGGTGAGGGAGCCGGATCGGGCCACCGCTGTGCCCTCGCGTTCTTCTCAGAGGTCAGTCTCGCCCGCGGCGTCCCCCAGTCGCGGCGCGGTGGTGGAGGAGGATCGATGTGGCGGGTCCTGTCAATGCCGCGGACCAGTCGGCGCGCGACGACGCGCACCTGCAGTCGCTCGGCATCAAGCCGGAGCTGAAGCGGACGCTCGGCTTCGTCTCGAACTTCGCGGTCGCCTTCAGCTACATCTCGGTCTCGACCGGCACATTCACCAACCAGGCGGTCGGCATTCGGCGTCGGCGGACCCGCGATCTTCTGGGCATGGCCGCTGGTCATCCTCGGCCAGACGTTCGTCGCCCTCAACTTCGCCGAGCTGGCGAGCCACTTCCCGGTCGCCGGCTCGATCTACCAGTGGTCGAAGCGGCTGTCGAACAGGACGCTCGGCTGGTTCACCGGCTGGATCTACTTCTGGGCCGGCGTGGTCACCGTCACCGCGGTCGCGGCGACGGTGCCCGCTTGTGCTCTCGACGATCTATCCGGACCAGATCAAGCTCGCCGACCCGTCGCCGATCCCGGCCCTCGACATGCAGTCGTTCCTCGGGCTCATCACGCTCATCACGACGACCATCATCAACACCGCCGGCATGCGCCTCCTGGCCGTCGATCAACAACATCGGCGTCGGCGCCGAGATCCTCGGGCATGCTCGTCTTCGCGCTGATCCTGCTGTTCTTCTTCAACCACCAGCCGCCGTCGATCCTGATCGACACCTCGTACACGGCAGACCTGGCCGACGGCAACTACCCGGCCGTCTTCCTGGTCGGCATGTTCATGGCCCTGTTCGTCGTCTACGGCTTCGACACCGCCGGGACCTTCGGCGAGGAGACCGTCGACGCCGAGCCGCCAGGCGCCGCGCGGCGTCCTGTCCGCGATCTGGCTCTCCGGCATCGTCGGCGCCATCTTCCTGCTGGCGGTGACGCTCTCGTTCAAGGACGTCAACGCGGCGGTCGCCGAGGGCCAGGCCTTCGGCTTCCCGATCGCGACCACGATCAAGGAGAACCTGACCTTCGCGTTCGGCGGGATCGACCCTTGGCGACCTCTACCTCGTTCGTCATCCTCATCGCCGTCTACGTCTGCACGCTGGCGATCCAGGGCGCGACCGCCCGCCTGATGTTCTCGATGGGCCGCGACCGACGGCTGCCGTTCGGCGGCACCTGGGGCCACGTCAACCCGACCTTCCGGACGCCGGCCAACGCCGCGATCGCGGTCGGCGTCCTGGCGGCCATCCCGTTCTTCGCTGACCGGCGCCGGCAGCGCGATCTACCTGGCCATCGCGGCGACCGGGATGATCTACATCAGCTACTTCCTGTGCAACCTCGGCGTCCTCGTCGCCCGCCGCACGGGCTGGCCGCACAAGGGCGCCTGGTTCAACGCTCGGGCAGCTGGGGCACGGTCATCAACATCCTGGCCCTCGTCTGGGGCGCCGTGATGATCATCAACATCGGCCTCTGGACCGACCCGGCGCTCTTCGGCGTCTTCGGCGAACGACCTGCGCATCACCTGGTCGAACCCGTTCATCAACACTTCCTGCAAGTTCGAGGGCAATGTCCTGACCGGGCTCCCGCACTGGCCGATCTTCGAGACCGCTCGTCGGCGTCGTCGCTCCTGTCGTCGGCATCCTCTACTACCTCGCGGCCGAGCGCGGCAAGGTCGACCGGAGCGGGTCGAGGCCGACGACGCGACCGGCGAGGCGATCATCGCCTAAGCGCGAGCCCGGACCTCCGATGATCCGACGACGGCGCGGCGAGCGATCGCCGCGCCGTCGATCGTTTCGGGACGATGGGGAACCGAGCACGATGAGCGCCGCGATCCAGCTCGACGGACGGTGCCGAACGGGGCGAGCTCCGCGACGAGCTCGTCGCGGCGATGCACGCGCGTGCCCGAGCTGGCCGGCCGTGACGCTCATCCTCACCCCGCTCTCGCGGCGGGATCACCAACCGCAACTTCCTCGTCGAGGCGGCCGGCATCCAGCGCAGCGCTGGCGTGCATCCGGCTGGCCGGCAACGACACCCACCTGCTGGGGATCAGCCGCGAGGTCGAGCTCGCGGCGACGGTCGCGGCGGCCGGCGTCGGGGTCGGCCCGGAGGTGACCGCGTTCATCCGGCCCGAGGGCTACCTCGTCACGCGCTTCATCGAGGGCACGGGGGTCTCCGACGAGGCGGTCCACCAGCCGGAGACGATCCGGCGCGTGGCCGACTCGATCCGGCGCATCCACGAGGGGCCCGGCCATCCCGGGCCTGTTCGTCCCGCTCCGGATCGTCGAGGCGTATCGCGCGCTGGCGATCGCCCGCGGCGTGCCGATCCCGCTCGAGTACGACCTGAGCCGGGCGATCGGCCGGCGGATCGAGCTCGCCCTGCTGGCCAACCCGGTCGAGCTGCGGCCGTGCCACAACGACCTGCTCAACGCGAACTTCATCGACGACGGCACGCGGATCCGGATCGTCGACTGGGAGTACGCCGGCATGGGCGATCCGTTCTTCGACCTCGGCAACTTCAGCGTCAACCACGAGCTCGACGCCGACGAGGACGGCGTCCTGCTCGAGGCCTACGAGGGCGAGGCGCCCGGCCCGACCGGCTGGCCCGGATCGCGCTCATGCGCGTCGTGTCCGACTTCCGCGAGGCGATGTGGGGCGTCCTCCAGCAGGGGATCAGCACCCTCGACGTCGACTTCGTGGCCTATGCCGACGACCACTTCGATCGGCTCCTCGCGGGCGCCTCGACGCCGGCCTTCGAGCGCGCTCTCCGCGAAGCCGCCGGAGAGTAGCCCGGGACCGTGCCGATCCCCTGGCCGGTCCCGGCCGCCGCTGGCCCGGGTTGCCCTCCCGGCCCGCCGGTCGTACGGTTCGCGGGGCGATCGCCCGGGCGGACGACGGAGGGCCGGTGGACCAGGCACGGGTCGTCGTCATCGGCGGCGGGATCACCGGGTGCAGCGTCGCCTATCACCTCGCGGCGGCTGGCTGGACCGACGTCCTCCTCGTCGAGAAGGCGCAGCTGACCGCCGGCTCGACCTGCCAGGCGGCCGGGCTCGTGACGGCCTTCAACCCGTCCGTCGACGATGATGCCCTTCCGCCGCTACAGCGTCGAGCTGTACGAGCGGCTTGGCGTGTTCGAGCGGGTCGGCAGCCTGCGGCTCGCGTCGAGCCCGGCGCAGCTGCTCGAGCTCGAGCGGACCGCCAGCCGGGCACGCGGCATCGGGCTCGACGTCGAGGTCATCTCCGCCGCCGAGGCGGCCCGGCTCATGCCGGCGATCAGCACGGAGTCGCTCTACGGCGGGGTCTACCTCGCCCAGGACGGCTCTCTCGACCCGCACGCCGCGACCCACGCCGTGGCCGACGCGGCGCGCGGCGCTCGGCGTCCGGATCCGGACCGGATCCCGGGTGACCGGCTTCGAGCTCGACCGGCGCCGGGCGGTGCGGCGCGTCCTGACCGAGGCCGGCCCGATCGACACCGAGCTCGTCGTCGACGCCGCCGGGATCTGGGCGCCGCAGGTGGCGGCCATGGTCGGCGCCTTCATCCCGTCGACGCCGGTCGATCACCAGCACGTCGCGTTGCGGGCCGTGCCCGGCCACGAGCTGCCGCGCGACATGCCCTGCTTCCGCGATCCCGACAACCTCGTCTACGGCAAGAGCGAGCACGGCGGCATGCTCTTCGGAGGCTACGAGGCGGAGCCGACGGCTCGCTGGGTCGACGGCGTCCCGTGGGATCACGCCGCCACGTCGCTGCCGCCCGACTACGAGCGCTTCGCGCCGCTCATGGCCGGTGCGATCCGGCGCTTCCCGTTCCTCGCCGACGCCGAGGTGATCCGGCTGGTCTGCCACCCCGACGCGATGACCCCCGACGCGAACCCGCTCCTCGGGCCGATGCCCGGCGTGCCCGGCTTCTGGGTCGCCGCCGGCCTGTCGCTCAACGGATTCGGCGGCGGCGGCGGGATCGGCCGGGCGCTCGCCGGCTGGATCACGGCCGGCGACCCGGGCGTCGACATCGCGCCCTACCGGGCCTGGCGGTTCGCGGCACCGTACCGAGACCCGACGTGGGTCGCCGGCCCTGGCGCGCGAGGCCTACGCCGACTACTACCGGCTGCGCTACCCGTACGACGCCGACGAGGCCGGTCGGCCGCGGCGGCTGTCCGCCGCTCCACGGCCGGCTCCAGGAGGCCGGCGCGGTGTTCGGTATCGAAGGCCGGCTGGGAGCGGGCGGACCTGCATCGGCCCGGCGAGCCGTGGCGGCGCGCCGGGCGCGACCAGCGCGCCTACGGCTGGACGACCGCCGCCGTGGTTCGAGCGGGTCGGCGACGGAGGTCGCGCGCCGTCCGCGAGCGGGCCGGGATCATCGACCTGAGCTCGTTCGGCAAGATCGAGGTCGCCGGGCCGGGCGCGCCTCGGCCTGCTCCAGCGGGTCGCCGCCAACGACGTCGACCGACCGGTCGGCAGCATCGTCTACGGGCCGTTCCTCGACGAGCGCGGCGGGATGGTCGCCGACGTCACCGTCACCCGGCTCGGGCCGGAGGCACTTCCGGGTCGTCACCGGCGCCGGCTTCGTCGGCACCGAGATGGGCTGGCTGCGAGGCGCACCGGCTCGACGACGACCCGCCGGTCGACGATCCGCGACGACGAGCGACGATGGGCGTGCATCGGGCTGTGGGGCCCGGCCGCCCGCGACGTCCTCGGCCCGGCGACGGACGGCCCGGTGGACGACGCGGCGCCTGCCGCTGCGGCGGGCGACCCCGATCCGGGTCGGCCCGGCGGCGGTCCTGGCCGCGCGGATCTCAGCTACGCCGGCGAGCTCGGCTGGGAGCTCTCGTCGACCCGGAATGGGCCGTCGCGGTCTGGGACCGGCTCGTCGACGGCGGCCGCGACCAGCGGTCTCGAGCCGTTCGGCTACCGGGCGCTCGACTTGCTCCGCCTGGAGAAGGGCTACCGCTACTACGGCACCGACCTGACGATGCTCGAGACGCCCGACGAGGCCGGTCTCGGCGCGTTCGTCCGGCCGGACAAGGGACCGTTCGTCGGCCGTGACGCGATCCTCGCCCGGCGCGAGGCCGCGCCCGACGGCCCAGCCCGCCGGCTGCGGACGGTCGTCGTCGGCGATGCCGGCGTACCGCCCGATCTACGGCGGCGAGGCGGTCCGGATCGATGGCGCCGTGGTCGGCCGGCTGCGCAGCGCCGCCTACGGCTACACCGTTCGAGCGGACGGTCGGCTACGTCCCTCCTCGCGGCCGGCGTCGCCGAGGGCGCCGCGCTCGAGGTCGATGTCTTCGCCGAGCGCGTCGCCGGCGGTCGTCGCCGCGGACGTGCTGTTCGATCCCGACCGGGGCGCGGATGCGCGGATGAACGCCGCGGCCGGCGCTCCGCCGCTCGGCCTACGTCCGGGTCGCCTCGTCGAGCCACGTCCCGAACGCCGCACCGTCGAGCGCGGCCGGCGGCGCGCGCCCAGCGCTCGACGCCCAGCCCCAGAAGTCGTAGTCGATCGTCGAGACGCGCGGCCTGGATCGCCGCCCAGAGCGTCCAGCCGACGTCCGACATGATCATCTGCAGGCGCATCCGGGCGAGCCGGGCCGGCGTCGCCTCGCCGAAGTAGGCGGCGCAGATCGCGGCGATCCGGGCGTCGTCGAAGCCCAGCTCCTGGCAGGTGTTGCCGAGCTCGAAGGTCGGGTCGTTATTGCCGCTGTACTCGTAGTCGACGATCCACAGCCGCTCGCCGTCGTCGAGGTAGTTCTCGGCCAGCAGGTCGTTGTGGCAGGGCACGGTCGGCACCGGCCGCGGCGCCAGCGCCGCCTCGATCCGGGGCACGAGCGGGAGGTGCTCGCGATAGCCGTCCGGGACCGGCGCCGCGCGGTCGTCGATGACGCGCAGGTACTGCTCGGCGAGCCGGAACATGTCGAAGTCGTGCGAGGAAGCGCGGCCCGGCGTGGAGGCGACGCAGCGCGTCGGCGATCCGCTCGGGCATCCCGGGCTCGGCAAAGCCGGCGTTCGACATGCGTCCGGCCGGGCAGCCACTCCAGGACGATGACGTCCCAGCGCGGGACGTGACCGACGACGCGCGGGCCCACGCCGGCCACGCGCCGCCGCCCGCGTGTTGGCCAGCTCGTTGGCGCGATCGATCGCGAGCAGCTCCGTGGCCGGGCCGGGGACGCGGACGAAGTACGGCGTGCCGTCGACCTCGACCCGGTAGTTGCGGTTGGTCAGCCCGCCGCCGATCGGCTCGGCGGCGACCCGGCAGCCGGCCCACTCGGGCATGGCGGCGATGACCTCCTCGATCGTGGGCACCGCGGATGACCTCCTCGGACACGAGCCTAGCCGATGAGGGGGCGGTCGATCCGGCGATCCCGAGTGACACGGCCGACGGCTCGTCCGTCGAACCGGCGATGGACCCCTGGCCTGCCGAGCCCGCTCCGTCGCCGCCCGGCGCGCGCCGTCGGCGGCCGGGCCGGCGGGCGGTCGTCGCGGGCGTGCCTCTTCGTCGTCCTCGTCCTCGTCGCCGACACGGCCTTCCTCGCGCTCGCCGTCAACCGGCTCCCCGCGCATCCTGCCCGCCGCCGGCGGTCCCATCGCCCCGGGCTCGGCCGCGATCCCTGGGACCTCCGCGGCTCCGGCACAGCCTCGGCTCCCCGGTGCCGACCGGTCCGGATACCGTGCTCGTCGGGGCGGGCGACATCGCCGGCTGCCCGCCCACGCACGCCGCCGAGACCGCCAAGCTCCTGGCCAGGATCCCGGGCTGGGTGTTCACCACGGGCGACAACGCCTACGAGACCGGGTCGGCCGCCCAGTTCCTCCGCTGCTACGATCCGACCTGGGGCGCGTTCCGGTACCGGACCCGGCCGGCGATCGGCAATCACGACGTGATCGCCGACAACGGCGCGTCGTACTTCGCCTACTTCGGCGAGGCCGCGGGGACCGCTCCGTGGGGCTGGTACTCGTATACGGCCGCGATGTGGCACGTGATCGTGCTCGATTCGAACTGCGCGCTCGTCGGCGGCTGCGGTCCCGGCTCCGCCCAGCTGGCCTGGCTCCAGGCCGACCTGGCGGCCGATCTGGCGGCCCACCCGGGCGGCTGCACGGTGGCCATCTGGCACCATCCCCGGTTCAGCTCGGGCGAGCACGGCAACGATCGCGATGTCCGACGCGTTCTGGCAGGCGCTCTACGCGGCCGGCGCCGAGATCGTGATCAACGGGCACGACCACGACTACGAGCGGTTCGCCCCGCAGACGCCCGACGGCACGCTCGACCCGGCGACCGGCATCCGCGAGTTCGTCGTGGGGACCGGCGGCCGGTCCCTCCGCATCTTTAACCACATCGCCCCGAACTCGGAGGTCCGGGACGCTTCGACGTACGGCGTCCTGAAGCTCGACCTCCTCCCGGGTGCCTACCGCTGGCACTTCATCGGGGTCGGCGGGCGCAGCTTCAGCGACAGCGGCAGCGGCGTCTGCCACTAGGCGCGACCGGGGCCCGGCGCCGCGGCCGAGTCGGTACGCTACGGCCGACGCCCCGCCGCGGGCGACCTGCGGAGAGCGAGCCGGATGGACCAGGCCCGGGCGGTGATCATCGGCGGAGGCGTCGGCGGCACGAGCATCGCCTACCACCTCGCCGAGCGCGGCTGGACGGACGTCCTGCTGGTCGACCGGGCCGAGCTGACGTCCGGATCGACGTTCCACTCCGCCGGTCTCGTCGGACAGCTCCGCTCGAGCGTGACGCTGACCCGGATGATGATGTACGGGGTCGAGCTGTACCGCCGGCTCGCGGCCGAGACCGGGCGTGGACCCGTCGTGGCACGAGGTCGGCTCGCTCCGCCTGGCATCGACCCGCGAGCGGATGGAGGAGCTCACCCGGCAGGCCGGCTGGGCAAAGACCTTTGGGCTCCCGCTCGAGCTCGTCACGGCCGCCGAGGCCCAGGCGAGGTTCCCGCTGATGTCGACCGACGGCGTGCTCGGCGCCGTCTTCCTGCCGACCGACGGCTGGCTCGACCCCACCGGCCTCGCCCTGGCCCTGGCCGCCGGCGCGCGGGCGCGCGGCGTCGAGGTGCGCACGAACCACCGGGTCACCGCCATCTCGACCGCCCGCGGCCGGGTGACCGGCGTCGAGCTCGAACACGCCGGTGAGCGGACGACGGTGGCGACGGACGTCGTCGTCGACGCGGGTGGGATGTTCGCGCCGGAGATCGCCCGGCTCGTCGGGGTGACCGTCCCGATCGTCGCGATGGCCCACGAATACCTGTTCACGGAGCCGATCGACGGGGTGACCCCGGACCTGCCCCAGCTGCGGGACCCGGACAACCTGTGCTACTTCCGCCAGGAGGTCGGCGGCCTGTGCATGGGCGGCTACGAGCGCCACCCGGCGCCGTGGGGCCTCGATGGGATCCCGGCCGACTTCAACGGCAAGCTGCTCGCCCCCGACTGGCCGCGCTTCGAGGAGATCATGGCCGGCGCGATCCGGCGCGTGCCGGTCATCGCCGACGCGGGCGTGAGCCGGATGATCAACGGGCCCGAGGCGTTCACCCCGGACAACGAGTTCATCCTCGGCGAGTCGGAGGTCGGCGGCTTCTTCGTCGCCGCGGGGTTCTGCGCCCATGGCATCGCCGGGGCCGGGGGCATCGGCCGCCAGGTCGCCAGCTGGATCGTCGACGGCGAGCCGGAGCTCGACCTGTGGCACATGGACATCCGCCGCTTCGGCGGCCAGCAGTACCGCTCGCGGAGCTATGTCCTGGCCCGGACGACCGAGGTCTACGCCACCTACTACGACATCCACTACCCGAACGAGGAGCGCCAGGCCGGTCGTCCGCTGCGGACCTCGCCGACGTACGACCGGCTCGCCGCGCTCGGGGCCACCTTCGGCGAGAAGTCCGGCTGGGAGCGCCCGAACTGGTTCGAGCCCAACGCCGACGACCCGCGCTTCGGCGGGCGCGCGGCGCTCGAGACGCTCCGACCGCGCGGCTGGGCCGGCGAGCACTGGTCGCCGGCGATCGCCGCGGAGGCGCTCGCGACACGCCGGGCGGTCGCGCTGTTCGACGAGACGAGCTTCGCCAAGATCGAGGTGGCCGGCCCCGGCGCGGCCGCCTACCTTGGGCGGCTGTGCGCGAACGACGTCGACGTCGCGGTGGGCCGGGTTGTGTATACCGCGATGCTCGACCGGCGCGGCGGGATCGAATGCGACCTGACCGTGACCCGCGTCGCCCCGGACCGGTTCCTGCTCGTCACCGGGACGGCGGTCGGCCAGCACGACCTCGGCTGGCTTCGCCGCCACCTGCCCGACGACGGCGGGGTGTTCCTGACCGACCTCACCTCGGGGCGGGTGTGCTTCGGGCTATGGGGGCCGCGCTCGCGTGATCTCCTCGCCCCGCTGACCATCGACGACCTGTCCGATGCCGGCTTCCCGTACCTGACGGCCCGCCCGATCACCGTCGGTCCGGTGCCGACGCTCGCGCTCCGGGTCACCTACGTCGGGGAGCTCGGCTGGGAGCTGTACGCCCACACCGAGTTCGGGACGGCCCTCTGGGACCTGCTGTGGGAGGCGGGTCGGGAGCACGGGCTGGTCGCCGGTGGCTACCGGGCGATCGACGCGCTCCGGCTGGAGAAGGGCTACCGCGTCTGGTCGAGCGACATCACCCCCGACGAGACGCCCTACGAGGCCGGGCTCGGCTTCGCGGTCGCGCTCGACAAGCCGGGTGGGTTCATCGGTCGAGAGGCGCTCGTGGCGGCACGGGCCGAGGGACCCCGGAAGCGGCTTCGCTGCCTGGTCCTCGACGATGCGCGCTCGGTCTGCCTCGGCAACGAGCCGGTTCGGATCGATGGCGCGATCGCCGGCCGGGTGACGAGCGGCGGGTATGGCGTCGCGGTCGAGCGCTCGATCGCCTATGCCTACCTGCCGCCCGACAGGGCGGCGGTCGGGACGCGCGGCGAGGTCGAGGTGTTCGGCCAGTGGATCGGCTTCGCGGTGGCCGCCGAGCCGCTCTACGACCCGACCGGCGCGAGGATCCGATCGTGACCGACGATCGGTCGCCCGACGGCCCGGCCGGCCGCCCGGCGGACGGCGACGGTGCCGGACCGGCCGAGGCGCTTCCGCCCTGGGAGCCCGGTGCCGAGCTGAAGTCGGGCTACGGGCCGGCCTGGAGCGCGACCTGGGCGCGAGCGTCGAGCGACGACCTCGAGGGCTGGCTGGCCTTCGCCCAGTCGGCCTGCGACGCAGCCGACGAGATCGCGCTCCGCTCGTTCCGGCGGGACGTCGAGGTCATGACCAAGCCCGACCGAACGTTCGTCACCGCCGCCGACCGGGCGATCGAGCAGCTCATCCGCGAGCGGATCCGGTTGGCGTTCCCGGACCATGGGCTCGTCGGCGAGGAGTACGGTCGCGAGGACGGCGCGGGACGGGCGCGCTGGTACATCGACCCGATCGACGGCACCCACAATTTCATCCGCGGGGTGCCGCTCTTCGGGACGCTCCTGGCGCTCGAGCTCGACGGCGAGCTCCAGGTCGGCGTGGTCTCGGCGCCCGCGCTGCGGGAGCGGTGGTACGCCCGGAGGGGCGGGGGAGCGTGGGCGGTGGGCGCCGCCGGCATGCCGGGACCGCGGGCGATCCACGTGTCGCGCGTGGCCGGGCTGTCCGACGCGCAGGTCCTCTACGGCTCGGGCCACGACATCGAGACGTCCGGGCGGGCGCCCGGCTTCCGGGACCTCCTCGGGGCGGTCTGGCGCGAGCGCGGGTTCGGCGACTTCTGGGGCTATGCGCTGATCGCCGAGGGGGCGGCCGAGGCGATGGTCGAGGTCGACCTGTCCACCTGGGACATCGCTGCGCCGCTCGTGGTGCGTCGAGGAGGCCGGCGGCCGGGTCACCGACCTGGCCGGGCGACGGGTCATCGACGGCGGCACGATCCTGGCCTCGAACGGCCTGCTCCACGACGAGGTGCTCTCCGCGCTCGGCGGCTGACGCTGCGCCTTCGGCACGAAGCACCCAGACGCGACCGAGGGGCCGGGGGCGCACGTCACGATCCCGTCACAGAGCCGACGCAGGATGCTCGTGGGTGGCCACCTCTCAGCAGTCCCTCGACCAAGGAGACCCGCGACATGCATCGACTCGTCCGCCGGCTGGCGCTCAGTGCGACCCTGTTCGCGCTGCTCGCCGGATCGGCAGCCTCCGTATCGGCAGCGACGCCAGACCCGGTTGTCGGCCACGTCTACGTCAACAACAACTCGGCAGTCCAGAACTCCGTCGCCGGATTCGCGCGGCACAAGGACGGAACCCTCACGCCGTTGACCGGCTCGCCGTATGCCACGGGTGGCGCGGGGATCGGCAGCCCGACGGGATCTGCCGGTGCGATCCAGTTCTCGTCGAACGGCAGGTTCATCCTCGCCGTCGATGCGGCCAGCAACGACGTGTCGGTCCTCCGGGTCCACCGGGACGGCTCGCTCCGGCTCGTCGATACCGAGAGCTCGCACGGGACGACACCGCTCAGCATCGCCGTCCACGGGAGCCTCGTCTACGTCGCAAATGCCGGCGCCGGTGGGAGCAACTACACCGGCTTCCGGCTGGACCATCGCGGGCACCTGCGGCCGATCAGCCACAGCACCATCGCCCTGCCGGACGATGCGTTGCCCGGTCAGATCCTGTTCAGCGGCGACGGCCGGACCGTGGCCGCCACCCGGGTCGGCCCGAGCACCGGCCCGTCCTACATCGACAGCTTCCAGGTCCGCGAGGATGGTCGCCTGAAGGCGGCTCCCGGCTCGCCCTTCCCGGCTCAGCGGATCGGTCCGTTCGGGAGCGCCTTCCGGCCAACGAACCCGCGCCAGCTGTTCGTGTCGAACGCCCACGACGGCGCACTGCTCGGCAGCGTGTCCGCCTACCACGTCGGGCACGACGCGACGCTCAGCCCGATCGGCGCGTCTCCGTTCGCCGACGGCCAGACGGCCCCGTGCTGGGTGGAGATCAGCCACGACGGCCGCTACCTCTTCGCGATCAACACGGGGAGCAGCTCGATTTCGAGCTACCGGATCTCGCGGAGTGGGAGCCTCACGCTCCTCGGGAGCACGTCGTTCAAGAACCCGACCGGTCTCCGTCCGTTCGACGCTCGGCTCTCTCCCGACGGCCGGTTCCTGTACGTCGTGGACGCCGGTGCGGTTGCGATCAGTGTGTTTGCCGTCAGCGGCGGAAACCTCGCCGAGCTGCCGTCCTCGCCGGTCTTAATCCCCGGCGGCGTCGCGCCGTTCGGCGTCGTCGTCGACTGACGGGTCACTCCGTACCGGCCGACCTCGGCGGTTCTCGATGGCGGCGAGCCAGGCGCTCGTCGCCATCGGTCCCTTCGGTGGCAGGGGCCGGTCCGTGCCTACCATGTGAGCGGCATGTCAGCTGGCGCGAACCGGCCCGTCCTCGTCGTCGACGACGACGTGAAGATCGTGCGCCTCGTCCGGCTCTACCTGGAGCGCGAGCGCTACCGCGTCATCGAGGCGCACGACGGGGTGAGTGCCCTGGCCGCCATCGAGTCGGACGATCCGGCGCTGGTCGTCCTCGATCTCATGCTCCCAGAAGTGGACGGCCTCGCCGTCGTCCGGGCGGTCCGCCGACGCTCGGACACGCCCATCATCATCCTGTCCGCCCGGGGAACGACGGCCGATCGGATCACCGGCCTCGGCCTGGGTGCCGACGACTACCTGGCCAAGCCGTTCTCCCCGGCCGAGCTGGTGCTCCGGGTCGGCCGCGTGCTGGCCAGGGTCGCCGACGGTCGACACGCGGCGCCAGCCGCCCCTCTCGAGCTCGGCACGCTGGTCGTCGATCCCGGTCGCCATCACGTTACGGTCGATGGACGCCCGATCGAGGTCACGGCGGTTGAGCTCCGGCTCCTCGTCGCGCTCGTGATGTCGGGCGGGCGCGTGCTGAGCCGGGATCAGCTGCTCGACGCCGTCTACGGCGCCGATTTGGGGGATGTCTTGGATCGGACGATCGACGTTCACGTCGGCCGGCTTCGAGACAAGCTGGGCGATCGCGCCGCAGCTCCGCGGTTCATTGCGACCGTCCGCGGCGTGGGCTACCGGAGCATTCCGCCCGACGTCCCGAGCCCGGAACCGGTCGATGGTGGTCGGGCATGAGGCGTCCGGGCTGGACGCGCGGCCTTGGACTGCGCATTGCCGTGGTCGCGATCGCGACCACGGTGCTCGGGATCGGGATCGTCACCCTGGGTGTCCTCGTCGTCGGGGCAGACGCCTTCGCGCGGCTGATGGTCGAGGCGGGCAGCAGCGCCGAATCCGCGCACGCGATGTTCGACCAGTCGGTGACCGTCGTCCTGGCGGTCGCGGTCATCGCCGCCGCCGTCACCGGCGTCCTGGTGGCGACGCTCCTGGGCCGCCGCCTGGCGAGACCGCTCGGAGCGATCAGCGTGGCGGCCCGGCGGGTCGCCGCCGGCGACTATCGCGCTCGGGTCCCGCGATCAGGTCCAGACGAGATTGCCAGCCTTGCCGACTCGTTCAACCAGATGGCGGCGAGCCTCGAGCAAGGTGAGCGCATGCGGGGTGAGTTCATCGCCAATGCCGCACACGAGCTGCGCACGCCGCTCACGAACCTGAACGGCTACCTCGAGGGCCTCCGCGACGGCGTGATCCCGGCCGACGAGGCCACGTTCATGTCACTGTCCGAGGAGGTCGAACGGCTCGTCCGACTCGCCGCCTCGCTCGACGCGCTTGCCGACGACGCTGACCCCGGTGGGTCGGTCCGGTACGTCGAGCTCGACCTCGCCGCGGCCATCCGGACCGCGGCCGAGCTCGCCGGACCCGCGACGGAACGAGCGGGCATCAGCCTCGAGCTCGAGCTGCCCGACCGGCTCCCGGCCGTGGCCGATGCCGACGGGTTGGCGCAGGTGCTTGGGAACCTTCTCCAGAACGCCACCCGCTACACGCCGCCCGGTGGGCGGGTCACTGTCCGGGCCGAGCGTCGGGCGCAAGTCGTGCTCGTGAGCGTCGTCAACACGGGCGACGGGATCCCGGCGACGGACCTGCCGCATGTGTTCGAGCGGTTCTATCGCGTCGACAAGTCGCGCGACCGGGCACGAGGCGGGGCGGGGATCGGCCTGGCGATCGTCAAGCAACGGATCGAGTCCGCCGGTGGCAGCGTGGGCGTCGAATCCGATGCCGGCCAGACGCGCTTCTGGTTCAGCCTGCCAGCCTGAGGACGCCCTCCGCCTCGGTCACCGGCGACCCGCGCCAGGTCATCTGGCCAAATGATAGCCAGTCGGCTACTATCTGGTCTGGCGATCCGTGAGCCGGGCACGACCAAGGGAGCCAACCACGAACGAACACCCGATCGGCGAAGGACCCGGGACGTCCAGCCCGCAGCTTGTGATGGTCCTCGAGCGCCTCATCGTGGCCGGTGTCGCGATCACGACCCGCGCGCTGGCCGAGGCCACGCCGGGGTTGGACCTCACGTTTCCCCAGTGGCGGACCCTGCTGGTCGTTGGCGAGAGTCCGGACGGCGCGACGGTCAGCGAGGTGGCGGCCCGAGTGGGGGTGACCCTGCCCGCGACGAGTCGCCAGCTGCGCCGCCTGTCCGATCGCGGGCTTATCGAGATCGGACCCGACGAGCACGACCACCGGGCGGCCCGGGCCCGCCTCTCGACCCGCGGCAACGTCGTGCGCGATGCGATCCTCCGCCACCGGCGAGAGCAAATCGCCGCCACCGCCGCCGGCCTGCGAATCGAGGCCACGGCGCTGGATGCGCTCATCCGGGTGGCTGACGCGTTTGACGTGCACCGGTGAACGGGCGCTCCGCAACCCTGCTCCACCGGCTCCGCCGGCAGACCCGTGACGCGGCGTACCTACGCAAATGGGTGGTCCTCGGAGCAGTGATCGGGATCATCGCGGGGATCGGCGCGGCGGTGTTCTTCTGGGCGCTCGAGCTGTCGACGCGGTTCTTCCTCGGCTTCCTCGCGGGCTTCCAGCCCGCCACGCCGACTGGCGAGGGCGGCGCGCCGATCGTCGAGATCGCTCGCCCGTGGGCCCTGCCGCTGGTGGTCGGGCTCGGTGGCCTGATCTCCGGGATCATCGTCTTCCGCCTGGCACCCGAGGCCGAGGGTCATGGGACCGACGCCGCCATCGCGGCGTTCCATCACGGAGCGAGGCGGGTCCGGGGAAGGATCCCGGTCATCAAGCTCGTCGCGTCGGCGATCACGATCGGCTCCGGCGGCTCGGGCGGTCGGGAGGGGCCGACCGCCCAGATCGGAGCCGGCTTCGGTTCGTATCTCGCCCGGCTCCTCGACCTCGATGCCCGTGACGCGCGGATCGCGGTTGCCTCGGGGATGGCCGCCGGCATCGGGGCGATCTTCCGCGCGCCATTGGGTGGCGCTGTGCTCGGAGCCGAAATCCCGTACCGCGAGGACGTGGAGTCGGACGCGCTTGTCCCGTCCTTCGTCGCATCGGTCGTGGCCTTCTCGGTCTTCGGGGCGTTCGTGGGTTTCGCGCCCATCTTCGGGCGTGTCGCCGGGGCCGGGTTCCAGGACCCGCGCCAGCTCCTCTACTACGTCCTCATCGGCGTCCTCGCCGGGCTCATGGGCCGGATGTACATCGCCAGCTTCTACGGGTTCACTGACCGCTTCCGGGCGATGGACCTGCCGCGCGAGCTGCGCCCTGCGCTGGGCGGCTTCTTGGTGGGCTGCATCGGCGTGGTGATCCCGGGCATCCTGGGGACCGGATACGGCTGGGTCCAAGCGGGCTTCGATCGCCAGGCTCTGCTCGCGATCCCGCTGTGGATGTTGCTCATCCTGCCGTTCGCCAAGATTCTTGCGACGTCGCTGTCGATTGGCTCGGGCGGGTCGGGTGGAATCTTCGGCCCGGGCATGGTCGTCGGCGGTCTGCTCGGGGCAGGGCTGTGGCGGCTCCTCGAGCCTGTGATGCCGGCAGTCCCGATCGATCCGGCGCCGTTCGTGATCGTCGCGATGATGGCGCTGTTCGGGAGCATTGCCCACGCGCCGCTGGCGGTCATGCTGATGGTCGCCGAGATGACGGACAACCTGGCGATGCTCGCCCCTGCGATGATCGCGGTGGGGATCGCCACCCTCGTGGTCGGCGATCGATCGATCTACCGAAGCCAGCTCAAGAGCCGCGCCGAGTCGCCCGCCCACCGATTCCGGTTCGCGATGCCGCTGATGGCGTCCATCCCCGCGGGAGACGCAGCGCGGGCTCCGAAGCTCGTTCTGAGAGCCGATGGCCGGGTCGCCGAAGCGCGCCCTCGACTGGCGATGGCGGGGCTGCCCGGCGCACCGGTGGTCGAGCGGAACGGGGCGTTCTGCGGCGTGGTCACCCCGGAGCTGCTCGAGCGAGCCCCCGACGAGGCGCTCGTCAGAGATGTCGCCAACGGAGGCCCGGTTGTCTCGGCCGACGACGGCCTGGACGACGCCCTCGGGGCGCTGGCCGACCATCATGCGGCGTGGGCACCGGTGGTCGCGGACGGTCGCCTCGCCGGCGTGCTCTCGGCGCGCGATGCCATGACGGCGTACCGGCGAGCCCTGGCCGGAAACGTCCGCCAGGTTCGCGGCCTCGGCACCTCGGGGATCTACCTCGAGGCGGATCTCTCGCCCTCGTCCGCGCTGGTCGGGTCCTCCGTCGCAGAAGTTGACTGGCCGCCCGACGTCGTGCTCGTCGCGATCGATCGTGGTGATTTGCTGATCGTTCCCCGCGGCGACGTGCGGATGGCCGCCGGCGACCACCTGTCGCTGTTCGTGGCGCCCGGGTCGGAGGACGCGGCCAGGGAGCTGCTCGGACAGCGGCCGGCCACCGTCGCATTCGCTGCGGAATTGGCATGACGATGGCGCTCCAGCCGACGGCAGCGATCGACGACGACGAGTCGGCCCTTGCGATCCGGGTCGCGGGTCTCGTCAAGCGTTACGGTGCGCTCGAAGCAGTGCGCGGTATCGACCTCGAGGTTCGACCCGGCGAGGTCTTCGGCTTCGTCGGCCCCAACGGCGCCGGTAAGAGCACGACGATTCGGTGCCTCCTCGACCTGATCCGGCCGTCAAGCGGCTCGATCGAGGTCCTCGGGCTCGACCCACGCCGAGACGGCGTCGAGGTCCGACGCCACATCGGTTACGTCCCCGGCGAGCTTCGACTGCCGGAGCGGATGACTTCGCGTCAGCTCGTTCGTTCGGTCGGTCGACTTCGTGGGGACCTGGACGAGGCGCACGTCGAGAAGATCGCCGATCGCCTGCAGATCGAGCTCGACCGGCCGACGCGCGACCTGTCCACGGGCAACCGCCGCAAGGTGGCGCTGCTGCTGGCCTTCGCGCCGCGACCCGACCTGTTGATCCTCGACGAGCCGACGAGCGGGCTGGACCCCCTGATGCAGCACATCTTCCTGGCGATGATCGACGAGGCTCGAGGCGACGGGTCGACGGTGTTTCTCTCGTCCCATGTCCTGAGCGAGGTCCAACGGGCCGCCGACCGCGTCGCCGTCCTGCGGGCTGGGCGGATCGTGGCGCAGGGAACGGTCGACGACCTGCGGAGTCGGGTCCGGCAGCGCATCGAGGCCTGGTTCGCCGAGGACGTCCCGGAGGCGGAGCTGCGCTCGATCCCGGGCCTGGTCGACATGACGATCGAGGGCCGACGCCTGGCGGGCACGTTGTCGGGCCCCATTGATCCGGTCGTCGCCGTCCTGGCTCGTCACCGGTTGGCAAGCCTCGTGGTCGAGGAGCCGGACCTCGAGGACGCCTTCCTCGACCTTTACGCGAGCGATCCGTGAGCGGCAGCCGCACAGAGCTCGTCCTGGGTCCGCTCCGCCAGCTGCGCCGGTCGATCCTGGGTTGGGGGATCGGTCTCGGTGCGCTCGTGGCCGTGACGATTGCGTTCTGGCCCGCGTTCCGCGGTTCCTCGGGGATCAGCGAGGCCATCGATCAGCTGCCCGCCGGCGTGATCGACGCGTTCGGGCTCGCCGGGTTCGGGACGCCGGCCGGCTTCCTCCGCGGGAACCTCTACGAGTTCATCGTGCCCCTGCTGCTGGCCGTCGCCGCCGTGGCCGCCGCCAACAGCCTGACCGCCGGGGAGGAGGATGCGGGGCGCCTGGAGCTGTACCTGAGCGAGCCTCTGACGCGCCAATCGGTCTTCGCCGGGCGGGTGGGCGCCCTGGTCGGGTGGATGGTCGCGATGACCGCCATCGTCCTGCTCGTCCAGCTGGCCAGCGATGCCGTCTTCGGGCTGGCGATTGAGACGACCAAGGTCGTGCCGACCGTCGTCCTGTGCGGGCTGCTCGCGCTCCTCTACGGGACCGTCGCGCTGGCGATCGCCGGCTGGCTCCCACGACCCTCCATCGTCCTGGCGATCGGGATCGCCGCGTCAGTGGCCGGCTACCTGATCTCCGCCCTGTTCCCGCTGAGCAATGCGCTCGACGCACTGGCCGGGCTGTCGCCATGGAAGTGGGCGCTCGGTGGCGACCCGCTCGTGAACGGCGCCGAACCATGGCGCTTCGTCGCGCTGATCCTGCCGGCCATTGGCCTGGTCGTGATCGGGGTGTTCGGCTTCGTTCGGCGAGACGTCCGAGCCGCCTGAGCCCGTCCGGTTGGACCACCCGCTGGCCGGACCCGTGGGCGACGCATCCGATCAGGGCCCGTTGCCGCCTGCTGCGGTCGACCCGGCGCCGGGGGCCGATGGGATAGACCGGCTGCGGGTCAGCTCGTCCCGATCGCCTCCACGAGCTGCCAGACGCCCGGCACGCCGCGGAGCTCATGGCTGCCGCGATCCTCGAACGAGATCGGGGACCCGACGGCGAGGTCGCGGACGGTGGACGTCGTCATGACCGTGCGCGGTCCGGCGGTGGCGAGCACGCGCGCCGCGATGTGCACGGCGATCCCGGCAATCGTCGATCCGACCAGGACGACCGCTCGTCCGAGTCCGGCCGCGTCCGCCGCAACTCGAGCGGCCGTCCGTTGCGAGCCATGGACTCGGTGCGCCATCCTGACGCAGTGGGCGACATGGCGGCTGCCGACTTCGGGGTCGGCTCGTGGATCGAGCGGCGGGCGCGGATCGCGCCGGACCGCCCGGCCCTTGTGTTCGGGACACGGATCCTCACCAACGCCGAGCTCGCAGGCCGGATCCGGCATCTCGCCAATGGGCTGCGGACGCTGGGCGTCGCGCGCGGCGACCGCGTCGCCTGGCTCGGGCCGAACCACCCGGCGTTCCTCGAATTGCTGTTCGCCGTCGGCCAGCTCGGGGCCGTGCTGGCCCCGGTCAACCACCGACTCGGGCCGGACGAGCGCGCGGTCGTCCTGGCCCAGACGAGACCGATCGTCCTGATCCAGTCCGGCCTGCACGAACCGGTCGCAGCGGCCCCGATCCGCCACCGGGTCAGCGTCTGCGGCGCGCTGGCCGATGCGATCGACTACGAGACGCTCGTCGCCGGTTCGACCGACGACCCGGTCACGGAGCCGGTCGGGCTGGGCGACCTGTTGATGCTGCCGCACACGTCGGGCACCACCGGGGTTCCCAAGGCGGTGATGCTGACTCATGGCAACGTGACCTGGAACGCGCTGAACATGCTGACCCGCGCCGGCTTCCGGAGCGACGACGTCACGATCGCCATCGCGCCGTTCTTCCGGGTCGGCGGCACCGGGGTCAACGTGCTGCCGGTCCTGTTCGCGGGCGGCGCGGTGGTCGTCCCCGATGATGCGACGCCGGACGGCATCGTCCGGCTCCTTGAACAGCATCGCGTCAGCGTCGGGTTCGGCAACCCGGATCTCCTCGATTCGCTGGCGCACGCGGAGCGCTGGCGGTCAGCCGACCTGTCCGCCATCCGGTTCATCGTGACCGGCGGTGCCCCGGTTCCCGAGCGGCTCATCCGCAACTACCTGGATCGCGGCGTCACCCTGCTCCAGGGCTACGGGCTCTCCGAAGCCGGGCCGGTGGTGCTCGTGCTCGACGCCGAGCAGGCGCTACGCAAGGTCGGCTCCGCCGGCCGGCCGCCGATCTTCGTCGACGTCAGGATCGCCGACGAGCACGGCGTCGAGGTCCTGCCCGGGGGCACCGGCGAGCTGCTCGTTCGCGGTCCGAACGTTATGCTCGGATACTGGGAGCGGCCCAACGAGACGCGCGCCGTCCTGCTTGACGGCGGCTGGCTGAGGACGGGCGATGCAGCCCGAATGGACGCCGATGGCGATCTGTGGATCGTCGATCGGTTCGAGTCACGGTTCGTCTCGGCGGGCGAGGTCGTCTACCCGGGCGACGTCGAACGGGCGCTCCTCGAGCACCCTGCCGTTGCCGATGCCGGGGTCGTCGGAGTTGCGGCATTGGATGGCGAGATGACCGGAACCGCGTTCGTCGTGCTGTTCCCTGGGGTCACCACGTCCGAGGAGGACCTCCTGGCGTTCTGCCGCGACCGCCTGACCGGGCCGGCGGTGCCGGCGTCGATCAGGTTCGTCGACGGGCTCCCCCGGACGGCCGTGGGCAAGCTCCGCCGGGACGAGCTGGCGCGGCTGGCGTCCGCGGGTGCCCGCGGAAGCAGCGGGACGCCGCCGCCGGGCGGCGACGGTGCGACGACCGAGGGGGCACCGAGCCTTCGAGAGCAGACGCGGAATTGACCTCGGGAATCCGAGGTCGCCCGCGCTACCATCCCGCCATGGCCGATGACGATTCCGTGACCGCCCGGTGGCGGGCGATGCTGACCGGCGAGGACGGGACCCTCCAAGTGGCGTCGTGAGCGTCCCGGACACTCGGTATGCGAAGGTCGGCGATCTCTCGATTGCCTACCAGGTGTTCGGGGACGGACCGGTGGACATCGCCCTTGACGTGTGGTGGTTCAACCAGGTCGATGCGCAGTGGGATGTGCCGCCACTTGCGCGGCTCCTTCGACGGTTCGCCACGTTCGGTCGGGTGATCGTCTTCGACAAGCGGGGACTGGGCTTGTCCGACCCGGTCCAGCTCAGCGACCTCCCGTCCCTCGAGCAATGGATGGACGACCAGCTGGCCGTCCTGGCGGACAGCAACGCAGAACAGGTCGCGATGATCGGCGGGAACGGCGGCGGTCTCATGCCGATGCTCTTCGCGGCGACCTATCCGGAGCGGGTCAAGGCATTGGTGCTCGTCGACGCCTTTGCCGGCTTGTCGGCCGACGGCGGCGACCCGGTCCGGGGGACGCCGACCGATATCGACCGTCGCCTTGACTCGTTCCGCGACTGGGGGCGCGGTGCGATCCTGGACTTCATGGCGCCGAGTGTCGCGGACGACCGGGGCATGCGCGAGGTCTGGGCTCGCTACGAGCGAGCGGCCGTCAGCCCAGGTGCGGTGCTGGCGATGATGAAGATGGTGTATGCCGTCGACTTTCGGGATCTGTTGCCGATGATCCGGGTGCCAACGCTCGTCATCCACCGCCGGGACGCGAAGCGGATCCCGGTTGAGGTGGGCCGCTATCTCGCGGAGCACATCCCGGATGCACGCTTCGTCGAGGTCCCGGGGATCGACAGCTTCATGTGGGCGGGCGAGCAGGAGCTGATCGTCGATGAGATCGAGGAGTTCCTGACCGGCGTGCGACCACAGCCACTGCCTGATCGTGTGCTGGCGACGATTTTGTTCACGGACATCGTGGCCTCCACCGAGCGGGCATCCGAGATCGGCGACCGTCGCTGGCGCGACCTGCTCGATGCGCACCACGCCACCGTACGCGGCCACATCGAGCGGGCCCGGGGTCGCGTGGTCGACACGGCGGGTGATGGCTTCCTCGCGACCTTCGACGGTCCGGCCCGAGCGGTCCTGTGCGCCCAGGACATCGTCGCGCGACGTCCGTCGGCTCGGGATCGACGTGCGGGCGGGCCTTCACACGGGTGAGATCGAGCTCGTCGGCGACGACATCGCCGGGATCGCGGTTCACATCGCGGCGCGGATCATGGCCCTTGCCGGCGCCGGGGAGGTCCTCGTGTCCTCGACCGTGCGCGACCTGGTCGTTGGCTCGGATCTGCAGTTCACGGACCGCGGCGCGCACGCACTGAAGGGCGTCCCCGGGGAGTGGCGGCTCTTCGCTTCGACGGCGGGCGACCGGCGGCCCTAGAGGCCGATCGGGCCTCGGACTCGACCGCGGTGTCGTGTTCCAATCGCGGAGCGGTCTCAGTTGGGCCGGTCGGCCGGGGGCTGGATGGCCAGGCCCATGAGCCGGCCGTACGGTTCGAGGAGCTCGGCTCGGTCGGCCTCGGCGATCAGGCCCGTGGCGACGGTCGCCAGGACGGCATCGTCGACGGCGGCAAGGACGTCGACCCGATCCTCCGTCGGGCCGAGCGCCGTGCCGGTGACCCACTGGATCGCCTTGAGATCGGACCGAGTGCGGCTCAACGCCGCCTGCACCCAGTCGCCGAACCGGCGCCGGGCGGCCTCGAGCTGGTCGCTGAGCCCGGCCGCATCGACCGCCCGCGAGGCGGCCCTCCGGAGGGCCGCGCGACCGGGGGCATCGCGCGGGCTGACGAGGAACGGACCACCCAGCCCGACTCGTTCCAGCTGGCGGGCGAGGATGTCGAGCCGCTGCTCGACCTGCCGTCGGCGTTCCGCTTCCGCGGTCACTCGCCGGGCGCCAGGTCGAGGCGCATCAGCCAGCGCGGGAGCCCGGCGCTGTGCCCGTCGGTCACGGTCACTCGCCGGAACCCGGCCGCCGCGAAGGTCGAGGCGAAGCCGACGAACCCGAACGAGGTCGACACGCGGGCGCCCTCCGGATCGATCGGGTAGCCCTCGACGCAGACGGCGCCCATCGAGCGGGCATAGTCGATCGCGCCCGCGAGCAGGCTCCGAGTCACGCCGCGCCGGCGGTGTCCCGGGCGGACGACGAAGCAGCCGATCGACCAGACCGGGGTGTCGTCGACGCGGGGGATCGTCCGCGAGTTCATCAGCCGCGGCATGGCCTCGCGTGGCCCGAGGCCACACCAGCCGACCGGCTCGCCGTCGACGTACGCCAGGACCCCGGGGGCGAACGCGTCGTCCTCGACCTGCGCGTGGAGCAGCTGGCGGTTGCGGTCGGGCTCGCCGCGACCGACGGGCGAGGTCGATCCGCGCCACGACTGGCACCAGCAGCCGCGCTCCTGGCTGCCTCCCAGCAGGGTCACGACGTCCGGCCAGCGCTCGGCGTCCGCCGGGACGACGACCACGCCCCGCTCGTCGGGCCGAGCAGCCATGCCGCTCATGCCCCGGCGGCGGTCAGGCTCTCGTCGAGGATCCCCAGCGCGAGGTCGATCTCGGCCGGCGTCGTCACCAGCGGCGGGATGATCCGCGACACGTTGGCGTACGTGCCGGCCGACAGGACGATGAGCCGCCGGTCGAGCGCCTCCTTCAGGACGCGCTTCGTGAGGTCCGGATCGGGGACACGCCCGTCGCCGGCGTCGGGCTTGACGAACTCGAGGGCGAGCATCAGGCCCAGACCGCGGACGTCGCCGATCGCCCGCCGGCCGGCCGCGAGCCGGCGGAGCCCGGCCAGGAACTGCTCGCCGCGGGCGGCCGCGTTGGCGACGAGACCTTCGTCGCGGATGACGTCGAGCGTCGCGTTCGCGGCCGCGCAGCTCACGACGTTCCCGCCATACGTGCCACCGTGGGTGCCCGGCGCCCACTGGTCGATGAGCTCGCGCCGGGCGATGATCCCCGACAGGGGCAGCCCGGAGGCGATGCCCTTGGCGATCGTCATGATGTCCGGCTCGACGTCCCAGTGCTCGACGGCGAAGAGCTTGCCAGTCCGGCCGAAGCCCGTCTGGACCTCGTCGGCGATGAGCAGGATCCCGTGCTGCCGGGTGATCTCGCGCAGCCGCGGCAGGAAGCCGGGCGGCGGGACGACGTAGCCGCCCTCGCCCAGCACCGGCTCGACGATGATCGCCGCTACCCGGTCCGGGTAGATGAGCTGGTGGAACGTGAGATCGAGCTGGGCCTCCCAGTCGCAGGTGCAGGCGTCGAGCGGGTGGGGCCCGCCGGCCGCCCGGTAGCAGTACGGGTAGGCCGTGTGGTACACGGACCCGGGGAGCGGCTCGAAGGCTCCGCGGTAGACGTCCTTGGCGCTGGTCAGGGCCATCGTCTGCGCCGTCCGGCCGTGGTAGCCGCCGCGGAAGGCGATGACCACCGGCCGGCCCGTCGCGACCCGGGCGAGCTTGACCGCCGCCTCGACCGCCTCGGCCCCGCTGTTCGACAGGAACGCCCCCCAGCCGTCGCCCGGCAGCACGTGCTGGAGCCGCTCGTACAGGCGCAGCCCGGGCTCGTGGTAGACGATGTTCTGCTGGCCGTGGAGGAGCTTGTGCGCCTGGGCCGCGACCGCCGCGGCGACCTTCGGATGGGCGTGCCCGGTGTTCGTGACGCCGATGCCCGACGAGTAGTCGAGATAGCGCTCGCCGTCGGTCGTGACCAGCCAGCTGCCCTCGCCGTGATCGACCGCCAGGTTCGTGATCCGGCTCCAGACCGCCGGGACGACGGACCGGTCGGGCAGGGTGGGAGCGGACGCCTCGGTCGGGGTCGGGCGCGTGTCGATCATCGGGCTGGCTCCTGTGCGCGTCGGTGTGGTCTCGCTGGGCCGTCGCTCGGCCGGGTCCGCGCGGTCAGCGTCCGGCAGACGAGCGACGCTGGAAGAGGACCGAGATGGCGACCAGGCCGACCGCGCTCAGGAAGATGATCGACCCGATGACGTTGGCCTGCACGGGGACGCCCGTCTTCTGGGCGCCGTAGATCCAGAGCGGGAAGGTCGTCGACTGGCCAGCGGTGAAGTTCGTCACCACGAAGTCGTCGATCGACAGGCTGAAGGCGAGCAGGGCGGCCGCCAGGATGCCCGGCAGGATGAGCGGGAACGTGACCTTCCAGAAGACGGTCCACTCGTTGGCGTAGAGGTCGAGACCGGCCTCCTCGAGGTTGCGCGGGAATCCCTCGACCCGCGCCTTCACGGTCACCACCACGTAGCTGATGTTGAACATGATGTGGGCGATGAGGATCGTGTGGAGCCCGAGCGGGTAGAACGTCCCGACCGGGACGAAGGCGTACTGGTTGGTCGCGATGAACAGGGTCAGGAGCGACGACCCGAGCACGATCTCCGGCGTCGACATCGGCAGGAAGATCAGCAAGTTGGTGGCTCCTCGGCCGCGGAACCGATGGCGGACCAGGGCCAGCGCGATCAGCGTCCCGAGGATCGTGGCAAAGATCGTCGCCAGGAACGCGATGATGAGGCTGTTGAGGACCGCCTGCGAAATCCCCGGGGGTCCGAGCGGGTTCTGCCATGCGGCCAGTGAGAACTCGCGCCAGACGAAGTTGAACTTCCCAGCGGGGTTGTTGAAGCTGAACGCGATCATGACGATGACCGGCAGCATCAGATAGAGGACCGCCGCGACGGCATAGATCGGCAGCATCCAGCGGTCGAATGCTCGGGCGACACGTTGGCTCAGCGGGCGAGGAGCCGCCTGGACCGCCGGGAAGGCCGCGCCCATCAGACGGCTCCGCCGGTCAGGTCCTCGGTTCCGAGGGCCCGGGCATAGATGAACACGGCGAACAGGATCATCGCCATAAGGGTGAACGACAGCGCCGAGGCGACCGGGATGTCGTTGACCTTCAGGAAGCGCGACTGGATCACGTTCCCGATCATCTGCGCCGTCGGTGTCCCGAGCAGCTCCGCGTTGACGTAGTCGCCGACCGCCGGGATGAACGTGAGGAGCGATCCGGCGAACACGCCCGGCAGCGATAGCGGCAGGATCACCCACAGGAACGACTGCGACACGAACATCGTCCCGATGATCGCCCCGACGATCCCGCCGAAGGCGATCCCGGCCGGGATCGACCACTCGAAGATCCAGGTCAGGAGGCCCACGAGCCCGGCCCCGACGAGGAGGCCGGCGATCGTGCCGCCCGGCCGCCACGGACCGGCGTACAGGTCCTCCGAGGCTTCCACGAGCCGGCGGTCGATCTTCTCCAGGGCGACGTACAACGGCAGCGTCATGAACGGCAGGAAGTTGTAGGTGATCCCGGCCACGACCGCGGCCGGCGTCGCCAGCAGGCGGAAGTCCTCGGGGACGAGCCCAAGCTCCTTGAGCGGGCCGAGGATCATCCCGTTGTCGGCCAGGATGATCTTCCACGACAGGGTCCGCAGCAGGAAGCTCGTGAAGAACGGGGCGATCACGAGGAACAACAGCAGGTTCCTGTAGCGGCCCGCCCGGAAGGCGATGCAGTAGGCCAGTGGGTAGGCGATCAGGAACGCGATGATCGTCGCCGCAAGCCCGTAGGCCAGTGACCGGACGAACTGGTCGGAGTAGCGCTGCAGGCTGTCGGTGTAGTTCGAGGTCTGGAAGGTGAACGTGAACCCGGTCTCGATCGACCCAACCGACAGCGACGCGAGGAACATCTGGAAGGCCGGGAAGGCGTAGAACACCGCCAGCCAGAGGAGGCCCGGCGCCAGCAGGAGGTAGGGCGCCCACTTGCGGTGCCGGAACACCCACTCGCCCATCCGCCCTCGCTCCCTCCGCCGCTCCCCCGGGGTCCGAACCTACAGGCCGATCACCGTGTTCCAGGCGTCGAGGTACTTCTTCTCGGTGTCCGCGTCGAGACCCTTGAACACGTGGAGCCGCGCCACCACGTCCGCCGGCGGGAAGATCAGCGGGTTGTTCGCGTTGTCCGGGTTGATCGCCAGGAGGGCCTCCTTGGCGCCCTTGACCGGGCAGACGTAGTTGACGAAGTCCTCGACCTGGGCCGCGATCGCCGGGTCGTAGTAGAAGTCGATGAACGCCTCGGCCTGCTTCTTGTTCGGGGCTCCCTTCGGGATCATCATGTTGTCGGTCCAGAGCATGCCGCCTTCCTTGGCGACCGCGTACTTGACCGTCTTCTTGTCCGCCTGGAGCTGGATGATGTCGCCCGACCAGGCCATCGACAGCACGACGTCACCCGACGCCAGGTCGGACAGGTAGTCGTTGCCCTTGATCGTCCGGACGAGCTTCGAGTCGATCGACTTCTTGATCTCGGCCAGCGCGGCGTTGTACTGGTCGTCGGTGATCGTGGCCGGGTCCGAGCCGAGCCGGAGCGCCGACAGGCCGACCGCGTCGCGCATCTCCGACAGGTAGTCGACCTTGCCCTTGTACTTGCTGTCCCAGAAGGCGTCGAGGCTGTTGAGGTCGCCGGTGATCTTGCTGTCGAAGCCGAGCCCGGTCGTGCCCGACTGCCACGGTGCGGTCATCTTGGCGCCGGGATCGAACGAGCGGGTGAGGTACTGGTCCTCGAGGTTCGTCGGAAAGTTCGTCATCCCGGTCGTATCGATCGTCTCGACCCAGCCGAGCCGGATCAGCCGGGCGGCCATGAAGTCGGTCATGACGATGAGGTCCCAGGCCGTCGGCTGGCCCTGGCTGAGCGGGCCCTGGAGGTCGGTGCCGAAGAACTCCTCGTTGTCGTTCACGGCCTCCTTGTAGTTGACCTCGATCCCGGTCGCCTTGGTGAACTGGTCGAGCGTCGGCGACGGGAGGACGTAGCCGTCATCGTCCGTTCCCTCGACCCCGTCGGGGCCCGGGTCGACGGTCAGGTCGATGTACGCGGTCCAGTTGGCGAAGTTGAGCTTGCCTCCGAGTGGCCCGGACGCGGCGGCGGAGGCGGACGGCGCCGCCGACCCGGACGGCGCCTCGGTGGGCGTGGTCGACTGGGCTGCCGACGGGCTGGCGCCGGTGCCGGCAGCCCGGCAGGCGGCGATGAACGCGCCGATCCCGGCCAGGGCAGTTCCCTGGAGGAGGCGGCGCCGGCTGATGGTGCCGGTCGGTGCAGTCGGCTCGCGCTCGGTCATGGTCTCCTCGGTCTCCTCACGAGCGTCCCGGCCAGCCGGCCGGTTCTACGCTCCGGTTGCGGCCGGCACGGCGGCCGGCGGCTCGGTCTGGGGGGTTGATGCCGGCTCGACCTGCTCGGTCGCCCGGAGGACGAAGGTGTGCTCGGGCGCCCAGGTCAGGCGGACCTCCTCGCCGGGGGCCCACAGCTCTGCCCGGGTGGCGCGTTCGACGTTCTGCTCGTAGACGGTCAGCCGGGCGCCACCGCGGGTCTCGACGATGTACGACGTGCTGACCCCGAGGTACGACACGTCGCGGATCGTCCCGAGCAGGGTGTTGTGCCCAGCCTGGCCCTCCTCGCGCGCGTCGCGAAGGCGGATCTTCTCGGGCCGCACGCCTGCCTCGACGGGCGTCCCGTCGGCCGCGCCGCTGCGCTGGACCCGGACCCTGGTGTCGTCGGCGAGGCGGATGAGCGAGTGCCCGTCGGCCCCGCCGTCGATCGTCCCCGGGAGGAGGTTGCTGACCCCCAGGAAGCCGGCGACGAAGCGGGTCGTGGGCCGCTCGTAGAGGCTCTCCGGGTCGCCCAGCTGCTCGTACCGGCCGCGGTTCATGACCGCGATCCGGTCCGACATCGTCATTGCCTCTTCCTGGTCATGGGTCACGTAGATGAACGTGATCCCGACCTCCTGCTGGATGCGCTTGAGCTCGACCTGCATCTGCTTGCGGAGCTTGAGGTCGAGCGCGCCGAGCGGCTCGTCGAGGAGAAGGACCGAGGGCCGGTTGATGAGCGCCCGGGCGAGGGCGACGCGCTGCGCCTGGCCGCCCGAGATCTGGGTCGGCTTGCGCCGCTCGAAGCCGGGCAGCTCGACGAGCTTGAGCATGTCGGCGACGCGGGTCTTGACCTCGCTCGACTTGACCTTCTTCCGGCGCAGCCCGAAGGCCACGTTCTCCTCGATCGTGAGGTGTGGGAAGAGGGCGTAGTTCTGGAAGACGGTGTTGACGTCGCGCTCGTACGGCGGCAGCCAGGTCACGTCCTTGAGCGACGTCTGGCCGGTCGACGGGTCGGTCGTCCGGAGCTCGATGAGCCCGGACGTCGGCTCCTCGAAGCCGCCGATCATCCGGAGGGTGGTCGTCTTGCCGCAGCCGGACGGGCCGAGCAGCGAGAAGAACTCCCCGTCCTCGACCTCGAGGTCGATGTGATCAACGGCGGTCGCTTCGCCAAAGCGCTTGACGACGTCGACCAGGCGGACATCGACTGCGGGCACGCTACTGCGAACTCCAGAGCAGAAGGATCGCGACCCCAACGCGACGGGGGATGGCCGGCGCCGAGCAGCGGCGCACCTGTCCTGCACGCTCGGGCGCGCGACCGGGTGGCCGGATCGTAGGCCACGGCGGATTGGGTGTCAACGCCTCGGCTGGCGTGCGGAAAGCGTTGTCTACAGACCGCTTGGCGTGCGAATCTCGTCGTCCAATCCCACGTCACCGTGGGGCCTCCGCGGGTCGGTCCGACCGGGTTCGGGCGCGCCGGCGGCGATCGGGGCGGCGCAGCGGTAGGATATCGACGCGCGCCGCGCCGGAAATCGCGGCCGATCTCACGGAGGGAACCCTCAGCCGATGACCGCCCTGACCGAGAGCGCCGTCAACGACGCGCTGCGCACCGTCCAGGAGCCCGAGCTCGGACGCGACATCGTGACCCTCGGGATGGTCCGGGACCTGGCGGTGACCGATCACGCGGTCTCGCTCAAGATCGAGCTGACCACGCCCGCCTGCCCGCTCAAGGACGAGATCGAGCGGAATGCCCGCGCCGCGCTGGCCGAGATCGGCGCCGAGTCCGTCGACATCACCTGGGGCGCGATGGTTCGCCGGGCGAGCCCGGTCCAGCCCGAGGCGCTCTTGCCGGGCGTCAAGAACGTGATCGCGGTCGTGTCCGGCAAGGGCGGCGTGGGCAAGACCACCGTCAGCGTCAACCTGGCCGTCGCGCTCGCCCAGACCGGCGCGGCGGTGGGCCTGCTCGACGCCGACATCACCGGCCCGAACGTGCCGCTGATGATGGGTCTCGAGGGCCAGCCGGTCGCCACGCCGAGCAACAAGATCAACCCGCTGGAGCGCCATGGGGTCAAGGTGATCTCGATCCAGTTCTTCGTCCCCGAGGGCCAGCCGATCGTGTGGCGCGGACCGCTCGTCGGTGGCGCGATCCAGCAGTTCCTGCGCGACGTGGAGTGGGGCGAGCTGGACTACCTCGTCATCGACCTGCCGCCGGGCACCTCCGACGCCCAGCTGACGCTCGCCCAGGCGGTCCCGATCAGCGGCGCCGTCCTCGTCACGACGCCGCAGGAGGTGTCGCTCCTCGACGTCGGCAAGGCCCACGCGATGCTCCGCCGGATGAACGTCCCGGTGACGGGGATCGTCGAGAACATGGCCGGCTTCGTGTGCGCCCACTGCGGCGAGGTCACCGAGATCTTCGGGCGCGGGGGCGGGGAGCGGTTCGCCCGCGAGCAGGGCATCGAGTTCCTCGGCTCGATCCCGCTCGACGTCACCGTCCGCCAGGGGGCCGACGTGGGGATCCCCGCGGTCGCCCAGCGCGAGCCCGGACCCGCAGCCGCCGCGCTCACGGTGCTGGCCAAGACCGTGGCGGCCCGGATGAGCGTGGCCGCCGTCCGCAACGAGGCGCCGGTCCTGTCGATCTCCTAGTCGTCGACGTCCGTCCGCCAGGCGCGTGCGGCCGCCATCGATGAGTTCGCGCCGGGGCCTGCGGAGCCCGAGCCAGCCGGGCCGCGGGTCGATCCACCGTCCGCGACCCCTGGCACGGTAACGACAAGGCCCGGTCGGGCGAGCTCGGCCGTCGCGCCGAGCGTCGCCGCCAGGCGCGCGAGCATCGGTTCGCGGCGCGCCGAGGGGTAGTGGGTGATCAGGAGCCGGTCCACACCGGCCGCGCCGGCGTGGTCGATCGCCTCGTCGAGCGACAGGTGGCCGCGGGATCCGGGATCGTCCTCTGCCGCGCTCTCGAGGGTGGCCTCGCAGACGAGCAGCGCAGCGCCCTTCGCCCGCTCGGCCAGCTCCGGGTTCGGACCCGTGTCGCCGGCGTAGACGACCCGGCTCCCGTCGGGTGCGGTCAGCGACGCGCCCCAGGCGGGGACGTAGTGGCGGCCCGGCACGTACTCGACCTCGAGCTCGCCGATCCGATCCGACCCGTTCGGGTCGTACTCGCGCACGTCGAAGGCATCGTCGAAGAAGCCGTCCCGCTCGCTGACCACCCCGGCGAGAGCGGCCAGCCGTGCCGCGCCGCCCGGCGGGAGGAGGACCGGCAGCCGCTCCGTCGAGCGCTCGCCCCAGGCGAACCGGTAGCGGAGCGCCGACAGGTCGATGAAGTGGTCGGCGTGCATGTGCCCGACGATGACCGCGCTCAGCCGGGCCGGCTCGAGACGGCCGACGAGGCTCGCGGCCACACCCTGGCCGCAGTCGAGCAGGATCGCAGTCGACCCGGACTCGACGAGGAGGCCGGACGCGGGCGTATCGGGCTGCGGCGAGGCGGGCCCGCAGCCGAGGACGGTCAGGCGCACGGGGACCGGGGGACCAGTGGCCGGACGGCCTGGGACGGGCAGGTCACGGGGCCGAGTATCGGGGCACGCCTGCGTCGTCTGCAACCGCTGACCGACGCGCAACCTGTCGGTCTGCCGACACCACCCCATGTACCATGCGATGGATGGACGGGCCGGGGTCCGCGGTCGAGGCACTGGAGCGCGTCCAGCTGTTCGCGGGCCTCGATCGGGCGACGCTCGAGCGGCTGGCGGCCGGTATGCGCACTCGCCGCTTCCGGCGCAACGAGGTCCTCTTCCACCAGGGCGACCCGGGCGACTCGCTGTTCATCGTCACCTCCGGGGCGGTCAAGATCCTGCTCCCGTCCGAGGAGGGCGACGAGGCGATCCTGGCCACCGTCCGGCCGGGTGCCTTCTTCGGCGAGCTGGCCCTGCTCGACGGGGCGCCGCGCTCCGCGACCGCAGTGGCCCTCGAGCCCACCGAGACCCTCGTCCTGCCGCGCGATCGCTTCCGGCTGCTGATCGACACCGAGCCGGCCTCGCGCGACGCCCTCCTCGCGGCGCTCGCGACCGAGCTGCGCCGGCTGACGGATCACGTCGAGGAGCTTCACTTCCTGGATATGACCGGGCGGATGGCCGCCCGGCTGGTCCGGCTCGCGCGCGGCTCCGGCGTGGCCGGTCCCGACGGGACGATCCAGCTCGATGGACCGTACACCCAGGGCGATCTCGCCTCGATGATCGGTGCGACTCGTCAGAGCGTGAACAAGCTCCTCGGGCAGTTCGTCGACGACGGGCTCATCCGGATGGATCGCGACGCGATCGTGATCGTCGACCTCGCCGGGCTCGAGCGGACCGCTCGCCGCTGACGGCGGCCTCAGCCCGGGCCGGGCTCGGCGCGCAGCGTCTCGAGCAGCAGCGCCGCCCCGGTGATCGCGGCCCGCGTCCGTCCGAGGTCGCCGCCGAGGAAGGCCATGCTCCGCCGCCGGGCCGTCCGGGTGGGCGTCGCGACGGCAACCGACACGGCCGTGTCGGCGCCGCGGCTGCGGGCGGCCACGACGAGGGCGACATCCGCGAACGCCTCGTCGCGAAGCTGGCTCAACGCGTCATCGGGGGTGCCGAGGCCCAGGCTGCCCGGGCTGGCCGCAGGGAGCAGCTCGGCCCGGCGGAGCATCGGCAATCCGCCGAGCAGCGTGCACAGCGCGCCGCCGAGCCCGATCTCGCGGGCTGCCAGCGTCCAGCCCAGGCGCTCCAGCTCGGCCCGCACCGCCTCGGGCCAGGTCGTCTCGCCGCGAGCCCAGACGTGCTCGCCGAGCGCGGCCAGGACGACCGGCTCGACCTCGTCGAGAAGCTCGTCGGCGGTTCGGCCGTCGGCGCCGTCAAGCGCCCGCTCGGCGACCGCGGACAGCCGGACGTCGACCGCGTCGGCCCGGGCGTAGGTGGCGACCTCCGGGTTCGTGGCCCGCAGCAGCGCCTCGCCGAGCCGGTGGGCGACGAGCGATTTGCCGATCCCGGTGAGCCGCAGCGTGCGGACGGCCCGGTCGGCGCCCAGGCCGCGCTCGCGCAGGCGGGGGAGCACCTCGTCGCGCCACATCGGGCGCATCTCGCGGGGCGGCCCCGGCAGGGCGACGATCACCCGTCCGTCGGGGCGGTCGACCCACCATCCAGGTGCCGTACCGTTCGGATTGTCGAGCGCCACGGCCGACGGGATGAGCCACGCCTGCTTCAGGTTAATGGTCAGGAAGGGCATCCCGCGGCGATCCCACAGCTCGCGCAGCCAGCGCTCGAGCGACGGATCGACGGCCGGCTCCTCGCCGGCCAGCGCGGCGATCGACTCGCGGGTCAGGTCGTCGGGGGTGGGACCGAGGCCGCCGGTCGTGACGACGAGGTCGGCCCGCTCGAGGCCGGCTGCGAGGGCCGCCTCGACGCTCGCTCGCCGATCCGGCAGGGCGGTCAGCCGGCCGACGACGACGCCCTCGGTGGTCAGCCACCGGGAGAGCTCGCCGGCGTTCGTGTCGCGCGTCTCGCCGGTCGTGAGCTCGGTCCCGATCGCCAGGACCTCGGCCGTCGCGAGGCGGCGCGGTCCGTCGCTTGACGAAGGATCCATGCTCGGCGAGCGTACCGCACGTCGACCGGCGGGCGATGGTACCGCTGGTACTTGCGGGCAGGTGCGACCGACCGGCCGGAGTCCCACAGTCCGCAGGACCGGCGGATCCGCTCCCGCGTTCGCGGGTCTGCCGGACCACAATGAGGACCGGATGGCAGCAACGGACGGCAGCGGGTTCTCGGAGTTCGATCGTCTGCTCCGACTCGTCCGAAGCACGCGGTTGGTGCTCGACCGGCTGCTCGAGTCCGGCGAGCTCCCGGCGGGCGGCGCCGACTTCCTGGCCGCCGCGACGCTGCCCCACGTCGAGGCGATCGAGGCCGGCCTGCGCGGTTGGCTGCGCGCCGACATGGCCGCGCTCGACGAGCTCCGCTACGTCGTCCTGCGGACGGGCCAGACCCGCGTCGGCCCGCCCGAGACGGCCGCCGAGGCCGAGGCCGCCCGGGCCGAGGCCGAGCTCGACCGGGTGCGCCTCGCCGAGCTCGGCGCCGTCTCGCGCGCCGATCCGTTCGCCCTCGTCGCGCTGGCCCATGCCCGGCTCGTCTTCGCGTTCCTGCCCCGGCTGCCCGCGGCCGAAGTCCGCTTCCCGAGCGCCCGCCCGACGTACGCCGACATCCCCAGCCCGCGCGGGCCGGCGGAGCTCGTCGAGCGGATCGAGGAGCTCGAACGGCAGGTCTGGCGGATCGCCACGGGGCGCCCGGTCCGGCGGGTCGATCCCGCGCTGCGCCGGACGTACGGCTTCTTCGACGCCGCCGAGCGGCTCGACGAGACGACCTTCCCGCCGGCCGCCTGACCGCCGCTGGTATCATCGGGTCGTTCCCCCAGGAACCCGCCCGAGGCCCGAACCCTGGACGACCAGCCGCCCAAGACCGAACCGTCCGGACCCGATCCCAGCGCGACGCCGCCCGGCCCGAGCCCCGACGCGCCCTCGCCGGGCACGCCGGACGCCTCTCCTGCGCCGCCACACGCCACCGACATGGGCGCCGCCGGCGGGGACGAGCCGCCGCCCCCGCCGCCCGGATCCCGTCCCGCCGCCGGCGCTCCGCCGCCGCGCGATCGCGGGCCGCGGCCCGGGCTGCGCGCCCAGATCGGCGCGACCCGCGATGCCGCGCTCCGCCTCGCGGCCGCTCACATCGAGCTTGCCCGCTCCGAGCTCAGCGAGATCCTGGCCGAGATCGGCCGGGTCGCCGCCTTCATCGGCGTCGCGATCGCGCTGGGCATCTTCAGCGCGATCCTCGTCACCGTCGGCACGAGCCTCTTCGTCGGCGAGTGGCTGTTCGGATCGATCGGCTGGGGTGTTCTCCTGTTCACCGAGCTGGCCCTGTCCGTCGCCCTGGTGGCGGTCCTCATCGCTCTCGACATTCCCGCCCGGAACCTCGCCCGCGGCCTCCTCGTCGCGACCGTCATCGGCGTGCTGACGGCGCTCTTCGCCGGGCTGTGGGTCTTCAACCGGGCCTGGGAGGCGATCGGCGTGGCCGTCGCTCCGGGCCTCGATCCGGCGACCCGGCCGCTCGTCGTCGGGATCGTCGTGGGTGCCGTGCTCGGGGCAATCGTCGGCCTGCTCGGTGGGACCGAGACCCGCGGGCGATCGGTCGGCGGGATCATCGCCAGCGCCATCGGCGCGATGATCCTCGGCGCGCTGGCGGGCGCAGCGCTCGGGGCGTTCAGCTCGATCACGTTCAGCTGGCACGTCGCGGTGGCCCTCGGGATCGCGGTGATCCTCGGCCTGTGGATGGCGCTCTCGGCGCTCGAGATCTCCCGCGGCGGCTTCGACGCCGAGGCGTTCGGGCGCAAGTTCTACCCGACCCAGTCGATCGACAGCGCGAAGGAGACGATGGAGTGGCTGCGCGAACGGATGCCGCTCGGACCGAAGTCCTAGCCGCACGGAACGAGCTGGACGTCGAGTTCGGCCGGCTCGGCGGCGCGACGCGCGAGGCGGTCGACATCCCGGCCAAGATCCGCCGTGCGCCGCTCAAGTCGGCCGCCTACGTGGGCGGTGCGGCGTTCCTCGTCCTCGGCGGCCCGCGGCGCGTGATCCGCCGCGCCCGACGGTCGATCTTCGGCGAGCCGGACCCGCTGCCTGCGTCGATGCTGCCCGACGAGGTCGAGCGCGCCGTCCGGGCGCTCGGCACCGACGGTGACGCGGTCCGCGGCGCGCTCGAGCGGTCGTTCGCGGAATACCTCGACAAGCGCGGCAGCTTCGCCGGCCGCGACGTCCGGACGGCGAGCAGCGAGGCCGCGTCGACGGTGATCCGGTTCGCCGGCCGAGCGATCGGGCTGCAGCTGGTCCGCCGCCTCGTGACCGGCTCCGGTGGCGGGGGAACCGGCGGCGGTCCCGGTCGGATCCTGGCCGCCGACGTCCTCGGCGACGAGGCCACGCGGTTCAACTCGGAGGTCAACCGGGCGCACAAGCGGGTCGACGAGCGGCTGGCCGCGGACGAGGCGACGAAGGAGCACTGAGACCGGGGATCGCCCGGCGTACACGCGGGAGCGGAACGCCCGGCTGGCGGCCCACCTGTACCCTGTCCGCGGGCGAGTGGCGGAATGGCAGACGCGCCGGCCTTAGGAGCCGGTGCCCCGTGAGGGGCGTGTCGGTTCGACTCCGACCTCGCCTACCAGCGCCGCCCGCCGACGCCCGCCGCGGCCAGGCAGCCGCCCGTCGAGGTCGGACAGGCCGAGCGCACCTATAATCGCCCGGCGATGCACGTCACCTCCACGCCCGCCCCCAAGTCGTCCGTGCTGCTCGAGATCGAGCTGCCACCCGAGCGTCTCGACCAGTCCGTCGATGAGGCTGTCCGCCGCCTGGCCCGGCGCACGAAGGTCGCCGGGTTCCGGCCCGGCAAGGCGCCCCGGTTCATGCTCGACCGGGTGCTCGGCCCCGGCGCGGTCCTCGACGAGGCGGTCGACCTGCTGCTCGAGTCGGCCTACCGCGATGCGGTCCTCGACCAGGGCCTCGTGCCGCTGGCACAGGCCAGCATCGACGTGGTCCAGGCCGAGCAGGGCAAGCCGTTCAAGTTCACCGCCACCGTCCAGGTGCCGCCCGAGGTCACCCTCGGCGACTACGCGAACTTCAACTTCACGCCCGAGATCGAGACGATCGACGAGGCCAAGGTCACGACGGTCATCGACGAGCTGCGCGACCAGAACGCCTCGCTCCGTCCGGTCGAGGACCGCCCCGCCCAGACCGGGGACTACGCGGTCATCGGCTTCGTCGGGACGCGCGACGGCGTGCCATTCGAGGGCGGCTCGTCGGAGCGGATGCCGCTGATCCTCGGCGAGGAGCGGCTCATCCCGGGCTTCGAGGCCCATCTCGTCGGGCTCGAGGTCGGCGGCTCGACCGAGTTCGACATCGACTTCCCCGAGGACTACGGCGAGGCGACCCTGGCCGGGCAGACCGCCCACTTCGCCGTCGACCTCAAGGAGCTCCGCGAGAAGCTGCTGCCCGACCTCGACGACGACTTCGCGCGGTCGATGGGCGACTTCGCCGACGTGGCCGCACTGCGGGTCGAGATCCAGCACCGGCTCGAGCGGAACGCCCTCGATCGGGCCCGCCACGGGTTCGCCGACCGGATCATCGACTATGCGGTGGCCAACGCGACCGTCGAGCTGCCCGACATCCTGGTCGACCAGGAGGTCGAGGTCCTCCACGACGAGTTCCGCTCCTCGCTCGCTCGCCAGGGGATCGCCGAGCAGGCCTACCTCAAGGCGACGAAGCAGACGGAGGCGGACCTCCACACCGAGTTCCGGCCGCGCGCCGAGGGACGCGTCCGGACGCTGCTCGTGCTGTCCAAGATCGCCGAGGCCGAGTCGATCGAGGTCACCGACGCGGACGTCGAGGCGGAGATCACTACGGCCCGCCAGCGCTACGCCGAGGACCCGCGGACGATCGGCTACTTCGAGTCCGAGCGCGGCCGGAGCTTCATCCGGAGCACGCTCCGCCGGACGCGGACCGTCGAGACGCTCGTCGACCGCTGGCTGGCCGCCCACCCTGACCATCCGGCGCTGCCCCACTTCGAGGACGAGGACCCGGCCGAGGCCGCGACCGCGTCGACGGCCGCCGCGGCCGGCATCGGTGCGACCGACCCGTCGATCGTGCTCGATCCCGAAGCCCGGACACCGGCTACGGCCGCGGCCCCGGGCGACGTCCCGGCCGCCGCCGGACCCATCTCCGACGAGCCGGCCGCGCCGGCAGCCAGCAGACAGGAATCAAGCCCGGCCGCCGATCCGGCGTGACCGGGACCGCCGAGTCGTTCCGAGGGAGTTCGCGCATGCTCGTGCCGATGGTGATCGAGTCCTCCAGCCGGGGGGAACGCGCCTACGACATCTACTCGCGCCTGCTGCGCGAGCGGATCATCTTCCTCGGCGATGCGATCGAGGACCACGTCGCCAACCTGGTGATCGCCCAGCTGCTGTTCCTCGAGTCCGAGGACCCGGAGCGCGACATCAGCCTGTACATCAACTCGCCGGGTGGGGTCGTGACGGCTGGCCTCGCGATCTACGACACGATGCAGTACGTCCGCGCACCGGTCAGCACGATCTGCATCGGCATGGCCGCCTCGATGGCCGCCGTGCTCCTCGCCGCCGGCGCCCCGGGCAAGCGCTACGCTCTGCCGAACAGCCGGATCATGATCCACCAGGGCTCGGGCGGGTTCCGCGGCGCGGCCCCCGACGCGATGATCCAGATGAAGGAGTGGGAGCACCTCGTCGAAGTCAACCACGAGATCCTCGCCAAGCACTCCGGCCAGCCGCTCGACAAGGTCGTCAAGGACACGGACCGGGACTATTTCATGAGTGGTGAGCAAGCCAAGGACTATGGCATCATCGACGCGGTCTACTCGGCGACCGGCGACTCGCTGATCGCCCAGGCGCACGACCTGGGCCTGCCCGGGGGCGCGCTCCCGGACGAGGCTCCGGCCGAGGCACCCGCGCCCAAGAAGAGCAAGGACTAGGGAAGGGCACGGCCGAGGGCGGATGACGACGACGGGCAGCTCGAAGGGGCCAAAGGTTCCCTATCGCTGCAGCTTCTGCGGCAAGAGCCAGGAACAGGTCCGCAAGCTGATCGCGGGCCAGGGCGTCTACATCTGCGACGAGTGCATCAACCTCTGCCAGGAGATCATCGAGGAGGAGATGCTCGAGGCGCCGAAGACGCGCCCGCAGGCCGCCAAGCTTCCCAACCCGCGCCAGATCAAGACGGCTCTCGATCAGTACGTGATCAGCCAGGATCGGGCAAAGAAGGTCCTCTCGGTGGCGGTCTACAACCACTACAAGCGGATCAACGCCGGCCACGCCGTCGACGAGGTGGAGCTCCAGAAGTCGAACGTGCTCCTCGTCGGACCGACGGGCTCGGGCAAGACGCTCATGGCCCAGACCCTGGCCCGGGTTCTCGAGGTGCCGTTCTGCATCGCCGACGCGACCAGCCTGACCGAGGCCGGCTACGTCGGCGAGGACGTCGAGAACATCCTCCTCCGGCTGATCCAGGCCGCCGACTTCGACGTGGCCCGAGCGCAACGCGGGATCATCTACATCGACGAGATCGACAAGATCGCGCGCAAGGCGGACAACCCGTCGATCACCCGGGACGTGTCCGGCGAGGGCGTCCAGCAGGCGCTCCTGAAGATCCTCGAGGGCACGCTCGCCAACGTCCCGCCGCAGGGCGGCCGGAAGCATCCCCACCAGGACTTCATCCAGATCGACACGACCAACGTGCTGTTCATCTGCGGCGGCGCGTTCGACGGCCTCGAGAAGATCGTCGAGGAGCGGATCGGCCGCAAGTCGATCGGGTTCGGGTCCGAGGCGCAGATCACGAAGCAGGAGCGGGGCAAGATCCTCGATCGGCTGATGCCCGAGGACCTGCTCAAGTTCGGGCTCATCCCGGAGTTCGTCGGCCGGCTCCCGGTGGTGGTCACCCTGTCGGCGCTGACCCAGGAGGACCTCGTCCGCGTCCTGACCGAGCCGAAGAACGCGGTGACCCGCCAGTTCCAGCGCTTCCTCAGCCTCGACAAGGTCGAGCTCGTCTTCACGCCCGGAGCGCTCGAGGCCGCGGCCGAGGTCGCGCTCGACCGCAAGACCGGCGCGCGCGCTCTGCGCTCGATCGTCGAGGAGTCGCTGCTCGAGGTGATGTACGACATCCCGGAGCGGACCGACATCCGGAAATGCATCATCACCGAGGAGACGATCCGCGAGGGCCGGACGCCGCTCCTCCTCACGAAGTCGGAGATCGACAGCGGCGTCGACGAGACGAACTACGAGGAGCTCCTCGCCGAGCGTGGCGAGACCGCCTGACAACCGCCCGGGCAGACGGCCCGCATGGCGGGCCCCAGGCGTCGAACCGCCGGACCGGCTCTGCTACACTGCGGCCCTTCACGGCAGCGACCGGGAGGAGTAGCGCCCGACGGGGCCTCCAGCGAGCGCGGGACGGTGCGAGCCGCGCGGCAAACCAGGGCGCGAACGTCACCCGCGAGCCGGACGGCCGGCGCCCGATAGCGCGCCACGAGGAGGCCGGGAGGCCGTCCGACGGGATGACCGCCGGACGCCCGGACTCGAACCAGCAGGTGGCACCACGACCCCGTTCGTCCGCTGGACGAGTGGGGCGTTTCGATTCCGGGGCGAGGACACGGCGATGACGGCGACGAACCGAGCAGCACGATGACCGAGCGCGAGACGGACGGCCTGCCGAAGGCGTACGTCCCGGCTGCGTTCGAGACGGCGATCTACGAGCGCTGGCTGGCTGCCGACGTCTTCGCGCCCGATGGCGCCGGGACGCGGGCGGACCCGGCCAAGCCGCCGTTCGTCATCGTCCAGCCGCCGCCGAACGTGACCGGGGCGCTCCACATCGGGCACGCCCTGACGGCCGACATCGAGGACGTGATCATCCGCCGCCAGCGGATGCTCCGCCGGCCGACGCTCTGGCTGCCCGGCCTCGACCACGCAGGGATCGGCGCCCAGTTCGTGCTCGACCGGATCATCGCCGCCGAGGGCGAGAGCCGCGAGAGCCTCGGTCGGGAGCGCTACCTCGAGCGGATGATCGCGTTCGTCGCGACGACCCGCGAGACGATCCTCGCCCAGAGCCGGCGACTGGGCTCGTCGCTCGACTGGAGCCGGACCCGGTACACGATGGACGAGGTCTCGTCGAAGGCCGTCCGGACGGCCTTCACCCGCCTGTATCGAGAGGGCCTGGCGTACCGGACCGAGGCCCTCGTGAACTGGTGCCCGGGCTGTCGGACCTCGGTCAGCGACCTCGAGGTCATCCCGACGCCCGAGACCGGGACGCTGTGGACGGTCCGCTACCACCTCCTCGACCCGGACGGCCGGGTCCTGCCATCGGAGTCGATCTCGGTCGCCACGACCCGGCCCGAGACGATCCTCGGCGACGTCGCCGTCGCGGTCCATCCGGACGACCCACGCTACGCCGGGCTCGTCGGCCGGCTGGCGCTCGTCCCGTTCGTCGATCGGGCCGTGCCGATCATCGCCGACCCGATCGTCCAGCCGGAGTTCGGGACCGGGGCGGTCAAGATCACGCCGGCCCACGACCCGGATGACAACGCGACCGGGAAGCGGCACGACCTGCTCGCGATCACGGTCATGGACGGGGCCGCCCGGATGACCGAGGCCGCCGGTCCGTACGCCGGCCTCGACCGGTTCGAGGCGCGAGCCCGGATCCTGGCCCACCTCGAGGCTCGCGGCGACCTCATCGAGGCCAAGCCGCACGAGATGATCATCGGGCGCTGCCAGCGCTCGAACGACATCATCGAGCCGCTGCTCAAGACCCAGTGGTTCATCCGGACGTCGCCGCTGGCCGGGCCGGCGCTGGAGGCCACCCGGTCGGGCCGCACCCGGATCCTGCCCGACCGGTTCGTCAAGGTCTGGGAGCACTGGCTGACCGAGATCCGCGACTGGAACGTCAGCCGGCAGCTGTGGTGGGGTCACCGGATCCCGGCCTGGTACTGCCCGGACGGCCACATCAGCGTGACCGACGATCCGGCCGGTCCGTCGGCCTGCGAGGCGTGTGGCCGGCCGGCCGCCGAGCTCGTCCAGGACCCCGATATCTTCGACACCTGGTTCAGCTCGGGGCTGTGGCCGTTCTCGACCCTCGGCTGGCCGGACGACACCCCCGATCTGCGCCGGTTCTACCCGGGGACGGTGATGGAGACCGGCTACGACATCATCTTCTTCTGGGTCGCCCGGATGATGATGCTCGGGATTCATTTCCTCGACGAGGCACCGTTCGAGACCGTCTACCTCCACGGCCTGGTCCGGGCCGAGACCGGCGCGAAGATGAGCAAGACCGTCGGCAACGTCGTCGACCCGCTCGACGCGATCGACGAGATCGGGGCGGATGCGCTCCGGTTCGCGCTCATCCATGGCATCACGCCGGGCAACGACCAGAGGCTCAGCCGCGACAAGCTCGAGAACGCGCGCAACTTCGGCAACAAGCTGTGGAACGCGGCGCGCTACGTCCTGGGCGCCCGGCCGGCATCGATCCCGGCCGGCGCCCCCCGGCAAGCGCCGGACCCGGCTCGACTCGGACCGGCCGATCGCTGGCTGCGGTCCCGGATCGCGGCCACCGTGGCGAGCATCGACGAGGCGATGGACGCGTTCGCGCTGGGCGACGCAACGCGCCAGCTCTACGAGACGACCTGGAGCGAGTTCTGCGACTGGGGCCTCGAGCTGGCCAAGGTTCGCCTGGGCGACGAGGGCCTGAGCGCCGCCGAGCGCGAAGCGACCTGGTGGACGCTGGTCGAGGCGCTCGACACGCTGCTCCGCCTCCTGCATCCGTTCCTCCCGTTCCTGACCGAGGCGATCTGGGCCGCGACCCCGCACGACGCGGCCGATCCGGAGCTGCTGATCGTGGCCGACTGGCCGGACCCCGCGCGCTGGGCCGCTGTCCGCGACCCGGCGACCGAGGCCGCGGTGGACCGGCTGCGCGACCTCGTGACCGAGGTCCGCAACGCCCGGTCAACGGCCCGGATCGCACCGGGTGAGCGACGGCCGGGTGACGTCCTCGTCCCGGCCGAGCTCGTCCCTGACGTTCGACGCCCTGGCCCCGGCGATCGAGCGTCTCGCCCGGCTCCAGCCGCTCATCCGCCACGCGGATCGGACCGCCTTCGACGGGTTCGAGCGACCGGGCTCGCTCGCGGTGATCGCCGGCGACCTCGAGGCCCGGATCGGCGCCGATCCGGGAGACGTCGGGGCCGGCGCCGCCGAGCGCCAGCGCCTGGAGCGCGAGCTCGCCGACGCGGAGCGGCACCTTGCCGCCGCCGAGGCGCGGCTGGCGAACGCGGCGTTCACCGCCCGGGCGCCGGCGGACGTCGTGTCCGGCGCCCGCGCCCGGGCGACGGAGCTCGGCGAGCAGGTCGCCCGTCTTCGCGAGCGGCTCGGCCGGTTGGATCGGTGACCCAGCCGCCCGACGACCGACTGGAGGCGCCCGGCGCGCCCGGTCCGACGGTGCCCGGGGCAGGTCCCGCGCGGCAGGCGGCCCTGGACGTCGGCAACGCTCCGCCCGGCGCAACGGACGATTGGTGGCGGAGCGGGGTGGTCTACCAGATCTACCCGCGTAGCTTCGCCGACTCGACCGGTGACGGCGTGGGCGACCTGGCCGGGATCGTCGACCATCTCGACCATCTCGCGGGCGGCGATCCGGACGGTCTGGCGGTCGACGCGATCTGGCTGTCGCCGATCTATCCGTCGCCGGGCCTCGACGCGGGTTACGACGTGTCCGACTACGGGGAGATCGATCCGCTGTTCGGCACCCTGGCCGGGTTCGGCGAGCTGGTCGACGCCGCCCATCGGCGCGGTCTGCGGGTCATCCTCGACCTCGTCCTCAACCACACCAGCAGCCTCCACCCGTGGTTCGTCGAGTCACGAGCGAGCCGGACCGGGCCGTGGGCCGACTGGTACATCTGGCGCGACCCGGCCGGGCGGACCCCGACCGGCCGGCCGATCCGGCCCAACAACTGGCGATCGTGGTTCGGCGGCCCGGCCTGGACGTGGGACGAGACCCGCCAGCAGTTCTACCTGCACACGTTCCTGCCCGAGCAACCCGACGTGAACTGGCGCGAACCGGCGGTCCGCGCGGCGATGCTCGAGGTCGTCCGGATCTGGCTGGATCGCGGGGTCGACGGGTTCCGGTTCGACGTGTTCAACGTCTTCCTCAAGCACGCCGAGTTGCCGTCCAACCCGCGCCGGCTCGGTGGCCGACGGGCCTACTGGTGGCAACGTCACCTGTACGACAAGAACCAGCCCGAGCTGGTCGATGTTCTCGCCGAGATCCGCGCCCTCGTCGACGAGCGCCCCGGGCGGATGACCGTCGGCGAGCTGTTCGAGAGCTCGGTCGAGCAGGCGGCCGCCTACGCCGCTCCGCGCCATCTCGTGTTCGACTTCGGGTTGGTCGAGACGCCGTGGGACGCCCGTCGGTTCGCGCGCACGATCGCGCTGCGTGAGGCGGCCTTCGGGCCGGCCGCCTGGCCGACGGTCGTCCTGTCGAACCACGACCGCTCGCGCCACGCCAGCCGCTACGACGACGGGCGCCACGGCGACGCCCGGGCGAAGGTCGCGGCAACGCTGCTGCTGACCTTGCGCGGGACGCCGTTCCTGTACTACGGCGAGGAGATCGCCCTGCGCGACGTGGCGGTCCCGCGCCACGAGATCGTCGACCCACCGGCACGCCGCGCGAGCCTGCTCTCACCATGGTGGAACCGCGACCAGGCGCGGGCGCCGATGCCCTGGTCGCCGGCGCCGAATGGCGGCTTTTCGAGCCACCGGCCGTGGCTCCGGATGGCCCCCGACGGCGCAACCCGCAACGTCGCGACCCAGTCGGCCGACCCGGACTCCGTGCTGTCGCACTACCGGCGGCTCCTGCGCCTCCGGCGCTCGCTCGCCGTGCTGCGCGACGGCAGCTACCGGGAGGTCGACCTGGAACGGCGCGACGTGCTGGCATACCTGCGCGAAGCGGACGGGCAGGCCGCCCTCGTCGTGCTCGAGTTCGCCGGACGGAGCACGCCCGTTCGGCTGCCGCCGAGCCCGTCGGGCCGGCCGTGGACGGTCGTCCTGTCGACCCATCCGGAGGCCGGCGGCCCGGACGCGGAGAGGCGACGCGTCCTCCGCGCGCTCGAGGCGCTGATCCTCGTCGACGGCTGAGTGGACGCGCTGGCCCGCCCGGCTGGGCACGGGTCCGTGTCATGCTGTTGCCGCAGGGCACCGGACCCCGGTCGACGGCCCGTCGGGGACGTGCGAGACTCGGACTCATGACCAACGGCAACCGGCTCCGGATCGCCCAGGTCGCGCCGCCGCTCGAGGCCGTCCCGCCACCCGGCTACGGTGGCACCGAGCGGATCATCGACGAGCTGACCCGCGAGCTCGCCCGGCGCGGCCACGAGCTGACCGTGTTCGCCAGCGCGGACTCCACCACCACCGCTCGGCTCGTGCCGACGGTCGACCGTGCCCTCCGACCGGCCGGCCGGGCCGGCGAGGACGGCCCGTTCACGCTGGCCACGATCGACGCGGTGCTCCGGCGGGCCGACGCGTTCGATGTGATCCACGCCCATCTCGACTACGCGGGGGTCCTCCTCGCCCGAGTCAGCCCGACGCCCGTCGTCGTCACCTTCCACGGCCGGCTCGACCGGCCATGGGCGGCGTCGCTGCTCGAGGACCCGCCGGCCGGGCTGTGCGCCATCAGCCGGGGCCAGGCATCGAGGCAGCCGGGTATCGCCTGGACGATCGTGCCGGACGGGCTCGACCTCACCAGCGCCCCGTTCGAGCCTGAGCCGGGCGAGGCGCTCTGCTTCGTCGGCCGGATGTCGCCGGACAAGGCACCGGCGGAGGCGGTCGCGATCGCCCGGGCCGCCGGCCGGCGGCTGCGGGTGGCGACCAAGGAGCCGGCCGTCGAGCTCGAGCGCGACTACTTCGAGAACGTCTTCCTCCCGGCCGCCCGGTCCGCTGACGTCGAGCTGCTCGGTGAGCTCGGGCCGGCCGATCGCGACCGGCTCTTCGCCGAGAGCTACGCGACGCTCATGCCCGGGGACTGGCCCGAGCCGTTCGGGCTCGTCGTGATCGAGTCGCTGGCGACCGGAACCCCGGTCGTGGCGCGGCGGGTCGGCGGGATCCCGGAGATCGTGCGCGACGGGATCGACGGGCTGATCGACGACTCGACCGAGGCGCTCGCCGGACGCCTGGACGAGGTCGCCGGGCTCGACCGGACGGCGATCCGGGCGTCGGTCCTCGAGCGCTTCTCGGCGGTCCGGATGACCGACGACTACGAGCGGGTCTACGACTCGCTGATCCGTCGCGCAGCGGCCCGTGACCCCGTCGCGATCCCGATCGAGCTCGGCGGCGTCAGACCCGGATCGTGACCTCGAGGTCGCCCGACTTGCGGAGGACCTCCGCGCTCGTCGTGCCGCGCCAGCGGTGGAACAGCAGGTCGACCGACGCGTCGCCGACGCGCAGGTTGGTGACCGTCAGCTTGCCCAGCCAGGTGGGCAGGTGCGGGCGGACGAGCTCGAGCGAGCGTCCGGCGGCATCGGCCCGGGCCCCGAACATCGTCCGCACGAGCAGGAGCGATGCGGCGGCCGACCACGCCTGCGGCGAGCAGGCGACGGGGTAGGGGACCGGCACCCCGACGTCCCGCCGGTCGAAGCCGCAGTACAGCTCGGGCAGGCGCAGGTCGGGGAACCGCTGGGCGGCCTCGAAGATCCGGCCGGCGAGCGCGCTCGCCTCGAGGTCGAAGCCGTAGCGCTTGATCCCGGCCACGATGAGCGCGTTGTCGTGCGGCCAGACCGAGCCGGTGTGGTAGCCGAGCGGGTTGTAGCCGGGCTGGCCGGCGGCATACGTCCGCACGCCCCAGCCCGAATCGAGCGCCGGCCCGCTCAGCGCCGCGACGACCGTGGAGGCGCGCGACCGGTCGACGATTCCGCCCCACAGGGCCTGGCCGACGTTCGAGGCGATCGCGTCCATCGGCCGCTTGTCCCGGTCGAGGGCCATCGCGTAGAAGCCGGTCTCGGGCACCCAGAACGCCGCGTTGAACTTGATCCGCAGCGCGTCGGCCTCGCGCTCGAGCCGGTCGGCCAGCTCGGGCTCGCCACGTCGCCGGGCCAGGCGGGCGATCCGGCGCTTCGCGTCGTGCACATAGCCCTGCACCTCCGCCAGCGCGATCGGCGCGTCCGCCGTCCGGCCGGTCCGGTCGCGGACGGAGTCGGTCGAGTCCTTCCAGCCCTGGTTGACGAGCCCGAGGTCGGCCCGGCGGCGGTACTCGACGAACCCGTCGCCGTCGAGGTCGCCGTAGCGATCGATCCACGACAGAGCCGCCAGGACGTTCGGCCAGAGCCGCTCGACGAGCGCGTCGTCGCCCGTCCAGTCGTGGGTCTCGCCGAGCAGGATCAGCCACAGCGGCGTCGAATCGACGCTGCCGTAATACATCGCGAACGGCAGCTCGCCCGTGCGCGCCATCTCGCCGGTGCGGACCTCGTGGAGGATCTTGCCCGGCTCGGCGTCGGTCCGCGGGTCGTCGACCACCGACTGGCGGGCCGCGAGGACCTCGAGCGTGGCCACGGCGAGCTCAGGCCGGAACGCGATCGATTCGTAGGCCGAGATGATCGCGTCGCGGCCGAACAGGGTGGCGAACCAGGGCAGCCCGGCCGCGAGGTACGCCTCGTCGGGGCGGGGTCCCTCGTTGAGCAACAACCGGAGGTCGGCGACGCTCCGTTCGACGAGCCGATCGAACACCTCGTTGTCGCTGGCAACCGCGGCCATCCCCGCGCGCCACGCTTCATAGGCGGCGTGCCCCACGGCTTCGTCGACTTCCGGCGGAGAGCCCGGGTCGAGGGTGACCTCGGGCACGGCGCCGGGCGTCGCCGGCTCGAACGGCTGCTCGTCCGACCAGATCGTCCAGACGCGCTCGACCCGGCCGCCGGGCTCGACCTCGAGCCGCCAGCGGAGGACGACCGCGGCCCCCGCGACGCGGGCCGCCTCGGGCAGCTCGTCGACCGCCAGGACCTCGGCGTCGCCAAAGGCGACATGGGTGCGGCGGAGCCGCTCGTCGCGGCCGAGATGACCGAACACCAGGCGATCCGGACCGGCCAGCACCGGCAGGGCAATGCCGGTGGCCTCGCGGGCGTAGCCGCGGATCTCGAAGATGTCGGCGGCATCGACCCCGAGGCTCAGGTCGACCGTCACGACCTCGGGATGGTTGGTGAAGTTGGCGACCGTGAGGCGCTCCTGCATCGCCGCGCCGAGCACCCGCGTCCGGGTGTACCCGAGCGACTGGCGAGCGAGCGACTTCTCGGCTTCCATCTTGTCGCCGGGATTGCGACGGACCTCGGCGTTGGTCAGCTGGATCGTGCTCCGGAAGTTCTCATCGACGTCGCCGCGCAGGAGCGTCGGCCGGGCCCCGTCGACCTTGAGCACCGCGCACGACAGGATCCGCGTGTCGAGGTGGTACAGCCCGAGGCCGCGGGAATCGCGGTGGACGTCGCCGAACGGGTCGGTGAGCAGATAGAGCTCGCCGTACTTCAGGACGGCGACGCCGCCGAGGTCGGTCGCGTGGACCACGACCCGGGCGGGCGGGACGATGCGCCGGAGCGGCCGTTCGACGGTCGTCACGCGCCAAGTCTATCGAGACGGGCGGGATCCGCTGCTACCATAGCGGCCAGTCCGCACGCCACAGGGGTTGTCGCCCGTGCCGCTCGAGTTCCTGAAGCGCAAGACCGGTGATTTCGCCGCCGACGTTCCAGCCACCGCGACCCCGATCCCGGAGGAGGTCTCGGCCCAGGACTACGTCCTGAAGCTGTACTACGCCGGCAAGAGCAGCGAGGGCGTTCGCTTCAAGGCCGGGCCGCGCGCCCACGACGAGCTGCCGTCGATGCTGATCGGGCTCGCCAAGAGCGACATCGAGGTCGTCGAGCCGCTGCCGATCGAGTTCAGCCAGGCGACACCGACGATCGTCCGGCCGTCCGAGGCGATGCAGTGGCTGAACGCCCACCACGCCCACTCGCCGATCACCCGGCACGCCCTCGTCGTGCTCGAGTCGATCGATGCCATCGACCTGGCCTTCGACACGTTCGTCGGGGCGCTGCTCGACGGCGAGGTCGACACGTCGGGCTATCCGGAGTACAGCGCGGTCGTCGGCGGCGTGGCGAGCCACTGGGACGAGGCGACCGGCGACATGATCGTGCGGGCCGTCGTCGGCTGGGGCGGCAAGGGCGTCCGCGGCGACACCGACCGGATCGGCTCGCGGATCCTGGCCGGGCTGTTCACGAACGTCCTCGCCAACCAGTACGCCATGGGCGTCACCCAGATCGAGCGGCCGGTCCCGGCCGCGGGACGCGGCGGCCTCGTGTGCGCCCACTGCGGGTTCGCGTCGGCCCACGAGCGGGCGTTCTACTGCCCGAAGTGCGGCATGCGCCTGCTCCGCGGATGACCGCTCCCCGGACGGCCTGATCCGGGCCGGTCAGGAACGCGAACCCGTGCCGAGCTACGACTACGTCTGCACCGTGTGCGGCCATCGGATGGAGGTCGTCCACGGCATCCACGGGCAGGGACCCGAGGCGTGCCCGGTGTGCGGTGGCGTGATGCGCAAGGCGTTCGTCGTCCCGACGGTCCACTTCAAGGGCTCGGGCTGGGCGAAGAAGGATCGCGGCGCCGCGGCTTCGACGAAGGCCGCCGCGAAGGCCGCCGCCGGCGACGGCTCGGCGGCCTCGTCCGGCGGCGACGGCTCGTCGGCCGGGAGCGACGGCTCGTCCTCCGGGAGCGCGAGCGAGTCGACGGGCTCGAGCGCCTCGACCGGCGGCGCCGCGAAGGGTGGCGAGTCGGGTTCCGGCCACGCGGCGACCACCTCGGCCAAGCCATCGGGCGACGGGCGCTGAGATGGCTGGCTCCGCCGCGGATTGGATCACGCTCGCCGAGGCCGCCGCGATCCTCGAGGCCGCGAACGTCCGGTTCCGCGCCTCGACAATCGGCGGCTGGGCGCGCTCGGGGAAGCTGCAGAGCATCAAGCTCGGTGGCCGCCGCTACGTGAAGCGCGGTCAGGTCCGGGCGCTGATCGCCACGCCGCGGACCGTCCGCGCCGAGCACCTCCAGCCCGGGATGTTCGAAGACTGGACCGGGTGACCGACCGGCTGCGATCGCTCACCGAGCTTCCCGGTCGGCTGTCGGCCTGGGCGCTGGCCCTCCCGCCGGTCCGCTGGCTCCAGCCGATCATGGACGACTACACGGAGGCCGGTGGCGGCCTCCTCGCCGCGGGCCTGGCCTTCAACTCGCTGTTCGCGATCCTGCCGGCGATCCTCCTCCTCATCGCGATCCTCGGACTGCTGCTCAAGGACCAGACGGCGGTCGACGAGGTGATCCGCGCCCTGTCCGACCAGTTCCCGCCGCTCGCCGCGTTCTTCGAGCTCGCGCTCAACGGCTTCACGGCCGGCGCCATCTCGTTCTCGATCATCGGGCTGATCGGTCTCGCCTGGGGCTCGAGCCGGTTCTACCAGTCGCTCGACATGGCGATCGCGCGGATCTTCCAGGGGAGCCGCCGCCGCGATCCAATCCAGCGCGCGATCCGTGGGGTGCTCTCGGTGGCCCTGCTGATCGGCGCCGTGATCGCGGTAGTGGTCCTACGCGAGATCATCAATGGCGTGGCGCCCGACGGGCCCGCGGTCGGCCTCGGCCGGTCGTTCCTCGCCAGCACCATCGGTTCGGCCGTGCTGACCGGCGTCGTGTTCACGCTCGCCGTCGGCGTGGTCTACCGGATCGTGCCCACCGAGACCCCGCCCTGGCGGTCGGTCGTCGTGCCGGCCCTGGCCGTCGGGCTCGCGCTCGCCGTCCTGACCGAGATCTTCGCCCTGATCACGCCGCGGCTCGTCGGCTCGCTCCGGGTGTACGGCGCGTTCGTGGCGGTGTTCGCCGCGATGATCTGGCTGTCGTACGTCTCGCAGGCGATCCTCCTGGGCGCCGCCTGGGCCCACCGGCGCGCGCGCCGGCCGGAGGACACCGTCGTGTTGCCGCCCCCCGCCTGACCGGCTGGTCCGGCTCCGCGGATCAGTGCTGCTGCGTGCCGCAGCGGCGGCAGAACCGCGCGCTGGCGGACAGCGACAGCCCGCAGCTGACGCAGGCCTGCACGCCGCCGCCCGGGCGGTTGACGACGTCCTGGCTGGACGCCGCCCAGAGGTCCGTCGCGGGTTGCGGGACGACCGGCATCGGCCACTGCGGCGGCACGGTCTTTCCCGTGCCCGGCCGGTTGGGGCTGCCTCCCGCCGGGGCGCTGCCGTTCGATGCCTGGGCCGCGCCGTTCGTCGCCGCCGGCCGGGCCGGCAGCGGGGGCTGCGGGGCGAGGATCGTCGGTCCCACGTCGAGCGGTCCGGCCCCGGGCTCGGGCTGCTCGGGCGCGACGATCTGCCACGTGGGGGTCTCGATCCGGTCGTCGCGCGCCGGGGGCTGGGCCGCCTCGGCCGCGGCACGCTCGGCGTCCGCCTGCGCCTGGCGCTGGCGCTCCACGTCGGCGGCGAGCTGTCGCTCGGCCTCCTCGCGGACGAGGCGGTCTCGTTCGGCGTCCGCCTGTGCCTGGCGCTGGCGCTCCACGTCGGCGGCGAGCTGTCGCTCGGCCTCCTCACGGACGAGGCGGTCTCGCTCGGCGTCCGCCTCGGCCTGCCGTTCGCGATCCGCGTCGGCGGCCGCGGCCTGTGCGGCGAGCTCCTGTTCGGCACGCGTGCGCGCCTCGGCCTCGGCCGCCTGGCGGGCCCGTTCCTCCTCGGCCTGGCGGAGGCGCTCGGCCTCGAGCTGGGCGGCGGCCTCGCGGGCTCGCTCGGCCTCGGCTGCGATCTCGCGCTGGTGCTCGGCCTCGGCCGCGGCTCGACGCGCGATCTCGGCGGCGGCCACGGCGCGGGCGACGTCATCGTCGATCGGCTCGACCTCGGATCCAACCTCACCGGCCTCGGCCTCGGCCTCGGCCTCGGTCCCGGCTTCGGCGTCCGCCGCGACCGCGCCGGTCTCTGGAGCCGCTTCGGCCTCGACGACCTCATGGCTCGGCGGTTCCTCGGCCGCGACCAAACCCGCCGCTGGCACGTCGGCCGGCGGTGCCACGTCGGCCATGGTCGGGCCGGCGCCCAGCGCCGGGAGGGTCGTGGCCTCCTCCGACGCCTCCACGTGCATGTCGGCGGTGGGCCACGCCGATCCGGGGTCGTCGACATGGCCGTTGGTGCCGATCAGGCCGATCCCGTTGGCATGGCCGTTCGCGGCTGCCGGCTCGGCGGTCTCCCCGAAGATGCGGGCGAGTGGGTCGAGCGCTGGCTGCGTGGCGTCGAGAAGATCGGCGCCCAGGAGCGGGGCGCAGCTCAGGCAGCGGCTCTCGGTCTCGTTCCAGCAGTTCGCACAGGTGTACTGGCGGCAGGACATGCAGAACTGGAACGTCTGATGGAACGCGTCCAGCTGCTGGTTGGTGAGCTCTCGCTGCTCGTCGCTCCGGGCCTCGGCGAACGCCTCGTCGAGCGACGATTCGTCGTTGGTGACGAAGTTAACGAAGCCCTTGGAGAAGACCTTGAGCTTGCCCAGCCGCTTGCCCTTCGGCTCGGCGGCCTCGAACGTGTAGCGCGTGCCACAGCGTTCGCAGAACGATTCGGTGAGGATCTCGGGCATGCTGCCCTCGGCGCGGAATCGACATACGGATCGGCGCGAACGCTTCCGATCGGGGCGAGAGTATAGCGCAGCGACCCCTCCGGGCTCCCCGCCGCAGGTACCGTCGGACGGTCCCGAAGGTCAGGGTCGGCGCCCCTCGCTCGCACGGGATTCGCGACGTCCCCTGCTAGACTCCGGCCGACCATGCCACCCCTGACGGGGCTCGAGCGCCTGCTCGAGCGCCTCCTCGAACGGCCGTCGGCCCGACTCTTCGGGACCCGTCTCCAGCCGATCCAGATCCAGCGCCGGATCGAGCGCGCGATGGAGCGCGAGCGCCGGCCGGGAGCCGATCGACCGCGCGTCCCGGACCGCTACGACGTCCATCTCGAGCCCGACGACCTGGCCGGGCTGGGCGAAGCGATCGATGAGGTCGCGGCGGACCTGGCCGACGCCGCCCTGCTGTTTGCCCGGAGCCACGGCTACACGCTGGCAGCGCGGCCCACAGTTGCTCTGATCGCCGACTCGCGCGTGGCAGGAGGCGACGTCCGGGTGGTCCCGCGCTTCGCCGCCGAGGAAGCGGCCAGGATGGGTGTTCCCACCGACGCCACGATGATCTTCGAGGTCCCCGCAGTCCGGGCGCCGTCAGCGATGCTCCGGGCCATCGGCCGCAACGGGGACGAGCGCGAGATCCGGATCGACGGCACGCAGCTGACGATCGGACGTGCCGCCGACAACGGGCTGGCGATCGACGATTTCCGAATCTCTCGCCACCACGCCCGCCTGCGGGCGCGACACGGGATGCTCATCCTGACCGACCTCGATTCGACGAACGGCGTCCGCGTCAACGGCGTGCGCGTCGCCGAGGTGGCCCTGGGGGTGGGCGACCGGATCGAGATCGGTGACACATTGCTGGTGGTCGACGCCGTCGCATCCGACTGATGGACCCGACGGTCGCGACGATCTGGCTCGTCCGATTTCTGTTCCTGGGGCTGCTCTACCTGTTCCTGTTCGGGGTGGTCCGCGTGCTCCTGCGCGACCTCCGCTCCGCGGCCCGCGAACCCGTGACCGCACTCGGCCGGTTGATCGTGGTCGCATCGGAGGTGGAGGACCCCTCGCTTGGGGCGACGTTCCCGCTCGACGCGGTCGCCACGCTCGGACGGGACGTCAACAACACGATCGTGGTCGACGACCAGTTCGCGAGCACCGAGCACGCCGTGCTGTCGTTCCGCGGCCGGGCGTGGTACGTCGAGGACCTCGACAGCACGAACGGGACCTACGTCAACGGCGCGCCGGTCGATGGTCTCGCCGCGGTGGCGTTCGGTGACGAGATCCAGGTCGGCCGGGTCCGCTTCCGCCTCGAGCGGGCGGGCTGAGCGGATGACGCGATGACCGCGGCGGCCGTCGCCGGCCTGTCCCGGATCGGGCCGATCCGGCCACGCTTCCGGCGGCGCGAGCTCGGGCTGCTCGTCGTCGTCGCGCTGGCCCTGATCGCCGGCAGCGTCTCGCTCGGGGCGACCCGAACCATCCTCGCCGACCGCACCCTCGCCCTGGCTCCGGCGCATCCATTCCGCCTGCTTGTCTACCTCGTCGCACTCGGCGCGGCCCATCTCGCACAGGTTCTCGCCGGCCGCCGGACCGACCAGGTGCTCCTCCCGGCGGTCGGCCTGCTCGGCGGGATCGGGCTCCTGCTCATGGAGCGCCTCCCGCAGGACCTCGGCGGCTCGGCGTTCGGCGACGCACTGGGCCTGGCCGGGGTCCAGCTCGTCTGGCTGCTGATCTCGCTCGCGGTGATCACGACCCTGGCGATCGTCGTCCGGTCCGACACCTGGCTGCGCCGCTACAAGTACACCTGGGCGGCGGCCGGCATCGGCCTCCTGCTGCTGACCTTCGTGTTCGGCGAGGAGTCCAACGGGGCGTTGCTCACGCTCCGCATCGGCCCGGTCAGCGGCCAGCCGACGGAGCTGCTGAAGGTCATCCTCGTCGTGTTCCTGGCCGGCTACCTGTCCGAGTTCCGGCCGCTCCTCGTCGAGCAAAGCACCCGGCTCGGTCCGCTCCGGCTGCCGCCGGTGCCCTACCTGCTGCCGATGATCGTCATGTGGGCGATCGCGTTCGGGATCGTGGTCATCCAACGGGACCTCGGTGCGGCCCTGCTCTTCTTCGCGGTGTTCCTCGCCCTCGTCTACGTCGCGACCGCGCGGACGAGCTACGTCGTCCTCGGCCTGATCCTGCTCGTGATCGGGGCGATCGCGGCCTACAACCTGTTCGACCACGTGCGTGTCCGGGTCGACATCTGGCGCGACCCCTTCGCCGACCCGTCCGGGGCGGGCTACCAGGTGGTCCAGGCACTCATCGCGTTCGCCCGCGGTGGCCTGCTCGGGACGGGTCTCGGTGCCGGGCTTCCGACGGTCGGCGGCCGACTGCCGATCCCGGCCGTCCACACGGACTTCCCGCTCGCGGCGCTCGGCGAGGAGCTCGGGCTGGTGGGCGTCATGGCGATCCTCGGGATCTACCTCGTGATCATCGAACGCGGGCTGCGCATCGCCGCGTCGGCGGCCGACGACTTCCGCGCCCTGCTCGCGACCGGCCTCGCCCTGGTGGTCGGGGTCCAGGCGTTCATCATCGCGGCCGGGAACCTCAAGCTCATCCCACTGACCGGGATCACCCTGCCGTTCATCAGCTACGGCGGCTCGTCGCTGCTGGCGAACGCCGTCGTGGTCGGGCTGCTCCTGGCTCTGTCGGACCGGGGCGTCGAGCCGCCACGGCCGCCACGCGCGCGGCGCGGCCGGTTCGATCGCCTGCTCCGCCGGAGCGTCGCGTGACGGCGCGGCGTGGCCGTCCGGTGGCGACCCCGATCGGGCGTGGCGTGGTCCGCCTCGGCGTGGTCCTCCTCGCGGCGTTCGCGATCCTCGCCGCCGGCGCCGGCTACTGGCAGGTCGTCCGCTCGGCGGAGCTCGTCGGCCGGCCCGACGATCCGCTCCTCATCGCCGCGGCCCGGAACGTGGTCCGCGGCGTGATCCGCGATCGCGACGGCCAGATCCTGGCGACCTCGAAGCGGGACGCGAACGGCGAGCCATACCGGGTCTACCCGAGCAAGGCAGTCGCACCGCTCGTCGGCTACGCCTCGCGGCTGTACGGGACGGCCGGTCTCGAGCGCGCCTACGACTCGGAGCTGACGGGCATCCGGGCGCCGGATCCGGTCGACCAGCTGCTGTCGAAGTTCGCCACGGAGCGCTACCGGCCACAGGACCTGACGCTGAGCCTGTCGCTCGACCTCCAGAAGGAGGCCGTCCGGCAGCTCGGCGACGAGCGCGGTGCGGTGGTCATGCTCGACCCGCGCAGCGGCCAGGTCCTGGCGATGGCGTCGACGCCGACCTACGACGCGAGCGCGATCGCCAACCCGGCGACCGCCCGGGCCGCCTTCAAGGCCGTCACCTCGGATCCGGCCACCCCGCTCCTCGACCGTCCGATCCAGGGCCGCTACGTGCCCGGGTCCGTGTTCAAGATCGTCACCTCGATCGCGGCGCTCGGCTCGGGCGCGATCACCCCGGACACGACCTATGCCCGCCAGCCGCCCGCCGAGAAGAACGGCCTGCTCGTGTCCGGGTTCCGGATCAAGGACGGCCATCACCCGTTCACCGACGATCGGGCCCTGGCCTATCCCGAGGCGATCGAGGTGTCGTGCAACATCTACTTCGCCCTGACCGGGCTGGCGACCGGCGGCGACGCGCTGACGTCGTGGGCGGCCCGGGTCGGCTTCGGCGGGCCGATCCCGTTCGACCTGCCGACCGCCAGCAGCCAGGTCACCAACGGCGGCGGCACGTACGGCGGCGGGTTCTCCGACGACGTCGAGCTCGCGAACGCGGCCTACGGCCAGGGCGAGACCCTCGCGACGCCGCTCCAGATGGCGCTGGTGGCCGCGACCATCGCCAACCACGGGACGCTGATGCGGCCGTACCTCGTCACCCGGCTGAGCGGCCACGGCACCGACACCACGATCAGCCCGCAGGTCTGGCGCGAGGTCGTCACGCCCGACGTCGCCGGTGAGATCAACGCCGCCATGGTCCGGGCGGTCGAGGGCCAGGAGGGTCGCCTGTTCACCGCGGGCGCCAAGGTCCCCGGGGTGTTGACCGCCGGGAAGAGCGGGACGGCCCAGCTCGACGGCTCGGCCAAGCCGCATTCGTGGTTCATCGGGTTCGCCCCGGCCAACAATCCGCAGGTCGCGATCGCGGTGCTCGTGGAGTCGGGTGGCAGCGGAGCGACGAAGGCGTCACCGATCGCCGGCAAGCTGCTTGCCCGCTACTTCGCCACGATCGGCAAGTGACGTGACCGACGGGCCTCGCTCGAAGCGCCCGCTCGTCGAGCGGCTCGGTCTGGCCGGGATCGCGCTCGTCCTCGGCGCGCTGTTCGCCACGGTCGCCGTGGCGGCGTTCAGCGGCGGTGAGCCGTTCCTCGGCGTCATGGGCGCGCTCGGCTGCCTGATGACGCTGTGGGTCGGCGCGCTGTCCCTGCTCCGCGGCTGACCGGCCGTCCGCCCGACGGACCGATCCAAGACGCGACGGCGATGGGGCTGCGCCACACTGGCGTGCGGGCAGCTCGGAACCAAGTCGGGGTCGGGGACGTACTATCTGTCGACACCGGGGCCGCCGCCTGGCCGAGCCCGTCCGCCGCTCCATTAGCTCACCATCCCGTGCGCGTGACGCCACCCGGCGTCGGGCCACCCCGCGAGGGAGATCGATGACGACGAAGATCCAGGAGACCGGCGAGAAGGTCGTCGCCAACGTCGAGCGCGTGATCGTCGGGAAGCACAACGAGGTGCGCCTGGCCCTGGTCGCGCTGCTGTGTCGCGGCCACCTGCTCATCGAGGACGTCCCGGGGACCGGCAAGACGGTCCTCGCCAAGGCGCTCGCGCGGAGCCTCGGCTGCACCTTCCGGCGGATCCAGTTCACGCCGGACCTCCTGCCCTCCGACGTCACCGGGCTGTCGATCTACAACCAGAAGACGCAGGAGTTCGAGTTCCGGCCGGGCCCGATCATGGCCCAGGTCGTGCTCGCCGACGAGATCAACCGGGCGACACCGAAGACCCAGTCGAGCCTGCTCGAGTGCATGGACGAGCGGCAGGCCACGATCGACGGCGTGACGCACCTGATGCCCGACCCGTTCCTCGTCATCGCCACCCAGAACCCGATCGAGTACGAGGGCACGTTCGCGCTGCCGGAGGCCCAGCTCGACCGGTTCATGCTGCGGATCCGGATGGGCTACCCGCAGCCGATCGACGAGATCGTCATCCTCGACGAGCAGAAGCGGACGCATCCGCTCGACGCCCTCGACGAGGTGGTCGGGCTCGACGAGATGCGCGAGATGCAGGCCGCGATCCGCGAGGTCCACGTCGAGTCGTCGATCAGCGACTACATCGTCCGGCTTGTCAACGGCACCCGCAACCATCCCGATGTCTATCTCGGCGCCTCGCCGCGCGGCTCGATCGCGCTGTACCGGGCGAGCCAGGCGCTGGCCGGGCTGGTCGGGCGGGACTACGTGATCCCCGACGACGTCAAGCTGCTCGCCGAGCCGGCCCTCGCCCACCGGCTGATCATCAAGACCAGCTCGACGATCCACGACGTCCAACCGGGCCAGGTCATCCGGGAGCTGCTCGAGACGCTCCCCGTGGAGGCGATCCGGGCCCCGGTCGGCGGGCCCAGGTCGATCGCGGCGACCCCACCCGAGGCCGTCAGCGACCGGGGTTCGCGGCGCTGATCGGCGCCCTGGGCTGAGCCGGACGATCGCGCGATGATCCGCCGGATCGAGTTCCTCGTCCTCGCCATCGTCCTGGTGGTCGCGGCGTTCTCGACCGGCTTGCCGTTCCTGTTCTACCTGCTCTACCTGGCGATCCTCGTCGGTGGGGGGAGCTACGTGCTCACCCGGCTCGGGCTGGCCGACCTCGAGGCCGGCTACGCCGTCGGCCAGCTCCAGGGCCACGTCGGCGAGCAGCTCCGGGTGACCTACACGCTGCGCAACGCAGGCCGGATCCCGAAGCCATGGCTCGAGGTCCACAACCCGACGAGCCTGCCGGTGGCGATCCCCGGGCGGGCGATCTCCCTCGGGATGCACGGCGAGCGGAGCTGGATCGCGAAGGTCCCGCTGACCCGGCGCGGCCACTTCCGGATCGAGCCGCTCCAGGTCCGGACGGGTGACCCATTCGGCTTCTTCGAGGCGTCGGCCACGGTCGGCCAGGCGGTCACCCTGATCGTCTACCCGCGGATCGACCCGCTCCCCCTGTGGCGGCTCCCGGCGGCGAACCTGGAGGGCAGCCACGCCGCCCCCGAGCGGACGCTCCAGACGAGCCCGCTCGCGACGACCGTCCGGCCCTATGCCCCGGGTGACAGCATGAACCGGATCCACTGGAAGTCGACCGCCCGGCACAACGAGATCCAGGTCAAGGAGTTCGACCTCGAGCAGACGGCCGATGTCTGGATCTTCCTCGACCTCGATCGGCGGGTGCAGGCCGGGACCGGCGAGGACGCGTCCGCCGAGATCGCGATCCGGGCGGCCGCCTCGATCGCCGACCGGTCCCTCAACGAGAACCGGGCTGTCGGGCTGACCGCCTTCGGGCATCGCCTGTCCGTCCTGCCGGCCGACCGGGGCGGCCGCCAGCACCTCAAGATCATGCAGCTCCTCGCCGCGGTCGACGCCGACGGCTCGGCCCCGCTCATGGAGGGCCTCATCACCGGCTTGCCCCGGCTCCGGCGTGGCATGACGGCGGTGGTGATCACCTCGTCGACCGATCGGAGCTGGATCCGGCCGCTCGCCGGCCTGCGCGCCCGCGGCGTGGCCTGCGTCGTCCTGCTGGTCGACGCGCGGAGCTCGGAGCTCACGTCCGCGAACCGGTACCACGCCCCGGGGCACGAGGCGCTGCCGCCGACCGAGGCCGGGCCCGACGCGGACGCCCGGGCGATCCGCCATGCGCTCGCCGAGCACGACCTGCGGGCCTACCGTATCGTCGCCGGCGTGTCGCTCACCGAGCAGCTGGCGGGTTGAGCCGATGACCGCGACGACATTCGGGTCCAGCCGGCCGCGCCGCCGACGAGCGGCGCTTCCCGCTCGCCCCCGCCGAGGGCTGGACGACGCTCGGGCTCGTCGGCCTGCTGTGCCTGACGCTCGCCTGGTCGATCGACGACGCGAGCTGGGTCATCGGGCCGCGCGGGCTGACCGACTTCCTGGCCTGGGCGATCGTGCTCGGCGTCGGCTGGGGCTTCGTCAGCGCGAAGGTCGGCTGGCCGCGCTGGCAGGCGCACCTCCTCGGTGCGATCTTCGCGGCGCTCATCGTGCCGATGATCGTCGGCGCTCGGCTGGTCGGCGGCGGCGGCGGGCCGGTGGACTGGTTCCAGGCGACGGCGGCAGCGGTCGTCGACGCCTACATCGACCTGGCCGTTCAGGGTCTGTCGTTCACCACCCAGATCGGCCACTTCATGCTCGTCCTCGGCCTCCTCGCGTGGGGGACCGGCCAGTACGCCGGGTACGTCACGTTCCACCACCGACGTCCGCTCAACGCCGTGATCGTCATCGGCGTCGCGCTCGTCGTGAACATGTCGCTGACCCTGCGCGACCAGCTGATCTACCTCGTGATCTACAGCCTGGCCTCGCTGTTCCTGCTCATCCGCCTCCACGCCTACGACGAGCGAACGGTCTGGATCCGCCACCGGATCGGCGATGCCGCCAGCCTCGGCGGACTGTACCTGCGCGGCGGCTCGGTGTTCGTGGCCTCGGCCGTGATCATCGCGCTGTTCCTCACCTCGGCCGCGTCGTCGAGCCCGCTGGCGCCGCTGTGGACGGGCGTCGACCAGCGCCTGATCGACGTCGGCCAGGAGTTCCAGCGGATCCTCGGGGCCGGCGGCGGCAGCACGCGCCTGAGCAGCGTGGACTTCGGCGACAGCGCGGTGATCTCGGGCCAGTGGACCACCGACAGCACGCCGGTCCTTGCTATCCAGGTTCCGCCCAAGAGCCCCGCCTACTACTGGCGGGCCGTGAGCTACGACCGGTTCAACGGGCGCGCCTGGCTGTGGTCGAAGACGGCGAACGTGGACGCTCCGGCCGGCACGCCCGCGTTGAACGGCAACAGCGACGATCCGGCCGGGCTGCCCGACCGCCAGGACGTGACGTTCACGGTTCACGAGCTGAACTTCAACCCGAAGTCGATCTTCGCCCCGGACACGCCGAGCTTCGGTCGACGTCGACACGCGGCTGACCGCCGTTCCGGGCATCCCCGAGGGGCGGAACGGGGTGGTCCCGGACTACTTCGGCGGCCTGTTCTCGGACAGCTCCACCGAGTACTCGGTCACCGCCAGTGTCCCGATCGACTTCACGGTCGACCCGGTCCACGGCCGGACCGGCAACGAGCTCCGCGTCGCCGGGACCGACTATCCGGACAGCGTCAAGGCGCTCTACCTCAGCTACGACCCGACCCTGATCGGACCGTCGACCCGCAAGCTGATGGCGACGATCCTGGCAGGCCACCCTGAGGCCACCAAGGACCCGTACGACATGGCGCTGTCGATCACGAACTACCTCAAGTACGAGGGCGGGTTCACCTACAGCTCGGACGTGACCAACATCGACTGCGGCGGGGACCTGCCGGTCGAGTGCTTCGCCCGGACGAAGCAGGGCTACTGCCTCTACTACGCGAGCACGCTCGCGCATCCTGCTGCGCTCGCAGGGGATCCCGGCCCGGCTGGCCGAGGGCTTCCTGCCCGGCGCGCGGAGTGGGAACGAGGAGACGATCCTCAAGAGCGGCTCGCACGCCTGGGTCGAGGTCTACTTCCCGGGCTACGGCTGGCAGATGTTCGACCCGACCGGGGGGCCGGCGGCCCGCGACACGAGCCTGCCGGCCGGTCCGGTCGTGAGCGCGCCCCCGGCGACGCCGCACGCGTCCCTGGCGCCGGACGTGCCGGATCCGCGGCGGAGCATCCGCCCGACGCCGAACGGCGGCGTCGCCGGAACGACCGACGGCGGCGGCTCGGGCAGCGGCCCGTTCATCGTGATCGGCCTGCTCCTCGCGGTCGCCATGGGTGGCCTGGCGTTCATCGCCTGGCAGCGCGGCCCGCGCGCGTCATCCGAGCCCGACGCGGTCTGGCGCAGCATCGTCGGCATCGCCCGTCGCTTCGGCTTCGCGCCGCGGCCGAGCCAGACCGTGTTCGAGTACACCTCGGCGCTCGGCGAGGTCATCCCGAACGCCCGGCCCGACCTGCAGACGGTGGCCCGGGCGAAGGTCGAGGTCGCCTACGGACGTGGGCAGCTCGGCGACGACCGGCTGCGGGCGCTGCGCGACGCGCAACGCCGGCTGCGCGTCGCCCTGCTGGCGCTGATCTTCCGCCGTCGTGAGCGGCGCGCGCGGCGGCGTCCCAGCTGACCCGCGGCCGGCGCGGGAGCCGGTGACCCTAAAGCGATCCGGCCCGCTCGCGGCTGGCCGCCTCGTCCTCGCTGCGGTCCTCGGCGGCGGTCGTCCCCGGCTCGGCCGCCCGGCCCTGGAGCGGACCGAGGTGGTCGGTCAGGTTGTGAGCGCGCAGGACCGCCCGCCCGGCGACTAGCTCGACGACGCTGATCCCGGTCAGCGCCCAGGGGAACGTCCAGAACCGCCCGAGGGGCAGGTCGAGCAGCGCCAGCAGGGCGACCTTGAAGATCCCGTCGTGGGCCACGAGGAGCGCCCACGGGGTGTCGCTGCCGTGCCCGGCGGGGTAGCCGCCGACGCTTGTCCGGTCGGGACCCTCGCCCGGCACGGCGGCGGCCAGCCCGGCCACGACGCTCTCGAGCACGCGGCGGACCCGGCGGTCGGCGGCGCGCAACGACTCGCCGCCGGGGGCGTTCGCCTCAGCCGGCCGGACGCGCCAGGCCTCGAGCTCGGCCGGGTAGCGCGCCACGACCTCATCGCGATGGAGGCCCTCCCATTCGCCTTGCCCGATCTCGACCAGCCCGGGCTCGGGTCGCAGCCCGGGGACGGTCGCGCCGTGAACCTCGTGGAGCGCGAGCGCGGCGGCGCCCGCGGTGGCTGCGGCGCGCTCGAGGGGGGAGTGCACGATTGCGACCGGCGGCCGGGCCGGAACGGGGATCCGCGGCGGGTCGGCGGGCCGGGCGAGCCGGGCCCCGGCCAGCTCGGCCTGGCGGTGTCCGAGCGGCGACAGCGGCGTCTCGAGGCGGCCCTGGAAGCGCCCCTCGACGATCGCCATCGACTCGCCGTGGCGGAGGAGCACGATGCTCGCGGCGAGCCCGTCGGGGTAGGCCAGGGAGTGCGGCTCGCTCAGCGGTCGGTCCCCAGCCCGATGGTCCACACGTCCATCACCGCCTCGAGCGCGCCGATCGCCTCGGTCACGGACGGCGGCACGTCCTCGTCGACGGCCAGGATCATCACGGCGTCCGCGCGCGGCGCCGAGCGGGCCAGGTGCATCGCGCTGATGTTGACGTCCGCCTCGCCGAGCATGAGCCCGATCCGGCCCATCGTCCCGGGCCGGTCGTGGTGGCGGGTGACGAGCATCGTCGCGGAGGGGACCATGTCGAGCCAGTAGTCGTCGAGCCGGACGAGTCGCGGCTCGCCGGCGGCCACGGTGCCGCCGACCGTCGTCGTCAGGCCACCCGATTCGCCGGACAGCGTGAGCAGCGAGGCGAACTGGCCGGCCTCGGGCGTCTTGCGCTCGATCACCGTGATCCCGCGGGCCCGGGCCAGCGCGCCGGCGTTGACGAGGTTGACCCGCTCGGTCGTCGCCGTCTCGAGGAGACCGCGCAGGACGGCCGCCGTGAGCGGCGCGGCGTCGAACGCGGCCAGCTCGCCGGCGACCTCGAGGGTGAGGGTCTTGACCCCGGTGCGGCAGAACTGGGCGAAGAACCGCCCGAGCATCTCGGCCAGCGGCAGGTACGGAGCGATCGCACGGGCCGTCTCGGGAGTGAGGAGCGGCGCGTTGACGGCGTAGCGGGCGGGGCGCCCGGCGAGCACGTCGAGGATCTGGCCGGCCACCTCCTCGGCCACGAGGACCTGGGCCTCGGCCGTCGACGCCCCGAGGTGCGGGGTCAGGACCGTGTTCGGGGCGTCGAGGAGCGGCGAGCCGGTCGGCGGCTCGTGCTCGAACACATCGATCCCGGCCCCGCCGAGATGGCCGGATCGGAGGGACTCCGCCAACGCCGCCTCGTCGACGATCCCGCCGCGGGCGACGTTGAGGACGATCGTGCCAGGCTTCATCCGGGCCAGCTGGCGGGCGCCGATGAGACCGCGGGTCGTCCGCCCGAGCGGGACGTGGAGGGTGATCGCATCGGATCGGGCGAGCAGCGCCGGGAGCTCGACGAGCTCGGCCCCGTGGTGCGCCGCCTGCTCCTCGGAGACGAACGGATCGACCGCGAGGACGGTCATCTCCATCGCCCGCGCCCGGGCCGCGATCGCCTGCCCGATCTTGCCCAGGCCGACGATCCCGAGCGTCCGGCCGCGGAGCTCGACACCGGTGAACTGGCTGCGCTTCCACTCCCCGCGGCGGAGCGAGGCATCGGCGGCGGCGACGCGCCGGGCGACCGCGTAGAGCAGGGCAAGGGTGTGCTCGGCGGCGGCGATCGTGTTGCCGGTCGGCGCATTGACGACGACGATCCCGGCCCGCGTCGCGGCGTCCAGGTCGACGTTGTCAACGCCGACGCCGGCTCGTCCGATCACGACCAGCCGCTGCCCGGCCGCGATGAGCTCGGCATCGACCTGGAGCTGGCTGCGCACGACGAGCGCGTCGTAGTCGGGCAGGATGGCCGCGTACTCGTCCCGGCCGAGACCGGGTCGCTCGTCGACCTCGTGCTGGGTGCGGAGGAGGGCGAGGCCCTCGCCGGCGACGGGTTCGGCGACGAGGATCCTCACGCGCCGACGGGCGCCGGCGCCCCGATCGCCCCGATGGACTCGAGCGCCGCCCGCTGGGCCGCACCGACGGCCGCCCCGGGCTCGACCGCGCGGCCGTGCTCGAGCGAGACCTCCTCGATCACGCCGATCGCGTCGAGGATCTCGCCGAGGGTGACCGAGCCGAGGTGGCCGAGCCGGAAGATGTGCCCGGCCAGCTTGCCCTGCCCGCCGGCCAGCACGACGCCGCGCCGCTTGACACCGTCGTTGAACGCCTTCCAGTCGAGACCCTCGGGCAGCCGCGCGGCGGTCACCGTCCGGGACGCGAAGCGCTGGTCGGCGAACAGCTCGAAGTCGACCGCGCGCAGGCCGGCCCGGGCCGCCGCGGCGCAGGCCGCGTGACGGGCGAAGACCGCCGCCGCGCCCTCGCGCTCCATGAGCTCGAGCCCCTCGTCGATCTGGTAGACGACGGCCAGCGCCGGCGTCCACGGCGTCTGGCCCTTGTTGTGCGAATCGCGGTGGGCGTGGAGGTCGAGGTAGAAGCGCGGCATCGTCGCCGTCTCCATCGCCGCCCAGGCGCGGTCGGAGGCCGCGACCATGGCCATGCCCGGCGCGGCCATCCAGGCCTTCTGCGAGCCGGTGATGACGATGTCGACGCCCCAGGCGTCCATCTCGAACGGGACGGCCCCGAGCGCCGAGACGCTGTCGACGAGGAGCAGCGCGTTGTCGTCGACTTCGCGGATCGCGGCGGCGAGGGCCGGGATCGGGTTCATGACGCCGGTCGAGGTCTCGTTGTGGGTGAGCAGCACCGCCCGATACCCCGGCGCGGGCTCGGATGCGAGGGCGGCCCGGACCTCGGCCGGGTCGGCGGCCTGGCCCCACTCGACCGACAGGCGGGTGACGTCCGCGCCGTAGGTCGTCGCGATCTTCGCGAACCGGTCGCCGAACGAGCCGATCGTGACCGCCAGGACCCGGTCGCCGGGCGACAGAACGTTGACCACCGCCGCCTCGAGCCCGCCCGTGCCGGCGCACGACAGCAGGGCGATGTCGCTCGACGTCCCGAAGTACGGCTTCATCCGGGTCATGATCCGGTCGAGCATCGCCGCGAACTCCGGCCCGCGATGGTTGATCATCTGGCGGCCGCCGGCAGCGCGGACGCTGGGCGGGAGGCCGGTCGGGCCGGGGATCCGGAGGTTCGGCTCGAATCGGTTCACGGTGCGGGCCTCCTGCGTGGCAGCGCTCGGTCGGGGGTGCATACGCCACCGATGGTCGCACGCCGGCGGCCAGTCGCGCCAGCGCGACCAGCGGCAACCGCGCGAAGGGCGCGGGAATCGGCGACGGCCGGCCTCGCGAGGAGGCCGGCCGTCCGCCGGGTGTGTCCGGGATCGGGGGGCTTCCCGATCCCGGTGGGTCAGTTGCCGTACAGCCAGTCGGTGAAGCCCATGTTCTTGCCCGGGCGGGCAGGGCTCGCCTTGGCCCAGGTCATGCCATAGACGTGGTCGAGGAGCCAGGGCTGCCACTGGTCATCCCCCGAGGGGAGCCAGATCGCCCGGTCATAGAGGAAGCTGGCCGCACGGAGGAGCGCCCGATCGTTCCAGGCGAAGGCCGGATAGCCGGCCCGGTCGAGGATGAGGGCCTCGAGGGTCGCGCCCTGCATCGCCTCCCACGCGTAGTTGGTGAACGTGGGTGGCCACTGGAAGACGCCGCCTCGGCGCATGTCGTCGGGCAGGGCACCGTCGAGGACGACGCCACTCTTGGTGCAGCCCTTCGGGTTGACGCCGACTGGGGCGCTTGGATTGCACTGCCACGACGTGTCGCCGAACGAGAACCCGGCATACGAGGATCGATCGCCGAGCCAGCCATGGAAGACCTGTGCGGTGCGGGCCAGCTGGGCGCTGTCCCCGAGATAGCGGGCCACCGCGGCGCGAGCGGCCCCGGCATGCATTCCCCAGTTGTTCGGGCGGTTCTCGTCCGTCGACACGAGGGTCATACCGCTCAGGCTCTCGGTCAGGACCTTGCGCAGCCACGGTCGGAACGTGCCGCTGTCGAAGGTCGGGTCGTACGCCCGAAGGTCGATCAGGTCGGCGGCGATGACGTAGCCCGGGAGGTTGCGCCCGAGGGCCAGCGTGCGGCCACCGGCCTCCGAGCCGACGGCTGCCTTCAGGTTGCTCAGGACGCCCGCGCGGTACGAGGCGACCCCGGTTCGGGCGTAGACGAGCGCCTTGGCGAGGACGTGGATGTCGTTGTCCTCGTCCTGGTTCTGGATGTCGGGCGTGCCGGCGGCGGCATCGGCCCAGCTCTTGAGGTTGGTCCACGCCTTGCCGGTCATCGGCAGGGCGGCGATCTCGGCGCGGCTCGCCAGGATCCCGACAGACGGCCCGGTCGAGCCGCCGTTACCGGGGTCGGCCGTCGGCGCTGGCGTCGGCTGGGGCGTGGCCGTCGGATCCGGCGTTGCCGTCGGAGCCGGGGTCCCGTTGGGATCCGGAGTGCCGGTCGGATCCGGCGTCGCCGTCGGAGCCGGCGTTGCCGTCGGATCGTTCGGCGGCTGCGGGGTCGGGTCGGGCGTCGAGCCGACGGTCAGGATCAGGCGCGGTCCGCGCCCGGTCTCGCGGCTGGCGTACAGCGCGCCGTCGCGGCTCGAGCCGACGATCGCCAGCTCGACCTTCTTGCCCGACTTGATGCTCGACAGGGCGAGCGGAACCGTGAGCCAGTGGCCCGGCTTGCCGGTGGCGCCGATCTTGGCGAGGACGGTCGAGGCGAGCGCAGGTGCCGTCTCCCAGGTCACCTTGCCCTCGCTCCACGACCCGGCGATCGGGTGGACCGAGCCACCGCGCACGCTGGCGTCGCGGACCCACAGCTGGAGCCGGACCGCGGTGACCGGGCCCGACAGCTTGGGCACGTTGAACCGGAGCAGGGTCCGCTGCTGGTCACCGACCCGGATCTTCGTCCGCAGCCGCGGGCCGGCGCCGTAGTTGCGGGTCGGGAAGTGGGAGCGGACCTGGGCGTCCGCACTGGCCACGACGGTGACCGACTGCGTGGACGCTGCGAGCCCGATCCGATCGCTCAGGACGAATGGCAGGACGAGCAGGCCGATGAGCGACAGCCTGGCCAGCCGGATGAGAGCGCCGCCGGACCTGTGGCGGCTGGGAGCGGCGGGGGAGCTGGGGGACGTGGCAGACAGCTGCCCATACGCGGGTTGTGGCATGGGGGCCTCCTCGCGTGGCGGACCGCATCGGGTCCGGATTTCGTGAGGTCCTTACCGTGACCCTTACTGCCCTCGGTTGGCGATCACCCACGGGTACCCAAGTTGCGGACGAAAAGGAGCCAGCACTAACTGGCCCGGATCCACCTCGACCGCCCCGGACGGGTCGCCGGTTCGCGCTCCTGCTGCCCGGGCACGGTGACCGGATGCACCGGCCGACGTCGCCGGCCGGCACCGATTCCCGTCGCCCGGGGCACCGAATCGGTCGTGCAGATGCACCACCGACGGCGTCCGACATTGCCCGCGACACCCGGGTCGGTCAACGCCAGCTGGGCTGGGCGGCCGACACGCCCCGGGAAGGCTCAGGGCGCTCAGCCGCCGGCGTCCCGCTTCTCGGTCTCGGCCAGCTTCCGGCGGTTGTCCTCGCGGGTCTTGAGGATCGAGCCGCCGGCCTTCATCGCGTCGGCCGCCGGGCCGGGGATGGCCTCGCGCTCGGGCCGGCCACGCCGGCGATCGGCCTCGCGGGTCTCCGTCCGGGCCGTCATGCGGGCGCCGATCGTCGAATTCGTAGCCCTGGTCGTTCGGCAGGTAGTACCGTCGCTCGACGAGCGCGTCCGGCAGGTACTGCTGCCCGACGTCCGAGCCTTCGAATTCGGGCGGATAGCGATAGCCGACGCCGTAGCCGTACTGCTTGAGCGCGCGATGGCCGGCGTTCCGGAGGTGCATCGGGACCGGCAGCGCGCCGGACGCCTCGAGATCGGCGACGGCCGCCCAGTACGCCGCGCCCGACCGGTTGGACTTCGGCGCTGTGGCCAGGTACGTCGTCGCCTGGGCGAGGGCGTACTGCGCCTCGGGCAGTCCGACGTGATCGAGCGCGGAGGCCGCGGCCACCGCGACCTGGAGCGCCCGCGGGTCGGCGTTGCCGACGTCCTCGGACGCCGAGATGATCAGCCGCCGGGCGATGAACCGGGGGTCCTCGCCGGCGGCGATCATCGTCGCCAGCCAATAGAGGGCGCCGTCGGGGTCGTTGCCACGGAGGCTCTTGATGAACGCCGATGCCGTGTCGTAGTGGCCGTCTCCGGCCCGGTCGTAGGCGAGCACCTTCTGTTGCGCCGCCGCCTCGATGTCGGCGAGCCGCGGCGCCACCCGGCCGTCCGCGTCGCGGATGCCCTCGGCCTCGGCGAGCGCGACCGCGCCCTCGAGGACGTTGAGCGCCTGTCGGGCGTCGCCGCCGGCCAGTCCGACGAGGTGGCTGAACGACTCGTCGTCGACGGCAACGCCGCCGCCGGGTCCGAGCTCCCCGGCCAGGCCTCGGTCCGGGTCGGCGATGGCCCGCCGCACGACGGTCGCGACGTCGTCGTCGGTCAGCGGCTCGAGGCGCCACACACGGAGGCGCGACAGGAGCGCCCCGTTGACCTCGAAGTACGGGTTCTCGGTCGTCGCCCCGATGAGGGTGACCGTGCCGTCCTCGACGTGCGGCAGGAGCCCGTCCTGCTGGGCCTTGTTGAAGCGGTGGATCTCGTCGATGAACAGGATCGTCCGGCCGCCGTCGAGGGTCAGCTGGTCGCGGGCGGCGGCCACGGCGGCACGGATGTCGGCGACGCCGCTCATCACCGCGGACAGGGTGACGAACCGGGCGTCGATCGCATCGGCGAGGAGTCGGGCGAGGCTCGTCTTGCCGGTGCCCGGCGGCCCCCACAGGAGGATCGATCCGAGGTAGCCCCGCTCGATCGAGCGGCGCAGCGGCCCGCGCTCGCCGACGAGGTGATCCTGGCCGACGAACTCCGAGAGGTCCCGCGGGCGCATGCGCGCCGCCAATGGCTGCCGGCCCGGCGGTGGCTGGAACAGGGCGACCTGGTCGGTCGGCGGCTTGCGGCTCGGCACCGAGCCAGTCTAGGTCAGGCGACGCTCGACGTCGGCGTCCACGGCCGGCGAATCGCCCGACCGTCGCCCGGTAGCGGCGGGTCGTCGGCGGTCTCGATCCCGGTGACGAACTCGGCGACGAGGCGCGGATCGAGCTGGCTCCCGGCGGCCACCCGGAGCCGGCCGAGGGCCTCGGCCACCGACATGGCCTTGCGGTAGGGCCGGGTCGTGGTCATCGCGCTGAAGGCATCGGCGACGGACACGATCCGGGCGATGAGCGGGATGTCCTCACCGGCCAGTCCGTCGAGGTAGCCGCCACCGTCCCAGCGCTCGTGGTGGTGGCGGACCCCGGCCCGGATCGCCTCGACGTTCGGCAGGTCGCGGACGATCGCGTCGCCGAGCCAGACGTGCTGCTTGACGATCGCGTACTCGTCGGTCGTGAGCGGACCCGGCTTGCGCAGGATCGCGTCGGGGATCCCGATCTTGCCGACGTCATGGAGGAGCCCGGCCAGCTCGATCGAACGCCGCTCATCCGGTCCGAGCCCGAGCCGGTCGGCCAGGAAGACCGCGTACCGGGCGACGTCCTCGGAGTGCTGCTTCGTGTAGTGGTCCTTCGTGTCGACGGCGGCCACGAGACCGGTCAGCACGTCGAAGCTCGAGCGCTGGGCCATCGCCAGGTCGTCGAAGGTCATGTCGGCGACGCGGACGACGTTGCCACCGCTCACCTTGGCCTCGGTCAGAGCGCGCGCAGCGACCGCCAGCAGCTCGGTCGCCGCCTGGCCGTTGACCGGCGCGTAGCTGACCCCGCCGCTGACCGTGACCGGCAGCCGCTCGGACGCGCCGAACTGGAGCGTGAGCTCGCCGACCCGGGCACGGAGGCGGTCGATGGCCGGCTCGAGGTCGTGGACGCAGGCCGGCGGGGCGATGAGGATGAACTCGTCGGGCCCGTAGCGGCCGATGATCGTGGCCTGCGACACCTCGGCCCGCAGGACGCGGGTGACCTCGACGAGCGCCCGGTCGCCGGCATCGTGGCCGTACGTCGCGTTGAGTAGCCGGAAGTTGTCGACGTCGAGGAGGGCCACCCCGACCGGGGCACCGGCCTCGCCGGCCGTCTCGAGGAGCCCAGCCAGCTCGGCGACAGCCGTGCCGTGGTTGAGCGAACCCGTCAGCGCGTCGCTACGGCTCGCCTCGAGGAGCGCCGTCGTCTGGCGCGCGAGGCGGCTCTGGGCGGCGCGGAAGATCAGGAACAGCAGGATCGCCAGCACGCCGGCGGCCACGAGGCTGACGAACAGGACGTCGCGTCCGGTCGCGTCCACCGCGGCCAGGATCGGGGCGGCGTTGCGGTAGATCTCGAAGACGGCCGGGACCGAGCCGTCAATCCGGATCGGGATGTACTCCTCGAGGACCGTGGTCCCGGGCGGCAGGTCCGAGGTGGCCGCCTCGCCCGAATCCGCGGACTCGATCGTCGAGGTGACGCTCCCCTCGATGGCGTCGGTGATGTCCTCGTCGAGCCCGAGGTTCTGCCCGCGAAGCTCGGGCCGCTCGCTGTAGAGCACGGTGCCGTCGGGCGCCCACACCTTGATGTGGACGATGCCGCTCGTCCGGTCGATCAGGCCGGCGATCTTCGTCTCGATCGCCGATACCCGCGACGGGTCGACGCCGGAGGAGCGGAGGTCACCGGGCTCGATGACGGTGGTCGTGAAGGCGCCGACGAGGCTCTCGTCGGCCTCGACCGACGAGGCGACCGCGGCGTCGGTCAGGCGACCGGAGACGACCGTCACGAGCGCAATGACCGTCAGCGCCACCAGCGTCAGGCTGGCGGCGTAGACGAGCAGCAGGAGCGTCGATCGGCGGCGAACTCGGTCCGTGATCGTGGTGGCCAACGGGGGACGCACTCCGGGACGGTCGTGGATCCGGACCGTGACCGTAGAAGGACGGGTCCCGCCTGTCGATAGGCCGATCGGGGGATGTGGGGCCAGCCCGCCGGCGGGCGCTCCGCGTTCCGATCAGAGGTGGATGACGCCCAGGACCTCGATGAGCAGGAACAGCGCGATCAGCACGGCGAACAGCGACCCACCGATGACGGCGATCCGGCGGACGTCGTGCGCGACGTAGGCGTACTCCTGCGCGGCGGACGTCTCGAAGGAGGCCGACGTCCCGCGCCCCCGCGCGGCGGCCGCCCGGCCGGGTCGGGACTCGGGACCGGCCGCCGGTCCCTCGTCGGGGAGCGTCTCCACGGGCAGACTCGTCGCCGCTGTCACATCGCCCGCGGGTCGCGCCGCCGGACGTCCGGTCCGCGGGGTGGGGCGACGCTGGCCGGGCCGGCCGTGGGCGCCTCGGGCTCGCTTGGCCATGAGCTGGATGGTTCCTCCGCGCGTCGGCCGGACGTTCGGTCGGGCCGGCGGGAAGGATAGCATCGCCCCGCCGATCCCCGGTCGTCGCGCGCGGACCACCTGCTAGACTCGACCCCCAACGGAGGCCAATCGCCGCGTGACCGCGTTCATCCAGGACAACCTCGGGCCGGTCGTGGTCGTGCTCGTCGCGGCGCTCGTGGTTGCGCTCGCAATCGCCGGGCTGGCCTGGCGACGGACGACCGAGCTGGAGCGCCGGCTGGGGGCGCTGACCCGGGGCGACGACGGCCGCAGCCTCCAGGCGCTCCTCGAGGGGCACATCGGCCGGGTCGACGAGGTCGCCGTCGCGGTCGACCGGCTCGCCGGTCGGACGCGTGCGCTCGAGGTCAGCGGACGGAAGGCCTTCCAGCGGATCGGGCTCGTGCGGTTCAACCCATTCGAGGACACGGGCAGCAACCAGAGCTTCGCCCTGGCGCTCCTCGACGCGGACGACGACGGGGTCGTGATCAGCAGCCTCCACGCGCGCGGCGGCACGCGGATCTACGCCAAGGCCGTCGCCGGCGGGCGGCCCGAGGCGACCCTGTCCGAGGAGGAGTCGCAGGCCCTGGCCCTCGCCCGCGAGGCGACCGCGGGCCGGGTCGCGCTGGCCGGCCGGGCGGCGGCCGGAGTCGGCGGGCGCTGACCGGGAACTCGTGACGGGCGAGCTGTCACGCCGACCCGCCATCCTCGTCCCATGCCCCCGCGAACGCTCGTCCGACGTCCCACCCGATCCCGTCCCTCGATGACCCGCTCGATGCGTCGCGCCCGGTCGCGCTCGCTGGAGCAGATCCCGGTCTGGTCGGACGCGCTGGTCGCCGGCTCCCGCGACGATGCGCCAGGCGAGCCATCCGGGCTCGAGGATCTCCTGGGTGGCCTCAACCCGGACCAGCTCCGCGCCGTCACCCACGGCGAAGGCCCGTTGCTCGTGGTGGCCGGGGCCGGCACGGGCAAGACGCAGGTGGTCACGCGACGGATCGCCTGGCTCATCGCGACCCACCGGGCCCGACCCTCCGAGATCCTGGCGCTGACGTTCACGGACAAGGCCGCCACGGAGATGCAGGTCCGGGTCGACCAGCTCGTGCCGTACGGCTACACGGATACCCCGATCTCGACCTTCCATGCGTTCGGCGATCGGCTCATCCGCGAGTTCGCCCTCGAGCTCGGCCTCCCGCCCGACGTCCGCGTCCTGTCCCGGGCGGAGGTCGTCGTCTTCCTGCGCGAGCGGATGTTCGGGCTCGACCTCGAGCACTATCGCCCGCTCGGCGATCCGACCCGCTTCCTCGGTGCGCTGGCCGCGCATTTCAGCCGGCTCAAGGACGAAGGCATCGACCCGGCGGCCTACCGTTCCGAGACCGAGCGCGAGGTCACCGAGGCGGCGCTGTCCGCCGAGCTCGCCGAGGACACGGACGACGACCGGGACGCCGCCGTCGAGGCGGCCGAAGCCGCCGTGGAGTCGGCGGCGCGTCAGCTCGAGCTCGCGCGCGCGTTCGGCCGTTACCAGGCGCTGCTCGCGGAGGCGGGGTTCATCGACTTCGGCGACCAGGTGAGCCTCGGCGTCCGGCTGCTGCGCGAGGTGCCCGCCGCGCGGGCAGAGGTCCGGCGACGGTATCGCTACGTTCTGGTCGACGAGTTCCAGGACACGAACCGGGCGCAGGCGGAGCTCGTGGACCTGGTCGCGGCCGGCACCCGGAACGTGACCGTCGTCGGCGACGACGACCAGTCGATCTACCGGTTCCGAGGCGCGGCGATGAGCAATCTGCTCGAGTTCCGGGACCAGCCGCGCCGACCGCGGCTCATCGTCCTGCGCCGGAACTATCGGTCGCGCCGGGGCATCCTGGCGGCCAGTCACCGGCTGATCCGGTTCAACGATCCCGACCGGCTCGAGGTGCGTGCCGGGATCGACAAGCGCCTCCGCGCCCAGCGGCCGGAGCCGCCCCCCGGCCGCCGGGTGCCGGCGGTCCGGCACGAGGCCTTCGCAACCGGAACCGAGGAGGCCGACTGGGTCGCCGCCGAGATCGCCGGCCGCGTCGCCCGGGGAGCGGCGCCGGGCGACCACGCGGTGCTCGTCCGCTCAAATGCCGAGGCGGATGCGGTCCTGCGCAGCCTCAACGTCGCCGGTCTCCGCTGGCGCTTCTCCGGGACGTCGGGGCTGTATGCCCGACCGGAGGTCCGGCTGCTCATCGCCTTCCTCCGGACGATCGTCGATCCGCGTTCGAGCGTGGACCTGTACGCCCTTGCGGCGTCGGACATCTACGGGCTCGGCGGGGAGGACCTGACGGCGATCGCGGCCGCTGCGAGGCGGCGCAACCGGTCGCTGTGGGAGGTCCTCGAGGAAGCCGATCGCCAGCCCGGCGTCCTTCGCCTCGCGCCTCCGACCCGGAGCGCCGTCAAGCGCCTCGTCGCCGACGTGCGCCGCTACGGCGAGCTCGCCCACGCCCGACCGGCCGGCGAGGTCCTGTACGCGTTCCTCAAGGGCTCCGGCCTCCTCGCCCGGCTGGCCCGGGACCCGGTGGCCGGGGCGGACGAGGCGCTCGAGAACATCGCCCGGTTCTTCGACGTGATCCGCTCGCAGTCCGCGCTCCTGGCCGACGATCGCGCGACGTTCGTGGTCGGGCACCTCCGGACGCTCATCGAGGCGGGTGACGATCCGGCCGGCGCCGAGCTCGAGACCCGGCCGGACGAGGTCTCGGTCCTCACCGTCCACAAGGCCAAGGGCCTCGAGTTCCCGACGGTGTTCATGGTCGGGCTGGTGGACGGCCGGTTCCCGGCGGCGGGTCGGCGCGACCCGCTGGCGATCCCGACCGCCCTCCTCGGTGGACCGCCGCCGGAGGGTGACGTCCACCTCCGCGAGGAGCGGCGACTGTTCTTCGTCGGGATGACCCGGGCGCGGGACGAGCTGGTCCTGACCCACGCGGCCGACTACGGCGGCCGGCGCGCCCGGCGGGTGTCGCCGTTCGTCCTGGAGGCGCTCGATATCCCGGCCGCCGCCGTGGACGAGCCCGCGCGCGGCCGCGATCCTGTCGAGCGGCTGGCAACGTTCGCCGCTCCGGCCGCGCCCCTGCCGGTTCGCCGGACCACAGGCGAGCCGCTGTCGCTCAGCTTCTACCAGGTCGACGACTACCTGACCTGCCCGCTCCGCTACAAGTACGGCCACGTCCTGCGGATCCCGGTTGCACCGCACCACTCGATCGTCTATGGCGCCGCGCTCCACCGGGCGGTCCAGGAGTTCCACCGCCGCCAGGGCCGCGGCGAGCTAATGACTCAGCCGGAGCTCGAAGCCGCGTTCGAGACCGCCTGGACGAGCGAGGGCTTCCTGTCCCGCGAGCACGAGGAAGCCCGGCTGGCCGCCGGTCGCGCCGCGCTCGCCCGGTTCCGCGATGACCAGCTCCGGCCGGGTGCCGTCGTTCCCGCATACGTGGAGCGGGACTTCTCGTTCACCCTCGACGGCGACCGCGTTCGCGGGCGCTGGGACCGGGTGGACATCGAGCCGTTCGGCGACGATCCGGGCGGTCGAGCGGCGAACGGGGCCGCGACGGCGGGCGGGGACGGAGTCGCGCCGGGGCCGCCTGGCGCGCCGCGATCGGGGGCCGATGTGATCGAGCCGACGCTGCCGCTCCTGCCCCGCGAGCGGGTCACGATCACAGACTACAAGTCGAGCGATGTCCGCGACCCGGCCAAGGCCCGTCAGCGGGCGCGCGACTCGCTCCAGCTGACGATCTACGCGATGGGCTTCGAGGCGCTTACCGGCCGGCTGCCCGACGCCGTCCAGCTCCACTTCCTCGAGACCGGCGTCATCGGGCGGGCGACGGTCGACGACCGACGGCTGGCGCGTGGCCGCGACCGGATCGCGCTGGCGGCGGCCGGCATCCGGGCCGCCGCCTTCGAGCCCACGCCCGACGTGATGAGCTGCACCTACTGCCCGTACCGCGACCTGTGCCCCGCGAGCATGGCGCGCTGACCGTGGACGCCGGAGGTCGTCCGGGCCTGGGTCTCGCCGCGGTGGAGGCGGTCAGCTTCGACTTCGGCAACACGCTCGTCCCGATGCGTCGCGAGGACCTGCGCCGGGTCGTCGCCCAGATGACGGCCGAGGTCGCCCGTCGCTGCGGCCCGTTCGACGAGGCTGCGTTCGAGGCCGCCTGGGCCGCCGAGCGCGAGCGCCAGTTCGCCGAGGAGGTGCCGCGGATGCGCGAGGTCGATCTCGCCCAGCGCGTGTGCCGCGTGCTCGCCCAGCTGCGCGGCATGGCCACACCGGACCCGCTCACGCCGTGGGACGACGACGCGGCCGCCGCTCTCAGCACGCAGGACGAGATCGAGCTGGCGATCGAGGCCTACGCGACGGCGTTCGTGGACCGGATCGCGGTGCCCCCCGAGGTCGGGCCGCTCCTGGCCCGGATGGCCGCCCGGCGTCGCTTGGCGATCTGCTCGAACTGGCCGCTCGCGATCTCGATCGACCGGTTCGTCGAGGCGGCCGGCTGGGCGGCGAGCCTGCGTGCCGTCGTCGTATCCCAGCGCGTCGGCGCGATCAAGCCGGATCGCCGGATCTTCACGGCCGCTGAAGCCGCGCTGGGCACCTCTCCGGGGTCGATCCTCCACGTCGGCGACGACTGGGCGGCCGACGTCGTCGGGGCGAAGCGAGCCGGCTGGCGGGCCGCCTACCTGACCGACCGGCCGATCGACTCGCCCCTGCCGGGCAGCGAGCCCGACGCCGCCGTCGAGCCGGACCTGCGGATCGCCCGGCTCGCCGATCTGGAAGCCGCGCTCGACGGCTGAGCCGGCAACCTCCGGGCGAGGACCCGCCGACGGACACGACCCCGAGGGCGGCGGATAGACTTCCAGCGCCATGGACGCCCGTGACCGGACGACGAACCTCGCGCTGTTCGGGATCGCCGCCCTGACCTGGCTGCTCGTCGGCCTGGTCGTCACGACCCGCGACCCGCGGTCCGACCCCACGGCGGGGCTCGTCGGGGCCGGGCTGATGGGGATCGCGGTCGGGCTCACCTGCATGCCGCTGTTCTGGCTGCTCGCCTTCGGTCGGCACGGCCGGATCGCCTACCGCGGCGACTGGCTGCGGGCCGTCCGCAGGGGCGCCTGGGTGGCCGTCGTGGTCGCGGTCTTCGTCGTCCTCCGCCTCCAGGGGGCGTTCAGCCTGCCGATCGCCCTGTTCGTCATCGTCATCGTCTCCGTCGCCGAAGCGACGTTGTCCGCCGAGCGCTGACTCGGCCATCGAGAGGAGCACCCGTGACCGCCGAGCGCTTCGACTTCCGCGCCACCACCCCGGCCGAGCCGTTCGTCGACGCGAAGCGACGGATCGCCGCCGCGGTCGACGCGAACCGGGCCGAGATCATCGACCTGTCGCAGCGGATTCATGCGAACCCTGAGCCCGCGTTCGAGGAGCGCCAGGCGTCGGCCTGGGTCGCCGAGGCGATCGGCCGGCACGGCTATGCCGTCGAGCACCCGGTCGGCAGCCTGGCGACCGCCGTCCGCGGCGTCCTCGCCGGCGGCCGGGGAGGGGAGCGGCCGCGGATCGGCATCCTGTCGGAGTACGACGCCCTGCCCGGGCTCGGCCACGGCTGCGGCCACAACTCGATGGCCGCCTCGGGGGTCGGTGCCGCGATCGCGCTCGCCGCGCTGGCTTCCGAGCTGCCCGGCCAGATCGTGTTCCTCGGCACGCCGGCTGAGGAGCGTGGCTCGGGCAAGGGGATCATGATCCGCGACGGCCTGTTCGCCGGGCTCGATGCGGCGCTCCTCTACCACCCGTCGGACGTGACCGGCGTCGAGTGCAATCTGCTCGCCAGCGAGGACATCTACGTCACCTTCGACGGCCGCCAGGCGCACGCCGCCTCGGAGCCGTGGATGGGTCGCAACGCGCTCGACGCACTCGTGCTGCTGTTCAGCTCGGTCGGGCTGTGGCGCCAGCAGCTTCGCCCCGACGCCCGCGTCCACGGGATCATCCAGGAGGGCGGGACCGCGGCCAACATCATCCCGAGCCGGACGAAGGCCTGGTTCATGGTCCGCTCGCCGCGCGAGGCCGAGTACCTCGAGATGCGCGACCGCTTCGCCGAGATGTGCGCCGCTGCCGCGGCCGCGACCGGCTGCACCGTCGAGGTCGTGTTCGACGGCGGCTCCTCGACGATGAAGCACAACCGGACGCTCGATGCGCGGTTCATCGCCAACATGGCGGCCTACGGAGTCGTCGACGCGCCACCGGTCGACAACCTCGGCAGCAGCGACATGGGCAACGTCAGCCAGGTGATCCCGACGATCCATCCGTCGATCGCGATCTGCGAGGCGGGCGTCCCCGGGCATTCGATCGCGTTCCGCGACGCGGCCGCGACCCCGCGGGCGGACGAGGTGACCCTGCTCGCGGCGACGCTCGTGGCCCAGACGGCGTACGAGCTGTTCGCCGACCCGGCCCTCGTCGAGGCGGCCTGGGCTGAGTTCCGCGCGCAGCGCTGACGGCGCCGCCGTCCGACGCGGCCGCACCGCGATGGTCCCCCGCTCGTCCGGCCGGGCTTGCGGTCGGGACGGCAGGGCGTATCATCGCCGCCGGCGCGCCCCGCTGGACGCTGGATGCGAACCGGCGACGCCCCCAGAGACGGATCGATCCCGACCGGCTGCCGGCTCCACCGTGCCCGCCGGCCCCGTCTCGCGGAGGACCTCCCGATGGCCGAGCGCCACGACCCCGATCGTCCACCCGGCTTTGCCGTCCTCAACGGCTGGGACCGCGACTACGAGGTCTTCACCGACTTCGACCTGCCGACCTATGTCGGACCGACGACATTCATGAAGCTGCCCTGGATCACGGATCCCGCCGAGCTCGTGCGCCGGCGGACCGACGTGGCGATCGTGGGCGCCCCGTTCGACGACGCCGTCAGCCACCGGCCGGGCGCCCGGTTCGGCCCGCGGGCGATCCGCGAGGCGCAGTACACGTCGGGCTCGATCCACTCGCTCCAGCTCGGCATCGAGCCGTTCGAGGTCCTCGACGTCGTCGACGCCGGCGACGCGAACATCGTGCCCGCCTGGATCGAGCGGGCGCATGCCCTGATCTATCGCAAGGTCCACGAGGTGGCCGACACGGGGGCGATCCCGATCGTCCTCGGTGGCGATCACTCCATCACCTGGCCGTCGGCGACCGCCGTCGCCGAGGTCCGCGCGCCGGGCTCGATCGGGATCGTCCATTTCGACGCCCACGCCGACACCGCCAACGAGGACTGGGGCGTGCTCGCCGGCCACGGGACGCCGATGCGCCGGCTCATCGAGTCGGGCGCGGTCAGCGGCCGAAACTTCGTCCAGGTCGGGTTGCGCGGCTATTGGCCGCCGGTCGACGTGTTCGAGTGGATGAAGGCCCACGGCCTGCGCTACCACTTCATGAGCGAGATCGAGGAGCGCGGCGCGGAGGCCGTGATCGCCGACGCGATCGCCGAGGCACTCGACGGGCCCGACTCGATCTACCTCAGCCTGGACATCGACGTGATCGACCCTGGGCTCGCACCGGGGACCGGGACGCCGGAGCCCGGTGGCATGCTCACCCGCGAGGTGCTCCGCGGGATCCGCCAGATCGTCGGCGCGGTCGACCTGTGCGGGATGGACATCGTCGAGGTGTCGCCGCCGTACGACCACGCCGAGACCACCGCGATGGCCGCCAACCGGGCGGCGCTCGAGGCGATCAGCGCCCTCGCCGTCAAGAAGCAGGCCGGTGCGACGGTGCGCTTCGAGCGCTGACCGCCCGGGCTGCTAGGCTCGCCGCAATGCCATCGCCCTCCGATTCGGCCACGGCCCTCGCCCGGCTGTACGACGTCGACCTGCTCGACGAGCCCGGCGACCTCGCGCTCTACCTGGCGTTGGCGGCCCGCACGGGCAGCCCGATCCTCGAGCTCGGCGTGGGTACGGGCCGGCTGGCCGTCCCGCTCGCCGAGGCCGGCTGGGCCGTGACCGGCGTCGACCGCGATCCGGCGATGCTGGCCCGCGCCGCGCGGCGGGCGGCGGCGTCGCCGAACGCGGCCGGCCGGCTCGAGCTCGTCGAGGCAGACCTTCGCGAGCTCCATCTGGGGGCTGGGTTCCGGCTCGCGTTCATTGCCCTCAACACGCTGTTCCTGCTTGGTGACCGGGCGGGGCAGGCGGCCGCGGTCGACGTCCTCTCGGAGCACCTCGAGCCGGGCGGGATCGCGGTCGTCGACGTCTGGCTGCCCGACGCCGACGACCTCGCGCGCTACGACGGCCGGCTCATTCTCGAGTACGCCCGGGACGATCCGGACGAAGGCCGGCTCGTCGTCAAGACCGGGTCGGCGCTCCATGACGCGGCGACCGGAACGGTGCGCCTGACGACCATCTTCGACGAGGCTGAGCCCGGGCGGCCGCCGAACCGCTGGGTCCGGACCGACGCCATCCGCCTCGTCTCGCCCGACGAGCTGCGCGACTTCGCCACGCGGGCCCACCTGGACATCGAGCTGGTCGCCGGGGGCTACGATCTCGAGCCGATCGGGCCGGGCGCAACCCGGGCGATCCTCATTGCCACCCGGTCGTGACCGCGGTGAGGTTCGACCCCCAGACGCTTGACGGCCCGGTCGTGATCGTCATCAACCCCGGGGCGTCACGGCTGCGCGACCCCCGCCACCGGTCGCGGATCGTGGCGGACGTCGACGCCTGGTCCCGCGAAGCGACCGGACGGGCGCCGATCACCGTCCACGTGGAGGACGCGGCGTCGATCGGCGACGCGGGATCGCGGGCGATCCGCGAGGCCGCCGGGCTGGTGGTCGCCGTCGGCGGCGACGGCACGGTCGCCGGCTTGACGGTGGCGCTCGCCGGGAGCGGGATCACGTTGGCGATCGTGCCCGCCGGAACGGGCAACGTGCTGGCGACCGCGCTGGGCGTGCCGGACCATCCGGCGCGCTCGGTGCGGGCGCTCGGGTTCGCGACCGCGCGGGCGATCGACCTCGGTGCGGCCACCCTGCCGGGATCGGGCGGCGAGCCGTCCGTCGAGACCCTGTTCGCGGTCGCCGCCGGGGTCGGCTGGGACGCGCGGGTCATGGCCGCGACCGCCGGCCCGCACAAGCACCGTCTGGGACGCCTGGCGTACTGGGTCGCCGCCCTGGGGCTGCTCGGCGAGATGACGCCGCTGCAGTACGCGGTCGAGGTCGACGGCGAGCGGCTCGAGCTGGAGGCGACGGTCGCCCTCGTCGCCAACGCCGGCGAGCTCGTCCCGGGCCTCGTCCGCCCGCGGCTGCCGATCGTGCCCGATGACGGGCTGCTCGACCTCCTCGTGCTGCGCGTCCGCAACCTCGCCGGCGGGGTCCGCGGCGCGCTCGAGTTGCTCGGCCGGACTGAGCTCGGCGGGAGTCCCTCCGGGGCGGCCTACCGGACCCGCGGCCGACAGATCCGGATCGTCGCCGAGCCCCCGCAGCCGCGTCAGGTCGATGGCGACGGGTACGGTGCCGGAGCCGTCGAAGCGACCGTGCGCCCGGGCGCCCTGACCGTCCTCGTTCCGCGGGTCGACCCATGACCTCCGGGTATGGGCCGATCGGCTGCCCCGGCTTGGTATAGTCCGCCCGATGGCCGCCACCGATCAGGTCCGCCTGCTCGTCGTCGAGGATGTCCCGCAGGTCGGGCAGTACATCCGCAGCCTGCTCAACTCGCAGCAGCAGATCAAGCTCCTCGACGTCATGTCGGACGGGTCGAAGGTCGCGGGCCAGATCGCCCAGCTCCGCCCCGACGTGGTCATCGTCGACGCGCTGCTCCAGGGCCGGGTCAAGGGCCCGACCCTGATCAGCCAACTCCACACCGCCCGCGCCGGCGTGCCGGTGATCGTGCTGACGGTCCCGCAGAAGCCGATCCAGCCGGATCCGGAGGTCGGCATCCACGCGGTCCTGTCGATGCCATTCTCCGGCTACGACCTGATCAGCCGGATCCACGCGGTCCAGGCGACGTTCCAGGAGACGCAGGCCACCGGCAGCTCGCGCCTGGTCACGGTCTTCGCGCCGAAGGGCGGCGTCGGGACGACGACGATCGCGCTCAATCTGTCCGTGGCGTTCAGCCAGGCCGGCAGGCGAACGGCGCTCATCGACGGGAGCCTCCAGTTCGGCGACCTGCGCGCCCTTCTTCGCGTCCCGATGAGCGCGCCGTCGATCGTCGACCTGCCGACCGACCGGATCGTCGAGGCCGACCTGTCCGACGTCCTGTGGCGCGACCCGTCCGGGATCGACATCCTGCTCGCCCCGCCGCGCGTCGAGCAGCACGAGATGATCAGCGTCCGCGACCTCGACAAGATCCTGTCCCTCATGCGCCGGGTGTACGACGTGATCGTCATCGATACGATGGTCGGGCTCGACGAGCGGACGCTCGCGCTCCTCGATGCCTCGGACACGGTCATCGAGATCGTGACCTTCGACTCGACGACGATCCACAACACGCTCGTCATGGCCGACACGTTCCGCACCCTCGGCTACGAGCCGAGCAAGGTCCGCTACCTCGTCAACCGGGCCGACTCGTCCGGTGGCATCGGCGAGCAGGACCTGGCCGCGGCGATCGGTCGAGTGCCCGAGCACCGCGTCGTGTCGGACGGTCGGCTCGTCGTCCAGTCGAACAACGAGGGCGTCCCGTTCGTCCTCGCTGACCCGTCGGCCAGGATCAGCCAGGACGTGGCCGAGGTGGTCAGCCAGCTCCTGGCGCTCGACCGGCCCGTGGTCGGAGCGCGTCGCTGACGTGACGGACCGGCGACCCATCGGCGTCTTCGATTCGGGGGTCGGCGGGCTGACGGTCCTTCGCGAGATCGTGCGACGGCTGCCGCGCGAGTCGACCATCTACCTCGGCGACAACCTGCGCGCGCCGTACGGGACGCGGTCCGACGACGAGGTCCTCCGGTTCACCGGCCAGGCCCTCGACCGGCTCGTCGAACGGGACGTCAAGGCGATCGTCATCGCCTGTAACACCTCGACCGCCGTCGCGCTCGCCGACGTCCGGCGGCGCTATCCACTGCCGATCCTCGGAGTGATCCGGCCCGGCGCGGCTGCCGCGGCGCTGGCGACCCGCGTTCGCCGGGTCGGGGTCATTGCGACGCCGGCCACCGTCCGGTCGCACGCCTACTTCCAGGCGATCAAGGAGGCCAACCCGGCGGTGGAGGTGTACGAGCACGCGACGCCGGCGTTCGTACCGATGGTCGAGGCCGGCGAGCTGGCGGGACCGGCCGTGGAGTCGGCCGTCGCCGAATCCCTTGCGCCGCTGCTCGGCCAGCGCGATGCCCGGGGCGAGTTCATCTTCCCGCTGCCGCCGTCGGCCCGGATCGACACGCTCCTCCTCGGCTGCACCCACTACCCGCTCCTCCGGCCGGTGATCGAGCGCGTCGCCGGGGACGGCGTGGCCGTGGTCGACTCGGCCACCGCCACGGCAGCCGCCCTCGTCGAGATGCTCGAGACGAACGGGCTCGAAAGCGGCGACCTCGATCCGGCGGGTCGCCCGACGGAGGCCGTCCACCGCCAGCTGACCACCGGCGATGCCGCCGGATTCCATGCCCTCGCCGATCGGCTCTTCGGTCCCGGGTTCGCCGACGTCGAGACGGTCGCGATCCGCGAGGCCGTGGCATGACCCAGCGACGCCCGCCGGGCCGCGGCTTCCGCGACGACCGCGTCTGGCAGGCGGGCTTCCTCGTGGGCTCGGCGCTCGGCGTCGCGGCCACCGTGGTGGGGCGGCGGATGGAGCAGTCGGCGCGGCGCGGGCTGGTCGACTGGCCGGCCGCGGAGCGCGTGGCGATCGGCCGCCTGCGGAACGCGCCCGGAGCGCTGTCCCCGGATGCCCTGGCGGCGACCGAGCCGGCGTACGCCGCGACGATGGCCCGGATCGTGCCCCGCTTGAGCGAGGCGCTCGGAACCGAGCTCCCCGGAGTCGTCTCGCGCTCGGGCGTCGTCGACCGGGCCGGCTGGGTCCGGGCGAACTCGGTCAGCTTCGCCGCCCTGATCGGCCGGCTCGAGGGCACCCTGCTCGACCAGATCCTGCCGCCCGGCGGCGGCATCGGCCAGGCTTCGGTCGCCCTCGCGAACCGCTGGATCACCACCCGCCAGATCGGCTTCATGCTCGGGTTCATGGGCAGCCGCGTCCTCGGGCAGTACGACCTGGCGTTGCTGAGCGCGGAGACGACGCCCGGCCGGCTGCTGTTCGTCGAGGAGAACATCCGCCAGACGGCGTCGGTCCTCGGGGTCCCGCTCGACGCGTTCCGGACCTGGATCGCGCTGCACGAGACGACCCACGCCTTCGAGTTCGAGGCGCACCCGTGGCTGCGGCCCTATCTCGCCGACCGGCTCGAGCGCCAGCTCGCGGCATTCGGCGGTGGTGGGCGCGGCCTGCCACGCGAGATGCTCCGACGCGTCGGTCGCTCGCTCCGCGGCGAGGACGACGCGGAGCATTGGATGGAGCGGCTCATGAGCGACGAGCAGCGCCGCCTGTTCCGTGAGACGCAGGCGGTGATGAGCCTGCTCGAGGGGTTCAGCGACTACATCATGGACGAGGTCGGCCGGGACCTGGTGCCGGATGTCCAGCGGATCAGCGACCGATTCCACGCCCGGCGCGAGCAGCGCAAGTCCGGCTTCGAGCGCGCCGTGATGCGACTCACCGGCATGGACATGAAGCTCGAGCAGTACAAGAAGGGCGAGCGGTTCGTGGCCGCCATCGCGGCCGGCGGCGGGAAGGCCGCCCTGGAGCGTCTGTGGGCCGGCCCGGAATCGCTGCCGCGGGAGGGCGAGATCGAGCGGCCCGAGCGCTGGCTGGCCCGGGTCATGGCGGTCTGAGGTGGGCGTCCGCACGGTCGCCGGGCCCGGCCGCGGTCCGGGCGGCGTGCCCGCCGCGATCGCGCTCAGCCCGATCCTGTCGGCGAGCTACCGCGGCCGCGACCTCGAGCGCATCCGCGCCGCTGCACCGGGCTCGCGGCTCGTCACCGTCTCGATCGAGGGCCTCGCCGACGGCCCGCTCGACGACGTCGAAGTCCTGCTGCGCGGGTTCCTGTCGGCCGAGGCGTTCGATCGCCTGCTCGCTCGCGCGCCGCGCCTGGCCTGGGTCCATTCCGCCTCGGCGGGGGTCGAGCGCGTTCTCACGCCGTCGGGCCGCGCCCGCGACCTGATCGTCACCAACGCGCGCGGCGTGTTCAGCGAACCGATCGCCGAATACGTGCTCATGATGATCCTCGCCGTCAGCCGTCGGCTGCCGCAGCTCCTCGAGCTCCAGCGCGAGCGCACGTGGCAGCCCCTCGAGGGCAGCGAGCTGCGCGACACGACGATCGGGATCGTCGGGCTCGGCTCGATCGGCCGCGCGGTCGCCGAGCTCGCGACCGCGTTCGGCTGTCGGGTCATCGCCATTCGTCGCCACGCGACGCGGCGGGCGACCCGCCGGCGGCCGAGGGCGGCGCTCCGGCGGGCCTGGCCGCTGACGGCGCCAGCGGCGGGATCGAGCGGCTGACCGGACCAGAGGGCCTCCCGGACCTGCTGGCCGCGTCCGACTTCATCGTTCTGGCACCCCGCTGACGCCGGAGACCGAGGGCCTCATCGACGAGGTCGCCCTCGCTTCGGTCAAGCCCGGTTCGTGGCTGATCAACGTCGCCCGGGGCCGGCTGGTCGACGAGCGGGCGCTCCTGCGGGCGCTCCGCGAGGGCCCGCTCGGCGGAGCCGTCCTCGACGCGTTCCGAGACGAGCCGCTGCCGCCCAGCTCGCCGTTCTACGACCTGCCAAACGTGATCGTCACGCCGCACACGTCGTGGTCGAGCGGCCGGGTCCTTGATCGCAGCGTCGAGCTGTTCTGCGACAACCTCCGCCGCTACGCCGCCGGCGAGCCGCTGCTGAACGTCGTCGATCCGGGCGCCGGGTACTGAGCCGGCCGGCCGCAGAGCGCGGGCCGCCGCGGGTCGGCGACAATCGGCCCATGCAGATCGCGATCGTGGGCCTCGCCGCGGCCGGCAAGACAACCGTCTTCAACACGCTCACCCGCGGCCACGCCGAGACGGGCGGCTTCGGCGGGCTCCAGCTCAACGTCGGGGTCGTCAAGGTGCCCGATCCGCGGCTGGACCGGCTGGCCGAGATCTTCAAGCCGAAGAAGATCGTCCACGCCGACGTGACCTACGTCGACCTGCCGGCCCCGCCGGCCTCGACCGAGGGCCGCGTCGGGACGGAGGAGCTGCCGGCCGAGCACCTTGCCCGGCTCCGCGATTCGGACGCCCTGCTCCATGTCGTGCGCGTCTTCCAGGACCCGGCCGTGCCCCACCCCGAAGGAGCGGTCGACGCGTGGCGTGACATCGAGCGGCTTGACCTCGAGTTCGTCCTCGCCGACCTTGCGATGACCGAGCGCCGGCTCGAGCGGCTCCGCGCGACCGGGCGCCACGGGACGCAGGCCGAGCGCGACGCCAACGAGCGCGAGGAGGCGATCCTCGAGCGGCTTCACGCCGCACTGGTGGAGGGCCGCCCGATCCGCGACGTCGAGCTCGACGGAGACGACGAGAAGGCCATCCGTGGCTTCCGCTTCCTGACCCAGAAGCCCGTCCTCGTGCTGCTCAACGTGGGCGAGTCGGACATCCCGCGCGAGGCGGAGCTCGTGGCCGGGATCGCCGGCCGCTACGACCATCGCCACGCCCTCGTCGATGCCCTGTCGGCGCGGATCGAGATGGAGCTCGGCGAGCTCGAACCCGACGAGGCCGGCGGCGTTCATGGACGATCTCGGGCTGAGCGGCTCGAGCCTCGATCGGGTGATCGGCCTGTCGTACCGCCTGCTCGGGCTGATCAGCTTCCTCACCGCCGGGCCCGACGAGGTCCGGGCCTGGCCGATCCCGGCCGGCTCGAACGCGGTCGATGCGGCGGGCGTGATCCACTCCGACCTGGCCCGCGGGTTCATCCGTGCCGAGACGGTCCCGTACGAGGATCTCGTCGAGCTCGGCTCGATCGCCGAGGCGCGCAAGCACGGCAAGCTGCGCTCCGAGGGCAAGACCTACGCCGTCCACGACGGCGACGTGCTCGAGATCCTGTTCAGCCGCTGACGCTGGGACAGCCGGCCGGCCCACCGCTCGGCCGGGCCGGCGCGACGACCGGGTGTGCCGTCAGTTGTGGCGCGAAGGCTCGTCGGGGCGCAGCTCGGCGGTGATCGTCACGTAGTCGGGCAGGTTCGCGAGGTCGGCCTCGTCCTCGTCGTCATCGTCGCGGTCGTCGTCATCGCCCCACTCGGGCTCGGGCAGGGAGGCCCCGACCGGGATCAGCATGTTCTCGTCCTCGACGACGGACACGTGGACCGATGCGCTCAGCTCGTCGTCGTCGATCGGCATGAACCCGTACTCGCTCTCGAGGCCGTCGGCGACCGCCTCCATGAGGGTATCGTGGGTGTAGTCGTCCTGGACCCGGTGCCGGACCCGCTGGACCATCTCGTAGAACTCATCGGGTTCGAACAGCTCGTCATGGGCGAGCAGCAGGTCGGCGAAGACCTCGTCGTCCCCTTCGTGGAGCTCGTAGAAGTACATGCCGACACGATACTCCACGCTCGGATCGCCAGCCCACAGACCCGCTCGCCGGAGTCGTCCGGGACCCGAGGTGGTCCACGTCGGATCGGCCTGCCGGGACCTCGCCGACGACGATCCGCGTGGCTGGCGCCTCGGTGGCGGGGTGACCTACGCCACGCTGACGACGGCCCGGCTCGGGCTGCGCACGGCCGCGGTGATCGGGGTCGACGAGACCGCCCGCGGCGCTGAAGAGCTGGACCTCCTCCGGGCGGCCGGGGCGGACCTGATGCTTGTCCCGCTGTCCGAGGGGCCGGTCTACCACAACCTCGAGACCCCGGCCGGCCGGGTCCAGACCTGCGTCCAGCCGGGCATCCCACTGCCGGTCCCGGCGCTGCCCGACAGCTGGCTGGCCGCCCCCGCCTGGCAACTCGCTCCGGTCGCCGGGGAGGTCAGCGACGCCTGGGCCGCGCCGGTCCCGGCCGGCGCCTACCTCGCCGTCGCGTGGCAGGGCTTCCTGCGCACCCTCGTGGCGGGGAAGCAGGTCACCCGCCGACCGCCACGCCGGTCGCCGATCCTGGAGCGAGCCGACCTGATCGGGGTGAGCCACCGGGACGTCGATCCCGACACGCCGATCTCGGACCTGACCCGGCTGCTCCATCCCGGGGCCCGGCTCGTCGTCACGCGGGGGCACGAGGGCGGCCTCGTCGTGGTCGTCGGCGGGACCGACCCGGACGCGGTCCTCCAGTACCGGTCACTGCCGTCCGACGACGAGCTCGATCCGACCGGGGCCGGCGACACGTTCCTCGCCGCGCTCGTCTCGACCGTCGTCCACCACACCCTTGGCGGCCGGCGCGGTGGCCGGGCGCATCCGGAGATCCGCTTTGCGGCGGCGGCCGGCGCGCTCGTCGTCGAGGGTCCCGGGCTGACGGCCGTCCCGGATCGAGCCGCGACGCTCGCCCGGATGGTCCGCGACGGGGTTCGCCGGCTCGCGGAGCCCGCGACCGCCGATCGCGTCGGCGAGCGTGTCAGCGGCTCGTCGCCGGTCGACCCGCGGCCCTGACCGGCTTCCCGCCGCGATCCGCCGAGCGAGCCGCCGCCGCCGCCGGCTGAGGTCCGCCTCGAGCTGCGGCAGCCGCTGGCCCAGGAACCGGGCGCGCTCGGCGATCCGGTCTGCGCGGCCGCACGCCTCGAGCGCGCCGACCGGGTCGTGGCGTCGGTGCTCGAGGATCTTGGCGACCTCGACCCAGCCGACGCCCGCCCAGTGACCGCCGCCGAGCCCGAGGTCGCGCCACGTCGCCAGCGCCTCGTCGTGGCGACCCAGCCGGCGGAGGAGCCGGGCGCGCTCCACGAGCAGCGCCTCGCGATCGTGATGATCCGAGGGGGTCCGTTCGTCCGGCGCGTCGGCGCGCGTGGTCAGCAGCGCCGTCCACGACCGGCTCGTCGCCGACCGTGTGGGCCGCGTCTCGAGGGCCACGTCGAGGCAGTCGAGCGCCTCGTCCGGCCGGCCCAGGCGGCCGTACGCCCGAGCCAGCCCGGCGAGGTCGCCGACGGGCGCCGACCGTCGATCCGTCGCGGCTCCGAGGCGAGTCTCGGCGTGGGCGAGCAGCCGGGCCAGAGACGCGCACGTCCTCGTGGTTGTGGCGGACCACCTCGGCCAGCGGCGCGGCCGGCCCGCCGCCGAGGAACTGCAGGAAGCGGCCGGGGATCTCCCAGCCGTCGACGTCGGGTCCGCGGTCGATGCCGAGCAGCTCCACCTCGACCGTCCGGAGCCGCGCGTCGCTGAGCCGGTGGCGGTAGATGCGCCGGACGAACGGCAGCAGGTCGAGGTGCCCGGCGTGCGGCGGCGGGGCGCGCCGGATCATCCGGTACCGGGTCACGAGCAATGGCCAGTCGAAGCCGCGCCCGTTGTAGGTCACCAGCCAGGCCTCCGCCGGGATCTCGGCCGCGACTGCGTCGAGCAGGGCCGGCTCCTCGGCGTGGTCGGGCAGCATGAGCTGGACCTGGCAGAAGCGATCGCCCGACCACCGCCCGAGGCCGACCAGCCAGGCGACATTGCCCGTCCCCGTCGCCAGGCCGGTGGTCTCGGTGTCGAGGCAGACGAGTGGCACGTCCGGTGGCGCTCCGTCGGGAAGCCGGCCGAGCCGGTCCCGATCGATCGCCAGCTCGAGCGGCGCGGACTCGACCCGGACGTAGCCGCCCGCCGAGCCGCGCACCCACTCCCCGTCGACGGCCAGCGCGAGCCGCTCGGCGAGCTCGCCGGTCCGCCGGGCGAGCTCGGCCCGTCGCACACGCTCGGTGCGCGCCGCGTCGCGACGGACCTCCGATCCGGCCGTCGTCGCCCGGCCGGCGTCCCGGGCGCGCCGCAGGTCCGCCAGCCGGCGTCCGAGCCGGCCCGGGTCGATCATGTCCCGACGGCCGCCTCGAGGGGCTCGCCGGGGCTCCCGCGCCGAGCGCGCCGAGCAGGCGCAGGGCGAGTGCCTTGGCGTCGACGTCCGGCTCGAGCCGTGGACCGGTGCATGCCGGGCAGCCGGATTCGCAGCCGCAGCGGGCGATCAGCTCGGCCGCCCCGTCGACGAGCTCCTCCGTCCGGTCGAACAGTCGCTCGCTGAGCCCGACGCCACCGGGGACGGCCTCGTAGAGGTAGATCGTGGGCGCCTCGTGGTGGGGGGAGCGGACCTGGGTGACCAGCCCCAGATCGCGCGGGTCGACCATCAGCAGCACGCTGGCCACGGTCTGGATCGCCCGACCGGCACCGACCAGCGCGACGTCGAGCTCCTCGCGCCGCCACCTTCCGCCCGGGCCGACGGACGCGCCCTCCGGTCCGACGGTGAGCCACGCGGCGGTCGTCTGGAGCTCGAGCTCGGGGAGATCGATCGGACCCCAGCCGACGTTCTCGTCGGTGCCGAACTTGAGCTTCTTGAACAGGGTGACGAGGCTCGCGACCATGACCTCGCCGTGGACCCGCCGGCCGCCGGTCCGCGGTCGCTCGGCGAAGACGTCGAGCGGCTTCAGCGTCACCGCACGGTTGGCGTACGTGTAGTAGTCGGCGTCGACCCGGCGGACATACGCCTTCCGCTCGTGCCAGTCGAGCCGGTCGACGTGGTACTGCACCGCCTCATGCAGGTAGATCGCCTGCTCGTGGACGAGGACCTGGGCCGAGAACAGGTCGACCTCGCCGATGACCCGCGGCCGGTCGGGCGTCGTGTCGATGATCACGACGTTCTCGGGAGCCGCCGTCCGGAGCGAGATCTCCGAGGCCGGGAAGTTCTCTGACGACCAGTACCAGCGTCCGTCGCCCGCCTGGCGGACATGGCCCTCCTCGGCGAGGAATGCCAGCAGGTCGTCGGCCGGGGCGGGCCCGAAGACCTCGCCCGGCTCGAATGGCCGTTCGAACGTCGCCGCCCGGATGTGGGCCAGCAGGACGTGGAGGTTGTCCGGGTCGATCCGGGCTTCCTCGGGCGCCCCCTCGAGCAGGAACTCCGGGTGGCCGACCACATAGCGGTCGACCGGTGCGGCCGAGGCCACGAGCACGGCCACACTCGTCCCGCTCCGCCGCCCGGCCCGGCCGATCTGCTGCCAGGTGCCCGCGATCGACCCCGGATAGCCGGCCAGGATCGACACGTCGAGCCGGCCGACGTCGACCCCCAGCTCGAGGGCGTTCGTGCTCACCACGCCGAGCACCTCGCCGTCACGCAGCCCGCGCTCGATCGACCGGCGTTCGGTCGGCAGGTAGCCGCCGCGATAGCCGCGGACCCGGCTGCGCGGCCCGAAGCTCTCGCGGAGCGCCTCGCGCAGGCCGGTCAGGATCACCTCGACCGCCACGCGCGACCGGCCGAAGACGATCGTCTGGCGGCCGGCCCGCAGGAACGGCAGGGCCCAGCGCTGCGCCAGGGTCAGGGCGGAGCCGCGGGCCCCGGTCGCCGGATCGAGCAGCGGCGGCTCGACGAGCAGCAGGTGGCGCTCGCCCGACGGCGCGCCGTTCCGGTCGATGAGCCGGCTCGGCCGGCCCGTCAGCGCGGCGGCCAGCTCGGCCGGGTTCCCGATCGTGGCGGAGCAGCACACGATGACCGGGTGCGACCCGTAGTGGGCGCATAGCCGGAGGAGCCGGCGGAGGACGTTGGCGACGTGGCTCCCGAACACCCCGCGGTAGGTGTGGAGCTCGTCGACGACGATGATCCGGAGCTGCTCGAACAGCTGGAACCACTTCGTGTGGTGGGGCAGGATCGCGGAGTGGAGCATGTCAGGGTTCGTGACCACGACCTGGCCGGCCGTCCGGATCGCCGACCGGATCGGGGCGGGCGTGTCCCCGTCGTAGGTCGCCGCGGAGATCGCCAGCTCCGCGGCCCGTGCGAGCTCGGACAGCTCGCTGACCTGGTCCTGGCCGAGGGCCTTGGTCGGGAACAGGAAGAGGGCGCGGGCCGACGGGTCCTCGGCCAGGGCCTGCAGCGTCGGCAGCGCGTAGCACAGCGTCTTGCCCGATGCGGTCGGCGTCACGACGGTGATGTCCTGGCCGGCCCGGACGGCCTCGATCGCCTCCGCCTGGTGGGTGTAGAGCGACTCGATCCCGCGCGAGGCGAGGGCCCGCCGGAGACGCGGGTCCAGGGACTCGGGCAGGGGAGCCGTGCGCGCCTCGCGGGCCGGGATGAGCGCGTGATGCACGACCCCGCCGGCGAGCGACGGTTCGGCGAGCAGCCCGTCGAGCACGGCCTCGACGGAGGCGGGCGCATAGTGACGCATCGACCTGGCCTCGATATCGAACGGATGTGCGAAATGATCGCAGTCTAGCGCACCGTCGCCGAGCGTCGTGCCAGCTCGGCTGTCACGGGCCGCCGAGTTGACACGCTCCGAGGTCGCAGCTAGGCTCGCCCGCAATGGACTCCCCGAGCGACCGGGCTCCGGAGCCGCCCGACCAGGACGAGCTGCCTGAGCGCGCCGAACCCCGGACCCGACCAGACCCCGTCCCGCGACCGCCGGCCCCCGATCTGGGCGGGCTGTCGGTGGCCGGGATCACCCGCCGGCGGATGGCCTGGGTGCTGGCGTCCGTCGTCGCGATCTGGATCGTCCTCGTGTTCGCCCGGCAGGTGGCCGACGTCGCCGCCGCATCGGATCGGGCCGACCGGCTGCGGCTCGACAACGCCGGGCTGGCGAGTCAGGTCGACGGGCTCGAACGCGAGCTGAGCCTGGTCCAGCGCCAGGCGTTCATCCAGCAGGAGGCGCGGGCGTACGGCCTGGGCACCCGCGGCGAGCGGCCGTTCACGATCGATCCAAACGCCACCGCGCTCCCGGCCGACGCACCGGGCTCGGCCGCCGTCCGGCTCGGCGCCCGACCGGTGAAGACGGCGCCGCTCGACGTCTGGCTCGACCTCCTGTTCGGCCCCAGCCACTAGCCGGCGTCCGGGCCGACTAGCCGGCGTCCGGGCCGACTAGCCGGTCCGTGCCGGGCCGACGAGCCGCGTCGACGACCCGCCGGATCAGGTCAGCGCGACCACGAGCGCGATCGCGGTGGCAAGACCGATGAGCGCCGCGGCCTCGAGGTAGGGTCCCCGCCGCTGTGGGGCCCGCGGCGGCTCGGTCCGGGTGAGCCAGCGCTCGCGCTCGTCCCAGGCGTTCCAGCGACCGATCCCGACCCGGGCCAGGATCACGAACACGACCCCGACGAGGACGATCCCGAGGAGCCACTCGCCGAGGGTCGGGAACCAGGCCGGCCATGCCGCCAGCCCGGCCAGCCAGTCGACCGGGCTGACGACCAGCGAGCCGCCGGGGATCAGCGACCAGGCCACAGCGGTCGTTTCGCCGAGCCGGCGCAGCCGATCCCCGTGGAGCAGGACCGCGTGGAGGCTCGCCCCGCCGATGGCGACGACGGCGGCGACGAGGCTGATCCAGCGCCAGGCAGCGAGCATCCCGACCCGCTGACGCCGCCACTCGACCCGGATCAGCTCGCTGGCGCGGTCCTGGAAGAAGCGTGAACGGGATGGCGGTCCGTCGGGCGTGTCGAGCTGGCGGAGGAGCGGGATGACCACCTCCTCGTCGTTCTCGAAGTAGGTGCCGTGGTCGTCGAGCAGGCTCATCCGGTTCCGGACCGGGACTTCGTCGGGCTTCGCGCCGACCCCGCCGGGCGCATCGAGCGGACCACCGGTCGCGGGATCGTACGAGGCCCAGAAGTCGACCCAGCGGCTGGGCCAGCCGGTCGTGCCGAGGTCGGGGATGAGCCGATCGCCGGGCGCCAGCCCGCGCCAGGCGTCCTCGAGCTGCCAGGCCAGGTCGAGACCCTGGCCGAGGGTCACGAGCTTCGTGACCGGCAGCCGCCGGTTCAGGGGGTCGGTCAGGGTCGTGAAGCTGACGACCGCGCCACCCGAATGGGCGACGATCACGATCGGCCCGCAGCCCTTCTCAACGAGACCGGCGATCGAGTCGACGAGCTGGCCCCGGATGTTGGCCGCCTGGGCCGGATCGTGGAGCAGGATCCGCATGTCGCCGAACCAGTCGACGAGGAACGCGTCGAGCTGGCGGAGTCCGACGGCGTCGCGCAGCCCCTGGATCGGCAGCGCGCGCAGCGCGGCGTACGGGACGAGCAGCAGCGCGCCGACGACCCAGGCGACTCCGAGGCCGAGCGACAGGCTGCGCGCCTGGAGCCGGTCGAGCCGGTCGATCCAGCCCCAGCGACGGTCGTCGATCCCGGCCGCCGCGAGGCGCGCGTGCTGGTCGGTCAGCCGCAGCAGGTCGCGCCGCCGGGTGTCCTCGCGCGAGCGGGCGTCGAAGCCCTTGCGGATCCCGCGGACGACGCGGCCGAAGTCGTCGCGCAGCCAGCCGGTCATCGTGGCGAGGCTCGGTGGCTGGACCCGCGACGCCCACCAGGCTTCGGTGAGGATCCAGCGCTGGGCCGCGGCCGGCTCGTCGCCGGTTGCTCCCGCCGGCGCGGCCGGGATGTCGAGCTCGATCGTCGGCCGGGTCGCGCCCGAGAAGTCGATGTCGCCGGAGGCCACCGGATCGGGCGCCAGGCCGTGGGCGATTCGCCACTCGGTCAGCACGCGGACGAGCGGTCGCGACCAGTCGAGGAGCGTCTCGCCCGGACGCTGCGAGCCGATCCCGTGGACGAACACGACCCCGACCGTCAGGCGCTCGTGGCCGGCAGCCGCGCGCCGGCGGACCGGGCGTGGCCCGGGCTCGGGCGGCTGGGGCGTCCCCTGGGCGATGATCGTCACGACCGCCAGCCTAGCGCGCGACCGTGGTGCAGCTCACCCGGACGATCGTCACGAGGACTGAGTTGCGCTAGCATCTCTGGTCGCGGCGGAGTAGCTCAGTGGTAGAGCAGGGGACTCATAAGCCCTTGGTCGGTGGTTCGAATCCGCCCTCCGCTACCACCCCAGCCCGGGAAGGCGCCCCGGATCGCGGGCTGGTCGCGAGCCGAGCGATCCAGGCGGCGTTCCCAGCCGTACCGATGGACGAGCGACGGTTACCCATGGGTCATCGGGCCCGTTCGGAACCGGGCGCTATACTCGCGGTGCGGCCGGCGGTCCGTCCGTCGATCCGACACGCTCGATCCGGAGGCACTCCTTCTTGAACGCGAAGTTCGCCCGGAACGGGATCGTGATGCTCGTCCTCATCATCGGGACGCTCGCGCTCCTGTGGACCTGGCTCACCAGCTCGTCCCCCGCAAACCCCGTCGGGTACTCCCAGTTCCTCACCGACGTCGGCGCCGGCAGCGTCTTGAAAGTCGAACAGCAGCAGAGCACCCTGACCGTCACGAAGAAGGACGGCACGACCTACCAGGTCACCGTCCCGACCGTGCTGACCCCCGTCCTGACCGACATGCAGACCGCGGCCAAGTCGACCGGCGTCACCCTCCCGCCCGACATCTACAAGGCGAAGGAAGCGCCCGACACCTCGTGGCTCGGGATCCTGATCACCGGGCTCCTGCCGCTGATCGTGATCGTCGGCTTCATCCTGTTCATGATGCGCCAGGCCCAGGGCACCAACAATCAGGCCCTGAGCTTCGGCAAGAGCCGCGCCCGGATGTTCCTCGGCAACAAGACGGTCGTCACGTTCAACGACGTGGCCGGCGTCGACGAGGCGAAGACCGAGCTCCAGGAGGTCGTGGAGTTCCTGAAGTACCCCGAGAAGTTCAACTCGCTCGGGGCGCGCATCCCGCGCGGCGTCCTCCTCGTCGGGCCCCCCGGCACCGGCAAGACCCTGATGGCCCGGGCCGTGGCCGGCGAGGCCGGCGTGCCGTTCTTCTCGATCTCGGGCTCGGAATTCGTCGAGATGTTCGTCGGCGTCGGCGCGAGCCGCGTCCGTGACCTGTTCGACCAGGCCAAGCGGAACAGCCCGTGCATCGTCTTCGTCGACGAGATCGACGCGGTCGGCCGCCAGCGCGGGGCCGGTCTCGGCGGCTCGCACGACGAGCGCGAGCAGACCCTCAACCAGATCCTCGTCGAGATGGACGGCTTCGACACGAACACGAACGTGATCGTCGTCGCGGCGACGAACCGGCCCGACGTGCTCGACCCGGCCCTCCTCCGGCCCGGCCGGTTCGACCGCCAGGTGATCCTCGACCGGCCCGACATGCGCGGTCGGACGGCGATCCTCAAGGTCCATACCAAGGGCAAGCCGCTCGACAAGTCGGTCGACATCGAAGGCGTCGCCAAGCAGTCGCCGGGCTTCTCCGGCGCCGATCTGGCCAACCTGGTCAACGAGGCGGCCATCCTGTCCGCGCGGCGGAACAAGAAGGTCATCGGGATGTCCGAGTTCCAGGAGGCGCTCGAGCGGATCGTCGCCGGCCCGGAGCGACGCAGCCGGGTGATCAGCGACGTCGAGAAGAAGATCATCGCCTTCCACGAGGGCGGCCACGCGGTCGTGATGCGGGTCCTGCCGAAGTGCGACCCGGTCCAGAAGGTGACCATCATCAGCCGGGGCATGGCCCTCGGCTACACGATGGGCCTGCCGACCGAGGACCGCTACCTCAAGAGCAAGACCGAGTTCGAGGACGAGATCGCCGGGATGCTCGCCGGCAACGCCGCCGAGCGGCTGATCTTCGGCGACACCACCACGGGCTCGTCGAACGACATCGAGAAGGCGACCGACCGGGCCCGCCGGATGGTCACCGAGTACGGGATGAGCGATCGGCTCGGCCCCCTCTCGTTCGGGAAGCGCGACGAGCTCGTCTTCCTCGGCCGCGAGATCGGCGAGCAGCGGAACTACTCGGACGACGTCGCGAAGACGATCGACGAGGAGGTCCGCGCGATCATCGACCGGGCCTACGAGCGGGCAATGGACGTGCTCATCACCCATCGTCCGAAGCTCGAGGCGCTGGCCGAGAAGCTCGTCGCGGAGGAGACCGTCGACAGCCCCGAGTTCGAGGCCCTGTTCAGCGACCTGCCGCCGAAGGAGAACCTCCACGGCCAGACGCCGGGCATCCTCGCCCCTGGCGCTGCCGATCCGGGACCTGCCCCGGCGCCGGCGCCGAACCCGGCCTGACCGGGATCCCACCCAGCACCCCCAGGACGGGCGAGCCCGGCGGCTCGCCCGTTCGGATTCCCGGATCGCATCGGGACCCGCCACCCGCGTTACGATCGGTCCCACCCGCCCAACCCGGAGGTCGCATGCCCCCCACCGACGCCGTCGAGGCGCACCTCGACGCCAACCAGCAGCGCCGTCTCGAGGACTACCTCGCGTTCCTGCGGATCCCCAGCGTGTCGACCGAGCCGGTCCACGCCGCCGACTGCCAGCGCGCGGCCGACTGGCTGGCCGAGCGACTCCGCGCGATCGGAATGGACCACGCCGAGGCCTCGCCGACCGGCGGCCACCCCATCGTCTACGCCGACTGGCTCCATGCGGCCGGGGCGCCGACGGTCGTCGTCTACGGCCACTACGACGTCCAGCCGACCGATCCGATCGACGAATGGACGTCGCCGCCGTTCGATCCGGTCGTCGTCGACGGCCGGGTGCTCGCCCGCGGGTCGAGCGACGACAAGAGCAACATCACGATCTTCCTGCAGGCCGTCGAGGCGCTCCTGGCCGGCCGCGGGCGTCTGCCGGTCAACCTGCGGTTCGTGTTCGAGGGCGAGGAGGAGTCGTCGTCCGTCCATCTCGAGCCGTGGCTGCTGGCGAACCGGGACCGGCTGACTGGCGACGTCGCGATCGTCAGCGACGTCGGCTTCTTCGAAGGCAACCTGCCGGCGCTGACGGTGGGCCTGCGCGGCATCATGTACGCCCAGATCGAGGTGACCGGCCCGTTCCAGGACGTCCACTCGGGCGTGTATGGCGGCGCAATCGCGAATCCGGCCAATGCCCTCGCTGCGATCATCGCCGCGCTCATGGGCCCCGACGGACGGATCCGGATCCCGGGCTTCTACGACGATGTCGTGGCGCTCACGGCGACCGATCGGGCCGCCTATGCCGCGCTGCCGTTCGACGACGAGGTCTTCCAGGCCGGGCTCGGCGTGGCGGAGCTCGTGGGCGAGGCCGGCTACACGAGCCTCGAGCGCAAGACCGGTCGCCCGACCCTCGACGTCAACGGGATCTGGGGCGGCTACCAGGGCGACGGCTCGAAGACGATCATCCCCGGACGGGCGAGCGCCAAGCTGAGCTGCCGGCTCGTGCCGGACCAGGAGCCCGGCCGCATCTTCGCGGCGCTCAAGGCGTTCGTCGAGGAGATCGCCCCGCCCGGCGTACGCGTGGTCGTGAACGACCTCGGCGGCGGGCTGCCCGTGCGCACCTCGGTCGACCATCCGGCCGTGCGTGCCGCCGCCCGGGCGCTCGAGGCGACCTTCGGGCGGGCTCCGGTGTACATCCGCGAAGGCGGCTCGATCCCGTTCGTGGCCACCTTCGAGCAGGTCCTCGGCCTGCCGGTCGTCCTCCTCGGGTTCACCCCGCCGAACGGCAACTTCCACGCCCCGAACGAGTGGATGGACCTGGCCAACTTCGAGACCGGGATCCGGACGGTGGTGCGCTATTTCGACGAGTTGGCGGCCGACTCGGCATAGCCCTTTTGGGTGGTTGGATATGTGAGGAATGGTCGGGAGATTCGAGCCACACCCGGTGCTAGCATGCCGCCACCGTCAGCACTGAGAGGATCGTGACTCGATGACCACCGAGGCAGCCGATACGACCGCCGCCGCTCCCAAGGGGAGCTGGCGACTCGAGACCGCGAACGGCAGCATGAGCCCGCGCTCGGCGCTCGACGTGCTGGTCGACCTCAACGACAAGGTAACCACGGGCAAGGTCGGCGAGTACCAGCCGGTCCCGCTCGGCTTCACCCCGCTCGACAAGACGATCGGCACCGGGCTTCGCCCGGGAGAGCTGCTCCTCATCGGCGGCGCCCAGGGCACCGGCAAGACCACGATGGCCCTCCAGATGGCCCGCAACGTGGCCTCCGGCGGCCAGGCGAACGTCCTGTACATCTGCTTCGAGCACGAGGAGCAGTACCTGCTCAACCGGCTCATCGCGATGGAGTCGGCGCTGGCCCACCTCCCGCACAAGACGGGCGCGATCAAGATCCAGGACGTCCGCAAGGAGATCCTCGGGTCGTGGGCCGCCGAGGGCCAGGGCTCGGCCCAGCTGACGAACAACCCGCGCCTCCGGCCGTCGCTCGACCGGATCGCCCGCTACGGGCAGAGCCTCTTCCTCGTCCGTGGCACGCAGACCGCCAGCACGGTCGACAACATCCGCCGCCTGGTCCAGCAGCACCGCGAGCTCTCGGGTGACCGGCGGCTCATGGTGGTCGTCGACTACATGCAGAAGGTGCCGGTCTTCCCCGAGCCGCCGACCGAGTCGGAGAAGGTGACGTACGTCGTCAACGGGCTCAAGGACGTGGCCCTGTCCGAGGAGGTGCCGATGATCTCGATCGTCGCCGCCGACAAGGAAGGGCTCAAGGCGGCCCGCCTGCGAAACCACCACCTGCGCGGCTCGTCGGCCATCAACTACGAGGCCGACATCATCCTGATCCTCAACGAGAAGTATCAGATCGTCGCCAAGGTGAACATCGAGTTCAACCCGTACCAGGCTCAGCGGTTCCGCGACTGGGCCGTGGTCTCGGTCGAGAAGAACCGCGGCGGCCAGGACAACGTCGACATCGAGTTCGAGAAGCACTTCGAGTTCTCGTGCTTCGACCCGAACGGGCGGACGGTTCAGGAAAAGCTCATCGAGGAACGCCTCTACAACGACTAGCCGTCGGGGGCGGATCACCCATGGCGTCGTTGCCGGCTGCGCCGTTCGCTCACGCACGTTTGAGTGCGCTCGCTCGCGTGCTCGCCGGCGCCTAGCCCTGGGCACCCGCCCACGACGGCTCGTTCCGGGGACGACAGTGGCCGGTACAGAGCGTCGTTGGCGGCTGCGCCGTTCGCTCACGCACGTTCGAGTGCGCTCGCTCACGTGCTCGACGCCGGCCTAGGCCTGGGCTCGCCCAGCGGCGCCGGCCGTGGCCGCGCTTGGCAATTGCTGGCCAGAGCGTCGTTGGCGGTTGTTCCGTGCGACTTTCGGGCTCGGGTGCCTTGAGCCATGTCCGCTCGGGCGCTAGGCTCGGGGTCATCCAGCGGCCCACACGGAGCGCCCGATGTCCATCCAGCCCGCCGGCCCGACCGCCGCCACGGCGTCGCCGCCCGCCCAGCCCGTCCCCGCGCTCGGCAGCGACGGGGTGACCAACGCGATGCGGCTGCAGATCCTCGCGTCCGAGCATTCCAGCCTCGTGGCCGCACGCGCGCTTGCCTGGAACGAGGCGTTCGCACGCGTCGGGATGTATCTGTCGCTGCTGTCGGGCGCGATCGTCGCCCTGGCGCTGGTCGGACAGGGCTCGAGCTTCGGCCAGCCGTTCTTCGTCTTCGGTGTCGTGATCCTTCCGGTCGTCCTGTTCGTCGGGGTGACGACCTTCCTCCGGACCGGATCGTCCAACTACCACGACGCCCAATGCATCATCGGAATGAACCGGATTCGAGCCGGGTATCTCCAGCTGGCCCCGGACCTGGCCCCGTTCTTCGTGATGGGCGTCACGGACGACTCGCAGGGCGTCACCCACACGATGTCCTTCGAGCCCGGCCTGTCGCAGCTCGCGCACGTCCTCGCGGCGACGCCGGCGGTCGTGATCGTCGTTGATTCGGTACTCGCTGCGGCCATCCTGGCCTTTGCGCTCGTCCTCGTCGGCGTCGCGCCGGCGCCGGTCATGGCCCTCGCCGTGGTGGCGTTCATCGCCTCGTTCGCCATTCACACCCGCTACGCGAGAGGTCGGATCCGACACCTCCAGGCCGCGGCCCAGCCCGTCTTTCCGGGTCAGCCTCCGGCGGTCTGACCGGGATCCGGCAGCAACCGGCGGACGCGCCGGCGTCGTCGGGCTATGGTTCGGGGATGCCCGACCCGAGCGCCAGCTTTCCCGCCGTCGTCGAGATCGTGGTCGAGATCCCGCGCGGGAGCCGGAACAAGTACGAGTGGGACGAGCGGGCCGGGGTCTACCGGCTCGATCGGGTCCTCAGCTCGGCCGTCTTCTACAACTTCGACTACGGCTTCGTGGAGGGTACCCGGGCCGACGACGGGGACCACACCGACGCCCTGCTCGTGATCGACGAGCCGACGTTCACGGGCTGCCACGTCAACGCCCGCCCGGTCGGCGTCCTCGAGATGCGCGACGAGAAGGGAGCCGACTTCAAGATCCTGTGCGTCGCGCTCGGTGACCCGAACCAGGCCCACATCGAGCGCGTCGAGCAGATGCGGCCACACCGGCTCGTCGAGATCGAGCACTTCTTCGAGACCTACAAGCTGCTCGAGGACAAGACCGTCGAGGTCCTCGGCTGGCGCGACCGGGAGCGCGCCCACGAGATCCTGCGCTCCGATCGGGCGACCTGGGAGCGCGAGACGGGCGAGCGTCCGACGCCGGGATGACCGCTCGCCGCGGCGATCCGTACGCCGGGATCCCCGGCCGGCGCATCTTCGCCGCCGTACCGGTCGCGCCGGCGGCACGCACCGCCGTGGAGCGCCTGGTGGCGGAGGTCCGCGCCGCCTCGGTCCCGGGCGAGCGCGAGGTCCGCTGGGTCCGGCTCGACGGGCTCCACGTGACGCTCCGGTTCATCGGCCCGACGCCCGAGCCCCGGATCGCGCTCGCCGCGGACGCGCTGCGTGCGGCGGCGGCCGGCCGGCCGAGCTTCGAGGCCGCCCTCGACGGCGCCGGGGCCTTTCCGGGTCCCGTCCGGCCGCGCTCGCTGTGGCTGGGGATCGGAGCGGGTGCGGCGGAGCTGGCGGCGCTGACCGTCGCGGTCGACCAGGAGCTCGCGGCGCGCGGCTGGACGCCGGAGGATCGCCCGTTCCGTCCACACCTGACCCTGGCGCGTTCGGACGGGATCGGCTCGGGCGGACAGACGGCGGCCCGGCTGACCGCGGCCGCGGGCGACCTGGATGCCCGCTGGATGGTCGACCGGCTCATCCTGTTCGAGAGCGTGACCGGCGGAGGGCCGGCCCGCTACGTGCCGATCGAGGAGGTCGCCCTCGCGCCCCGCGGGGCACCGGCGACCTAGCCCGTTGACCGGGCGCCCGGTCTGCTAGCATCGAGCGCCCTGCACCGCACCGAACCACTCCGCCGATGACGCTCCGCCCCAGTGCCCGGAGAGGAGCCCACGATCGACGACACCACCGTCCAGCGCGTCCGCGTCGTGCTGGCGCTCGGCCTGGTCAACCTGGTCCTGGCTGCGGCCGCCATCGTCGTGGCGAGCCTGGAGACGGTGCGCTGACCCTCGCTTGCGGTGGCCCGTCGGCCGGGCGTAGGCTTGGCCGGCCGACCGCGCGTTCGGCTCGGTGATCCATCCGTCGAGTGAGTCGTGACCCCGTCCCCAGGCGGGGTGTCTCGTCTCTGGAGGCCTGGCCGTGGCAGTGTCGAGTTCTCGTCGCACGAAGTTCATCCTCGACGAGGAGCGGATCCCGCGGTCCTGGTACAACATCGCCGCCGACCTGCCGGTGCCGCCCGAGCCCGTCCTCCATCCGGGTACCGGCCAGCCGATCGGCCCGGACGACCTGGCCCCGCTGTTCCCGATGGCGCTCATCGGGCAGGTCGTGAGCAAGGACCGCGAGATCGAGATCCCCGAGCCCGTGCTCGACGCCTACCGGCTGTACCGGCCGAGCCCGCTGTATCGCGCCCATCGCCTCGAGCAGGCCCTCGATACGCCGGCTCACATCTACTACAAGTACGAGGGCGGCAGCCCCTCGGGCAGCCACAAGCCGAACACCGCCCTCGCCCAGGCCTACTACAACAAGGCCGAGGGCGTCACTCGTCTCGCCACCGAGACCGGGGCCGGCCAGTGGGGCAGCGCGCTCGCCTTCGCCGGGGCCGTCTTCGGGCTCGAGGTCAAGGTCTTCATGGTCCGCGCCAGCTACGACCAGAAGCCATACCGGCGGATGCTTATGGAGACGTACGGCGCGGAGGTCGTTGCCAGCCCGTCGCTCAGCACGGAGTACGGGCGCCGGGTTCTCGGCGAGACCCCCGACAGCACGGGATCGCTCGGGATCGCCATCAGCGAGGCGATCGAGGACACCGTCAGCCATCCCGGGACGAAGTATTCGCTGGGGTCGGTGTTCGACTTCGTCCTGCTCCACCAGACCGTGATCGGCCAGGAGACGATCCTCCAGATGGAGATGGCCGGCGAGGAGCCCGACGTCATCATCGGCTGCGCCGGCGGCGGCTCGAACTTCGCCGGGCTGTCGTTCCCGTGGCTCGGTCGCTCGTTCCGCGGCGGTGGGTCGTACCGCGTCGTGGCCGTTGAGCCCGAGGCGGCGCCGAGCATGACCCGCGGCGTCTACACATACGACTTCGGGGACACGGCCCAGATGACCCCGCTGGTCAAGATGTACACCCTCGGCCACGACTTCATCCCGGATCCGATCCATGCCGGTGGCCTGCGCTACCACGGGATGGCGCCGCTCGTGTCGCTGCTCAAGGAGCACGGCTACATCGAGGCCCGGAGTGTCCACCAGCGGGCAAGCTTCGAGTCGGGCGTCCGCTTCGCCCGGACCGAGGGGATCCTGCCGGCGCCCGAGCCGACCCACGCCATCCACGCGGCGATCGACGAGGCGCTGGAGGCGAAGGCATCCGGCCGGGCCAAGGTGATCCTGTTCAACCTGTGCGGCCACGGCCACTTCGACTTGAGCGCGTACGAGCGCTACCTGAGTGGCCAGCTCGAGGACTACGAATACCCGGTCGAGAAGGTCGCGGCGGCGCTCGCGGCCCTGCCCAGGGTGTGATCGCGGACCGAACGACGCGGCGGGGGTAGCATCTCAGTCATGCCCAGGCTTGCCTGCTGGTCGTGTGGCCGGCAGATCTACACGACCTCACCGATCGAGTCGCTCTTCGCCGAGGAACGCCGCTGCCCGCGTTGCGGCGCGTACCTCAACCCCGAGCGGCGCGAGCTCGAGCGCCGCCAGGACCTGCGCCGGATGAACCCGGGTGACGATCCCGGGCCGCCGGAGGCCGCGACGGAGCGGCGCGCGACCGATCGGCGGTCGGGTCAGCGGCGGTCCGGTGGATCGAGCAGCAGCTCGTCCGGCGGCCGGCGCGATGCCGCTGGCTGGGTGGACTGACCGACCGACGTCCGTGCCGGACCAACGACCGGCTCAGGGGTAGAGGCGATCCTCGGGGGTCGGCGGGTCGACCAGTCCGTAGCGGAGCGCGACCACGACGGCTTCCAGCTTCGAGTGGACCTTCAGCTTGGCCGTGATGTTCTGGACGTGCGTCCGGAGCGTGTTCGGGGCGATCCCCAGCTCGTCGCAGATCTCGCGGGTCGTGTGACCGGCGCTCAACGCGCGCAGGATCTCGAGCTCGCGGACCGTCAGCGGTTCGATCCGCGGCGGGTCGACCCCGACCTCCCGCGCCGTCCGGACGCGGAGCGCGATCTTGGCGATGACGGCCGGCGGGAGGAGCGTCTCGCCGGCGTGTGCCGCGCGGATCGCCGAGAGGACCTCGGTCGTCGAGGCGGTCTTCGGGAGGAAGCCGTCGGCTCCGGCCTGAATCGATTCGAGGACGGTCTCGTCATCGTCGTGGGCGGTGAGCATGATCACCAGCGCCTTCGGCCAGCGCGCCTTGACCGCGCGGGTGACCTCGGCTCCCGTGCCGTCCGGCAGGGCGTAGTCCATCAGGACCACGTCGGCCGGCTCACGCAGCCGAGCGCGGGCGGCCGCCGCCGAATAGGCCGTGCCCACGACGACGATCCCGGGCTCGCCGTCGAGCAGGCGGCTGAGCGCGTCCGCCAGCGCGCGGTGGTCGTCGACGAGGAGGACCCGGATCGGACGCGCCTCGGGTCGGGCTGCCGGCGGACGTTCCGTCGGCGCGACGGTCGGTGCAGGAGGGTTGGGACGGCCACTCATCGGGCGATTCTAGCGCCGCCGTTGAACGACCACGTCGTTCCCGCGCGGCCGGCGGACGGCCCGTTGCCGGACCTGACATCATCGGCCCCGTGCGGATTGCGATCGTCGGCTTCGGGCTCATCGGCGGGTCGATCGCCCGGGCTCTCCGGCTCCGTCGCCCGGCCGGCTCGGTCGAGCGTACCGATCGCCTTGCCGCCTGGAGCCCGGGCGGTGACGGACCGTCGGCGGCGTTGTCGGCCGGCGTGATCGACGCCGCGCCGCCCGATCTGGCCGCGACGATCGAGGACGCGGAGCTCGTGATCCTCGCCGCACCGCCGCTCGCCTGCCTCGAGCTCATCGACGAGCTCGCCGGTTCCCTCGCTGGAAGCCTCGGGCCGGAGGCGACCGTGACCGACGTAGCGAGCACGAAGGGAGCGATCGTCGCGCGGGCCGATCGTGCCGGCCTCCGCTTCGTCGGCGGTCATCCGATGGCCGGCCTCGAGACGCCCGGGTTTGGCGCCGCGCGCGACGACCTCTTCATCGGACGGCCGTGGGTCGTCTGCCGCGGGAGCGGGGCCGGGGATTCCGACGTCGCCCGCGTGGAGTGGCTGATCCAGGCGTGCGGCGCCCGGTCCCAGGAGCTCGATCCAGCGACGCACGACCGCCTGGTCGCGGCGATCAGCCACCTCCCGCTCGTCGCCTCCGCGGCCCTCGTCGAGGCCGTCACCGCCGGTCCGGACTGGCCGGCGGCTGCCGAGCTTGCCGCCGGCGGTTGGCGGAGCATGACCCGGCTGGCCGCCGGCGACCCCGCGATGGCGGCGGGGATCGCCGTCACCAACCCCACGGAGATCGCGGCCGGGCTGCGCACGCTCCGGGCCGCGCTCGACGAATGGCTGGCCGCGCTCGAGCCCCCCGGACCCGACGCGGCCGACCTGGCCGAACGGTTCGCGGCCGCCCGACGGCGGATCGAGGCCGGATGATCGGCGCAGGCGTCGACGAGCTGGTCTACGTCGTGCCACGCTCGCTCGCGGTGCCCGGCGCCGGCTGGCTCGGGATCCGCACCGATGACGCCGATTCGATCCTGGCGACGATCGCCCGGTCGGGCCGCTTCGAGCCCCGCCCGGCGATGGAGACCGATGCCGCATTCAAGCAGGTGATCCCGTACCTCGTGCTGCGCGACGGTCCGTGCTGGTTCCTCATGCAACGGACGCGCGGCGGGGCCGATCGGCGTCTCCACGACCGCTGGTCGATCGGGGTCGGTGGCCACCTCAACCCCGGGGACGTCGACCTCGCCGGCGGCCTCGCCCGCGAGTGGCGCGAGGAGGTCGTGGCCGGCTTCGAGCCCGACTACCGGTTCGTCGGCCTGCTCAACGACGACACGACCGAGGTCGGCTCGGTCCATCTCGGCGTGGTCTACGTCGCGGACGCCGCAGGACGCCCGGTGGCGGTCCGCGAGACCGACAAGCTGCGCGGCTCGTTCGAGTCGAGCGCAACGGTGGAGGCCGTCCGCGACGGGCTCGAGACCTGGAGCCGGCTCGTCTTCGACCACCTCGCCCGGACCGGCGCCATTGGCTGACGCCCGGTACGTCGGTCCCATGTCCGGGCGCCGACCGGCTGAGCCTATAATCGGCCCCGGGACCCCGGGATGCGGCCCGGCGAACCGACCCACCAGGGGAGCGCATGGCGGCCAAGATCCTCGTCGTCGATGACGACCCGAACGTCCAGCGGGTCCTGTCCTACACCCTGAAGCAGGAAGGCTACGAGGTCCTCGTCGCCAGCGACGGCGCCGAGGGCTTCAAGTTGTGGAGCACCGAGGATCCCGCCCTCATCCTCCTCGACGTGATGCTCCCCAAGCTCGACGGCTACCAGGTCGCGACGAAGATCCGCGAGGAGGAGCCGGCCTCGGTCCACGTCCCGATCATCATGCTCACCGCCGAGCGCGAGATCGAGCAGCGCGTCCGCGGGCTGCGGGCCGGGGCCGACGACTACCTGATCAAGCCGTTCCACCAGGCCGAGCTGCTCGCCCGGATGAAGAGCCTGCTCGCCCGGTTCGCGCCGCGCGAGGGGCTCGTCGGCCGCCCGCCGCTCGGCCGGGTCGCCGCGTTCTACGGCGCCAAGGGCGGCGTCGGGACCACGACGATCGCGATCAATGCGGCGATCGCCCTCCACCGCGAGCTGAACCGGAAGGTCGTCCTCGTCGACGGCAACCTGCAGTTCGGCGACCACCGCGTCTTCCTCGACCTCGGCCTCGATCGCAAGAGCATCCTCGACGTGGTCACCGCAACCTCGATCGACGCCGACATCATCAAGTCGGTCGTCGTGCGCCACGACTCGGGGATCGACCTGCTCCTCGCGCCGCCGTCGCCGGAGACGGCCGAGCTCGTGACCGAGGAGCACATCCCGATGATCCTCGACAACCTCCGGACGCTCTACGACTACGTGATCATCGACATCGACAAGCGGCTCGACGAGGTCAACCTCAAGATCCTCGACGCCGCCGACGTGTTCTACGTCGTGATGACCGCCGACCTGTCCTGCCTCAAGAACGTTCGGCTGGTGCTCGAGACGATTGGCCATCTCGGGGTCGAGCAGCACAAGGTCCGGCTCGTCCTCAACCGCTCGAACGCATTCACCGGGATCAACGTGAAGAACGCGGAAAGTGCGCTCAAGCGCCCGATCGACCACCAGATCCTGAACGAGTACCGCGGTGCGATCAGCGCCCTCAACAGCGGCTCGCCGTTCATGTTCAGCAAGGCCGACTCGCCGCTCGGCCGGTCGCTGCTCGAGTTCGCCCGCGCGATCGACAAGACCACGGCGACCGGGGACGCGCCACAGCTGGCGGCGCCGACCGCTCGCTGACCGTCCGCGCCGCGTCGTCGATAAGTCCGCGGTGAGGGTCGCCGCCTAGCCTCCGACGGTGCTCGCCACCGTCCAGGCCGCCACGCTCCAGGGCATCGAGGGCCGGGTCATCCGGGTCGAGGTCGACGTCGCCCCGGGCCTGCCCGGGTTCGCGATCGTGGGCCTGCCCGACGCCGCCCTCCAGGAGGCTCGTGAGCGGGTGCGCGGCGCGATCCGCAACAGCGGTCTCGCCTTCCCGCCCCGCCGGATCACGGTCAACCTCGCCCCAGCCGACCTGCGGAAGGCCGGGGCGTCGCTCGACCTGGCGATCGCCGTCGGGATCCTGCTCGGCTCCGAGCAGGTCCGGGCGACGGGCCGTTGGGCGTTCATCGGCGAGCTGTCGCTCGGCGGCGAGCTCCGGCCGGTCCCGGGCGTGCTGCCGATGGTCGTCGCGCTCGTCCGCCGTTCCGGGAGCCGGGTCGTCGTGCCGACGGCTGCCGCTGCCGAGGCGGCGCTGGTCGACCACGCCGACATCCGGCCGGCGGCCAGCCTGGGCGACGTCGTCGGCCTCCTTCGCAGCGCCGCGTCGCACCGCCGCCGGAGGCTCGAGCCGCCGGCGAGGGTCGAGCTCACGGCGGGCGATCCCGAACGGACGGCCCCGAACCCGGTCTCCGAGCGACGAGCGGACGGCACGGCGGCGCCGGCCCGCGACGTGCCCGACCTTGCCGACGTCCGCGGCCAAGCCCTCGGGCGGCGGGCGCTCGAGATCGCGCTCGCGGGCGGTCATGGCTTGCTCATGATCGGGCCGCCCGGATCCGGCAAGACGCTCCTCGCCCGGACGATCCCGCAGCTCCTCCCGCCGCTCAGCGATGGCGAGGCCCGGCTCGCCTCGGCGATCGTCTCGGCGGCCGGCGACGGCCCGCTGCAGGACCTCGTCCGATCGCGCCCGTTCCGGGCGCCGCACCACACGACGAGCTACGCCGGAATGCTCGGCGGCGGCCCGCGCCTCGCTCCGGGCGAGGTGACGCGGGCGAGCGAGGGTGTGCTCTTCCTCGATGAGCTGCCGGAGTTCGCGCGGGACGTGCTCGAGGCGCTCCGCCAGCCGCTCGAGGACGGCGAGGTCACGATCGTCCGGGCCGGCGGCGCCGTGACCCTGCCGGCGCGCTTCCAGCTTGTCGCCGCGATGAACCCGTGCCCGTGCGGCGGCGGGATCGCTGCGGGCGGGGTCTGTCGCTGCCCGCCCGGCGTTCCCGACCGCTATACCGCCCGCGTCTCGGGGCCGCTCCGCGACCGGATCGACCTGTGGGTCGAGATGCCGCCCGTCCCGCAGGCCCAGCTGCTCGGCCGCGGGTCCGCCGAGCGGAGCTCGCTCGTGGCGGAGAGGATCGCGGCCGCCCGGGACATCGGGATCCACCGTGGCCGCGTCCCGAACGCCCGGCTCGACGGCGCCCGGCTGCGGTCGGCCTGCCGGCTCGGGCCCGCCGACGAGCGGCTCGTGGCGCAGATCGCGGCGACCGCCGGGCTGTCGGCACGCGGCGTCGGGCGGCTTCTGCGGGTCTCCCGGACGATCGCCGATCTCGAGGCAGCCGAGGACGTCCGTCACGAGCACCTCGAGGAGGCCGCACGGTTCCGGGTCCCCAGCGGCCCGTATGCCGGCCGGCTGGCGAGCTGAGCGGTGATCGCGGAGCGGGATGCCTGGGCGGTCCTCGCGTCCGTGCCCGGGCTGGGACCGATGACCTTCGCCCTGCTGCTGCGCGAGCACGGCAGCGCCCGGCGGGTCATCGAGCTGGCCACCGACCCCGAGGGGAGACGTCTCATCCGCGAAGGCCCGGCGGCGGGGCGCGACCGGCTGGCCGGTCCGATGGTCGAGGCGCTGGGGGTGGCGGCCGCCGATCCAGCCGCGATCCTCGACCGGCTGGCCGCCGATCGGGTCGCCGTTCTCACGATCGACGACCCTTCGTACCCGACCCGGCTGCGGCGGATCGAGGAACCACCACCGGTCCTGTTCGTGCACGGCGCGCCGGCGGCCCTCGACGCACCCTCCTCGGTGGCGATCGTCGGCACGCGCCGGCCGACCGAGACCGGCCGGGCCTTCGCCGCGCGGATCGCGACCGCGGTCACCGGGCTCGGCAGCGTGGTCGTGTCCGGGCTCGCGGTCGGGATCGACGGGGCGGCCCACGCCGCGGCCGTGGCAGCCGATGGACCGACGGTTGCGGTCCTCGGGTCCGGGCATGGCCGCCTCTTCCCGGCCGCCCACCGGCGGCTGGCCGCGGCGATCGTCGACACCGGCGGCGCGGTCGTCTCCGAGCTGCCACCGGACGCGGGTCCGACCCAGGGCACCTTCCCACGCCGCAACCGGCTGATCAGCGGTCTGGCCGACGCGATCGTGGTGGTCGAGGCCGGGTTGCGCAGCGGTGCGTTGATCACGGCACGCTGGGCCCTCGAACAGGGGAGAGGCTGCTTTCTGGTCCCCGGCCCGCTCGATGCGCCGGCCTCGGCCGGGTGCCTGGCGTTCCTGCGCGCCTACCCGGGCGAGGCGCGCCTCGTCGCCGGGCTCGCCGAGCTCGTCGACGACCTCGAGCTCGTCGGGTTCGAGCCCTCCGGCACCCGCCCGACCCACGGACCGGTCTCGCGAGCCGCGCTCCTCGCCTCGCTCGGGCGATCCGAGGCCGCGATCGCCGATGCGCTCGCCGACGGCGCGACGACCCTCGACGAGCTCGCCGACCGGACGGCACTGCCCGTTCCGGCCGTGCTCGGGGCGCTCACCCTGCTCGAGATCCGCGGTCTCGTCGTCGGCGCCTACGGCCGCTACCGGCCGGCCGGCCAGCTTGCCGGCGCGCCCAGGTTTGCCCTGACTTGAGACCTGGTGCTACGCTTGCCGGCGATCTTCTGGGCAGGCGTCCCGAGATCAGACAGCCGCACGAAGCCGCTGACCCCAGGCAACGAGCCAGGAGACTGTCTATTGCGAAAGTTCGCCGTCGCGGCGCTGGCCCTGCCTGTCCTCGCACTCATCTACGGCCCCGTCGTTGCTCGACGGTTGCTCGCCGGCCGGATGGGCGTCGGGATCGGGACCCTGGCGATCAGCGGGATCGTCCTGGTCGGCCTCGCGGCACCGGTGACCACTTCGGCACGTCCTCCGGTCACCGCCACACCCCTCGGCCCGGCCGCCCTGGCCGGGAGCATCGAACCACATCACGGGATCCGCGAGCCCGTTCGCCTGTCGTTCAGCTCCGCGATGGACGCCAAGAGCGTGGCGTCGGCGCTGACGGTTTCACCGACCGCCGACGTTGCGCTGTCATGGAACGCCGCGGGGACGTCGCTGACGGTTGCCCCGAAGACGGGCTGGAAGCCGGCCACGTACTACACGATCACGATCGGGACGAAGGCGCTCGATCGGACCGGCCAGACGCTGGCCGCGCCGGCTCGCGCGATCTTCACCACCCGGTTGCCGGTCGCTGGGCGCGTGAGCACGTCCCAGACGGCGATCAAGGGCCGCGTCCCGACCGCGACGACCATCACGCTGGCGTTCGACGGACCGGTCGATTCGGCCGCGGTGCAGGCGTCGTTCCATGTCGATCCGCCGGTCGAAGGCACGTTCGAGACCACCGCCGAGGGGGCCGGGACCACCGTCACGTTCCTCCCGACGGTGCCGCTCGCGCCCGACACGGCCTACACCGTCTCGCTCGCGAGCGCGATCCAGGACGCTGACGGGATCGCCACGACGCCAATCGCACCGCTGGCGATCCGGACCACCAAGGGTCCGTCGGTCATCCGCTTCCGGCCGCTGACCGGCACGACCGGCGTCGCCCGCGGCGCCGCGCTGTCGGTCCGCTTCACGGCCCGCATGGATCGCGCCTCGACCGCGGCGGCGTTCAGCGCCCAGGTCGGGACGAAGAAGCTCAAGGGCACGATCGGCTGGGCCGAGGGCGACACGGTGCTCGTCTTCCAGCCGGCCACCGCCCTGCCATACGGGGCCACCGTCGCGATGACCGTCGCGACCAGCGCGACCGATCGCGGCGGAACACCGCTCAACGCCACCAGGACGGTCACCTTCCGGATCGAGGCCAAGCCCGTTCCCGTGGCTCGGGCGACGTCGAGGACGACCCACATCGGGCACGGGTCGTCGGTCGGCGCCGGCTCGTGGCATGCCGTCGAGACCTACTACCTGCAGCTCATGAACTGCACCCGCGGCGGCGGCTGGGTGACGTCGGGCGGCAACTGCAGCAGCCCGGGCGGCAGCGGCATCGCTCCGCTCGTCCTGAGTGCCGGGATCAGCAGCGAGGTGTCCCGCCCGTACGCCAAGTACCTCGCCTCGACCGGGATCTGCAGCCACTTCGCCGACGGCGACCCCGGGGTCCGGCTGCGCCGCCACGGCTACAACGGCGACTACCGCGAGAACATCGGCTGTCGCTCGGCCGCCAACCCGTACGCCTCGGTCCTCGGTTCGCACCTCTTCTTCCAGAGCGAGAAGCCGTGCGGCGGCTACTGCCACTACGCCAATATCATGTCGACGAAGATGAAGTACGTCGGGATCGGGGTCTGGGTCTACCACGGACGGGTGCGCCTCGTCGTGGACTTCTGGGAAGGCTGACCCCGCTGATCCGGAACGCCGTCCTGCACATCAATAACGAGCAGCCGCTCGTGGCCGACCTGTACGCGATCCCGGCCGCGACGGACGTCACGCTCCTGTGCACGAACCTGCGCGACAAGAACGGCAAGCGGCCGATCTTCGCTGACGACTCGTCCTCGGTGTTCGTGTTCCCGATGATCCACATGCGCTTCATCGAGGTCCCGGCCGGCACGGTCGAGGAGACCGACGACGGTGTTCCGCGGCTCGGCGCCGGCGTCATCCCCGCGGCCGCTCCGGAGCCGGAGGAGGAGCTCGAGATCGACGAGGACTTCCTGCGCCGCGTGCGCGACGTCTGAGCGGGGTCGCCCGATCCACGGTCGGGGTCGTTCCGGCTGTAGCGGTCAACCCTCGTCGCCGGGGACCGCGATCGTCGGTCCCGACGGCCGTCGACGGGCCGGCGAGAGGCCGGTGCTAGACTCCCGCACGACATGAGCAGGGATCTGGTCATCGTCGAGTCGCCGGCCAAGGCGAAGACGATCGAGCGCTATCTCGGCCCGGGCTACACGGTCCTGGCCTCGTACGGTCATGTCCGCGACCTGCCGGAGAACCCCGGCAAGGGCAAGCTCGGCGTCGACGTCGAGCACGACTTCGCGCCGACCTACGAGATCTCGCCGGATCGTCATCGCCAGCTCGCCGCGATCGAGAAGGCGGCCCGCACCGCGGACCGCGTCTACCTCGCCACCGACCTCGACCGTGAGGGTGAGGCGATCGCCTGGCACGTCGCGGAAGCGATCGGGCTGCCCGAGGATCGCCAGTCGCGGGTGACGTTCAGCGAGATCACCGAGCCGGCGATCCGCGAGGCGTTCGCCCATCCGCGCTCGATCGACCGGGATCTCGTGGACGCCCAGCAGACCCGCCGGATCGTGGACCGGATGGTCGGCTACACCCTCAGCCCACTGATCTCGCGCAAGGTCCGCTCCGGCCTGTCGGCCGGCCGGGTCCAATCGGTCGCGGTCCGCCTCGTGGTCGATCGCGAGCGCCAGATCCGGGCGTTCACGGCGATCGAGTACTGGACGATCGAGGCGCTCCTCATCGCCCCCGGCGGCAGCGACTTCCTCGCCGAGCTCGTGCGGATCGACGGCGCCAAGCCCGAGATCGGTGACGGCGACACAGCCGAGCGCCACGTCGCGGCGATCCGGGCGAGCCAGCCCGTCGTCGACTCCATCACGATCAAGCGCTCGAAGCGCAGCCCGGCGCCGCCATTCACGACCTCGACGCTCCAGCAGGAGGCCAGCCGCAAGCTCGGCTTCAGCCCGAAGCGGACGATGTCGGTCGCCCAGCGACTCTACGAGGGAGTCGAGACGGCCGATGGCCAGGTCGGCCTGATCACGTACATGCGGACCGACTCGGTCGCCCTCGCCGGGCAGGCGATGGGCGAGGCGCGCGAGGTCATCGGCGAGCGCTTCGGGACCGAGTACACGATGCCCAAGGGCCGGCCGTTCAAGACGAAGTCGAAGAATGCTCAGGAGGCGCACGAGGCCATTCGGCCGACCTCGTTCCAACGCGATCCTGACACCCTGGCTCGGACGCTCGGACGCGACGAGGCCCGTCTGTACCGCCTCATCTGGCAGCGCGCGCTGGCGAGCCAGATGAAGGAGAAGGAGCTCGAGACGACGACGGCCGAGCTCGTCGCCGGGTCGTATGGCCTGCGGGCGAGCGCCACGAAGACGGTCTTCGACGGGTTCAGCCGTGTCTACACCGAGGGCCAGGACGATGCGGCCGAGGAGGCCGAGCGCGCCCTCCCGCCGCTCGCCGAGGGCGACGTCACCCGGGTGGCCGACGTGACCCCCGTCCAGCACTTCACCGAGCCGCCGCCGCGCTACACCGAGGCGACGCTGATCAAGGCCCTCGAGGAGCACGGGATCGGGCGGCCGTCGACCTACGCGGCGACGATCTCGACGATCGTCGACCGGGGCTACGTCACAGTGGTTGAGCGACGGCTCCATCCAGAGCCAATCGGCGAGGTCGTCACGGACCTGCTGGTCGACCACTTCGGCGAGTACGTCGACCTCGCGTTCACCGCGCGGATGGAGGAGGAGCTCGACGAGGTCGCCCGCGGCGAACGGCCGTGGGTCCCGCTCCTGCGCGAGTTCTATGGTCCGCTCAAGGAGCGGGTCGACGAGAAGCGGGCGGTCCTCCGCCGGCGTGACTTCACCACGGAGCCGTCCGACGAGGTCTGCTCGCTCGGCCACCCGATGGTCGTCCGACTGGGCCGCAACGGCCGCTTCCTCGCCTGCTCGCTCTACCCGGAGCACAAGGAGTCGCGGCCACTGCCCGGCGAGGAGGAGGACGCGCCGGTCCTGCCCGGCGTGGGCGAGACGTGCCCGAAGTGCGGCGCGACCGACGGCGGGACGCTCGTCGCGCGACGCGGCCGGTTCGGGCCGTTCGTCGGCTGCTCGCGCTATCCCGACTGCGACTACATCAAGCGCGAGGGCCCGCCGCCGCCCGAGCCGCTGCCGTTCGAGGTTGCGTGCCCGCGCTGTGGCGAGGGCCGGCTGACGCCGCGCCGGGCGCGCCGCACCGGCTCCGTGTTCTGGGGCTGCTCGCGCTACCCCAAGTGCGACTTCACGACCTCGCACGAGCCGCTCGGCGCCCTCCACGACGCCGACGGCGGACCGGTTGCCCGGAAGGGCGAGGACGCCGCGATGTGCCTGAAGTGCGGGTCGACGATGGACGAGCCGGCGGCGTCGATCGCGCCCGGCAGCACCGTCCACGGCGGCCCGCCCGACCCGGCCGCGCTGGCCCGCCCGTCGCGCGGCGGTCGCGGCGGAGGGGCGCGCGGGGGCGGAGAGCGTTCGGGATCCCGGACCGGCAGCCGCACGCGATCGTCACGATCGACGAGCGGCCGCCGCCCGACCGGCCGGCGTCGCGGGACCGAGCGCGCGCCCGGGGCGTGACCGGCGCCGACGCGCTCGATCGATTCCTCGGCGGGCTCGTCGCCCGCGACGTTTCGGCTCACACGAGACGCTCGTATGCGACCGCGGTCGGCGCCTACCTCGGCTGGCTCGACGAGCGCAAGATCGACTGGCGGCGCCCCGCCCGTGGCGACCTGCGGGCGTATCTCGAGGTCCTATCCGAGGGTCACGCCAGGACGTCGGTCGGGCAGCGTCTCGCCGCGATCCGGTCGTTCTACCGGTTCGCCGCCCGGAACGACCTGTGCGCCGGTGACCCGTGGGGCGCGATCGCGACACCGCGCCAGCCGAAGCGGCTGCCCCAGGTCCTCGAGGCGCGCGAGGTCGAGCGGCTTCTTGGCGCGATCGACGACGAGGCGGCCGCGGCGGCCAGTGGGGCGACCCGGGCACCCGGCCTGACGGCGGCCCTCGCGCTCCGCGACCGGGCCCTCGTCGAGACGGCCTACGCGGCCGGCCTCCGGATCAGCGAGCTGGCCGCGGCAACCCTCGGGTCGCTCGACCTCGGGCGCGGGGAGGTCAGGGTCGTCGGCAAGGGCCGCAAGGAACGGATCGGCCTGCTCGGACGACCGGCGCGCGCCGCCCTGGCCGATTACCTCGATGCCGGGCGCCCGGTCCTCCTGGCGCGACGCCCGGCGGGCTCGAGCGGTGAGGCCCCGGCCGAGGTCTTCCTCAACCAGCGGGGCGCGCCGCTCGGGGTCCGCGGCCTGCGCTTCCGGCTCGACCGGCTGCGGGCGCGGGCGGGCCTGCCCCTGGGGATCTCACCGCATACGCTGCGCCACAGCTTCGCCACCCACCTGCTGGACGGGGGAGCGGACCTGCGCGTCGTCCAGGAGCTGCTCGGCCACGAGAGCCTGGCCACCACCCAGGTCTACACCCACGTGTCGGGAACCCGGCTCCGGGCCGCCTATCTCGACGCCCATCCAAGGGCTCGCAGCGCCACCCGACCGTCGTGACCGTAAGCCGTTCGCTCGCCCGGGCCGGGCTCGTCGTCACGATCGCGTTCTTCGTGTCGCGCCTGCTCGGCTGGGTCCGTCTCGTGGTGATCGGGACGACCATCGGCCCCGGCAGCCAGCTCGACACGTTCTTCGCCGCCTTCCGGCTACCGGACCTCATCTTCCAGCTGGTAGCGGCCGGGGCCCTGTCGTCGGCGCTCATCCCGGTGGTCTCGGGACTGCTCGCACAGGACGAGGAGGGCCGCGCCTGGCGGGTCGCGTCGACCGTGGCCAACGTGATGCTGGCGATCCTGCTCGTCCTCGCCCTGGTGGTCCTTGTGGCCGCGCCGGTGCTCATCCCCTGGATCACGCCGGGCTTCAGCCCGGCCGAGCAGGCCCAGACGGTCGACCTGACCCGGATCATGCTCGTCAGCCCGATCCTCCTGTCGCTCGGCTCGCTGGCCACCAGCCTGCTCAACGCGAAGGGCCGCTTCGCCGCGTCGGCGATCGCGCCGATCGTCTACAACCTGGCGATCATCGGCGGGGTGCTGGCGCTGTACCCGACGATGGGCGTGACCGGTCTGGCGGTCGGGGTCGTGGCCGGCTCGGCCTGTCACCTGGGCGTTCAGCTGCTGCCGCTCCGCGCGACGGGGTTCCGCTGGTCGCCCTCGATCAACCTGCGCGACGGCGCGGCGCGCGAGGCGCTGCTGCTCATGGTCCCCCGGGCGATCGGTCTCGGGGCCAGCCAGCTCACGTTCCTCGTCGCGACGTCGCTCGCCTCGACGCTCGGGGCCGGCGCGGTCAGCGCCTTCTCGATCGCCTTCTCGGTCTTCCAGATCCCGATCGGCGTCATCGGCATCCCGATCGGCGTGGTCATGCTCCCGTCGATGTCGCGCGACCTCGCCCGGGGCGCCGTGAGCACGTACGTCAGCCTCGTCAGCCGGGCCCTCCGGCTGATCGTGTGGGTGATGCTGCCACTCGCCGGCCTGACGATCGTCCTGCGCACCGAGATCGTCACCCTGCTGTTCGGCTACGGGCGGTTCGACGAGCAGGGCGTGGCGCTCACCGCGACCGCCCTCGTCTGCCTGTCGCTCGCGCTCGCCTCGGAATCGCTCATCGCGATCCTCGCCCGGGCCTTCTACGCCAACCGGGACACGCTCACTCCGGTCCTGGCCGCCGTCCTGGCCGTCGCCCTCAACGTCACCTTCTCGTTCCTCCTCGTCGGCCGGCTCGAGCTGGCCGGGATCGGCCTCGCGATCGCCATTGGGTCGTGGGCCGAGGCGAGCTTCCTGCTCGTCCTCCTGAGCCGCCGGGTGGGCGGCTTCGACATCGCCGATCTCGTGCGGTCGGGGGCGATCGCGCTCGTCTGCGCCGTGGTCGCGAGCGCGGTGGCCTGGGCGACGATGAACGCGCTCGGCACGGTCGTCGGGCCGCAGCCGCCACGGCTGATGCTCCTCGTCGAGCTCGCGCTGGCGACCGGCCTGGCCGGCCTGGCCTATCTCGGGCTCAGCCGGGCGTTGCGGATCCCGGAGGTCGGCACTATCGTGCGGCTCATGTCCGACGCCCTCCGTCGTCCGGCCAGCCCGTGACGAACGGAGCCCCGACGAGCGGCGACGCGTCGGTCGCCTGGGACGCTTTCGTCGCCGGCCATCCGCTGGCGACCTACCTCCAGACCGCGGCGTGGGCCCGGGTCAAGGCGGCCAACGGCTGGTCGAGCCGGCTCGTCGAGACGACGTCGCCCGACGGCGGTCGGTTCGGCGCCCGGATCCTCCTGCGTCGCCCTCGCCCCGTTCCCTGGACGTTCGCGTACGCCCCGCGCGGGCCACTGGCGACTTCGTGGACCGAGGCGGGCCTGGCGAGCTGGGATGACGCTGTTCGGGCCGCACTGGCCGCTGCGGGCGGCGGGCCGGCCGGGGTCGCCCATCTGCGGATCGACCCGGAGATCGAGCTCGACGGGCCGCTCGACGCCCAGGGTGCGGCTCGCGCGACCCTCGAGCGCCTCGGCTGGCGTCCAGCGCCCGAGGTCCAGCCGAGTGTCACCCGCGTGATCGATCTCGCGGCCGACGAAGCGAGCCTCTGGTCCGACCTCCGCTCCAAGTGGCGGCAGTACGTGACGAAGGCAAGGACGAACGGGGTCGTCGTCGAGGACGTCGACGCCGATGCCGATCCGACCGCCTTCCCGACCTTCCACGGGATCATGACCGAGACCTCGAAGCGGACCGGGACGCCGATCCGCACCGAGGCGGCCTACCGCGACATCTGGGACGCGTTCCGTCCGGCAGACGGTGCTCGGCTGCTGTTCGCCCGGGCATCGTCGGGCGACGTCGAGGCGGTGCTGCTGCTCGTACGGTGCGGTGGCCGCGTCGTCGAGCCGTACGGCGGGATGACCGGAGCCGGCGCCGAGCTCCGGGCGAACTACCTGCTCAAGTGGGAGGCGATCCGTTCGAGCCGCGCCGCCGGGGCCGTGTCGTATGACCTGTGGGGACTCGTCCATCCCGGGATCCGCCAGTTCAAGGAGGGCTTCGGTGGCCGCGAGGTCTGCCTGATCGGGGCATGGGACCTCCCGCTCAGCGGCGTCGGATGGCGGACATATCGGCTGGTGGAGCGGAGCCGGCGGTCGCCGCGAGGGCTCGGCACGGCGGTTGCGGGGTCATGAGCGGAACGGCAGGGGCGGCCGGCGCCCCCGAGCGGACGGCAGCGGCGCTCGAGATGAGCCTCGCCCGCGCCGAGCCGGAGGGCACGCGACCGCTCGCGGAGCTCGTCGCCCGGCTGGCCGCGGAGGGCCGGCTCCGGTCGATCGTCCGTGACGGGTCGTCGGTCGATCCGGCCGAGCTCGGCCGGATCGATCTTGCCGGCGTGGCGGACGATTCGCGGCGGGTCGTCGCGGGCGGGTTGTTCGTCGCGGTCCCGGGCGACCACGTCGACGGTCACGACTTCGCTCCGGCCGCCCTGGCGATCGGTGCGGTCGGCGCGATCGTCGAGCGGCCGGTCGCGGGCCTCCGCGGCGTCCAGCTCGTGGTCGAGCGGAGCGCGGCAGCCCTCGCCACGGCCGCGGCCTGGTGGTACCGCGATCCGAGCCACGAGCTGTCGGTGGTCGGCGTGACCGGCACGGACGGCAAGACCACGACCTCGTTCCTGTCCGCGGCCGTCCTCGAGGCCGCCGGGATCCCGACCGGGCTCGTCGGCACGGTCGAGACGCGGGTCGGCCCCGTCCGCGTGGCGACGCCCGGCCACGTCACCACGCCGGGCGCGCTCGAGCTCCAGCGGTTGCTCCGGGCGATGGTCAGCGCCGGCGATCGGGCGGCCGTCATCGAGACCACCTCGCACGGCCTGGCCGCCGAGCGGGTCGGCGGGATCGCCTACGACGCCGCCGTGTTCACGAACCTGTCGCACGAGCATCTCGAGTTCCACGGCTCCTTCGAGGCGTACCGTGCGGCGAAGCTCAGCCTGTTCGAGCGGCTCGGAACGGCCCGTCCGGCAAAGCCGCTCGATCGTCCGCGGATCGGCGTCGTCAATTCCGACGATCCCGCGGCGGGCGGCTTCGTCGAGGCCACCCGTTCCGCGGGCGGGCGGCCCGTCACCTACGGCGCGGGAGCCGATGCGGACGTCCGGCTGACCCAGCTCACCGAGACGGGGCAGGGCCTCCGGCTCCGCGTCGAGGCGCCCGGCTGGGATGGCGAGGTCCAGGTACCGCTCGCCGGCCGCTTCAACGCGCACAACGCGCTCGCCGCGATCGCGCTCGGTCTCGGCTGGGGTCTCGATCCGTCCGACGTCCGAACCGGCCTCGCATCGGTCGGTCGCGTCCCCGGCCGCATGGAGCGGATCGACCACGGCCAGCCGTTCGAGGTCGTGGTCGACTATGCCCACACCCCGGCGTCCCTGGCGACCGTCCTCGACCTGCTCGGCCCGCGTGCCGCGGCGGGCGGTGGCGGGGTCATCGCGGTCTTCGGCTCGGCCGGCGAACGGGACCTCGAGAAGCGGCCGATGATGGGCCGCATCGCCGGCGAGCGATGCCGCCTCGTAGTCGTGACCGACGAGGACCCGCGCGGTGAGGACCGCCAGGCCATCCTCGACGAGATCGCGGGCGGGGCCGAGGCGGCCGGTCGCCGCCGGGGCGCGGACCTCCTCGTGATCGCCGACCGCTCGCACGCCATTCGCGAGGCGTTGGCCAGGGCCCGTCCCGGTGACATCGTGCTCCTCGCCGGCAAGGGCCACGAATCGTCGATCATCGGTCCCGACGGCCCGCTCCCCTGGGATGAACGTGCGGCGGCTGGGACCGCGCTCGGGTCGCTCGGCTACCCGGGTGGCGACTGACCGTGCGCGGCTGCCTCGTCACCCTCAGCCTCCTCGCCGTCGTCGCGGTGGCGGTCGTCTGGCTCCTCCTGCCGCCGCTTGCGGGCACGCTCGCCCAGGGCGCGCTGGCGGCAGCCGGGTTGAGTGCCGAGACCACTACGGTGACCGTAGCATCCGATCCGCCGCCCAAACTGCTGACCCTCGAGGCCGACACGATCCACGTCGTCGCGACCAACGCGCGCTACCACGGCATCGAGGCCGTCGGGATCGACGTCACCCTGCACGACGTCAAGCTCGTCGACCGGACGTACGAAGCGGTGGCCGGTACGCTCCGGTTCGTGAGCCTGCCCGCGGGCCCCGACCGCCCGGCGGTGACGATCCCGCAGGTGACGCTGAGCGGTTCGTCCGACCGGGTCTCGGGGACGATGACGTTCTCGGCCGTGACCGCCCAGGAGCTGGCGGCGCAAGCGGTGGAGGGCGCCATGGGAGCCGCTCCGAGCGAGGTGACCCTGACCGCCCCCGACAAGGTCCGGATCCGGGTGCGCGGCCTGACGGTCGACGGCCGTATCGCGATCCGCGACGACGGCGCCCTCGTTCTCGTGCCGCCGGCCAAGGCGAACCTGGCCGACATCCCGATCGTGGTGCCCGGACCGGACGTGCCCATCCGGATCGAGTCGTTCCGGATCGTGGGTGGTGGACTCGTGCTCGCAGCGACGTTCGACCCGGGCCCCGGGTGACCGATCGCCGAGCACCGGGGTCTCGGCTGACCGTCCACCAGGCACGCTCGGCCGAGCGTGGCGAACACGCTGCTATCCTGTGAGGCCGATGTCGATCGAGCCTGCAACGACCCAGACCACGAGCGTCCGCAAGGGCGCCCGGCGGTCGGCGGCGCCCGCCGCGTCGCGCTCGACCGGCCGGCGCTCGTTCGAGCCGCTCCGGGCCGAGCTCCTCGCCGCGCTCGAGAAGCACTATCCGCAGGCGGATCTCGAGCCGGTCAGCCGTGCCTTCGACATGGCGGTCGAGGCGCACGCCGGGCAGAAGCGCGCCTCGGGCGAGCCGTACGTGACCCACCCGATCGCCTCGGCCCAGATCCTGGCCGATCTCGGCATCGACCCGGTCGCCGTCGAGGCGGCGCTCCTCCACGACGTCCCCGAGGACACCGAGTACAGCCTCGTCGACGTCGAGGAGCGATTCGGGCCGGAGGTGGCCCACCTCGTCGACGGCGTGACCAAGCTGTCGAAGTTCAGCACCCATACCCACGAGCAGCAGCAGGCCGAGAACATCCGGAAGATGTTCCTGGCGATGGCCGAGGACATCCGGGTCGTCCTGATCAAGCTGGCCGACCGGCTCCACAACATGCGCACGCTGGCCGCGCTGCCGATCGACAAGCAGCAGCGGATCGCCCGCCAGACGATGGAGATCTACGCGCCGCTCGCCGAGCGGCTCGGGATCTGGCAGATGAAGTGGGAGCTCGAGGACCTCGCGTTCAAGGCGCTCGAGCCGGATCGCTTCCGCGAGCTCGCCAAGCTCCTCGACACGCGGCGCAAGGGTCGCGAGGGGTTCATCGAGACGGCGATCGCCGAGCTTCGTCCCGCTCTGGCAGCGGCCGGCATCGAGGCCGACATCCAGGGCCGCCCGAAGCACATCTACAGCATCGACAAGAAGATGCAGCGCAAGGGCGCCGGATTCGAGGAGATCTACGACGTCTACGCGATCCGCTGCCTCGTCGAGGAGGTCAAGGACTGCTACGCCGCGCTCGGCGTGGTCCACTCGATCTGGCGGCCGATCCCGGGCCAGTTCGACGACTACATCGCGGTCCCGAAGAACAACCTCTACCAGAGCCTCCACACGGCGGTCATCGCCAACGAGGGCAAGCCGCTCGAGATCCAGATCCGGACCCACGCGATGCACCAGGTCAGCGAGGTCGGAATCGCCGCCCACTGGCGCTACAAGGAGGGCAGCCGCTCCGACCGCGAGTACGACGCCAAGCTCGCCTGGCTCCGCCAGCTCATGGACTGGCAGCGCGAGGTCTCCGACGCGACTGAGTTCGTCGAGGGGATCAAGCTCGACATCTTCCAGGACCAGGTCTTCGTGTTCACCCCGCGCGGCGACGTCAAGGACCTGCCGGCGGGCTCGACGCCGCTCGACTTCGCTTACCGGATTCACACCGACGTCGGGCATCGCTGTATCGGGGCCAAGGTCAACAACCGGCTCGTCCCGCTCGACTACCGGCTGAAGAATGGGGACATCGTCGAGATCGTGACGACCCGTGGCGAGCACGGCCCGTCGCGCGACTGGCTGAACCTCGTCCGGACGAGCCACGCCCGCGAGAAGATCCGCGCCTGGTTCAAGCGCCAGGAGCGCGACGACAACATCGTCCATGGCCGTGAGTCGCTCGAACGGGAGCTCCGCCGGCTGGCCCGCAAGTCGATCCAGTCGGTCGGACTCGACAAGATCGCCGAGGTCGGCAAGCACTACAACTTCGACACGCTCGACGACTTCTACGCGGCCATCGGCTACGGCGCGGTGGGCGCACAGCAGGTGGTGATGCGCCTGGGCGTGGTCGACGACGCCGAGCTCGCCCTCCCGACGGTTGCCCCGCAGACCGTCCCGCAGCGCACCGGCGGGGTCCGGGTCAAGGGCGTCGGCGACCTGCTCGTCCGGTTCGCCAAGTGCTGCCACCCGATCCCTGGCGATCCGATCCAGGGGTTCATCACCCGCGGCAAGGGCGTCACCATCCACCTCCGCTCGTGCCCGACCGTCATGAACGAGCGCGAGATCAGCCGGCTGATCGAGGTCGAGTGGGAGGCCGAGCCGACCCAGACGTACCCGATCGCGATCCGGATCGAGGCGTTCGACCGGACGGGGCTTCTGTCGGACATCACCCAGGTCGTCGCCGAGGCGAGGGTCAACATCGTCGCCGCCTCGGTCAACGTCATGCAGGACCACACGGCCGTGGTCATCGCCACGCTCCAGGTCGCCTCGGTCAGCCAGCTCGCCCGGGTCATGAGCCGGATCGAGCAGCTCAAGGACGTGATCTCGGTCCAGCGCGACCTGGGCTGACGCTCCGGCGACGGCCTTTAGGAGCGGCTGACCGCCCATCGCCCAGTTGCCGGCCTGGCTATAGTCGGACGATGGTCGATCGCTCCGTCCCCGGGTCCGGCGGCAGCGACGATCGTGCGCTTCCCGCGCCCGCCGGGACGGAGACGGCGCCGACGGACCGCGTGCCGACAAGGGGGCTCGGCGGGTTTCGGGCGCGGCCGCTGGTGGCCCGGATCCTGTGGCTCGTCGCGATCGGCATCGCGATCCTGCTCTTCGCGATCTCCACGCAGGCTGAGCCGGGAACGTCCAACCAGGTCGATTACGCCTGGCTCGAGCTCGTCGCGGTGGTCGTCCTGTTCGCGTCGATCGGGGTTGTCGTCGCCTCGCGGCGACCGGAGAGCTACGCCGGCTGGCTCATGCTCGCGTTTGGCGTCGCGTTCGGCATCGACCTGATTCTCGCGGCCTACGGCAGCGCGGGCCTCCCGCCGGCCACCCGTGAGCTGCCCGCAGCCGACGTCGCCGAGTGGGCGACCAACGTCCTGTTCGTGCCCGTCCTGGCCGGCTTCGCGACCCTGTTCCTGCTCTATTTCCCGAACGGCCGGCTGCTGGGCCCGCGCTGGCGGTTCGGAGTCGTCCTCCTGGGGGTCGTGACGGTCGCCTACGTGGTCGGCACGGCGTTCCTGCCCGGCGAGGTGGCCCCGGCCGTCGAGAACCCGTTCGCGGCGCCCGAGTCGTGGGCGACCGCACTGCAGGTCCTCGCGAACATCGGCAACGCCGGCGCCCTGGTCGCAACCCTGATCGCCGTGGCCTCGGTCGTCGAGCGCTATCGCTCGGCCAGCCGGCTGGAGCGCTACCAGATCCGCTGGATCGCCCTGCTCGGGGTGGGGATGGGGGCCTGCTTCTCGATCGCGATCTTCCAGGTGAGCCCGATCAGCGACGTCGCCTGGGCCGCCGGCTTCCTGTGCATCGCGCTCCTGCCGATCGCCATCGGGATCGCGATCACCCGCTACCACCTGTATGACATCGACGAGATCATCAACCGAACGATCGTCTATGGCGCCCTGACCGCCATCCTGGCCGGCCTGTTCACGGCCTCGATCACCCTGTCGCAGCGCGCCTTCAGCGCAGTGACGGGGGAGCGCTCGGACGCGGCCATCGTCGTGACAACCCTCGTGGTCGTGTCCGCCTACACGCCCGTCCGGAAGTGGCTCGAGGCGGTGGTGGACCGGCGGTTCAAGTTCGAGTCGCCCCGCTTCGGCGCCTACCGGGCGCAGCTTCGCGAGACGCTCGACCTGATCGACCCCGAGCACGCTCGCGATCGCCTCGTCCGGGAGGTCGTTCGCGAGCTCGGCGCCACGGGCGGCGCGATCGTCACGGAGCGTGCCGGGGCCCCCGTCGCCAGTCACCTCGCCGGCGACTGGTCGCCGACCGGCGTCGTGCTGAGCCTGCCCATCCCGGACGATCCGCTCGGCGAGCGGCTCGAGCTCATGGCCCGGCCCGACGGCCGGCACTACGCGGACCGCGAGGTCGCCTCGCTCGAGGAGGTCCTGGCGCTCGTCAGCCGGACGGTTGGCCTCGTCGAGCGACCTTCAACGACCGCGACGCCGGCGACCGCTGGCTGACCGCCCGGCGATGCGCCATACGTTCCGCCTTCCCGAGCCCGGCAGCCCCGAGATCACCGTCGACAACAGCCAGATCACCGGGCTGCGTGTCTCGATCGGCGGTGCGCGGGCGCCGCGGTTGCGCGAGCGCGGTCGCCCGGCCTGGCGCGTGCCGATGGCCGACGGCTCCGAACGGCGGATCTGGTTCGCGGGCGCGTTCACCGGGCTGCGCGCGATCGTCGACGACGGGACCACGATCGAGCTCGAGCGTCGCTTCACGCTCTGGGAGCTGGTTCTGGCGGTGCTCCCGTTCGGGCTCCTTGGGCTGACCGGCATCGCGGGCGGTCTGCTCGGCCTGCTGGCCGTGGTGGTCAACCTGCAGATCCTCCGTGAGCCGTGGCCGCTCGTCGCCCGGATCGCCGGGACGCTGGCCTCGCTCGCCGTCGCGTTTGCCCTCTCCTACGCCATCGCGACCACGCTGTTCACCTAGACTTCGGCGATGCCCACCTACCGCGCGCCACGCGGCACGCGCGACCTCCTGCCCGACGAGCGGGCGACCTGGACCCGGCTCGAACGCCTCGGCCTGGAGCTCGCCGGTCGGTACGGCTATCGCACGATCGAGACGCCGCTGTTCGAGCAGGCCGCCGTGTTCGAGCGCGGCCTTGGCGAGGCGACCGACGCGGTCGAGAAGGAGCTCTTCCGGCTCGCCCCGCGGACCGACGAGTCGGAATCGTGGGCGCTCCGCCCCGAGCCGACCGCGGGGATCGTCCGGGCCTATGTCCAGCACGGGATGCAGACGTGGCCGCAACCGGTGAAGGTCGCCATGGTCGGCCCGATGTTCCGCTATGACCGCCCGCAGGCCGGCCGCTACCGCCAGTTCTGGCAGTTCGACATCGAGGCGATCGGCGATGCGGGTCCGGCCGTCGACGCCGAGATCGTCGAGCTCGGGCTGCGGTTCTACCGGGAGGCGGGCCTCGACGACGTGGAGGTGGTCCTCAACTCGATCGGCGACGCGGCCTGCCGGCCGGCCTACGTCGAGGAGCTGGTGGGCTACTACCGCGAGCACGTTGACGAGCTGCCCGACGTCGAGCGGGGCCGTCTCGAGCGCAACCCGCTCCGGCTGCTCGACTCAAAGGAACCGGCGATGGCGGCTCTGAACGCGCGCGCGCCGCGGATCGTCGATCGCTTGTGTGCCCCCTGCGCCGATCACTTCGCCGCGCTCCGGGCGCATCTCGACGTCCTCGGAATCGGCTACCGGCTCGAGCCGGGGCTGGTCCGTGGGCTCGACTACTACACCCGCACCGCATTCGAGTTCTACCGCCGTGGCGCCGAAGGCCAGCAGCAGGCGCTCGGCGGTGGCGGCCGGTACGACGGTCTCGTCGAGCTGCTCGGCGGCCGCCCGACGCCCGGGATCGGGTTCGGGATCGGCGTCGACCGGACCGTCCTCGCCCTGGCGGAGCGCAACGGCGCGGCCGACGACCGGCCGCCGGGACCGCTGGCAGTCGTCGTCGGCTCCGATCCCGCGGCGACGGCCCGGCGCCTCGCGCTGGTGACCGAGCTCCGCGCGGCGGGCCTCGCGGCGCGGGCGGAGCTCGGGCAGCGGAAGCTCAGCCGGCAGCTCGAGGCGGCCGCCCGGGACGGGGCCCACTTCGCGGTCATCATCGGCGACGACGAGGGCGATGCCCAGGTCCAGCTGCGCGACCTCGAGGCCGGCACCCAGCGGGCCGTCGGGCGCGCCGATCTCGCCCGCGAGCTGACCCGCGCCTCGGGATCCCACCAGCACGGCTGACCGGCGGCGCGGGTTCAGACGGTCGCGTCGGCGAACTCGATGATCGCGATGAGGTTGCCTTCGCTGTCCTTGAACCAGGCCGCCCGGTTCGGTCCCACGGGCGCGATCCCGTCGACCGTCCGGAACCCGGGCAGGTCGTACTCCTCGAAGACGATGCCGCGGGCCCGGGCGTCGGCCACGTCGGCCTCGAGGTCGTGGCTGGTGAAGGCCATCTGGGTATGGCTGCCGCTCGACAGGGCGGATCCCTTCGACGCCGCGAACAGCGTCCCTTCGCCGGCCTGGTAGAGGACCGCCGTCGGCTGGACGCTGTACGGAGAGAAGCCGAGCTGCTGCTCGTAGAACGCCCGGGCGCGCTCGAGATCGGCGACCGGCAGGGTGACATGGACACGGCGCTCGGCGAGCATGGATGGCCTCCCCGGCGGTCCGCGACAACCCACGGCCAAGCCCGCGGTCGGCTCGTGGCCCGTCCGTTCCCGTACGATACGTCGAGATGAGCCCAACGAGCCCGAGCCTCGCGACGCCGTACCGGACCCACACCTGCGGCCAGCTGAGGCCGTCGGATGTCGGGACGACCGCGCGTCTCGCCGGCTGGGTCCATCGCTACCGCGACCACGGCCAGCTCATCTTCCTCGACGTCCGCGACCGCCACGGGCTGACCCAGGTCGTCGTCGACGTCGCCGACGCACCCGATGCGCACGCGCTCGCCAGCCGGGTCCGCAACGAGTTCGTCGTGACGGTGGCCGGGTCGGTCGACCGCCGCCAGCCGGGCAAGGAGAACCTCGAGCTGACGACGGGCGAGGTCGAGCTCCGGGCCACCAGCCTCGAGATCCTGTCCGAGGCGAAGACCCCGCCGTTCTACATCAACGAACCGGACGAGCCGATCGACGAGGCCCTCCGCCTGCGCTACCGCTACCTCGACATCCGGCGCGAGCCGATGCAGCAGCGCCTCTTCCTCCGCTCGCGACTCGTCCGGGCGATCCACGACGCCCACCAGGCCAACGGCTTCGTCGAGGTCGAGACGCCCGACCTGATCAAGTCCACTCCGGAGGGCGCCCGCGACTTCATCGTGCCGAGCCGGCTCCAGCCCGGCACCGTGTACGCCCTGCCGCAGAGCCCGCAGCAGCTCAAGCAGCTCCTGATGGTCGCCGGGGTGGACCGCTACTACCAGATCGCCCGCTGCTTCCGGGACGAGGACCTGCGCGGGGATCGCCAGCTCGAGTTCACCCAGCTCGACCTCGAGATGAGCTTCGTCGACGAGGACACGGTGATGGGCTTCGTCGAGGCCATGGCCATCGAGGTCTCGAACGCCACCGTCCCCGAGCGGCCGCTTCAGCAGGTCCCGTTCCCGCGGTTCACCTACGACGAGGTGATCGAGCGCTTCGGCTCCGACAAGCCCGACCTCCGGTTCGGCCTCGAGCTCGTGGACCTGGCTCCGGTCCTGACCGACGCGGACGGCCAGCCGGACAGTGGCTTCGCCGTGTTCGACGAGGCCCTCGCGGCCGGAGGCCGAGTCCAGGCGATTGTCGCGCCGGGGCTCGGCGGGGCGACCCGGCGCGAGATCGACGAGCTTGTGGAGACGGCCCGCCGGTTCGGCGCCCGCGGGCTCGTCCACGTGGCCGTCGAGGACGCCGGCGCCCGATCGCCCATCGCCAAGTTCGTCGGTCAGGACCGGATCGACCGGATCGCCGAGCGGGTCGGTGCGGTGCCCGGCGACCTGGTCCTCGTCGTCGCCGACGCCCCGGCGATCACCGCCGACGTCCTCGGCCGCCTCCGGGCCCACCTCGGTGAGCGGCTCGGCCTGGCCGACCCGGACGTCCTCGCCTACTGCTGGGTCCACCGCTTCCCGATGTACCAGTGGGACGCCGAGCACCAGCGCTGGGACGCCACCCACAACCCGTTCAGCGGGGTGGTGCCCGAGGACCTCGACCTGCTGACGACGAGCAGCGGCGACCTGTTGAACGCGGCGCCGGACGACCCGGCCGGGCGGGCCCGGGCGATGCAGTACGACCTGGTGCTCAACGGCTGGGAGCTCGGCGGCGGGAGCGTCCGGATCCACCGCCGCGACCTGCTCGAGCGCAGCTTCGCCCTCCAGGGCCAGAGCCTCGACGGGATGCGCGAGAAGTTCGGTGCCGTCCTCGACGCGTTCGAGTACGGTGCCCCGCCACACGGCGGGATCGCCCTCGGGATCGATCGATGGGCGATGATCCTCAGCCGGCAGACGAACATCCGCGAGGTCATGGCCTTCCCCAAGACGCAGTCCGGCAGCGACCTCATGCTCGACGCTCCGTCGCAGCCCGACCCGGACCAGTACGCGGAGCTCGGGCTGCGCTTCGTCGGCACTCCGAACCGCGAGGAGCCCGGGCCGGCGCGATGACCGAACCGACGGGGGACGGCGACCGGACGCAGTCGTATGCCGAGAAGTACCGGGGCACGCCGTTCGGGCGGCCCGAGCTGCCGCCTCCGCCGCCGAACGCGTCGCGGACGCCGCTCGTCGTGGCGATCGTGGCGGTGATCGCGATCGTCGCGGCCGGCGCGGGGATCGTCTTTCTCGCCATGGCACCCGGCACGACGTCGCTCGTCCCGGGCCCGGCCGGCCTGCCGAGCCCGACTCCCGGCGGCTCACCAGCCCTGCGTTCGACTCCGACACCGACCGCCGATCCGGGCGCGGCTGTCATGGTCAGCTTCTGGACGCGGATCAGCGCTCCGAACCTGAGCTATCGCCTCTCGGCCAAGGGGAAGACGACGTTCGACCGGACGACGTTCGAGAGCTTCACGGAGACGTACGCCGTCGCCGGAGACGAGTATTCGGGGACGATCCGAAGTCACAACCGCGGCCTGTTGTTGCAGGGCATCCAGCCAAGCCGGATCACGGCCGCGACCGTCGCCCGAAAGGGCGGCATCGTCTACCTGAAGGAGACGGGCAAGCACCGCACCGCGCGGCGATCGAGCGATCGGTCCGACCGACTGACCCCGTTCCTGTACCTCCAGCTGCCGGGCTGGATCGACTACGTCAAACCGGTCACCGTGAAGGGCCGTCACCTTCATCTGCTGCGGACGAACGCGTTCTATCGGCCCGACATCGCTCGACTGCTCGACCTCAGCAAGTTCGACGGCATCCCGGACAGCATGACGCTGGAGGTGCTCGTTACCACCGACGGGATCCCGCTCTCGGCGACCTTCACGGAGCATCTCGTGGGCACCGATCAGTTCGGCAAGTCGCATGTGTTCAACGGTCGGACCGACTTCACATTCTCGAAGGTGGGCGCCGGCTTCACGATCACCGTCCCGAAGCGTTGACCCGCCGGGCGGGGGTTCGCTCGAGGTACGGCGCGATCGAGGCGCGGCCGCGACTGGCGGCGATCGTCGGCGCCACGTTCATCGCGTTCTCGGGGATCTTCTTCCGCTACTCGGGCCAGTCACCGTCGACCGCGACCGTGTTCCGCTGCCTGCTGGCCGTGCCGTTCCTGGCCATCCTCGTCGTCGGCGAGGATCGGCGCCTCGGGCCGCGCGGCCGGCGCGAGCGACTGCTGGCGATCGGCGCCGGGGTCTGCTTCGCGGCGGACCTCATCGCGTGGCAGCACGCCGTGCTGCTCATCGGGGCCGGCCTGGCCACGGTCGTCGCCAACTTCCAGGTGGTCGTCGTCGCCGCGCTGTCGTGGGCCGTCTTCGGCGAGCGCCTGGATCGGCGGCTCATCGCGGGCATTCCCCTCGTCCTCGTCGGGGCGATCCTCATCTCGGGGGTCGTGGATCGCGGCGCCTACGGCGTGGATCCCGATCTCGGCGTGCTGTTCGGGCTGACCGCGGCGGTGGCCTACGCGGGCTACCTCCTCCTGATCCGGCAGAGCAACCGGGCCGGGCAGCGGACCTGGGGGTCGCTCCGGGACGCGTCGGCGAGCGCCGGCATCGTGGCCCTCGGAGCGGGCTTCGTGATCGGCGATCTCGACCTGACCCCGGGTGCCGCGGCGTTCGGGTGGCTGCTCCTCGTCGCCCTGACCTCGCAGGTTGCCGGCTACGGCCTGATCAACCTGTCGCTGCCCCGGCTGCCGGCCGCGGTGACGTCGGTGCTCCTGCTCGCCCAACCGTTCGTCACCGTGTCCGCAGCGGCGATCCTGCTCGGCGAGCGTCCATCCGCGCTGCAGCTGCTCGGGGTTGCGGCCCTGCTCGGCGGGGTCGTCGTGGCGGCCGGTCCCCGGCGGCCCGTGCGCCCGTCAGGGACGGTGGCGATGGATCCCGCGCCGGCGGACGAGCTCCGCTCCGAGGCCTAGCCGCGGATCCGGCCGGCGCTCGGCTCGCCGGCGGTCAGCCCGTCGGGGCCGCGTCCGGTGCGGGCAGACCGGCCTCGTTCGCCACGTCGGCGCCCCACTCATGGGCGTGGCCGGCCGGTGGGTCGGGCGGCCCCTCGTACGGCGGCAGGTCGACGAGCGGCGTGTCGACGCCGTGGACCACGCCCGGATCGCCGAGCTCCACCAGGCGCGAGGGCACCGCGGCGACGAGCGCTTCGACGATGTCCGGTGGCATGCGGTCGGCCGGGACCGCCCGGAGGACGTCGAGATAGGCGAGCGGGAGGAGGACCGGCCAACCCGGATCGCCATGCCACGCCGGACGAAGGAGTGTCGCCGGATCCACCCCGTGGGCCTCGATGAGCGAGGTGATCGTCTCGGGGCCGACCCAGGTCATGCGGGCCGGCCAGATCAGCGCCGCCGACGTGTCGCCGACCTCGTCGCGGGCGACCTCGACACCGCGGACCATCTGGCCGGCCGGCCCGGTGTCCTCGGGCGCTGGCAGGCCGTGCACGGCGTCCGTGCCTGCCAGGGCGGCGGCGACCGCTCCATCCGGGTCCGGCGAGAGGACGACGATCGGCAGCGCGCCGCCCGACCAGGCGGTGTCCACGAGGCGGCGCACGCGCGGCTGGCCGAGGGTGTCGACGAGGGCTCCGTCGGCGGTGGCGGACAGGACGACGGCGGCGACGGTCACGGCCCGAATCTACCAGCCCGCCGATGGTCGCAGGACCTTGACCCGGACGCCCGGTTTGGCCTACGTTCGTGCCCACGCCTGGCGGCGGTCGCACTTGCGCGCGAGAGGGAGGGGCGCAGGTTTCCGGGGCGACAGCCGGCGGAGAAGGGAGGACCGGACCGAGCGACGCGTCCCAGCGATGCAAGCCGGCTCGTATGCGGGCCGGACGGAGCCGTCAAGACCCAAGGAGTCGCGTCCAAGATGGATCCAGCACTTACCTCCCTCTCCACGATCCGAACCCGTCTCGCCACGTTCGGCGCGGCCATGGCGATCGTCATTGGCGGCATCCTGCCGACGACCGCCCTGGCGGCCCAGGTGGTCCCCAATCGGATCAGCGTCCACCCCGATCGCAGCCTGGCCGTCCGCACCGCCGCGGCGCACTTCTCCTGCCAGGACCGGCCGATCGGTAGCGGCCGCTGCTACAGCCCCCAGCAGATCCGCGCGGCCTACGGCATCCAGTCGCTGCTCGACAATGGGATCACCGGTCGCAAGCGGACGATCGTGATCATCGACGCCTTCTCGAACCCGTACGTCGAGTCCGACCTGGCGATCTTCGATCAGACGTTCGGCCTGCCCGACCCGGTCTTCAACACGATCGCCCCGCAGGGCGTTCCACCGTTCGACTTCGGCAACGCCGACATGACCGGCTGGGCGGGTGAGATCGCCCTCGACGTCCAGTGGTCGCATGCCGTGGCACCCAAGGCGAAGATCGTGCTCGTCGAGGCCAAGTCGGACAACGACGCGGACATCCTCGCCGCCACGAAGTACGCCGTCGACCACAAGCTCGGCGACGTCATCTCGCAAAGCTTCGGCGAGGGCGAGGTGTGCGTCGACCCGAAGATCCTGGCGGCCCAGCACCGCCTGTTCGAGAAGGCCACCGAGCGAGGCATCACCCTGATCGCCTCGAGCGGTGACGACGGCGCCACCCAGCCGGCATGCGACGGCAGCGACGCGGTGTTCAAGGACGCCTCGTCGCCGGCATCCGACCCGCTCGTGCTCGGCGTCGGCGGAACCACCCTCAACGCGGATGCCGCCGGCGCATACGTCGGCGAGACCGCCTGGTCCGAGGGCCAGGACATCGGGATCCCCTGCCTGACGGCCGACAACGACGGCTGCAGCGGCGGCGGGTTCTCCGACAACTATGGCCGCCCGGCGTACCAGTCCGGGATCCCGGGCACCCACCGCTCGGCCCGTGGCGTGCCGGACGTGGCCTACTCGGCGGCCGTCGACGGCGGCGTGCTCACCCACGACGGCGTCGACCTCCAGCTCCTCGGCTTCGACCCAACCGACCCGACGCTCTTCTTCCGCTTCGGCGGTACCAGCGCCGGCTCGCCGCAGTGGGCAGGCCTCACGGCGCTCGCCTGCCAGCTCGCCGGTCACCGGCTCGGGCTGCTCAACGACGACGTCTACCTCATGTCGCGGTCGAAGTCGCTCTATGCGAAGACGTTCCACGACATCAAGTCGGGGACGAACAACTTCCTCGGCATCACCGGCTTTGACGCGGCCAAGGGCTGGGACCCGGTCACCGGGCTCGGCTCGCCGAAGGCCGGGGTCCTCGTCCCGCTGCTCTCGCTCGGCGGGCACGACCGGTAACCCGGTGGGGCAGCGGCCGGCTCGGCCGTCGCCCCACCAACGCGGCGCCGGCTCGCCCAGGCGGGCCGGCGCCGTTCCATCTGCGAAAGGCCCTGGGCAGCCGCGGGAACCCCGGGAGCCTCGGCGGGCCGAGGCCGGTGCCGTCCCGGCCGTCGTCGCCGACGGCCGATCCGTGCGAGAATGCGACGACCCCACCGATCCGGAGATCCGCCCGACCGTGCCCGCCGCCTCGTCACCCATCGCCCGCAGCCTCGTCCGCGACGACGTGCGGAACATCGCCATCGTCGCCCATGTCGACCACGGCAAGACCACGCTCGTCGACGCGATGCTCCGCCAGACCGGCGCCTTCCGAGCCAACCAGGCGCTCGTCGACCGGGTCATGGATTCGATGGACCTCGAGCGCGAGAAGGGGATCACGATCCTCGCCAAGCAGACCACTGTCGACGTCGGCGGCGTCCGGCTGAACATCGTCGACACGCCCGGCCACGCGGACTTCGGAGGCGAGGTCGAACGAAGCCTCCTGATGGTCGACTCGGTCCTGCTGCTGGTCGACGCCGCCGAGGGCCCGCTGCCCCAGACCCGTTACGTGCTGTCGAAGGCGCTCGTCCGGCGGCTGCCGGTCGTGGTCGCCCTGAACAAGATCGACCGCGGCGACGCCCGCCCGGCCGAGGTCCTCGACGCCGTATACGAGCTGTTCATGGACCTCGGCGCCGACGCCGGCCAGATCGAGTTCCCGGTCGTCTACACGAACGCCAAGGCCGGCACCGCGTCGCTCGATCCGGCCGGCCAGGGCACGGACCTGCGGCCGCTCCTCGACCTCCTCGTCCGGGTCACGCCCGCGCCGACCTACGAACCCGATCATCCGCTCCAGCTCCTCGTGACGAACCTGACCGCGAACGAGTACCTCGGCCGGATGGCGGTCGGCCGGATCCGCAACGGCCGGATCCGGATGGGCGGCCGGATCGTGGTCGTGCGCGATCAGCCGGACGACATCGCCGGCAGCGTCGAGCCCGGACGCGTCGTCACCCTGACCGGCTCGGTGACCGGCCTCCAGACCGCGCATGGGATCGACCGAATCGACATCACCGAGGCCGGCCCCGGCGACATCGTGTCGGTTGCCGGCCTGCCTGAGGTGACGATCGGGGACACGCTGACCGATCCGGCCGACCCGCGACCGCTGCCCCGGCTCGACGTCGACGCGCCGACCCTGCGGATGACCTTCGGCGTGAACACTTCACCGCTGTCGGGCCGCGACGGGAAGTACGTCACGTCGCGCCAGATCAAGGCCCGCCTCGAGCGCGAGGTGCTCGGCAACGTCTCGATCGAAGTCCACCCGACCGAAGCCGGCGACACGTTCGAGGTCCGCGGACGCGGCGAGCTCCAGCTGGCCGTCCTCATCGAGCAGATGCGCCGTGAGGGCTACGAGCTCACGGCCAGCCGGCCCGAGGTCATCCTGCGCGAACTCGACGGCGTCCTCGAGGAGCCCTACGAGCGGATCACGATCGACATCCCGCCGGATTTCATCGGCGAGGTCCAGACCGCACTGGCCGGCCGGAAGGGCCGGCTCGAGCAGCTATCGACCGATGCCGACGGGCGTGTCCGGATGGAGTTCGTCCTGCCCGTCCGCGGGCTCATCGGCTACCGCGGCCAGCTGTTGACGGACACCCGCGGCACCGCGCTCCTCCACCAGATCGGCGAGGGCTACGGTCCGTGGGCCGGTGAGGTCACCCACCGGACGAACGGCGTGCTCGTTGCCGATCGGGCCGGGACCTCGAACGCCTATGCGCTGTTCAACCTCCAGGAGCGCTCCGACCTGTTCGTCGGCTCGGGCGTCGACGTCTACGAGGGGATGATCGTCGGGGAGAACGCCCGGTCGGGCGACATGGACGTCAATCCGACCAAGGAGAAGAAGCTGACGAACATCCGGACGCACGCCCACGACGAGGCGCTCCGGCTGACCCCGCCGCGGCCGCTGACGCTCGAGTCGGCCCTCGAGTTTATCGCCGCCGATGAACTCGTCGAGGTCACCCCGGCGTCGATCCGGCTGCGCAAGCGGCAGCTCGCCCAGCACGACCGGCGCCGGGCGGCCGGTCACGCCGATGACCTCCGCCGGAGCAGCGAGCGGGGCGAGGGCGACTGACCGGACGCTGCCCGAGACGCGGGCCCCGATCCTGTACGCTCCGAGCGGCGCCGCGGTGCGCGGACCCCGCGGACGTCGACGAAGGGGAGGGAACCCGATGCGTCGCTCGATCGCGGGCGCGGGGATCGTTCTCGGGCTGTTGCTGACGGTGCTCCTCCCTGGTGCCGCGGCTGCGTTTCCGCTGTCGACCTGCACGCTCGATGCGACCTCGACCGCCGCCGACGGCTCGGCGCTCGACACGGCGGTCGGCGACAGCGAGGACTCGACCCAGGCGGATCCGTTCATCGTCGACTGGGACGGCAGCGTCGCCTGGGAGGGCACGACCAGCGGCGTGGCGATGAAGGACAACCAGTACCACGTCGAGTTGTTCGGGTTCCCGACCCCGATCCGCGGCGGCAGCGCCAACGGGGGTGACGATCGCGACGCCAGCGGCAGCGTCGGGGTCAAGGCGAACGCCCCGTTCCGCTTCACCGGGCTGTACTTCGTGTCCGGGTCGATCACCGGCAACGGCGGGACATGCGAGGGGAGCGGCTGGGTCAAGCTGACCGGCGACCCGATCGGGACCGTCCCGTTCTTCGTCGGGATCGGGCTGCTCGCGGTCGGCCTGCTGCTCCTCGGCTGGGGGCTCGGCCATCCGGTCGCGGCCGTCATCGGGGGCCTGATCGGCGGCCTTGGCGCGGCGATCCTGCTGGTGATCTACTCGACGCTGCCGTTTGGCTCGCTGACCCCGGTCGCAGTCATCGTCGGCGGGCTCATCGTAGGCCTCCTCGTGGCAGTGCTCGCCGTCCGCCGGCGCGCCACGCCGGACGCTCCCGCCTCGGCCTGAGCCCGCAGCGCGGTCGCCGGGCCCCGACCCGGCCGGACGTACAATCGGCCCGATGTCGATCTACCTCGATCACGCCGCGACGACGCCCGTTCGACCGGAGGTCGTCGAGGCGATGCTGCCCTACCTGACCGAGGTGTTCGGCAACCCGTCCTCGGCGCATGCCGACGGGCGTCGCGCCCGCGCCGCGCTCGACGAGGCCCACGAGCGACTCGCCGCCCGGCTCCACGCCCAGCCCCGCGAGATTGTCTTCACCTCGGGTGGCACGGAGGCGAACAACCTGGCCCTGAAGGGCGCGGCCTGGGCCGGCAAGGCGCGCGGCCATCGCATCCTGTCGAGCTCGATCGAGCACCACGCCGTGAGCCACAGCCTGCGCTATCTCGAGAAGTTCGGGTTCGAGATCGTCGAGCTCCCCGTCGACCGGTATGGACGGGTCGACCCGGAGACCGTCGAGGCCGCGCTGACCGACCGCACGATCCTGGTCAGCATCATGCTGGCCAACAACGAGGTCGGGACGATCCAGCCGATCGCCGAGATCGCCGAGCGTGTCCGCGCCCGGCGCGGCGTCGTCCTCCATGTCGATGCGGTGCAGGCCGGCCCGTGGGTCGACCTCGACCTCGAGGCGCTCGGCGCGGACCTCGTCAGCCTCGCCGCCCACAAGTTCGAGGGACCGAAGGGCATCGGAGCGCTCTACGTCCGGGGTGGCACCCACCTCCTGGCCCAGCAGCACGGGGGCTCGCAGGAGCGCCACCGGCGGGCCGGGACCGAGAGCCCGGCCCTGGCGATGGCGATGGCCGTGGCGTATGAGCTGTCGTGCGCCGAGCGGCCGGCGACGGTCAAGCGCGTCCGGGCGCTGCGCGATCGGCTCCGCGACGCCGTGCTGGCGGTCGACGGCGCCGAGCTGACCGGGCACCCGCGCGACCGCCTGCCCGGGCTGCTGTCGGTCGTCGTCCACGACACCGACGGCTCGTCGGTCGCGCTCGCGCTCGATCTCGAGGGGATCGCCACGTCGGTTGGCTCCGCCTGCGCGACGGGCTCGGCCGAGGTCAGCCACGTCCTGACCGCCATGGGCTACCCCGACGAGGAGGCCCGCGGCGCGCTCCGGGTCTCGCTCGGACGCACGACGACGACGGACGAGGTCGACGTCGCGGCGCGGGTAATCCCCGTCGTGCTGCGGACGCAGCGGGCCGCCGCCGCCGCCCTTGCCGCCGACTCGGTTGGCCGGCCGGCGGTCGAGGCGCTCTCGACGGGGTCGCTCAGCGCCGGTAGCTGACCCGGCCCGATTGTCGCCGGCCCCAGCCGACGCGCAGGAGGACCGTCGCCCACATCCGGTAGGGCGCCCAGCGGTCCGTGATCGCGGCCCGGTCGATGCCGCCGTCGGGTCCGGACCCGTACATGTCCGCGAGGACCTCGTCGCTCAGCGCGTCATCCGGCAGCTCGTCTACGAGGCCGCAGCCGCGCAGCAGCACGCCCTGTGCGGTGAACGCGCCCACTCCGCGCAGGGTTCGCAGCTCGGCCAGCGCGTCCTCGGCCGGGATCGACCGCAGGCGCTCCGTGTCGAGCCGTCCGTCGAGCGCCGCCTCAGCGAGCCCGTGCAGCCGGGTCACCTTCTCGTCGCTCAGGCCGGCGACCGTCTCCACGTCGAGCAGCCGTTCGGGCCGCGGGAAGGCGACGAAGGCCTGCCCATCGAGCTCGAGCCGGTCTCCGTGCGTCGCGCCCAGCCGGGCCTTGAGCCGGGCGGCCTGGGTCCGGGCGATCCGCTGGCCGATCACGAAGCTCGTGGCGGCCTCGTAGGCCGAGTAGAAGCACACCGGCCGGAGATGGTGGTGCTCGGCCTGCAGCTGCCCGATGACCGGATCGCGCAGGCCGGCCGCGGGCCAGCCGGAGCCGTCGTGGTCGAGCGACACGGCACGGAGCGCCTGGGCCAGGGCCGCGCCCGGATCGCCCGCCGTGGCAACCGTCGCCCGGACGACGCCGTCGTCGGCGTCCTGCTCGAGCTGGACGACCGCACTGTGGTCCCAGTCCGGGCCGCGACCCGCGCCCGCGGCGGCTACGCCGGCTCGCCGCGGCTCGATCGGGAAGGCCATCACCAGGCTGGTCGCCGTCGCCGCGCCGCCGCCGATCCCGGCCGGGAACCCACCCGCGAAGTCGCGCGCGGCGCGGAGGCTGAACGGCCCGCGCGGCTCGATCTCGACCCGGTCCATGTCGGCATGATGCCGGATCGCGGTCGTGCCGCGCGAGGCATCGCCGGGCCGGGGCGTCGGCGTCGGACCCAGAACGGAGCGATCGAGCCGTGTCGCGTACCATGACCGCCGTCATGCGCTGGGATCGTCCGTGAGCCGGATCCTCGTGGCGATGTCGGGCGGGGTCGACTCGTCGGTCGCCGCGGCGCTCCTCCACGCGCAAGGCCACGAGGTCGTGGGCGTCTGGATGCGCCTCCACGACGCCGCGGACAGCTACTCCGAATTCAAGCGCAGCTGCTGCACCCTCGACGCGGCCGACGACGCACGGCGGGTGGCCGCCCAGCTCGGGATCCCGTTCTACGTCATGAACCTCGAGCGGGAGTTCGACGCCGGGGTCCTCCAGCCGTTCCTGGCCGCCTATCTCGGCGGTGAGACCCCGTCGCCCTGCGTCGACTGCAACACGTACGTGAAGTTCGGCGCGCTCCTCGGGCGCGCGCGCCGGCTATACGACTGCGACGCGGTGGCGACCGGCCATTACGCCCGGCGCGACGACGACGAGGCCGGGCGGGCGCGCCTGCTGCGCGCTCGCGACGCTGACAAGGACCAGACCTACTTCCTGTACGGCCTGCGCCAGGACCAGCTCGCTCACGCCCGGTTCCCGCTCGGCGACACGACCAAGCCGGAGGTCCGCTCGATCGCCCGGTCGCTTGGGCTGGCGACCGCCGACAAACCGGAGAGCCAGGAGATCTGCTTCGTGCCCGGCGGCGACTATCGCGAGGCGCTCCGCGAGCGCGCGGGCTGGGTCGCCGAGCAAGGCCCGGTCGTCGACGCGGACGGGGCGACGATCGGTCGCCATGCCGGGGCTGCCGCATATACCGTCGGCCAGCGGAAGGGGCTCGGAGTCGCCGTCGGCGAGCCGCGCTACGTCAGCCGGATCGACCCGACGACGAACACGATCACGCTCGGCCGCAGGCGGGACCTCGAGACGCGGAACGTGGCGCTCGACGACGTCTCGTTCGTGGCCGGAGAGCCACCCGGCGGGGCCACGTCGGCGTTCCGTGCCGCGGTGCGCATCCGGCACCGCGCCGCCCCCGTCCCGGCGACGGTCCGACCGGCGGCCAACCGCGGCCGCCGCGGAGATCGGCGCTGGACGGTGGAGACCGATCAGCCCGTCTGGGCCGCGGCGCCGGGTCAGGCCGCCGTCCTGTACGACGGTGAAATCGTGCTCGGGGGAGGCCGGATCGCCCGGACCTAGGGCCGGATGTCCGGCGCCTCGGCCGGATCGCCCGTGCCGAGGCCTATACTGGCCCCGTGATCGGGCCGGCATTCGTGCTCGCGGTGCTCCTCGGGATCATCACCACGGCGCTCTACGCGCTGGTCCGCGGCACGGCCGGTGGCCGTCTTCCCATCGTCCTCCTCGCCGCGATCCTCGGTGCCTGGGCGGGCGATTCGCTCGGTGCCCGCCTCGGCGTCGACCTGCTCCGCCTCGGGGACTTCCGCGTCCTCGCCGCGTTCATCGGGGCATGCCTCGGGATCGGGCTGGTGACGGTGGTGGCGTTCCTCGGGCCGCAGGGCCGGCGGGCATGACCCGCCGGCGGCCGGCGCTCGGCGGCGAGCGCGGCTCCAACACCTTCATTCGCGGCCTGACCATCGGGCTGCTCGTCGGTGCGGCGATCGCCGGCTCGCGGCTGTGGCGCCGGCTGCTCCGCCGTCCCGAGGCCGCCTGACGGGCCTCAGCCGGACGGCGTTCCGGCTCCGGCCCGGAGGCCGGGTTTGATACCGTTACGGCCGATGCCGCCACCCGCCACGCCCTCGGACCCCCGGATCCAGGCCCTGCCCGCCGCCGAGATCCGGCGGCGGTTCGTCGCGTTCTTCGCCGAGCGCGGCCACGAGGTGATTCCATCGGCCAGCCTCGTCCCGGCGGGCGACCAGACCCTGCTGTTCACGAACAGCGGGATGGTCCAGTTCAAGGAGGTCTTTACCGGCGCCGAGACGCGGAGCTACTCCCGCGCGGTCGACTACCAGCGCTGCCTGCGCGTCGCCGGCAAGCACAACGACTTCGAGGAGGTCGGCCGCTCGCCGAGCCATCACACGTTCTTCGAGATGCTCGGCAACTGGAGCTTCGGCGACTACTTCAAGCGCGAGGCGATCCACTGGGCGTGGGAGCTGCTGACCGTCGGCTACGGACTGCCCGCCGACCGGCTCGCCGCGACCACGTACAAGGACGACGAGGTCGCCCGGGCGGTCTGGCGCGACGAGATCGGCCTGCCACCCGAGCGGATGGCCGCCTGGGGCGACGTCGACGCCGGCGACGACAAGAACTTCTGGCGGATGGCCGACACCGGCCCATGTGGGCCGTGCAGCGAGATCCACTTCGATCGCGGCGCGGAGCTGTCCGAGGGACCGCAGTGCGTACCCGACCACTCCGAGCACTGCCCGCGCTGGGTCGAGCTGTGGAACCTCGTGTTCATGGAGTTCGACCAGCGGCCGGACGGTCGGGTTCCGCTGCCCTTCCCGAGCGTCGACACGGGCCTCGGCTTCGAGCGCCTCGCGGCGGTCCTCCAGCAGGTCCCGAGCAACTACGACACCGACCTGTTCACGCCGATCCACGCCCGGCTGCGCGGCCTCCTCGGGCATGATCCCGACGCCTTCGAACAGGAGCGGTTCAGCTACCAGGTGATCGCCGACCACTCCCGGGCGGTCACGTTCCTGATCGCTGACGGGGTGTTCCCCTCAAACGAGGGCCGCGGCTACGTCCTGCGCCGGATCCTCCGCCGCGCCGTCCGCCACGGCCGGCTCCTCGGACGCCGCGAGCCGTTCCTGGCCGAGACGGCGCAGGTCGTCATCGACACGATGGGCGAGGCCTACCCGCACATCGTCGACGGCCGCGAGACGATCCTCGGCACGATTGTCCGTGAGGAGGCCCAGTTCGCCCGGACGCTCGACGCCGGGACGGGGATCCTCGAGGAGGCGCTCATCCCGCTCACCTCCGCCGAGCGCGTCGTCGGGCGACGGCCGGAGGATCTGCCGGCGGACGCGCCCGTCCTGGCCGGCGACGTGGCCTTCCGGCTGCACGACACGTACGGCTTCCCGATCGACTTGACGATCGAGCTGGCGGCCGAGTACGGCGTGGCGGTCGACCGGGCCGGCTTCGAGACGGCCCTCGGCGAGCAGCGCGAGCGGAGCCGGAGCGGCCGCAAGGCGGAGCTTGCCGTCCATGCCGAGCTCGCCTCGCGCTACGAGGAGCTCGCCCGGCGGCTTGGCGAGACGACGTTCATCGGCTACGAGACCACGATGGGCCCGGCCACGGTCCGGGCGCTGCTGCGCGACGGGATCGAGTACGACGAGCTCGCGGCCTACGGCGACGCAGAGCTGCGAACCGAGCCCGCGGCGGCGGCCGAGGTCATCCTCGACCGGACCCCGTTCTACGCCGAGGGCGGTGGCCAGGTCGGCGATCGCGGCGTCCTCCGGACGGCCGACGGGAGCGTGGTCTTCGAGGTCGAGGACACCCAGCGTCCGGCCGGCGGGCTGATCGTCCAGCGCGGGATCCTCCACGGCCGGCTGCGCATCGGCGACGAGCTCAGCGCCGAGGTCGACCCCGAGCGTCGCGCCCGCACGATGCGCAACCACACCGGCACCCACCTCCTCCACCGCGCCCTGCGTAACGTCGTGGGCGAGCGCGCCCGCCAGGCCGGGTCGTTGGTGACCCCCGACGCGCTCCGGTTCGACTTCCCGCTCGAGCGCGGCCTGAACGACGAGGAACGCCGCGCGATCGAGGACGAGGTCCGGCGGGTCGTCCGCGACGACCGGACGGTGACCCCGTCGTACATGTCGATGCGCGAGGCGGTCGACGCGGGCGCCGACGCGTTCTTCGACGAGAAGTACGGCGAGACCGTCCGCACGGTCCGGGTGGACGGCTACAGCCACGAGCTGTGCGGCGGGACCCACTGCCGGGCGACCGGTCAGATCGGGAGCTTCGTGATCACCGGCGAACGGAGCATTGGGACCGGAATGCGCCGGATCGAGGCCCTGACCGGCGACGGGGCCGACGCCTACCTCGCGTCCCGCCTGGAGACGCTGACGCGGGCGGCGGAGGCGGCCGGAGCGATCTCGACGGACGCCCTGCCGGATCGGATCGCGGTCCTCCAGGACGAGCTCCGCGAGGCGCGTCGTCGGCTGCGGGCCGGTCCCGCCGGCGGCCTGCCGAGACCGGCCGAGCTCGCCGGCCGGGCGGTGGAGCCGGCGCCGGGCGTCCGGCTCGTCGCCTATGCCGGTCCGTACGCGTCGATCGATGCGCTCAAGAGTGCGGCGAAGGACCTCCGCGGGCTCGTCCCGTCGGGCGTTCTCGCGCTCGGGCTCGACGCCGAGGAGCCGCAGGTGTTCGTGACCGTGAGCGACGATCTCGTGCAGCGCGGGATCGCCGCGGGCGAGCTCGTCCGGACGGCCGCGGCCCACATCGACGGCAAGGGCGGCGGCCGGCCCGAGATGGCGCAGGGCAAGGGCTCGAAGCGCGACGGCCTCCCGGCGGCCCTCGCGGCGATCGCCAGCGCGCTCGGCGCGACGAACGGTTCGGGCTGATGGCCTTCTGGCGCCGCATCTGGCAGCGCGACGACATCCCGGCGCTGGCCGCCTGCACGGCGCTGGACATCGGGACAGAATTCGCCAAGGCGCTCGTGTTCGAGATCGACGACCAGGGCCGCGGCACCGTCCGCGGCGTCGGGCGCAAGCGCCAGGGCCTGTCCCACATGCAGTCGGGCACGGTCGCCGACATCGCGGCGGTCGTCGACAACTGCGCCGTCGCTCTCCAGGAGGCCGAGGAGATGGCCGGCTTCCGCCCGACCCAGGTGGTGATCGGGATCGCCGGGGAGCTCGTCAAGGGGTTCACGACCACGAGCAGCCAGGAGCGCAAGAAGCCGGACCAGCCGATCACCGAGGCCGAGCTCCAGAAGCTGATCGACGCCGTCCAGCAGGAGGCGCTCCGAGAGGCCGAGCGGGCGATCACCTGGGAGACCGGGCTGCCGCACGTCGACGTCCGGCTCGTCCACGCCGCGGTGACCTCCGCCAGCATCGACGGCTACGCCGTCACCAACCCGGTCGGGTTCCGTGGCCGCTACGTGAAGATCGGGATCTTCGACGCGTTCGCCCCGCTCGTCCATCTCGGTGCGCTCGAGAGCGTCGCCAGCCAGCTCGACCTCGAGCTCATCGAGGTCGTGGCCGAGCCGTACGCGGTGGCGCGCGTCCTCGGCGCCGAGCAGGTCCAGCAGGCGGGCGCGATCTTCATCGACATCGGCGGCGGGACGACCGACGTGGCGCTCGTCCGGCAGGGCGGCATCGAGGGGACGCGGATGTTCGCCCTCGGCGGCCGCGCGTTCACGAAGTCGATCGCGGACCGGCTCGACCTCCCGTTCCCGCGGGCCGAGGCGCTCAAGATCGACTATGCCCGCGGCCTCGAGGTCGACCGGCGTGACGAGATCGCCGCGATCGTGGCGGACGACGTCACTGTCTGGGCGGCCGGCGTCGAGCTGGTGATCGAGGAGCTGGCCGGCGGCGACCTGCTGCCGGGCCGGGTCTACGTGTGCGGCGGTGGCTCGCGCCTGCCGGAGATCCGCGCGGCGCTCGAGGCCGAGTCGTTCTGGAAGCACCTGCCTTACGCCCGCGCCCCCGAGGTCACGGTGATGGCGCCCGACCAGATCTCGTCGATCGTCGATGCGACGCATCTCCTCGTCGACCAGCAGGACGTCACGCCGCTCGGGCTCGCCTACCAGGCGATCGAGCTCCAGACGACCGAGGATCCGCTCGACGCCGCCCTCCGCCGGGTGCTCCGGGCGATGAAGGTCTGACGCCGATGGCGACGATCATCTACCTCGACGTCGACGACGAGATCACGAGCGCCGCCGCCCGCATCCGGAACGCCACGGAGACGAAAGTCGGGCTCGTCCTGCCGCCGGGCTCCCGCCTCGCGACCTCGCGGATCAACTTCCGGCTCCTCGCCCGCGAGGGGCTGGAACGCAACCGCGTCCTGTCGATCGTCGCCGCCGATCCCGCCGCGCGCTCGATCGCCGCCTCCGCCGGGCTGCCAGTCTTCGCGACGGTCGCCGAGTACGAGGCCGCCATCGGGCCGCCGCGGACGCCGGCGCCACCAGCCGGTCCGCCGCCGCGCGGGGACGCGACTACCCCGACGACCGACGAGGGCGGGGCGGCGTCCGGATCGAGCGTCCGTTCCGAGGGCGCCTCGGCGCGCCGTCGTGGTCGTGGCGCCGCCGCGGCGGCGGGGGCCGCAGCGGCGGCCGGGACGGCGTCGGTCGCTGCGGACGGAGCGGCCGGGCTGTCAGGCGCTGGAGGCGCCGCTTCGTCCCCGCCGCGTCCCGAGCAGCTCACGGCGGACCTCCTCGAGCCCTCCATCGCCGAGAGCGAGACGGTGGTCGCGCCGACGCCCGCATGGCAGCCGCCGCCCGTCCCGGAGGCGCCGCCCGGACCGCCCGAGGCACGGGCCCGTTCGGGTGCCGCGACGATCGCCGTGGTGCCCGCGGTGCGCCGCCGTGGGGCTCCGAGCGGGCTTGCGCTCGCGCTGGGAGGCATCCTCGTTGCGGTCGTTATCCTCGCCGCGGCGGCCTATCTCCTCCTGCCCCAGGCCACGGTCGTGCTGACCCCCGTCGCCGTGCCGGTCGGGCCGGTCGAGTTCGTCGTCCGGGCCGACCCGGACGCCACCACCGTCGACGCTGCCGGCGGGGTCATCCCGGCGACCCGGCTGAGCCAGGACTTCACGGCTTCGGGCCAGTACCCGGCGACGGGCCAGCGGGTCGTCCAGACCAAGGCCAAGGGCAGCGTGACGTTCAAGAACTGCGACACCAGCGCCAGCCATGTCGTCCCGGCGGGGTCGGTCGTCTCGACCGCCAACGGGATCGGCTTCGCGACGAACGCCGACGTTCGCCTCGCCCAGGCACCGCATCCCGCCGGCATCCATGCGACCGCAGTACCAACGTGAACGTCGTCGCGGTCAAGGCCGGGCCAAGCGGCAACGTAGGCGCCGGGAGCGATCGACCAGATCCCGTCCGGCTTCGACGAGCAGCTCATCTTCGTCTCGAACCACAGAACCCCACGCGGCGGGACCCGCGAGGAGTTCACTCGCGTCCAGCAGGCCGACATCGACGCCGCGATGGCCGACCTGACCAAGAACCTCCAAACGCAGTTCGCGGCCTGGGTCGCCGCCCCACCTGACCTCCCGCCGGGCGCGACCGCCTACCCGGCGACGGGCAAGCTGGGACGCCGGTCCCGTCGGTCGACCCGGCCACGCTGCTCAACCTCGAGGAGGGGACCTTCCAGCTCGGCGCGACGGCGACCGGCACGGTCGTCGCGGTCGACACCGCGCACATCGACGAGGTCGCCGCGCAGCGGGTCGTCGGTCAACGTCCCCGCCGACCACACCCTCCAGGACGGCTCGGTTACGGCGACCACGACAAGGGTCAGGCGGACGGCGAGCTGATCGACTTCCGAGTCACCGCGAACGGCGCCGCCATTCCCGTCCTCGACGAGGCCGCACTCCGCGACTCGATCAAGGGCAAGTCGGTCGACGAGGCCCGCCAGATCCTCGGTCGATACGGGAGCGTGACGATCGACACCTGGCCGGGCTTCGTGTCGTCCATCCCGAGCCTCGACTTCCGGCTCGATCTGACCGTCAACGGCGCGAACGGAGCCGCGAGCCCGTCGCCGGGACCGTCGGGCAGCGCACCGTGAGCCGGATCCTCGGTCTCGACCTCGGCGAGCGTCGCATCGGTGTCGCCGTCGCCGACCCGGACGGAGCGGCCAACCCGCTGACCACGCTCCCGCGCGGCCGGGATGTCGCGGCCGACGCGGCGGCCATCCTCCGCCTGGCCTTCGAGCAGGACGCGACGGAGCTCGTCGTCGGGCTGCCGCTCGAGGCATCCGGCGTGGAGGGTCCGCAGGCTCGCGTCACGCGGGCGTGGGTCGAAGCCGTCTCAACCCTCGTGCCCCTGCCTGTCACGCTCCGCGACGAGCGCTATTCCAGTCACCTCGCCGAAGGCCGCCTCGGACCCATGAAGCGTGGCCGCTCCGGCGGTCCGCCGTCGAAGGTCCAGCGCGACGCCCATCGGGCGCGCGTCGATCGGGAAGCCGCGGCGATCATCCTCCAGGACGAGCTCGACGCCCGAAGCCGCGCGAGCGACGCCCGATGACCCTCCGCGACGGCGGCCGCCCGCGTGATCAGCAGGCCAACCTGGCCGGAGTGGAGATCGACGAGGAGCACTACGCCCGTGCCCCCGACGTGCCGGTGTCGGGCCGGCGCTCGCGCGGTCCTGACCTGCCGCGCGCCGGCGGCCGGCCGCCGCAGGGCCCGCGGGGCGTGTCCGGGTTCGGGTTCGGCGGGCTGCTCCGGCTGCTCCTCTTCATCGGTGTGCTGGCCGCCCTCGTGCTCGTCGTCTCGCTGACGGTCCTCCGGCCGTTCGTCGCCGGCGCCGTCGTCGGTTGGGCCTCGGACAATCCGAGCGCCCTCCGCCTGCCGTTCGTCCAGGACCTCGTCCGCGAGGACCTGGGGACGGCGATGACCGATCCGCCGAGCGCCGATCCCGAGCAGGTCGAGTTCACCGTGGCCGACGGCGACACGGCGGCGGTGATCGCCGGGCGGCTCGCCGACCAGGGCTTCCTGCGCGACGCCCGCTCGTTCGTGTTCATCTCGTCCGAGCGGAACCTCGCCGACAAGCTCCAGGCGGGCACCTACATCCTGCGCCGGAACATGTCGCCCGATCAGCTCGTCACCGCGCTCCTCGTGTCGCATGACCTTGCCGTCGCGATCCCGCTCCGCGAGGGGCTCCGGCTCGAGCAGATCACCGCGAAGCTCGAGACGCTGCCGCTCCAGATGAACGCCAAGGACTTCTACGCGGAGGCCACGAACCCGCCGAAGAGCCTGCTGAAGGACTATCCCTGGCTCGACCTCCCGAAGGGCGCGTCGCTCGAGGGCTTCCTCGCGCCGGCGACGTACAGCGTCCTGCCCGAGATCAGCGCGGACGAGCTCATCCGCCAGATGCTCGACAAGTTCTACGCCACGGTCGGGCCCGATCGGCTCCAGGTGGCCAAGAGCCGGGGGATGACGTTCTACCAGGTCCTCACCCTGGCCTCGCTCGTCGAGCGCGAAGCGTTCCTTGATGACGAGCGGCCGCTCATCGCCGGGGTGTACCAGAACCGGCTGAACCCCAAGCTGTGGCCAACCGGGCTGCTCCAGTCCGATCCAACGATCTTCTACCTGAACGACTCGCTCCAGCTGGCCAAGACGCCGATCGCGAAATGGACCGACTACACGTTCTGGGCGCCGCTCAAGGGTGACCTGTCGACCGAGACCGTCCCCGATGCCCTGGCCGGCTACAACAGCTACACCCACCCGGGCCTGATGCCGGGGCCGATCTGCACCCCGACGGTCGCCTCGATCGACGCCGCGCTCGACCCGAACACGAAGGCGGGCTACCTGTACTTCGTGGCCAAGAACGACGGCTCGAAGACGACCGCCTTCGCGAAGACGTACAAGGAACACCAGGCCAACCTGAAGAAGTACGGCTACCGGTAGCCCGCTGGCCGCGCGAAGCCTCGACGCGGGCCGATACTTCGACGGGACTCGTGACCGTGGCCGGGAGGAGCAGACGACGTGCCGTTGTACATGGACCGCCACGACCTGCCAGGTATGACCGCCGAGCAGGTCGCCCAGGCCCATGTCCTCGACCTCGGTCCGTCGGCGAGGTACGGGGTCCAGTTCCTGACGTACTGGTTCGACGCCGCGACCGGGTCGGTGTTCTGCCTGGCCAAGGCCCCGGACCCCGAGGCGATGCAGGCCGTCCACCGTGAATTGCACGGCCTGATCGCCAACGAGATCATCGTGGTCTCGGAGGACAGCGTCCTGAAGTTCCTCGGTTCGATCCGCGAGCCGGCCGACCACACCCAGGTCTCGAGCCCGTTTCGAATCGTCCTGTTCACCGACCTGGAGGGCTCGACCGCCCTACTAAACGGGGTGGGCGAAGCGACCTACATGCGCCTGCTGACCGAGCACGACACGATCATCCGGCGGGCGGTCGTCGCCGCCCAGGGCCGCGAGGTCAAGCACACCGGCGACGGGATCATGGCTTCGTTCGCCGAGGTGACGCGGGCGCTCGACAGCGGGCTGGCGATCCAGCACGGGTTCGCGGCCCGGAGCGCGGCCGGCGGGACGCCCGACCTCCGGGTCCGGATCGGGCTGGCCGCCGGCGAGCCGGTCGATCACAACAACGACATGTTCGGCTCGACCGTGAACCTGGCCAGTCGAATTCTGCGAGGCGGCCGATGCCGGGCACATTCTCGTGTCCGAGCGCGTCCACGACCTCGGCCTGGAGAGAGGCTTCACGTTCGGTGAGCCGACGGAGCTCAGCCTGCGAGGGTTCCCGGGCGCGACCGTCGCGTACGAGCTTCACGACGACGCCGGAGCTGGACCAGCAGCAGGGTGACGCCGATGCCGTCGAGCCTGCCCGGGCCGGATGACTTCGCGGCTCCGCCGTCGGCCGACGATCGCGCGCGCTGGGCGGCGGCCGATCGGGCGGCGCGGCCCGCCCGCCTCGGGCGCGTCCGCGACCGGCTCGTCTCCGCCGGGCTCGACGCCTACTTCGGGATCCGCCCCGAGCACGCCCGCTACCTCACCGGGTTTGCCCTCGGCGACGGCGAGGATCGCGTCGCCGGCTCGTCGGGCTGGTTCCTCGTTGGCCGCGACGAGGTCGTGCTGTTCGCCGACAGCCGCTACCGCATCCAGGCCGGGCGCGAGGCGTTGGACGCCCGGATCGAGCCGGTCTACGGCGACCTCGAAGCGCGCTGGCCAGACCTGCTTGCCTCGATCGGCGCCGGGCGCGTCGGGGTCGAGGCGGCCGCGGTCAGCCACCGAACGTGGGCCCGTCTCGCGGCGGCGGCCCCAGGCGCGGAGCTCGTCCCGGTGGACGGCTGGGTCGAGGCGGACCGGGCGGTGAAGGAGCCGGCCGAGGTCGAGCGGATCGCGACCGCCTGTGCTGTCGCCGACCGCGCGCTCGCGACGCTGCTGCCCGAGATCCGCGTCGGGGCGACCGAGCGCGACCTCGCCCTCCGCCTGGAATGGCTCATCCGGACCGGTGGCGCCGACGGGCTGGCCTTCGACGTGGCCTGCCTGTCCGGTCCCGAGGCCGCGCTCCCGCACGGCTCTCCCGGCGAGCGGCCGATCCGACGCGGCGAGGTGCTCCTGTTCGACTTCGGCGCGCTGGTCGACGGCTACCGCAGCGACATGACTCGGACGCTGTTCGTGGGCGAGCCGACCCCGGCCGACCTGGCGATCTACCAGATCGTCGCCGAGGCCCAGGCCGCCGCGATCGCGGGCGTCGAAGCGGCCGTCGGGGCCGCATCCCCGATGCCGAACGGGCTGGCGATCGACGGGCTCGCCCGGTCGGTGATCGAGCGAGCCGGTCACGGCCCGCGGTTCGGGCACGGCACAGGTCATGGCATCGGGCTGGCAACACACGAGCTGCCGAGCCTCGGCCGGCTCGCGACCGCCGACCCCCTGCCGAGCCCGACGGTCTTCAGCGTCGAGCCGGGGATCTACCTCGACGGCCGGACCGGCGTGCGGATCGAGGACCTCGTCGCAATCGACCACGCGGCCGGCCGGTGCGAGCTGCTGACCCACTTCCCGCGCGGGATCGTCGTCGTCGAAGGCTGAGCCGGAGTCGCAGGGCCGTCGGCGGACGACGCTGCCCGGCCCGCGAGCGGCAGCGGACCCCTCGCGGCCGGTCGCCTCGCCCAGCGGCTACAATCGGCCGGCACACCCCGAACCGAGAGCGTCGGTCGGCACGTTTCCCGCCGGCCCGCAGGAGCCCACCCGACATGATCTCCACCGGTGAGCTGCGCAAGGGCGTCGCGATCGAGCTCGATGGCGACCTCTGGCAGATCCTCGACTACCACCACATCAAGATGGGCCGTGGCTCGGCCCAGGTCCGCATCACCTTGCGCAACATCAAGCGCGGCCAGACGGTCGAGCGCTCGTTCCAGGCCGGTACGAAGTGGCCGCGCGCGTCGATGGAGCGCCGGCCGGTCCAGTTCCTCTACCGCGACGGCGACGACTTCTACTTCATGGACAACGACACCTACGACCAGTTCCAGCTGACGGCCGACGAGCTCGACAGCGCGGTCTTCTACCTGAAGGACGGAATGACCCTCGACCGGACGAGCTACCAGGGCGAGACGATCGGGGTCGAGCTGCCGGTGACCGTCGACCTGGCCGTAACCGAGACGGAGCCCGGCTTCGCCGGGGACACCCAGACCGGCGCCCGGAAGCCGGCGACCACCGAGACCGGGCTCGTGGTGACCGTGCCGATCTTCGTCAACGAGGGCGACACGATCCGGGTCGACACCCGGACCGGCGAGTACCAGACCCGCGTCTGAGCGCCCGGATCCGTCGACGCCGGCCGGGCGACGGCGTACCGTGTCCACGATGGCCGGTCGAACTGGGGTCGTGACCCTTGGCTACCTTCTCGATGAGGCGTTCCGCGGACGCGGCCTCGAGGAGTCCAACGAGAGCCAGGCCCTGTTGACGAACCTCGCCACGGTCGATGACGCGGCCTGGCGGGCCCTCCCACCCGGCGCCGCCCGGACGATCGAATTGATCGTCGTCCACGTCGGCTCGTGCAAGCTCATGTACGACGAGTACGCCTTCGGCCCCGGGCGCCTGCGCTGGGACGACTCGTCGGTCCGGCCGTGGGCCGACGGCAGCGCACCGCGCATTGAGGCGGTGGCCTGGCTCGAGGCGATGCACGAGCGCCTGGCCGGACACCTCAACGAACTGGCCGACGACGATGATCTCGAGGCGGCCCGCTGGACGAACTGGGGCGAGCTCCGGCCGACGCGCTGGATCGTCGCCACCCTGATCACCCATGACGCATACCACGCGGGCGAGATCAACCATCTCCGGAGCATCGTCGGGGCCGACGACCGCTGGCGCTACGTCCAGATGGGCCACGGGTGACCGACCGCGAGCCACCCGACTGGGCGCTGCCGGCCTGGGACGCCACCGAGCCATCGCGCCCGCCGGCCCGATGATCGGCCCGTCCCGGCGGCCGGCTCGTCCGCCGCCGAGCGGTTGATCCCGGGCGGCAGCACTTCGCGCTGACGATCCTAGGCGTGTCGGATGTCACGCGCGCCGTCCGCGAGGCGGTCCGGGGCGACGACCGGCTGCGCGACGTGTGGGTCGAGGGGGAGGTCGGCCGGGTCACGGTGTCGAGTGCCGGGCATGCCTACTTCACGCTCAAGGACGAGCGCAGCCAGCTCCAGTGCGTCTGGTTCCGCGATGACCGGCTCGCCTCGCTGTACGAGCCACAGACCGGGCTGCGGATCGTGGCCCACGGGCGCGTCGACGTGTTCGACGCCAACGGCGTCTACCAGCTCTACGTCAGCGCCGTCCAGCCGGCCGGGTTCGGCGACCTCGCCCTGCGCTTCGAGGCGCTCAAGGCGCGGCTGAGCGCCGAGGGCCTGTTCGACGCCGCCAGGAAGCGGCCACTGCCCGAGCGTCCGGCCGTGATTGCCGTCGTCACGAGCGAGACCGGTGCCGTCTGGCACGACATCCGGACGGTACTGGCCCGGCGCTGGCCGCTCACCCGGGTCGTCCTGTCGCAATGCCAGGTCCAGGGCGCCGGCGCGCCGGCGAGCATCGTCCGCGCGCTCGCCTGGGTCGATCGCTACGCCGAGCGTCGGCAGCGGGCGGGTCGGCCCGACGAGGCGCCGACGGTGACGATCCTCGCCCGCGGCGGCGGCTCGCTCGAGGACCTCTGGTCGTTCAACGACGAGACCGTCGTGCGGGCCATCGTCGGCCATTCGCTGCCGGTCGTCTGCGGCGTCGGGCACGAGACCGACGTGACGCTCGCCGACTTCGCCGCGGACCGGCGTGCCCCGACGCCGTCGGCCGCCGCCGAGATCGTGGTCCCGGATCGAGCCGAGCTCGTGAGCCTCCTCGCGGCCGACGTGCGCCGGCTCCACGAGGCCGCGACGCGGGTGCTGGTCGGGGCGACGCGCGAGGCCGCGGTCGAGCGGCGGGCGCTGGAGGGTCTCAGCCCGACCGCCCAGCTCGCCGCGTCGCGCGAGCGCGTCGGGCTCCTGCTCGATCGCGCGACCCGGGCGACCCGCGCCCGCCTGCTCGCCGCCTCGCAGGCCTCGGATCGGGCCGCGGGCCGACTCGGCCCGAGCGTCGCGTTCCGGATCGGGACCGTCCGCGGCGCCCTCAGGACGGCGGTTGCCGGTCTCGCCGCCCTGGACCCGGAGGCCACCCTCGGCCGGGGGTACGCGATCGTCCGGCGGCGCGCCGACGGGCGGATCGTGCGCGACCCGGCAGAAGCCCCGGCGGGGGAGCGACTCGCGATCCGGATCGCCCGGGGCGAGGTGGCCGCGACGGTCGACCCGGACGGCCGCTCGTGATCGGCGACCTCCTGATCTTCGTCGCCATCGTCGTCGTCGCCGGGGGTGCCGGGATCGCCCTTGGTATGCTCCTCGCGCCGCGAATCGGCCGCCTCGTGGAGCGCGGCGAGGCGGCACCGCCCGAGGAGCCCGTCGAGCCCCGTGACCGCTGAGCCAACCGTCCCGCAGGGTCCGGATCCCGCCACGCTCACCTTCGACGAGGCGCTGGCCGAGCTCCAGCGGACCGTTGCCGAGCTCGAGGCCGGCGGCGCGCCGCTCGAGGCGTCGATCGCGCTGTACGAGCGCGGGGTCGCCCTCCACGAGCGCTGTGCCGCGCTACTCGCGGACGCGGAGCTCCGGGTCAGCCGGCTCGTCGAGCGGGCGGGCGGAGCCATCGAGGCCCTCGAGCTGCGGTCCCCGGACGAGGCTCGGGGGTAGACTCCGCGCGATGACGATCCTGTCCGGCCTCCAGGGCCCGGCCGACCTGCGCGGCCTCGACGACGCGCAGCTCGCGCAGCTCGCGGACGAGATCCGCGAGACAATCATCTCGACCGTCGCGAAGACCGGGGGCCACCTCGGCTCGTCGCTCGGCGTGGTCGAAGTCACGATCGCCCTCCATCGGCTGCTCGAGTCGCCACGCGACCGGATCGTCTGGGACACGGGCCACCAGGCCTACCCGCACAAGCTCCTGACGGGCCGGCTCGAGCGGTTCGGGACGCTCCGCCAGCTCGATGGCGTCGGCGGCTTCCCGCGGCGGAGCGAATCGCCGCATGACGTCTTCGACGGCGGCCACGCCGGTACCGGACTGTCGATCGCCCAGGGCCTGGCCGAGGCGCGCGACCTCCGCCACGGGTTCGAGCGGATCGCGGTCGTGGTTGGCGACGCGGCGCTGATGAGCGGACTCAGCCTCGAGGCGCTCAACGACATCGGCCACCGTGGGACGCAGCTGCTCGTCGTCCTCAACGACAACGAGATGTCGATCAGCCCGACCGTCGGCGCGTTCAGCCGGTACCTCAGCCAGATCAAGCTGTCGCCGGCCTGGCAGCAGAGCCGGACCGCCTACGACCGGGCGATCGCCCGGTTGCCGATCGTCGGCCCGACGGCGCTCGAGCTGTCGCGCCGGTTCCGCAAGTCGGTCGTCAACTTCGCCCAGCCCGGCCAGCTGTTCGAGGATCTCGGGATCACCTACATCGGGGTCGTGCCCGGTCACGACCTGCAGGCGCTCGAGCGGACGTTCGCCCAGGCCCTCGAGCTGCGCGAGCCGGTGATCGTCCATGTCCGGACCCAGAAGGGCCGTGGCTACCGTCCGGCCGAGGCGGACCAGGAGGGATTCCACGGGGCGGCGCTGCCGCCGATGACTGACACATTCGAGGCGCGCTCGAACGGGGCGAACGGCGCAGCCGCCGCCAACGGCGCAAACGGGGCAGCGGCTGGCCTCCGGCGGCGGCCGGTCGTCGACCCGGAGATGGTCGACGACGCCACCCCGGCCGCGATCCCGCCGGACGCGCCGCGCAAGCCGCCGAACTACACCGCCCACTTCAGCGCCGAGCTCATCGAGCTGGCGCGGGCCGATCGGCGGATCGTCGCGATCACCGCCGGGATGCCGACCGGGACCGGGCTCAACCGGTTCCAGGCGGCGTTCCCGGAGCGGTTCTTCGACGTCGGGATCGCCGAGCAGCACGCGGTGGCCCTCGCGACCGGGTTGGCGATGGGCGGCCGTCGCCCGGTCGTCGCGATCTACTCGACATTCCTCCAGCGGGCGTTCGACCAGACGGTCCATGACGCCTGCCAGAACGACCAGCCGGTCGTGCTGGCGGTCGACCGCTCCGGGCTCGTCGGCGAGGACGGCACGAGCCACCAGGGGATGTTCACGCTGCCGGCGCAGCGCCAGATCCCGCACCTCGTGATCGCCAGTCCGAAGGACGAGCAGGAGCTGCGATCGCTCCTGCGGACCGCGTTGGCGCAGGAGCACCCGTTCGCCCTCCACTACCCGCGCGACCCCGGCTTCGACGTTCCGGCGCGCGAGCCCGCGGTCCTGCCCATCGGCGTCGGCGAGACGCTCCGCGAGGGCAGCGACGTCGCGATCATCGGGTTCGGGCCGATCGTGGCCCGGGGCATGGCGGCCGCCGACGCCCTCGCCGCCGACGGCTGGTCGGTCGGGGTGATCAACGCCCGCTTCGCGAAGCCGCTCGACCGCGACCGGATCCTGGCTGCGGCCCGTGGCGCGCGCCTGGTGGTGACGCTCGAGGAGAGCGTCGAGACCGGCGGCTTCGGGTCGGCGGTCCTCGAGCTGCTGGAGAGCGCCCGGCTCGCCGAGCCGCCGCTCCGCGTCGTCCCGCTGCGGATCATCGGGATCCCGGGTGACCGGTTCGTGGACCACGGCTCGGTGGCCGACCTGCGCCGGCTGATCCGGCTCGACGCTCCCGGGATCGAGGCCCAGATCCGCGAGACGCTCGCCGAGCTCGGGCTGGAGCCGTCGCCGACCGGCTCATCCGGCGGTCGACGCCACGCGGCGGTCCGTGAGGCCTGAGCCGCCCTCGGGCGGCGCCGGCCTGGGCTAGCCGGGCCGGGTTGCGTCGGTCGGCCGGCCGGTGGCGGGCTGTGCCACGATAGGCCGGTGAGCGCGGAGACGATCCAGGCCGGCCGGGGGCGGCGCCAGCGGCTCGATCAGCTCCTCGTCGAGCGCGGCCTCGCCGAGACGCGCAGCCGCGCCCAGGCCCTCGTCCTGGCCGGCCAGGTCCGGGTCGGGGCGGGCGACGCGGCCCGGCGCGACCTGAAGTCCGGCGACCTCGTGGACCCTGCGGTGCCGCTCGCCGTGGACGAGCCCGAGCCGTACGTCTCGCGTGGCGGACACAAGCTCGCGGCGGCCCTGGACGCCTTCGCCATCGACCCGGCCGGGCTGACGTGCCTCGACGCCGGCGCCTCGACCGGCGGGTTCACCGACGTGCTCCTCCAGCGCGGAGCGCGACGGGTCTTCGCCGTGGACGTCGGGCGGGGCCAGCTGGCCGATGCCCTGCGGCGCGACCCGCGGGTGACCTCGTACGAGCGGCTCAACGCACGATCGCTGGGCCCCGGGGTGCTCGCGGAGCCCGTCGAGCTGGCCGTGGTCGACGTTGCGTTCATCTCGCTCGGTCTCGTGCTCGGGCCGATCGCCGCCTGCTTCGGGCCGTCCGGGGGCCCGCTGGTACCGCTCGTCAAGCCCCAGTTCGAGGCCGGCCGCCGGGCGGTCGACCGCGGGGTCGTCCGGGACCCGGCCGTCCACCTCGCGGTCCTCCGCCGGGTGGTGGCGCAGGCCCGCGAGCTCGGGCTGGCTGCCGGCGACGTCATCGCGTCGCCGATCCTCGGGCCGGACGGCAACCGGGAGTTCCTCCTGCGCCTGGACGTCGGGCCGGCGCGACCCGGCGCGGGCAGGGTCGTCGACCCGTCGCTCGACCGGCTGTCCGACGATCGGCTCGTCGAGGTGGCCGGCGCATGACCGAGGTCCGCCGGATCGGATTCGCCTACAACCCGACCCTCGACGCTGCCGACGAGCTCCGCGGCCGGGCGGAAGGCTGGTGCGAGCGGCGGGGGATCGGTCATTGGGCCGCCCCGTCGAGCGAGCTCGACCGGCTCCTGACCGAGCTGCCGACGACTGACGTCCTCATCGTCCTGGGCGGTGACGGCACCTTCCTTCGTGCGGCGCGGGCCGTGTCCGAGGTGGACGTGCCGCTCCTCGGGATCAACCTTGGCAAGGTCGGCTTCCTGTCCAAGGTCGAGGCCGATGGGCTCGAGAGCGTGCTCGGCCAGGTCGCCGCCGGCGCCTACGAGCTCGACGAGCGGATGAGCCTGCAGGGTACGATCCGTCCCGCCGGGCGGCCCGTCGGCCGGGCGTTCTTCGCGCTCAACGACGTCGTCGTGGCCCGCGGCTCGCTCGCCCGCGTCGTCCGGCTCGATGTGTCGATCGGCCCGAGCCACCTCGCCACGTTCATCGCCGACGGCCTCGATCATCGCGAGCCCGACGGGTTCGACCGGCTACTCGTTCTCGGCCGGCGGCCCGATCCTCGACCCGCTCAGCCGGAACCTCGTCGTCACCCCGATCGCCGGCTACCTGTCGGCGATCCGGTCGGTCGTGGTCAGCCCCACCCAGACGGTGACCGCCCGGGTCGTCGACGCGCACGAGGCCCTCGTCAGCATCGACGGGCGTGAGGACCTGCCGGTCGCGGTGGGCGACGTCGTGGAGGTGAGCGCCGGACTCCGCCCGATCCGCTTCGTCGAGCCCGCCGGCGCGGTCCCGTTCTGGGACCTCCTGCGGCGCAAGGTCGAGCTCCTGCCATCGTGAGCACGATCCCGGCCGGCCGACTGCTCGAGCTGGCGGTGACCGATCTCGCGCTCATCGATCGGCTGCGCCTCGAGCTCGGGCCCGGGCTCAACGTGATCACCGGCGAGACCGGCGCCGGCAAGAGCCTCGTGATCGACGCGCTGGGGCTCGCGCTCGGCGCGCGCGCCGACACCGGGCTTGTCCGCCACGGGGCCAACGCCGCCCGGGTCGAGGCGCTGTTCGACCGGTTGCCGGAGCCGCTGATCGTCGTCCGTGAGGTGGGGGCCGGTGGCCGGTCGACGGCCCGCCTGGACGACGAGCCGGTTACCGCGGCGCGGCTGGCCGACACCGTCGGCGGGCTGGTCGAGGTCCACGGCCAGCACGACCAGCAGCGGCTCCTCGACGAGCGCGCCCAGCGCGACCTGCTCGACGCCTTCGGCGGCTCTTGGGTCGCCCGTGAAGCCGTGGCCGGCGCCGTCGAGCGCTGGCGAACCAATCGGGCGGTGCTCGGGCAGCTTACCGCCGATCCCCGCGAGCTGGCCCGCCGGATCGAGCTGGCCGACCACGAGGCGGCCGAGATCGCCGCCGCCCGCCTGCGGATCGGCGAGGCCGACGAGATCCGGGCGCGGCTCGGCGCCGGGCGTCATGCCGAGGCGATCGCGCAGGGCGGTGCAGCGATCCGCGACGCCCTCCTGGCCGACGAGGGCGGGGCCCGGGAGCGGATTGGTGGCGCCGCGCACCAGGCGGCCGACCTGGCCCGGCTCGACCCGCGCTTCGAGCCACTCGCCGGTCGGCTGCGTGGTCTCGATGGAGAGCTCGACGACATCGCCGCCGAGGTCCGCTCGCTCACCGAGGACCTCGACCACGATCCGGCGGCGGTCGCCCGGCTCGAGGAGCGGCTGTCGGCGATCTTCGCCCTGGAGCGCCGCTACGGTGACGACGAGGCGGCCGTCATCGGCCACGGTGAGGCGATGGCGGCAGAGGCCGAGCGATTGCGCGGCATGGAGGGTGAGCGCGAGCGGCGTGTCGCCGACGATGCCACCCTGCTCGCCGAGGTGGCCGCCGCGGCCGTCGTGCTGTCGGACCTGCGCGCCGTGGCGGCTCGTCGCCTGGCCGAGGCGGTGTCGGCCGCCCTGGACGAGCTCGGCTTCGACCGGGCCGGGTTCGAGGTCGCGCTCGGGCGACGGACGGCCGCCCGCGACGAACCGGCCGTCGAGATCGGCGGCGACGCGGTCGCGTTCGATGCGAGCGGCATCGACGAGGTCGTCTTCCGCTTCGCCCCGAACGTCGGCGAGCCGGCCCGTCCGCTGGCCCGGATCGCGTCGGGCGGCGAGCTGAGCCGCGTGGCGCTCGCGATCAAGGAGGTCCTGGCCGCGGCGGACGCCACGCCGACGCTCGTCTTCGACGAGATCGACAGCGGGATCGGCGGCCGGAGCGCCGATCCGGTCGGTCGCAGCCTGTGGAGCCTCGCCCGCCGGCACCAGGTCCTGTGCGTCACCCACCTGCCCCAGATCGCCGCCCATGCCGACGTCCACTTCCGGATCGCCAAGCACGAGCGCGACGGTCGCACCGTGACCGAAGTCCGGCAGCTCGACCAGGCGGGTCGGATCGCCGAGCTCGGCGAGATGCTGGCCGGGCAGGACGCAGGCGAGACGGCGGCGGCAGGGGCGAGCGAGCTGCTCGAGCGGGCCACGGCGTGGCGACGGACGGCCGGCGGGAGCGAGCGGGCCGTACCCGCGTGAACGCGGCGGCGGCCGCCCGGCCCGACCTGGGCGCCGCGATCCAGTCGTACCTGCTCCATCTGCGCGTCGAACGGGGCCTCTCGCCGGCGACCCTCAAGGCGTACGCCGGCGACCTGGCCGGGTTCGCCCGCGCCCAGGGCGTGGAGGCCGGCTGGGCCGCGTCCGCCGAGCCGGCGACGCGCTATCTCGCGCGCTCGGCGGCCTCGCTCCGGCCGACGAGCCTGCGCCGGCGGGCCGCCTCCGTCCGCGGCTTCTACCGGTTCGCCTACGGCGACGAGCTCATCGCCACGGACATCGCCGCGCGGATCGACCTCCCGCGCCAGGTCCGCCGGCTGCCCGAGACGCTGGACGTCGGCGAGACCGAGCGCCTGCTCGACGCGGCGAGCGGCAGCCTGCCCGACGAGCCGGTGCGGATCCGCGATCGGGCCCTCCTCGAGCTGCTCTATGCGGCCGGCCTCCGGATCAGCGAGGCGCTCAACCTCGACGCCGACGACCTGTCGCTCGCCGGCGGGTTCGTGCGCGTCATCGGCAAGGGCGATCGCGAGCGGCTCGTTCCCGTAGGCGAGGTCGCCCTCGACTGGCTCGATCGCTACTTCGCCGCCGTCCGGCCGGGCTGGCTCGCGCTCCACCACGTCGAGCCCGTGCATGGCGGTCCGGTCTTCCTGTCCGCGCATGGGCGGCGGCTCGGGCGGCAACAGGCCTGGGCGATCGTCCGCCGGGCGGCCAGCGACGCCGGGCTGCCCGAGCGCGTCACGCCGCACACGCTGCGGCACTCGTTCGCCACCCACCTGCTCGAGGGCGGGGCCGACCTGCGGGTCGTCCAGGAGTTGCTCGGGCATGCGAGTATCAGCACGACCCAGCTGTACACCCACCTGACCGGCGAGCGGATCCGAGACGTCTACGCCCGCGCCCACCCGCGGGCCTGAAGGAGGCACCAAGCGACATGGCGCGCTATGCGGATGGCCTGATCGCCGAGGGCGAGCACATCCTGCTCCGGACCCGCCAGCACTGGTTCTCGATCGTCGCGTACACCGTCGCCTTCTGGATCCTGGTGGCCATCGCGGTCGGCTCGTTCCTGCTCGGCCGGGCCACGAACTGGTCGATCTTCAACTGGATCGCGCTCGTCACGTTCGTCGCCGCGCTGATCTGGATCGGCTGGCGCTACGCGAGCTGGTCCTTCCAGGACTACATCATCACGAACCGCCGGGTGATGCAGGTCGAGGGGATCGTGAACAAGGTCTCGAAGGACAGCTCGCTCGAGAAGATCAACGACGCGGTCCTGCGCCAGGGCATCTTCGGCCGGCTGCTCCACTTCGGCGACCTGCAGATCCTGACCGCGTCGGACACCACGGTCGACGACTTCAAGATGCTCAACGACGCCCCCGGGTTCAAGAAGACGATGCTCAACGCGAAGTACGCCCTCGAGCGCGAGGTCGCCGCGCCGATGCCGAGCCCGCCGCTCCGCGTCCCGACCGTGGCCGCGGCCGGCGCGTCCGGCGACGCGGTGGGCGCGACGCCGGCCCCGGGCGACGACGGCGCGGCGGCCGGCCCCCCGGCGGCGCCCTCCGCGCCCGCCGCTCAGACCACCATGACGCCGGAGGAGGTCACCGACACGCTCCATCGGCTGGCCGACCTGCGCGATCGCGGTGCGATCAGCGCCGCCGAGTACGAGGCGAAGAAGGCCGAGCTGCTCGGCCGCCTGTGAGCCCCGACCGGCGCCGGACGGTAGGATTGCCGGGTCCCGCCCCGGAGCTGTCAAGGAAGTTGGCGTTGGCATGTCCACCGAGCAGTTGATCCGTTCGGCGATCCTCGTCGCCATCTTCCTGCTGCTCGCGTTCCCGATCCACGAGTTCGCCCATGCCTTCGCGGCGTACCAGCTGGGCGACGGGACCGCCAAGATGTTCGGCCGGCTGACCCTCAACCCGATCGTCCACTTCGATCCGCTCGGCGGGGTCCTGCTGGCGATCAGCGCGATCGGTGGCGGCCTGCTGTTCGGCTGGGCGAAACCCACGCCGGTCAACCCGAACAACCTGCGCGATCGGCGCAACGGCGAGGTCATCGTCGCGCTCGCCGGACCGGCCTCGAACCTGATCATGGCCGTCGTCGGCGCGGTCATCTGGCGGATCCTCGTGGCGGTCGGCGTGATCGACTTCAGCACGATGACGTTCGGCAGCCCCACGTTCTACCTCGCGAGCGTGCTCGACTCCTTCGTGGCGATCAACATCCTGCTTGCGGTGTTCAACCTGATCCCCGTTCCGCCGCTCGACGGCTCGGCGATCCTCTTCCGCGTCGTGAGCCCGGCGACGGCCTGGCAGCTTCGTCCGATGCTCGCGCAATACGGCGGCATCCTCCTGATGCTGGTCGTCTTCGCCCTGATTCTCACGCCCCTCGGGCAGGGCATCAGCGGGTTGATCGGTGACATCACCGACTTTCTCCTGGGCAACTAAGGTCCGCCAGTTCCGGAGCCACCTCGGTGCCCGGGTCCGGCCCGAGGAGCGGGCGGCGCTGGCAACCTGGCTGACCCCGCCGCAGCTCGCCCTGTTCGACGGGATGCACGTCGCCGACCGGCGCCATGGGCTGGACGTGGTCGCCACCCTCCGTGTGAGCGGGACCAGGGACGAGGAGCTCCTGCTGGCCGGGTTGCTCCACGACTGCGCCAAGGGCCCGAGCGTCGGGCTGCTGCCCCGGATCGCCTGGTCGCTCGGCGAGGCCTGGGGCCCGTGGGTCGTGCGGCTGGCGCGCGTCGTGCCCGGCTTCGGCCCGGCGCTCGATCGGATCCGCGACCACGCCGAGCTGTCTGCCGCGATGGCTCTCGCCGCAGGCTGCTCGCCACGGACGGCCGAGCTGATTCGCCACCAGGCCGAGCCCGTCGAGCCGGCCGCGGGCGAGCTGCTCCGCCTCGCCGACGAGGCGAACTGACCGTGGTCGAGTCGGTCCTCGCCGCGTCGGGCACGCCGCCGACGGCTCCCACGGTCATGTTCGGCGAGGGTCGTCGTGCCGAGGTCGCGACCCAGGTCCGCATGGACAGCTTCGAGGGCCCGCTCGGGCTCCTCCTGTCGCTGATCGAGGCGCGCCACCTCGACGTCCTGACGGTCCCGCTCGGGGCGCTCGCCGAAGCGTACCTCGACGCCCTCGCCGGGCTCGACGCCGACCGGATCGGCAACGTCAGCGGGTTCGTCGCCATCGCCGGGCAGCTCATCCTGATCAAGAGCCGCGCGCTGCTGCCGCGGCGCGCCGATCCAAGCGTGACCGCGCTCGACGAGGCGCCGGATCCCGAGGCCGCGCTCCGCGCGCGGCTGATCCTCTACCGCGCCCATCGAGAGGCCGGGTTCGCGCTCCAGGCCGGGGCGCTCGAGCGGGTCGGGCTGTTCCGTCGCGAGCCCGGGGCCGCCGCCGCGGCCGGTCGGTCGAGCGCCGTCGCCGCGCCGCCGCCGGCGCTCGATCCCGAGATCCTCCGCGGCGCGATCGAGCGCCTATTGCGCGTTGTGCCGCCACCGCCACCGCCGCCCGAGAGCGTCCCGCGGACGATCACGATCGGCCAGCGGGCGGAGCTCATCCGGGCGGCGCTCGGCCGGGCGGATCGGATCGTGCTCCAGGAGCTGCTCCGGGGAGTTCGCGACCGCGTGGTCGTCGTGGTGACGTTCCTGGCCCTGCTCGAGCTCATGAAGCGGCGCGAGATCGTCGTCGAGCAGGCCGAGCCGTGGGGCCCGATCGTCGCCCGCCGGACGACGGCCGTCGAGCGGGCCGCCGCCGGCGATGCCACGACGCCCGAGACGCCGATCGACGAGACCCTGGAGTCCTTTGCGTGACCGATCCGTCGGACACGCTCGAGCCCGCCGGCCGGCCGAATGACGGGCTGGACGACGACGCGACCCCGCCGATCGTGCCGGACGAGACGGGACCCGACGGCGGCGCGCCGCTCGGGCTGACCGAGGCGACCCTCGAGGCCCTGCTGTTCGTGGCCGAGCGACCGCTGTCGCGGCGCGAGATCGCGACCCTCGCCGGGGTGGACCGGGATACGGTCGACGCGCGGATTGGCGACCTCGAGGTGAGCCTGGCCGCGCGCGGCATCCGGCTCGTCGCCTCGGACGACCGGATCGAGCTCGTGACCGCCTCGGAGGCCGGCCGGCTCATCGGCCGCTACGTCGGGGCCGACGCGACCCGGCTGTCGCCGGCGGCCCTCGAGACGCTGGCGATCGTGGCCTACCGGCAGCCGGTCACGAAGAGCGCCGTCGAGCAGATCCGCGGCGTCGATTCCGACTACACGCTGCGCGCCCTCCTGCACCGGCGCCTGATTGTGGAGCTCGGGCGGGCCGAGACCCCGGGCCGCCCGTACCTCTACGGGACCGACTTCGAGTTCCTCGAGCGCTTCGGGATCACCAGCCTCGACCAGCTGCCGCCGCTCGAGGCCGACGTCGCGGCCCGCCTCGCGGAGGCGGCAGCGCTGCCAGCGGGGCCCGATGCGGCGTCCGCGGCTCTCTCACCGGCGGAGTCGCCGGGCGTCGCCGTCGGGCCCGGCCGCGGGTGATGGCGCCCGAGCGCCTGCAGAAGGTCCTCGCGGCGGCGGGCGTCGCGTCGCGCCGCGAGGCTGAGCGGATGATCGCCGCCGGCCGGGTCACGGTCGATGGACGGGTGGCCACGCTCGGCGAATTGGTCGAAGCCGGAGCGGTCCGCATCGCCGTCGACGGGCGGCCGGTCGGTGAGGCGGCCGCGGCCGTCCATCTCGTCGCCAACAAGCCGCTCGGGGTGACCTCGACCACCCGGGACCGCCACGCGGTGTCAACGGTCCTCGACCTCGTGCCGCGGGCCCTCGCCGGGGCCGGCCGGCTGTACCCGGTCGGGCGGCTCGATCTCGACTCCGAGGGGCTCATTCTCGTCACCAACGACGGCGCCTGGGCCGACCGCGTGCTCCACCCGCGGTTCGGAGTCGAGCGTGAGTACGCGATCGGACTGCGGACGCGGCTGACGCCTGACCAGGTCGCGGCGCTCGAGCAGGGGATCCTCCTGGACGAGGGCCTGGCCACGCTCGGCCATCTTCGGCCGATGACCGGGATCGAGGTGCGCGGGTTGGTCGACGTCCTCGGACCGCCACCGCCGGTCGGCCTCGCGTGGTACCGGGCGACCCTCGCCCAGGGCTGGAAGCGCCAGCTGCGCCGGATGTTCGCGGCGGTCGGGGCACCGATCGAGCGTCTCGCACGGGTGCGGATCGGGACGGTCCGGCTCGGGAGGCTTCGCTCGGGCGTGGTCCGGCCGCTGAGCGCCGCCGAGGTGCGATCCCTGGGCGCCGGTCGCGTGAGGCCGGCACCGTGACGAACGCGGAGCCGGGGCGGAAGCTCGGCAGTTCGACCTCCCCGGGCCCGCTATCGGCGGCAGACGGCCGGCCGCGGCTGGTCGTGGCGATCGACGGGCCGGCGTCGTCGGGCAAGAGCAGCGTGGGTGCCGCCGCCGCCCGCGACCTCGGCTATCGCTTCTGCGACACCGGTCTGCTCTACCGGGCGGCGACGGACCTGGCCCTCCGGCGCGGCGTCGGTCTGAGCGACGCAGAGGCGCTCGTCCCGCTCGTCGCGGAGATCGAGCTCGCCGCCGACGCCGAGGGACGGCTGTCGCGAGTCCTCATCGACGGCGTCGACGTCACGGACGAGGTCCGCCGGCCCGAGGTCGACCGGACCGTGAGCGAGGTCTCGCGCGTGCCCGAGGTCCGGGCGGCGCTCCTCGCCCGCCAGCGGGCGCTCGCGGCCCCGGGCGGGATCGTCATGGCCGGCCGCGACATCGGCACGGTCGTGCTGCCCGACGCCGACCTGAAGGTGTTCCTCGACGCGTCCGCCGAGGAGCGTGCGCGGCGCCGCGCCGAGGAGCGTGGCCTGGCGCCCGGCTCTGCCGCCGCCGACGAGATCCTGGCCGATCTCCGTCGCCGCGACGATCTCGACCGGAACCGTCCGGTGGCGCCGCTGCGAGCCGCCGCCGACGCCGTCCACATCGCGACCGACGGGAACACGTTCGACCAGACGGTCGCGGCGGTCGAGGCCGCGATCCGCGCGGCGGAACGGCAGGCGAGCACCAGAGGGCCATTGGTCGCCGCTGCGCCGGGTGCCGTTGGCTCCGCGGTCTTGCCCTCGGACGGCGAGCCGAGCTCGCCGAACCCGCCTCCCGCCGACGATGCCAGCCGCGCGTCTGCCGACCGGATCACCTGGTTCAACCGGGCCACCGACGGCTTCGGTCGGTTTGCCTGGCGGCTGTTCGGCCGGGTCGAGCTCCATGGGCTCGATGGGCTGCGCGGGCTCGAGGGCCCGATCCTGCTCGTCGCGAACCACGTCTCGAACGCCGATGCGCCTCTCATCGGGTCGTACGTCACGCCGGCGCTCGGCCGCCGGATCTACTGGCTCGGCAAGCAGGAGGCGCTCGACTGGCCGGTCCTCGGACGCCTGCTGGCCGCCAACGCCGTGATCGGGATCGAGCGGGGCGCGGCGGACGTCGAGGCGTTCCGGACGGCCCGCCGTGTCCTCGACGAGGGGCACGTGCTGATCGTCTTCCCGGAGGGGACCCGGAGTCCGACCGGAGCCCTCCAGGAGGCCAAGGAGGGGACCACGATCCTCGCCCTGCGGACCGGCGCCCGGATCGTCCCGATCGGCGTGGCCGGCACGCGGCGCGTCTGGCCGCGCGGGCAGCGCATGCCGCACCCGGGGCGACGGCGGGTCGTGCTCCGGGTCGGCGCGCCCTTCACGATCGAGGCCCCCGGCACCGGAGCGGTCCGCCGCGCTGCCCAGGTCGCGGCGACGACCGAGATCATGACCCGGATCGCGGCGCTCCTCCCGGCGGCCCAGCGCGGGGCCTACGCGAGCGCGGCAGCGGTGATCCAGGGAAGCGGCGAGCACGACGACAGCCCGCTGCCCTGAGGGTTTTCCCCGTACCCCGTGCGATAATCGAACCGATGGGTACCGTCGAGGACGTCAGGATCGCCAAGCGGACCGGCTTCTGCTATGGCGTCCGCGAGGCGATCGACAAGGCCAAGGAAGCCGCCGCCGCCGGCAAGGTCACCCACACCCTCGGCCAGGTCGTCCACAACGAGGGTGTCGTCCGCGATCTCGAGCAGATCGGCGTCCACACGGTCGAGACGCTCGACGACGTCGATCACGGCGCAGCGGTCGTGATCCGCGCCCACGGCGTCCGGCCGGAGGTCATGGAGCGCGCCGAATCGCGCGGCCTCGAGGTGATCGACGGGACGTGCACCTGGGTCATCCAGGAGCAGCGCGAGCTCGTCCGGCTCGTCGAGGAGGGCTACACGATCGTCCTGCTCGGCACGCCGCGCCATCCCGAGGTCGTCGGGCTGCTCGGCTTCGCGCCGGACGCGATCGTCGTCGACGAGGAGGACGACTGGCCCAAGATCCCTCGGCGCAAGAAGATGGCGCTCATCTCGCAGAGCACGCAGCCGCCCTGGAAGTTCGAGCGGCTGGCCGCCTACATGGTGTCGCGCAGCCACGAGCTCAAGATCGTCAACACGGTCTGCCCGGTCACGATCCGGCGCCAGGAGGACACGCTCGAGATCGCCCGCGAGGTCGACGTCATGGTCGTCGTCGGCGGCCGCTCGTCGGCGAACACGAAGGAGCTGACCCGGCTGTGTGAGATCGCCGGAACGCACGCGATCCAGATCGAAGGCGTGCGCGACCTTGAGGACGCCGCCGAGTTCGGATCGGCCCGGATCGTCGGGGTGACCGGCGGCACGTCCACGCCGATCGAGGACCTCCAGGTGGTCGCCGAGCGGATCCTCGAGCTCGCCGGGACGGAGGCCGCGGCGGCCCGCGCCCACGAGCTCGCGATGGACGCGCTGCGCTCGGCGGCCACGCCGGCCGGCCGGACGACCTCGCTCCCGACGCCGGGCGCGCCAGCCTCCGCCGGCGCCGCCTGACCGGCCCGATGGACGGGTTGCCCATCGTCGCCGTCGTCGGTAGGCCCAACGTCGGCAAGAGCACGCTCTTCAACCGGATCCTCGGCACCCGCCACGCGATCGTCGAGGATCGTGCCCGGACCACCCGTGACCGGCTGTACGGCGAGGCCGACTGGAACGGCCGGCGCTTCATCGTCGTGGACACCGGTGGGCTCGAGGTCGAGCCGGGCGATCCGATCGAGGCCCGCGTCCAGGAGCAGGCCCAGCTGGCCATCGCCGAGGCCGATGTCGTGGTGTTCGTCGTCGACGCCGCCGCCGGCGTGACGCCGCCCGACCTGGAGGCGGCCGAGATGCTGCGGCGGGCCCGCTCGCCGGTCCTGGTCGCGGTCAACAAGGCCGACAACGACCGCCGCGAGCTCGAGGCCGCCGAGTTCTACGCGCTCGGCTGGGAGGAGACGTACCCGATCTCCGCGGCCCACGGGCGGGGGACCGGGGACCTCCTCGACGCGATCGTCTGGGCCCTGCCGCCCGAGACGGACGCCGAGCTCGCCCGTAAGGCGCGCGAGGCCGAGGCCGACCAGTGGGCGCGCGACGTGGCTGACGGCTTCGTCGAGCCCTTCGTGATCGGAGCCCAGGGCGCCGACGAGGTAGACGACGTGGACGGCGAGGCCGGAGTCGATGGCGACGACAGTGGCATCGAGCCCGCCGACGCGGCCGCCCGGAAGTGGGATGCGGCGATCGCCGCCGAGGCCGAGGAGAGGCCGGTCGCGATCGCGATCGTCGGTCGCCCCAACGTCGGCAAGTCTAGCCTGCTGAACTCGCTCCTCGGCGAGGAGCGCTCGATCGTCAGCGACATCCCGGGCACGACCCGCGACGCAATCGACACGACGCTCGCGTACGGCCGGAGCGAGATCGTCCTCATCGACACCGCCGGTCTGCGCCGCCGCGGCAAGACCGCGTCCGGGCCGGCCGCCGAGCGCTACTCGGCGCTCCGTGCGCTCAAGGCGATCGCCCGCGCCGACGTCGCGATCCTCGTCCTCGACGCGGTCGACGGCCTCACCGCCCAGGACGCCCATGTGGCGGGCTACGTCGCCGACGAGGGCAAGGGGCTCGTCGTGGCGATCAACAAGTGGGACCTCCTGGCCGAGAAGACCGACCGCAGCTTCGACGAGTACGTCACTGGCATCCGTCGTCAGGTCCCGTTCCTCGACTTCGCCCCGGTGGTCTCGATCAGCGCCAAGACCGGCCAGCGGGTCGGGCGGGTGCTGGAGACCGCGGTCGACGTGTGGGGCGAGCGTCGCAAGCGCATCCCGACCGGCGAGCTCAACCGGATCGTCGGCGAGGCCGTCCGCCGGCAGACCCCGCCCCTCGTCAAGGGCAAGCGGCCGAAGATCTTCTACGCCACGCAGGCGGCGGTCGCCCCGCCGACCTTCGTCGTCTTCGCGCGGGATGCCGGGAGCGTCCACTTCAGCTACCGCCGCTACCTCGAGAATCAGCTCCGCATGGCCTACGGGTTCGACGGAACGCCCGTCCGGCTCGTCTTCCGCGAGCGGAGCTCGGTCGAGCTCCCACGGCGACGGCGGGCCGGGGCCGCCGGCTCGCGCGCCGGGACGCCCGGTGGCGTGTCGACGAAGAAGCCCGGGCGGCCGTCGGGGAAGGGGAGCCGCCCGGCGTGACCGACGGCCCGCGAGTCGCCGTCGTCGGCAGCGGCGCGTGGGGCACGACGCTGGCGATCCTCGTCGCCCGACGCGAGCCGGCGGTCCTCGTCGTCCACTCGGCGGACGTGGCGCGACGCCTCGCGGGCGACCAGGCAAACGTGCGCCGCCTGCCCGACGTGGCGTTCCCGGCGGCGCTCAGCGTGAGCCACGATCCCGAAGCGCTGACCGGCGCCGAGCTGGTCGTCCTGGCGGTCCCGTCGACCCACCTGCGCTCCGAGGTCGCCCGGCTCGCGCCGGCGATCCCGGGGCGAGCGGACATCGTCTCCGCCGCGAAGGGGCTCGAGCCCGGGACGCTGCTCCGGATGAGCCAGGTCATCGCCGAGGCGGGCAGGCTCGATCCCGCCCGGATCGCCGCCCTGTCCGGTCCGAACCTGGCGCTCGAGATCGCCCGCGGCCTGCCGGCGTCGGCCGTGGTAGCGGCCGCTGACGAGGCGCTGGCAGTGCGCGTCCAGGCCCGGCTCGGGCGGCGCCGATTCCGCCTCTACGTCAACACCGATCTCGTCGGCGTCGAGCTGTGCGGGGCGCTGAAGAACGTGATCGCCATCGCCGCCGGCGCGGCGGAGGAGCTCGGCTTCGGCGACAACGGCAAGGCCGGGCTGATGACCCGCGGGCTGGCCGAGATGACCCGCCTCGGGATCGCGGCCGGAGCGAACCCGTTGACCTTCGCCGGGCTAGCCGGGATCGGCGACGTGATCGCGACCTGCGGCTCGCCCCTGTCGCGCAACCACCGGCTCGGGGTCGAGCTGGCGAAGGGCCGCCGCTGGGCCGACATCGAGGCGAGCCTGCCGGGCGTGGCCGAAGGCGCCTACACCGTCGACGCCGCCATCGCGCTGGCCGATCGGCTCGGCGTGGAGATGCCGATCGCTCGCGAGGTCCACCGGGCCCTGTTCGAGGGCAAGAGCGCCCGGCGCTGCCTCGTCGACCTCCTGTCCCGCGAATTGAAGAACGAGCTGGCCGGCTACCGCTCGTGGACGCCCGGTCCCGGGCCGGCCTGATCGACCCGTCTGCTAGACTCGGCCTCTTGTCGGGGCGTGGCGCAGTCTGGTAGCGCACCAGTCTGGGGGACTGGTGGTCGTCGGTTCAAATCCGGCCGCCCCGACCAAATCCTCCGCACAAAATGGCGCCCAACACGAAGGCCAACGGCGTGATCACCAGCGCCGCCATGAGCAGGAGGACCTTCAGCAGGCGGGTGTCCTCGTCATCGTCGAGTTCGGCCCCAATAGCAGCAGCCGGCGCAGGAGTCCGCTCATTCCGCGATCTTACGCAGCGTCAGGGTCCACGCCGTCGCGTCTACGCTTCGTCGGACCTCTTCCGCATCGTGACGGCGAATAACCGTCGGGGCAAATTTCCTTCCTGGTACTCAGCGACCTCGAGGATCTCGAAGCCGCCCGCCAGGCGATCGATGAGCGTCCGATCGAAGAAGTGGACGATGAAGCCGCCCATCTCCCACAAATCGTCGCCATGACTAACCCCTGCCTCAAAGTGGGCGTCAGCAGTGTTCCGGACGGTGTACACACATAGGCCACCAGGGCGGACGACCCGGCAAACTTCGGCGACGAGACGTTCGAGATCAGGCGTCGTGAGGGCCATGCATAGGAGCATGTGCGAGTAACAGGCATCGAAGCTGGCATCGGGGAGCGGAAGCGGGTCGCGGACATCTGCTGTGACCGCGGTGACATGGTTCCCGACCCCAGCCGCAGTCGCGGTCGCAATGATCTGGGCTAGGCCTTCCTCGGCATAGTCGAGCGCGGTTACCACCATTCCCGCCGCGGCCAAGAAGACCGTGTCGCGGCCCTGGCCTGACCCAAGTTCGAGGATCTCATGAGCGCTCTCCGCCTCGAAACGCTGAAGCGCCATGTGCGCCGGCGCACTTGCCTCCCGGCCAAGGAAGCTCGGTCGCCGGCCGAACGTGTCGCGCCAGTGGTCGCGCTGGCCGTCGAGGGAACGATCCAATCGGGTCCGACCCTGCCAGCCGGCCTAGGCCGCGCCTGCGTAGGCGGCTTCCAGCCACCTCATCAGGTGATCGTCGACCTCGGCGAGCGAGCGGATTCGAACTCGATGGGTGAAGAGGGCGTTGAACGTGGCAGCCGACTCCAAGCGCTCCCCAACAGGTAATCCGGGCAGGACCAGCCCAAGGTCGACGTGCTTTGCCGCGGGCTGGATCATCGCGAACTGCTTGCGCCGTCGGAGGCTCAGATAGCCCCTCTTGGGCGCGATCTCGATATCGGTCCCAAGCTCGTGGACCGTTGCCATCAGGCGGGCATGGATCGGCAGCAGTGCGCCCTTGGTGCCTGGGTAGAGCGATTCCTCCGGATCGGCCGGCTTCGCCTTGGGGTTGAGCGCGTCCAGAGCAATCAGCGCGACGCGGTTGGCCGCGCCGTGGCTCATGCCGTACTCGGACTTGAGCATCGTGACGATCTCGCTGTGGCGAGTGCACCCACTTGTCCTCACGACCTCGATCCAACCCTCGATCGGCCGACCGTACGTCGCCTCGATGTTCTGGACTTGCGACCGAAGGCCCTGATCGACGGTTGCCATGACAGTCTCCTCGCCGCCACACGGCGCCAGCCTCAGAGATGAACCGCGAGTCTACCCGTGGTGCTCCCGCTCGATCCACTCCTCCCCACGCAGCCAGAAGTCGCGCCCGTCGCGGGGAACCGCTGCCCGGCCTGCCAGGGCGTCGCGCTGCGCTGGGTCTAGTCGCCGATAACGGGCTGGCGTTAGGGTTCGGACGCCCCCGCTCCGGGTGTCGACGGCGATCACTTGGGTGAGAGAGGCCAGCCGAGCGACGGCGACCGTGGGCTAGGCCCCGGCAGCACGCTCCGTGCTCGATCGCGGCGAGACGTGGCTACGATGATGTCTGCCGCAGGAGGATCCAGATGCCGCTGTTCATGGACCGCCATGACGTGCCCGGAGTGACGGCCGAACAGGTCGCACAAGCGCATGTAGCCGACCTCGACATGGGGGCCAAGTTCGGGGTGCAGTTCCTCGCCTACTGGTTCGACGCCGATCAAGGCGAGGCGTTCTGCCTGGCGAAGGCACCCACGGGTGACTCGCTGACGGCGGTACACCAGGCAACCCACGGCCTCATCCCCAACGAGATCATCAGCGTCTCCGAGGACAACGTCCTGCGGCTCCTCGGGAGGATGAGCGAGACCAGCAGTGACACCCCAGGGGTCAATCCCTTCCGCACGATCCTGTTCACGGACCTGCAGGGTTCGACGTCGATGCTGGAGGCGGTCGGACAGTCAGCGTTCATGGTCCTGCTCACGGAGCACGACCTGATCATCCGGCGCGCGCTCGTTGCCGCACATGGACGTGAGGTCAAGCACACGGGCGACGGGATCATGGCCGCGTTCGACGACGTTGCGAGCGCGCTGGAATGCTCGATGGCAATCCAGTTCGGGTTCGCGGCGCGATCTGCCGAGGGCCCGACGCCCGAACTTCGGGTGCGGATCGGGGTCGCCGCCGGCGAACCCGTTGACCACAACGACGACCTGTTCGGCTCGACGGTCACCCTGGCGAGCCGGATCTGTGACGCCGCCCATGCAGGGCGCATCCTCACGTCCGACCTAGTCCGCGACTTGGGCAGCGAGCGAGGCTTCGTGTTCGATGGCGGTCGCGACGTGATCCTGAAGGGATTCTCCGGTCCAAGGCGGCTATACGAACTGGCGTCGAGGGAGCACTGACGCGCCCTGGCTGCCGACGGGTTGAGCGCGACGTTCTGAACAGGGCACGTGGCGCGGTTCCCCGGCTAGACCATGCGTGCTTTGTGCACGCTGGGCCAGTCCCAGCCTCTGATAGGCACCTTGCCGCTCGGGGTCTCGTCGCTCCTTCTGCTTCGCGATGATCGCGACCTTGTTCTTCTCGTAGTACGGCTTGCTCGCGGCGCGAAAAGCGACCGCGGTGTCCGTCTTCGGACTAGACGCATGGCACGGGCGCTAGCCCTCGGTCAGCTCCTCGAGCACCTCGCGCGCCGTTACGCTGCCCGCGTTCGCGAGGCGTCGCAACTCGTCCAAGTCTTCGCGTTCCTCCGCCAGCTCAACCAGCTGATCGACTGCGTCGGTACTGCCACCGTCCGCAGCGCCGCAGTTCGTCCAGTCGCCGCGCTTCGGTCCTCCGGCCAGCTCAACCAGCTGATCGACTGCGTCGGTGCTGCCACCGTCCGCGAGGCGCCGCAGTTCGTCCAGGTCGCCGCGCTCGGTGGCCAGCTCGACGAGCTGATCGACTGCGTCGGTGCTGCCACCGTCCGCGAGGCGCCGCAGTTCGTCCAGGTCGCCGCGCTCGGTGGCCAGCTCAACCAGCTGATCGACTGCGTCGGTGCTGCCCTGCGCTGCTTGCTCGCGCAGGGTCGTGAGCTCTGGCTCGTCCATGTCTGACCCCCCTATGACTGAGTCGGGTCCGTGATGAATGGCGTCAGTATGCAAGCGGCCAGCCTGTCCGGGCCGACCCGGCATCATGCGTGTGCTAGGCACGCCGGGGAGGCCCCTGGGCGACGTCGACCTCGACCCGGATGACCCGGCCATCGATCCCGTGGAGCGTGGCGGCCTGGACGGTGGCGAGCACCGCCGCACGCTAGGGGGCGACGCTCACCACCTGAATGAGTCGCTGATGGGCTCGCACTACGGTTCGGGCTGCATCGGGCGCCGCGTCCGGACCGCGATCCCTCCGGTGAGGGAGGCCAGCGGAGCCGGAGCGACCGGGGGCTGCTGCCCTACGAGGCGTTACGCAGCCGCAACGCTCGCTTGGCCGGCATGAATGGACGGCGCGAACGGTCAGCCTCTAGCGTGCACTCGACGAACGCGCAGGTCCCGTGCTCGTCGTCGCGCCGGCCAGGCGGCATGGGGCCACTGTCGGCGCAAGTGAATAGGCGACCGACCTCCGCTCCTCCTTGGGCGGGGGCCGGTCGTCATTCCGCGCACGAACGAGGTCGCACGAGCCCGATGAAGGAGGGCGCCATGAATGACGACCTGGAAGTCGACCAGCAGATCCTCAAGATCCTCGATCCCGACGAGGTCATTCACGCCCGGGCGAAGGCCCTCAATGCCGAGGTAGCGGTCACCGATCGGAGACTCATCGTCTCAGAGTTTGAGCGGGTGGCCTTGAACGTGGCGATTGACGCCATCCGGCGGATCGAATTCGACGTGGAGCGCAAGCGCCCAGCGACGCTCGTCATCGTGCCCGAGAGTCAGCGCGACACGCCCCAGGTGCTGGCCATCCCCCGGGAAGAACTTGGCGCAGCATGCGCGGCCGTTACGCTGATCGGATCCCGCTTCAACTGACATCCCGGGGGAACGGGGGCGGTGTAGGGAGGTCCAGCTCTCGCGCCCGCTCGATGAGCGCCTCGTACTCGGCGAGCAGACGGGCCATGTCGTCGGCGGCAGCACGTTCCTCCGCGGATCCCCGGACGGCCGCGACCAGCCGCGCCTGAGCGGCGTCCCACTCCTCGAGGACGAGTTGCGCCAGCCGCCGATACGGCACTAAGCCTCCGATATGGTCGGGGCCAGCATAGCCGCGCTGAGCGGGGTCTACGATGCGGACATGTCCACCTGGGCGCGACGACGGGATGACCTGTTCGCCCAGTGGCACCTCCTCGGCGAACCGCGCCAGAACGTCCGCGGGCTCGTCGTAACCGCCTGCGGGACCTCACTCGGCGACGACTGGTCGAAGCTCGAGCGGATCGAGGACGAGTCCGTCGTCGGGAACCGCTGCCCGTCCTGCGCCGGCGAGGCACGCCGCAGGTAAGCCGCACGAAACGGACTCGGCGGGCACTGCGCGGGGCCAGCGGACAGGGGAGGGGTCTCGCTTACACCGAGGATGTCGGGGGTTCGAGTCCCTCCCCGCCCACCACGAATCTGCCGGCGATGCCGTCCGTTCGGGTTATCAGCCTCCGGGCTTGCCCGCCCAGCTAGGTCTGCCGTGCCCGTGGCCGTGCCCGTTGGGCGCATGGTTCGGTGCCGATCCGCCAGCGGACGCCTGTCCGCACGATGCGGGGGTGACGGTCGTCCAGTCGATCGAGGCGAGGGTCGCATTCAGGTGGGCGACGCACGAGACGAACGCGCCGTGATTCTTGAACCCGTCCGGCGTAGTCATCTGCGCGGCGGTCGACACGAGCGCCCCGTGATCGCCCTGCTGCCCAGCATCGGCCTGCTGCCCGGCATCGGCGGACTCGGGCGTGTCGGTCGGCTCGGGTGTCTCGGTCGCCTCGGGCGTCTCGGTCGGCTCGGGCGTCTCGGTCGCGCTCTCCGCACCGGTCAGGACCACGGGGCCCCTCGGCAAAGGGTTGACGAGGGCGTTCGCGCCAAGCGCGGCGCCGGCGACGAGAAAGATACTGACCACCGCCACGGCCAGCCCGCGGGTGATCTCGGTGCGTTTGGCCATCAGCATCGAATGATTCCTTCGGCTCGGAGGGTCCCGACGTCGGCCTGGGCGGCCGATCCAGTGAGCCGGGTCTCCGATACTCGTATCGAGACGTAGAACGTACCGACGGTCCCCACCGTCACGGGTACTTCTGGGCTAGTCGTCCCGCCCAGAAGTCATGGTGGCCGATCGGGCGTCGCTCCGCGGGGGTCGTGTCTCCGCCGACTCGCTACGGTCTCGCCCATGAGCGCCACACCCTGCGACCACGCTGGGGAGGACGCGCACGAGCTGACCCACCACCACGCGTCAGCCCCACAGTCGGCGGTAGAAGGGACCGGAGGACCAACACGATGAAGTGGGTCACCCGCCAGCACCCAAAGACGGACCGGATCGCCTGTCCATCGCTCATCCGCAAGTTCATCGACCCGTTGGCCGAGATCGTCTACGACCTCGAGCGGGACGAGGACGAGTCGGTCGTCGGGAACCGCTGCGCGGCCTGCCAGGGGATCGCGCTCCGCTGGGTTTAGTCGCCGGCATCGGGCTTCCATTTCGACCTGACCGCCCGCCGTGTCTCGCCGGCGATCCCTCGGGTGGGAGAGGCCAGCCGAGCGCCGGCAACCTGAGGCGCAAACGAGCCGAGTGGCACCCCAGGCGAGAGCCAAATCTAGGGAGCCTCGGCAACGTGACACCCGGCGGACTTCCCCCAGCCGCCGGGTGTCCCTACGCACCGATTCGTAACGCGGGTCCTGGGACTTTCGTTCTCCTCGATGCCTCGCCGGGTGGCGACAGCCGCCGCGAGCCGGGACGTACAGCGTTCGCGCCCGCCAGGCGTGGTCAGCACAGGAGCACCGACGGATATGAGAAAGCTTCAGTCGGCACTTATTCATGGTTTCGATCGTGAGCAGGGTCAGGGTCTCGCGGAATACGCCCTGATTCTGGCCCTGATCGCGATCGTCGCCATCATCGCGTTGCTCTTCATCGGTGGCCAGATCAGCACGGTCCTCAGCAACGTCGGCAACTCGGTCTAGGGGACCGGCACTCGGAGACCCCCGGCTCCGGGCGTCGCCGGCAATCCCTCCAGGTGAGGGAGGCCAGCGGAGCCAGAGCGACCGGGGGCTGCCCTACGGGACGTCACGCAGCCGCAACGCTCGCTAGGCCGCTATGAATGCGCGGCGCGAACGGTGAGCCTCTAGCGTGCGCTCGACGACGGCGCAGTCCCTGTGATCGTCGTCGCGTCGCCAGGCGGCATGGGGGCCACTGTCGACGAATTAGGCGACCGACCTCCGCTCCTCCTTTCGGCGGGGGTCGGTCGTCGGACCTCGGGGGGATCGTTGTCCCCTGCTCGGTCGAATGGGTCGATCGGGCCGCATGGCACTCCCACGTCGGGAACCGGTCTCGATAACTTCGCAGCCTGACACCCGGCGGACTTCCCCCAGTCGCCGGGTGTCCCTGTCCCCGGGGCGCATAACGCGGGGTCTACGCCTTCGTTCTCCCTGATACATCCCCGACCTTTGGATGGCTCGTCGCTTGGCTGGGACCCCCTCGCCGAGCGGCGGCCTACGCCCCGTGGGCCGGGGATGTGCTCGACGCTCACCCCACGAGACCTCGGCCCGGTGGTTCGTCCCGGTCGAGGTCTCTCGCTTTCTCGCAGCCCGGGTCTACCTGTGCCGCTGGTCGGACGGACCCAAGATCGGGCCCACAGGATCCGGCCGCCCGACTATGACTCCGGGGGCGTCGCTAGCGGCGTTGTGCCTGCTGCTCGGAGCTTGGGCCAGAGAAGCAGGGTGCCACCTGCTATGAGAAAGGCGTGAAGGCCATTCTGCACGCCGGTGAGGCCATCGGCGAGCTGCGGCACGCTCGCTCAACAATCGGACGGCCTCCGAGTTGACGAGACCCTCGGCCCCCTAGGATCCGAACGATACCTACCAACGTACGAGTCTCGTGCGATGGCGGCCATGATGTCCGCTCCTGGTCTGCAGTCGTCGCGCATCAGCGGACAGCAGACGAAGGAGCGAGGACATGACCGCCACCATCGAGACCGGGATCGGGCTGCGGACGTTTCCGGAGAGCTCGATCCGGAGTCGAGTCCCATGGAGCGCAGGCAGCTCCCACCACCAAAGGAGTCGATCGCCATGACGCAGTCGCCGACGATGACCGCCCAGGCGCAGTCCACGACACTGCTCCGGACCGACGGGGCCGACACCGCCTGGATCCGACCGTGGCTCCGAACCGAGGGCCTCGCGACCTTCGCTGCGGGGCTCGCCGGCTTCCTGTTCCTCGGCCTCCCGTGGTGGGCGTTCTTGCTCCTCCTGATCGTCCCGGATGTGTCGATGGTCGGTTACCTGCGTGGTCCGCGGGTCGGTGCGATCGCCTACAACGTCGCGCATGATCTGGCGACCGGCGTCGCCCTCGCCGGTGTGGGCCTGGCGATCGGGAGCGTCCCCGTGGCCGCCGCCGGAGCCATCCTCGTCGCCCACAGCGGGATGGACCGGATGGCGGGCTATGGCCTGAAGCTCCCGAGTTCGTTCCAGGACACACACCTCGGCCGGATCGGGCGCAGCCGCTGAGGCGCGAGCCTTACAGCGATCGCACCCAAGACGATCCAGGCGATGACTTCCACGTTGCGCATCGCTCCGCTGTCAGGCGGCGCTGGGCTTCCTTTGGGCGGACCTGAGTCGTCGGAAGAGGTAGCCGACGGTCAGGATCGCCGCCGAAACCACGAGCCATCGAGCCATAGGCTCAAAGCCCGGAACCCATGGGCGGTAGCAAGCTGCGAACTCGCCTGGTGCTCCGGGCGGGCAGATGAGGTCCGACTGGGTGACGGGATGGACAACCGGGTCGAACGCGTCGAATGCGAACCAGACGGTCCATACGATCAGGGCGATGAGGTCGAGGCGAACTGCCCAGATCTTCAGCTCATAGGCGACGGCAAGGATTACCGTCCCTCCGAGGAAGAGGAGGGCAAGTAAGGTCCAGTCGGCTTGTCCCGGCTCGGTCCCAATTGCGCTGATCTGTCCACCGAGCGAAAGCATCCCGGCAAAGCCGGCCCAGACGACCAGTGCCACAAGGGTCGGAACAGCAAGGGAACGCCATGAGAGCGGGCTGTCCATGCGGCCGATCATAAGCCGCGGGCTCATCGTGACCGCCTGCGGGACATAACTCGGCGACCAAGCCCGGCGCATAGACTTCGGTCGATGACACCTCGGTCGTGGTATTCAATGGCACCCGTCATCGTGACGGCCCTCTTCGTCTGGTCTGGGCTCTGCTACTTCTGGATGGGCGGCGGGCACATGCAGGTCATCCTCTTCCACTACGGCCAGGACGCCGCGGCCTATGCGAACCCCCTCATCCCCAACTACACCTCGCTCGGGTCGGCACTCTTCCGTTTCGTCCTGGGGGCGGTCGTCATCTTGGCCATCGCCTACAGCGCTCACATCGGAGCGGTCCGGGTCGAGGTGGCGGTCCTGGTCGTCTGGACCGTCGGGTTCGGTCTGTATGCCGCCAACGCGCATCCCGGCGCACCGATCTGTGATGGATATCACCCCTGCTACTACCCCCTCGATGCCGATGACCGCGCCATTGGGCTGTGGGTGCTCGTGGCATCGGCAATCGTGATCCTAGGTGCCCTCATACGCCGCGGTTCAGACCTGCTCCCACGCAGCCGAGCCGATCGCTCATCGAACTGAGGCCACCGCCCGGCCGACGACTGAAGCCACGGATGAATCGCAACTACCCGGCTCGCGCTAGGGTTCGCACTGCCCCCGGCTCCGCGTTCCGGACCGCGATCCCTCCGGTGTGGGACGCCAGCGGAGCCGGAGCGACCGGCGGCGTTCCACAGCCGGACGACCCGGATCAAGGTCTTAGCAGGCGAAGGTCCCCGAGACGGCGGCACCGCTTATGGCGTCCATGCCCGAGAAGGTGCCCGACTTATCGGCGTGGAGGGTGCCGTACGGGTTCTGCGTGACCTTCCAAGCGATACCCCGGAAGGAGCCGGACAGGTTGGCCACGGTCCCGTCGGACCGGAACACGACGGCGAACTCGTCACCGTCGGCCGGGCCGCTGTAGACGCTCAGCCCGCCGTCGCCGAGGACCTGGCAGGTGACGCCCGCCTCGAGGCCATGCGTCCCGACCGTGACATCGACCCTGGCCGGCCGCGAGCCGACCACGGCGACCGGGCCAGTGGACTGCGTCGGGGCCAATGGCTGCGTCGGGGCCATCGTTGGTGTCGGGGCCAACGTCGGTATCGGAGTCGAAGCCTGCGTCGCCGTCGTCGAGCGCTCGGCGGCCGCTCCCGAGCAGGCAGCCACGACGAACAGGATCCCGACCATCGCGAGCCATCGAGGGGCCTTCTGGGTCCAGATGCTCGTCTTCATCGTCGATCTCCGATCGGCCTTGCCCTTGGCACGGCCGCTGGTGGTCGTACTCAGCAGGTATGGCGTCGGTGTCGCCCGAAACGTTCATCCGGACTCGACGACGACACGGTTATCGGCCACCCCTGCCCGGCTTGCCAGGGCATCGCGCTCCGCCGCGGATAAGTCGCCGATACCGGGCTCGCGCTAGGATCCGGGCTGACCAAGCTCAGAATCGTGTCGAAGCCACCCATGGTGTGCCGGTCACGAAGACTCTCCGGTTCGTCGGGTCACGACACGGTGGTCCAGGGCGGCGTAGTCCCAGACGTCGATCACCGGGGGTTCGATGCCGAGGGTCGTGAGCGCGGTGCAGACCTGGCTGCGATGGTCGGTCCCGTGGTGGAGCGCCTGGGCGAGGCGGATCCCGAGCGGCGCGTGGGTCTCGTAGCCGTTGTCCTCGTACTCGACGACGTCCGTCGTGGGGTCGACCTCGCTGGCCATGAGGCGCTGCCAGATCGGACCGTGGGCCTCCATCACCGCGTGCAGCGTCCGGATGTCGCTCTGCTCCTCGTCGAAGGGCTCACGCTCGCCGCCCAGGATATCCAGGAAGAGGACGTCCCCGCCCACGAGATGGCGGAGGGTGTCGAGGATCGAGCCATACGTGCCGGGCACGGTCGTCGCCAGCTGGTCATCGTCGAGGGCCGCGCACGAATCGAGCAGGACAATCGTGGCCCAGACGTGATGGCCGAACGCGTCGGCGAAGGGCGAGGACATCGTCCTGACTGTATCAGCGTCCGCCGCGACGCCCTCAACGCTCCGGGGCGCAGGCCGAGGGCGATCGTCACTCGCGCCGACCGTCGGGGTCCGGAGTGCCTCTGGCTACGCGCATCCACGGCGATCCCCCGGGTGAGAGAGGCTAGCCGAGCCACGGAGACCGGGGGCGCAGCACAGCTCCGGTCGTCGACGGCGATCAGGTCCGCCCGAAGGCCGCCTTCACGTGCGGCCGGTAGAGATACCAGAGGACTACGGCAGCGACGACCGCCGTGCCCGTCGAGCCGATGATGGCGCCGAGGATCTGGCTCGTGAGTGTGTTGCCCAGCAGCGACAGTCCAACGCCCACGACTCCGGCGATGATGCACAGGCTCGCCCAGAGCCTCGTGATCAGCCACGCCCAGTTGCGCCCATCCAAAAGCCCGTACGCGGTCGCCAGCCCAAGTACGCCGACGGCCACGAGGACCAGCCCAACGCCGGTCATGATCCCGTCGAGGGTGTCTCCGAACCCGTGGTCGCTGAGGAAGCCACCCGCGATCCCGATATCGCCCAGCCCGGTGATGATGTCCGCCACGCCGGCGATGACGGCCACCACCGCCATGACGATCACACCAGTCGGTCGATCCGCCCGAGTCGTCATTTCGACCTCCGTTCTAACCGGGTGCTCAGGCGCCATCCCGGTGACGTGTAGAGCGTAGGACTCGCTCATCAGGACTAGTTGATCACCCGGTAGAGCCGCCAGCGATCCGGGACGCCCTTGAGCGACGCCTCGCCGCGATCCTCGAACGTCAGGCCGGAGCCCGCAACGAGGTCCTTGACCGTCTGCGACGTCACCACCTCGGACGGCTCGGCCAGGGCGCCAATCCTGGCCCCGATGTTCACCGCCAGGCCTCCGAGCTTCTGGCCGGTTGTCTCCACCTCGCCGGTGTGCAGGCCGGCTCGAACCTCAATCCCGAGGGGGCGGACGGCCTCGACGATCGCGAGCGCGCAGCGGACGGCTCGCGCCGGACCATCGAAGGAGGCGAAGAAGCCATCGCCGGCCGTGTCTATCTCCTGGCCGCGATAGCGCGCCAGCAGAGCGCGCACCGTGGCGTCGTGCGACTGCCGGACGCGCTGCCAGGCATGGTCCCCAAGGTCCGCCGCCCTGGCCGTGGATCCGACGATATCCGTGAAGAGCACGGTGGAGAGGACACGGTCGAATGAGGCTTCCTCCTCACGAACCTGCGTAAGGAAGCGCCCCACCTCGGCGACGATCGGCTCGCCCCGGGCATACCAGTGCACGCGATGGAGGCCGCCGGCGCTCGACTGCTCGACGAGACGCGCACCCGGGATCCGCTCCGCCGCGAACCTCGCCGTTCGACGGACCGTGTCGAAGACGCGATCGCCGTCGCCGGACGCGCCGTCGGTATCGACGCAGACAAGGGTGGGGACGTGGATCGTCGGCAGCACGGCGCGGACGTCGGCGGCGATGAACCGGCGAAGCTCGGCGACAAAGCCGCCTGGTGCGATCGCCGCGTGGTTGAGCCGGATGAACCAGTCCCGCTCCCGTCGGTGGGGCATGCGATCGACCGAGTCGGGGATCGCACCATGCTCGTGCAGATGCTCGATCTCCGCTTCCCAGTCCGCGACCGACGGCATCCAGGGCGTCTCGTCGGTCGCCGCATACGTCACGAACGGGTCGACCAGGATGACCGCCGCGACGCGCCCCGGATAGGACGCCGCGAACAGGGCGGCCAGAAGGGTGCACTCGAACGTGGCCAGCACGGCCACCCGCGTCGATCCGGCGGCGTCCAGGATGACGAGGAGGTCGTCGGTTAGCTCGTCGATGTCCGGGACGTCGGCGGGCGAGAACCGATCGGAGGCACCCCAACCGCGCCGGTCGGTGACGATGAGGCGTGCGTGCCGTGCGAGGCCGCGTAGGAATCGGGACAGATACGGGCTCTCCCAGTTCACGTCGACCTGGGACGCATAGCCCTGGAGGTAGAGGAGGTCGATCGAGCCCTCGCCGACCGTCTGGTACGCGAGCGCCACGTTGCCGTTCCACGCATAGCGAGTCTCTGGTCGATCCATCGGTCTATCGTCCTGCGCCATGGAAGCCAGGACAAGACGTGCGTGAACGGGCACGACGCCCCCGGCTCCGGGCGTCGACGACGATCCCTCCGGGCGAGAGGAGGCCAGCCGAGCGACCGCGACCGGAGGTTCAGGCAGCGCAGTGTTCTCGTGACCGTAGACTTCTGTTGTGGCCGGTTGGCGTCCGCCCCCGGATGATCGCCGCGGGGGTCGGGCTTTGTTGGGCATCGGGCTGGCCGGCTTCCTGATATCGGGGGCGGCCGGGGCAATAGCCTACCTGCTGTCGACGGACCTCAACGAGGGGAACAAGGCCCCGCCCGAACTCGCGATCTCGCTCTTCGCGGTATCCGCTGTGTGCATCGTCGTCCTGGTGGCCGGGATCATCCGAGGGGATCGCTCGTAACGCCCTGCACGTCGACTGCGTGTCAGCGCCTATCCCAGCGCGACGCGAAGTCGAACGACGCGAGCCTCGTTGATGCCGAGGAATGAAACGGATCCCTCGCCGAAGACCGGATGATCGACCCCGTTCATCACGGGGCTACGCCGCGGATAAGTCGCCGCTAAAGAGCCAGCGCTACGGTTCGGGTTTCCCCCGGCACCGCGCGTCGACGGCGCCCCGGACCTTCTAATTCCTGCGGCGGGCGACCGCCACTCGCAGGGCACAAACGCTGAACATCGGCGGCGCGCCTAGGGGGTTACGAACCGGAGCGACTCCACGACGTGCCCAAGCTCGACCCGGTCGGCCTGGGGGGTGTCGGGTGAATACGTGGCGTCGACGACCATTCGCTGCCCGTTGACGTGGAGGACCCACAGCCGATCGACCTGGCCAGGTACCTGCTGGTACCGGTTGCCCTCGCCGTTGCCCAGCCAGCTGTTGAAGTCTCGGTGGCCGTCGGAGTCGACATCGCAGGCGTCGAAGTCGGTCCAGGTGCTCGACTTCATGTTCGCCGGAACCGACCAGTCAAGGTACCGACCCTGGTACCCGGCAAGGGTCACGTCGGTTGGCTTGCTGGCGTTGCGCATCGGCTGGGCGGCGAGCGCCGTGACGAGAGCCTCCACCCCCGGCCCCGGATCAACCGCCTGGCCCTGCCAGTGGCACGGGTCACGGAAGACCTGCCCGACGTCCCAAACACTGATGCCCAGCACCGGTCCGTGCTTGTCGGTATGGGGGTACTTCACGACAAAGCTGTTCCCGACTTCATACCAGCCATCTGGCACGGCGACCGTCCAGCGGGGATAGCTGCCAGTCCCGAAGACCCGCGCCGCGTACCTCCCGGGCGCGAGTGGGCTATCGCCGGAGCCGATCGACGTCGCCGACGTGGCCGAAGAAGTCGGGGCCAACGTCGATGTCGGGGCCAATGCCTGGGTCGGGGTCGAAGCCTGCGTTGCCGTCGCCGATCGCTCGGTGGCCGCTCCCGAGCAGGCAGCCACGACCAGGAGGATGCCGACCATCGCGAGCCACCGAGGGGCTCTCGAGGTCCGGGGGCTCGTGTTCATCGTCGATCTCCGATCGGCCTGGCCTGTGGCACGGCCGCCGGTGGTCGTACTCGATGCGTATGGCGTCGGTGTCGCCGAAAACGTTCATCTGGACTCGACGACGAGTCGGTCGTCGGGAACCGCTGCGCAGCCTGCCAGGGGATCGCGCTCCGCTGGGTCTGACCGCAGTTCTGACCGCAGTTTGATTAGACCCGGCCAGACGGGTTGGACCTAATCCACGCTCGTGGACGGCACGATTGTTCGTCCCGGTCCCTCGTGAGCGTGGCCTGCACCAGTCTGGGGGACTGGTGGTCGTCGGTTCAATCCGGCCGCCCCGACCAACCCCTGAGCACGAACAGGCCCTCGCCGGTGGATCCGGATGAGGGCCTGGCCATCGTTTCCCGGATCTCGAGATGTCAGTGACGCGCTGACAGCGGGCGGGCTTGCAGGTGACCTGCCCGAGAGCCGCCTGCCCCAGACGCGGTGCGGCGTTACCGGGCAGCCGTCAACGAGCCCTCGGTGACCTCGCCCTTGTGTGCCGCGAACGCCGACAGGACTTCGTCCTTTTCGCGCTGCGGGACCTTGAAGTGGTCGAGCGATCGGGCGAGTTCGCCCGCGACGGCATCGAACTCATCGAAAGAGATCCCGAGGTCACGATGGGCCTCCTCGAGGGCGACCGCGTCGTGACCGGGCTTCGTTCCCACGTATTCGAACGGGCCGCCGGCAACGTTGCAGACCCACAGCGTTCGCATGAACTTGAGGCCCGGCAATCGGCCCAGCTTCTCGGTGTGCCATTCCCGGAGCGCGGGGTTGTCGGACCCCTGGCCGGCGATCGCGTTCTTGACGACCGCATCACTGAAGTGGTCGACGACGGCAGCGATCGCGAATACGCCGCCGAGTCGCTCGTACAGGGTCTGGTCGTTCATCCCAACCTCCACTCTGGTGCACTGCTCGGGCGGGAGCCGATCGCGCAGCGGTCCTGCCTGGAACGAGGTACGTCAATCGAAACCGCCGGGTTTTGGGCTTGCGCCGAACGCCCGATGCCCGGCCGAGACGGATCCGATACGGGGCGGTGATACGGTCGGCTTCGATCGTCGGGCGCAGGTGTCTTCCAGGGCGCCGCGTCTGCCGTCGGATGGAAGGATCTGCGATGGATGCCGTCGTCAACGTCCCAGCCCAGGCGCCCGCGAACACCGAACAGGCGACCTTCACGAAGTGGATGGTCGGGGAGGGACCGGGTATGACCGGAGTCGTGGGCGGCGCCGCCGGCGACGGCAGCTTCGTGGGGAAGGTCCTGGAGTTCGTCCCGGGTCCGACCACGGTGGTGACCGCGACCTACCAGTTCGTCGGATCCGAGCGGCCCTTGACGGCGCTCGTCCACGTCGAGCAGACCGGGCTCGAGGCGGTGATCACCGGCGTCGTGACCGATGGCTGGGGCAAGGGCAGCCTCGTCACCGGGTCGTACAGCGAGATCCAGTGCGAGCACGACGGGATCACCACCGACTGCTGGCGAGGGTCGCTGAACATCCCCGCGGATCACGGTCGCTAGCCGCCAGGACCCACGCCCTCGCCGCGTCGTGGTGCTTGCGCGGCGGCGTTCCGTGCCTACACTCCGGGCGTGGGCTACGCGACACCCGAGGAGGAGTGGCGGGCGCTCCTGACCGGCGAGCACGAGGACATGCTCCGGCTGCGGCGCACGTTCCGCCACCTGCCGGCGCCGCCGCGCTGCAAGATGTGCCACGCCCCGTTCGAGGGGATTGGCGGTCTGGTCCTCCGGCCGTGGTTCGGGCCGTGGGAGCGCAACGCGCAGCTGTGCAAGAGCTGCATGCGCCACCTGACGAAGCAGGGCGTCGGCGGCGCCGAGGTCGAGCTGACGCTCCTGTTCGCTGACATCCGCGGGTCGACCGGTCTCGGGGAGCGGCTTCGCCCGGCGGAGTTCACCGCGCTCCTGAGCGCGTTCTACCGGCTTGCCGCCCAGGCGATCACCGAGAACGACGGCGTCGTCGACAAGTTCGTCGGGGACGAGGCGATCGGGCTGTTCATCCCGGGCTTCTCCGGCGAGGACCACGCCGCGCGGGCCATCGCCGCCGGCCGGGGGCTGCTCGAGGCGTGCGGGCGTTCGGACGCTTCTCCGAGCGGGCCGATCCCGGTCGGGGCGGGGATCCATGCGGGCGTCGCCTACGTCGGCAGCCTCGGGTCGAGCGAGCAGATCTCTGACTTCACCGCGCTCGGCGATCCGGTCAACACGACGGCCCGCCTGGCGTCGCTGGCGCGCGCGGGCGAGCTCCTCGTCTCAGTCGCGGCCGCTGAGCTCGGCCGACTCGACGGGGCCGGCATCGACCGTCGGACCGTCGAAGTCCGCGGCCGGGAGGCCGGCCTCGACGTGTTCGCGTTGCAAGTCGAGCCGACGCCGTCCGGCTGATCTCCCGTGGTGACGTACGACGAGCTGCTCGCCCTCGCTCGCCGGCTCGCGGACCAGCCGCTGGCCACCGTCACTGGGTTGGAATTCACGGTCGATGTGTACCGGGACAGCCTCGTCTTCACGCCCGCCTCCAGCGGCGTCGGCCAGAGCGACGGCCGCAAGGGGGCGGAGCGGTTCCTCGCTCGCTACAACGCAACCGGAAGTCTCCGGCCCGGCGACTACACCGACCTCACCCGGAACGCGTCGTACCTCATTGGCCTGTTGAGCGCCGACCGCGCTTGATCATCGGCTGCGCAACGCGGCTCCCGAGCCGCTGACACGAGACTGCAAGACGTCACGCCGGCGCCGGACGGTCGATCGCCTGATCCGACCCTACGCTCGGGATGGTGTTCCAGCAGGCGCCGCTGACGGTCCTCGTCACGATCCCCACCGCGGATCGGGACTTCGAGGCGTATGTGCGGTCCGCATTCGAGGCTGGAGCGACCCCGGAGTCGCTCCAGGCACTCCTCCGCGAGCGCTACCCCGAAGCGGTCGTCAGGTCGCGGGTCCTGTCGGACGAGCTGTTCACCGTCTGGTACGTCTACCGTGATGGGGGCTGGCGACCGCGTCGCCTCGAGGAGGCCCAACGATGACCCACGATCCCGCGGCCGGCACCGGCAACGCGTTGCGAGCCGTGTCCGACGGCTTGCTCAGCGACCTCGACCGCCTGGCCGAGCTCGAGAGCGCGAAGCGGTCGCTCAAGCCGGGAGATCCCGCGCTCGTCGATGTCTCGACCGAGATCGAGCAGCTGGCCACCCACGTGCTCGGGCTGACGATCGAGGAGCGCGTCCTGAGCGAGCAGGCCGACGTGGAGGTGGCCGTATCGGGCGCCAGCGCGCCGTCGGCGTCGATCGAGGCGACGAAGCCGCGTTCGGCGCGCGAGATTATCGACGCCTGGCGGGAGGCCGAGCGCCGTGCCGAGCGAGCCGTGCCGGGCTCGCCGGAGGCGGCGGAGCTGGCCACCGAGATCGAGCGCCTGCGGACGGAGTACCGGGCGACCCGCGGCTGACCGGTCCGGCTGGTTCGGCCGACTGCCGAAGCGGATCAGGGCGCCGCGCTGGGGGAGGGGGCCGATTCGCCCGAGCCATCCGTCGTGATCGAGGCGTCGGGGCTCGCCGTGGGCGCCGGGGCGGTCGTCGGCGTCGGCGCCGGTGGCGGCGTCGCGCTCGGGCTGGGCGTTGCGTTCGGGGCGGGTGTCGGTGTCGGGGCCGGTGTAGGTGTCGACGCCGGGCTCCAGGCTCCGGCCGGCAACGGGACACCGTCGGCGATCGGCACGATCGCCACGTATCGCCCCTCGAGCCGAGGATCGCGGCGGGCGTCGTGATACGGGGTCCAGTTGCGGGCGATCCAGCTCATCGTCAGCCTGGTTCCCGGGCGGTACACGTTGCGCTTCCGGACGTGGAAGTACGGCCACAGCGGGTCCGAGAGCTTGAGCGTCAGGATCGAGAACGCGTCGGCGGATGCCGGATCGGCCGTCGCCTCGACCCCGGTGATCACCCAGGCGTGGGTCCCGCGCCAGACCACGATCCCGGCCGGTCGCCTCGTCGTGGCGATCCCGCGAGCCACCGCCTTGGCCGCCTCGGTCAGCGTCGGCAACGCGACGAGCATGTACCGCCCCTGCCCGGCAAGGAGCGTCGCCGTCGTCCAGCCGAAGGGATCGGCGCCGCCGTCGGCGGTGTAGCGGCTGTGCGCGCGAGCGAGCCGCCACAACCGGCGCTGGAGGATCGGGCTGCGGTTGTTGTAGCTCCAGATCATGTTGCGCATCGTCTGGAGGGACGCGCCCACGCACTGGTAGGCGGTGTACTGGCGAGTGAAGTCGCCGGGCCGGCTGAGCGACAGGCGGAACGGCGCAGCCGTCGGCGACGGCGTCGGAGCCGCGGTCGCAGTCGGAGCCGGGGAGGGGGTGGGGTCCGCGGCCGCGGCCGCTGGGACGAGGGGACCGATCCCGATGAGCAGCGCGAACAGGGCGCCGCTCGCGACCGCCGACCGGCGACCGCGCGCGTCAGGCCTGGACGTCGCGCCGAGCATGGTCCAACCCTAGGCGCGTGCCTCCGGAAACCGTATCGCCCGTTCGTCCCACGGCCGACCCGTCCATCCCGCCTATGTAGACTCGGGCGATGACCGCCGATCCGGAGCCGGACGGGCCGCCCACGACGTCCGCGCACGAGCGCTCCGAGCTCGGCGCGCTCGACCGCGCCCAGGTCGACGGTTCGGGCGACATGGACGTGGAGGCCTTCCGCGCCGCGGCCCACGAGGTCGTCGACGTCATGGCCGACTACCTGGCGGGCGTGGCCGACCGCCCGGTGTTCCCGGCGATCGAGCCCGGGACGCTGCGCCCGCGGTTCCCGATCGCCCCGCCCGAGCAGCCCGAGCCGCTCGAGGCGATCCTCGCCGACTACGGGGCGCTCGTGGAACCGAACGCGACCCACTGGCAGCACCCCGGCTTCCTGGCCTATTTCTCGACCACCGCCTCGGGGCCGGGGATCCTCGGTGAGATGCTCACCGCGGCCCTCGGCCAGAACCCGATGCTCTGGCGCACGTCGCCGATCGGGACCGAGCTCGAAGGCGTGGTCGTCGACTGGCTCCGTCAGGCGCTCGGCCTCCCGGAGCCGTTCGACGGTCTGCTGACCGACACCGCCTCGAGCTCGTCGCTCATCGCGCTTGCCGCCGCGCGCGAAGCGGCCGGCCTCGACGCTGCGGCCCTCGGACTGGCCGACCGGCCGGGGACCGGGGCGCCCACGGTCTATGCCTCTGCCGAGGCGCACATGTCGATCGAGAAGGCATGCATGACGCTCGGGCTCGGGCGGAGCGGCCTGCGCCGGATCCCGACCAATGATCGATACGAGCTTCGGACTGACGCCCTGGAGGCGGCGATCGCCGAGGACCGCGCCGCAGGGCTCCGGCCGATCGCCATCGTGGCGACCATCGGGACGACGAGCTGCACGTCGGTCGATCCGGTCGCCCCGATGGCAGACGTTGCGGCGCGCGAGGGGCTGTGGCTCCACGTCGACGCGGCGTACGCCGGCCCGGTCGCCCTGATCCCCGGGCGTCGTGGCCCGTTCAGTGGCTGGGACCGCGCCGACTCGATCGTCGTCAACCCGCACAAGTGGCTGTTCGCCCCGCTCGACGCGTCGCTGCTGCTGACCCGCCGGATGGACGAGCTCCGTGCGGCGTTCAGCCTCGTGCCCGACTATCTCGGAACGCTGGACCGCGCGGCTCCAGTGCGCGACTACAACGAGTACCAGCCACAGCTGGGGCGCCGGATGCGGGCGCTCAAGCTGTGGATCCTCATTCGCTACTTCGGGCTGGCCGGGCTGCGGCGGCGGATCGAGCGTCATCTCGAGCTTGCCGCGCGGTTCGCGAGCTGGGTCGACGCGGATCCGGACTGGCAGCGGCTCGCACCCGTGCCGTTCTCGACGATCTGCTTCCGCTGGCGTCGCGCCGATCTCGTCGGGCAGGAGGCCGACCCGGCGGTCGCCTCGTGGCTCGACGAGCGAAACGCGGCCGTGATCGAGGCGGTGAACCGGACCGGCGAGGTATTCCTGTCGCACACGCGGCTCGGCGGGCAGTTCACGATCCGGGTCGCGATCGGCAACCTGCGGACCGAGGAGCGCCACGTCGAGCGCGCCTGGGATCTCCTGCGGCGGGCGGCCGCCGGCCTCGATGCCCGTGGCTAGGAAGGAGCCGAAGACCGGGCGGGAGCTCGCTCCGGCGCGCGAACCAACGGATGACGAGCGACGAGCGACCATCGGCGCCCGGATCCACGACGCGGTCGAGCGCCTCTCCCGGCTGACGCTCGGGGACGAGTTCGACCCGGCGGCCGCGGCGGCGATCGTCGCCTCGGAGCTGCATCTCGCACCCGTGCCCGAATCGGCGGGCGGCCTCGGCATCAGGCCCGCCGAGGCGGTCGAGATCCTGGCCGCACTCGGCGCGGTGGATGGTTCGACGGCGCTCGGCTTCGCCATGCACCTCCACGTCGTCGGCTCGATGGCCGAATCGACGGGCTGGCCGGCCGGGGTCCGCGAGCGCCTCTATGCCGCGATCGGCGCTGACGGGGCGCTGCTCAACACCGCGGCGACCGAGGAATCGGGCGGCAGCCCGGCTCGTGGCGCCGTCCCGGAGACGACCGCCGAGCCGGCGCCCGACGGCAGCTTCGTTCTGACCGGCGAGAAGTCGTGGACGACCTGGCTGCCCGCCCTGCGGTACGCCCTGGTCACCGCGCGGATCGGCGGCCCCGAACGCGCCGACGGGGCGAGCGATCGGACGACGCCGGAGGTCGCGGTCTACGTCGTCGACCTCGAGGCGCCGGGTGTCACCCGGCTGCCCGGGTTCGATGCCCTGGGGATGCGCGGCTCGGCCTCGGGGCGGTTGCGCCTTGAGCGGGTCGTCGTCCCCGGGGACCAGGTCGTGGCGCGCCGGCCGGCCGGCCGGTCAGACCCACGCGGTCCGTCGCCGGTGGCCTGGTTCGGGTTCGCCGTCGCCGGCGTCTATCTCGGGGTCGGCGAGGGAGCGCGCGAGGCCGTCGTCCGCTGGGCGGTCGATCGGCGGCCGGGTGACGGGTCATCGGCCGTCGCCGACCTGCCCACGGTCCAGGTCCGGCTCGGCCGCCTCGACGCCGAGCTCCGTGCCGCCCGGATCGTCACGCTCGAGGCGGCCCGTCGCTGGCAGGCCGCCGAGCCCGCGGAGCGGTCGTCGCTCATGCCCGACGTGGCGCTTGCCAAGCTGCAGGCGACGGCCGCGGCAGCGTTGGCGACCGACGAGGCGCTCCGGATCGCCGGCGGCCCGGGGTTCCTCGCGGGGCGCCTGGAGCGCGCCTTCCGCGACGCCCGCGCCGGCCTGATCAACCCGCCGCTCGAGGATGTCGCCCTGGCCGGGTTCGCGAAGACCCTGGTGGAACGCGAGCGGGGCCGTCGCGGAGCCTGAGCTAGACTCGTCGGCGGTCACCGTCCGACCGTCGCACCCGCCGCGCGCCCGCCGGTGCGCCAACGAGGAACCCGCCATGGCCACGAAGGTCGTCACCGACTCCCGGATGTTCATCGACGGGGCCGCCGTCGACTCGACGAGCGGGTCGTGGCTCGAGGTCTACAGCCCGGCCACGGGTGAGCTGGTCGGTCGCGTCCCGGCCGGCACCGAGGCGGACGTCGATCGCGCGGTCGCGGCGGCGCGGGCGGCCTTCCGCGACGGGCGCTGGTCGTCGCTCGGCCTGGCGGACCGGGCGGCGATCCTCAACCGGCTCGCCGACCTGTGCGACGCGAACGCGGATGATCTGGCCCGGATCGAGACCCTCCAGACCGGAACCGCCTACAAGCTCCGGCGCGAGTCGGACTTCGCGTTTGCCTCGGACAACCTGCGCTTCTTCGCCGGACAGGTGCGCCACCTCGAGGGCAAGGCGGCGTACGAGTACAGCGGCAACCACACCTCGTTCGTGCGGCGCGAGCCGATCGGCGTCGTGGCCCAGGTCACCCCCTGGAACTACCCGTTCTGGATGGCGATCTGGAAGGTCGGCCCGGCGCTGGCGGCCGGGAACACGGTCGTGCTCAAGCCGGCCAGCGCGACCCCGCTGACGACGATCCGGCTGGCCGAGCTCGCCGCTGAGGCCGGTCTTCCGGCGGGCGTGCTCAACGTCGTGACCGGACGCGGCGACGTCGTCGGCGCGGCGATGGCGGCGCACGACGACGTCGATCTGATCTCGCTGACCGGTGATTCGGAGACGGGCAAGCGGATCCAGGCGCTCGCCGCGGGCAACGTCAAGCGGGTCCACCTCGAGCTCGGTGGCAAGGCGCCGTTCATCGTCCACGGCGACGCCGATCTCGAGGCCGCCGCTCGCGGAGCGGCCGCCGGAGCGCTCATCAACGGAGGGCAGGACTGCACCGCGGCGACCCGGGCCTACGTGCATCGCTCGGTCTACGACCGGTTCCTCGCCCGGACGGGGGAGCTCTTCGACCGGGTCCGGGTCGGCGACCCGTTCGATCCGGTGACCGATCTCGGGACCCTCATCAGCCAGGCCCAGGTCGAGCGCGTCGACGGGTTCGTCCGGCGGGCCGAGGCAGCCGGCGCGCGGGTGTTCGCGGGAGGCTTCCGACCGGTCGTCGACGGCTTCCCGAACGGCGCCTTCTACCGGCCGACGATCGTCGCCGACTGCGCCCAGGACAGCGAGATCGTCCAGAACGAGGTGTTCGGGCCGGTCCTCGCCGTGCTCCCGTTCGACACCGACGAGGAGGCGCTCGAGAAGGCGAACGACACGCGCTACGGGCTGGCCGCCTCGATCTGGACCCGAGACCTGTTCCGGGCGATGGAGGCGGCCCGCCGGCTGAACTTCGGCCACGTCCAGGTCAACGACCACCTCATGGTGGCCTCGGAGATGCCCCACGGCGGCTTCAAGCAGTCGGGCTTCGGCAAGGACATGTCGAGCTACTCATTCGAGGAGTACACCCAGGTCAAGCACGTGATGATCGAGCTGACCGGGGCCCCCGAGAAGCCCTGGCACTACACGGTCTTCGGCGACAAGCCGGAGGGGTAGCCCGAATCTGAGCGTGAAAGAGCCCTCGTCAGCGTTCGACGAGCGACAGGTTGCCGATTGCGTCGATCACGTTGGGGTCCGTGATCGTTCATCGCGAGGCGGGTCCGCCAGTTCGCCTGGCTGCCACACGCGTGCTCTGACCCAGTGACCACGTCAGCGCGACGACTTCGTGGCCAAGTGGCATCTCCTGGCTGAGCCGCGCCAGAACGTCCACGGGCTCATCGTGACCGCCTGCGGGACGTCACTCCGCGACCAAGCCCGGCGCATAGACTCCGGTTGTTGACACCTCGGTCGTGGGCTTCATTGGCACCCATCGTCCTGACGGCCCTCGTGGTCTGGTTTGTGCTCAGCTGGTTCTGGATGGGCGGGCACGTCCACAAGATCCTCTACCAGGACATCGCGGCTTCCGCGGACACCACTCCCAACTACACCTCCATCGGCTCGATGCTCTTCCGCTTCGTCCTCGGGGCGGTCGTCATCTTGGCCATCGCCTACAGCGCTCACATCGGAGTGGTCAGGATCGATCTCGCTGTCCTCGTCGTCTGGACCGTCGGGTTCGGTCTGTACGCCGCCAACGCGCATCCCGGCGCGCCGATCTGTCCGTCACCGGATGGCTGCTTCTACCCCCTCGACGCCGATGACCGCGCGATTGGGCTGTGGGTGCTCGTGTCATCGGCAATCTTGGCCCTGGGTGCCCTCACACGCCGCAGGCCAGACCTGCTCCGACGCAACCGAGCTGAACGCTAGTCGACGCGAGGCCACCGCCCGGCCGAAGACTGACGCCGCGGATAATTCGCGGGTAACGGCTCACGCTACGGTTCACCGGCTCCCGGCTCCCGGCTCCCGGCTCCCGGCTCCCGGCTCCGCGCGTCGAAGGCGATCACTGGTGAGGGAGGCCAGCCGAGCGACGGCGACCGGGGTCTATCCTCGGAGCAGGAATGAATATGAGTCGCACCGCGGTCGATGGCCTGTTGGCTGCACTCCCGGACCTCCATCGAGGACAACTGACGGAGATCGCGGCGACGTGGGCTTCCGCGGATAACGTTGCCACGACGGCCGCTCTAGCTAGGGCGCGAGATCATGCGCGCTCGGCTGGACGCGAGGAGGATCTCAGGCATGGCGAGGATGCGATTGGCCACTGGGCCACCACGCCGGCGCTGCCGATTGGGTCGGCGCAGGACGTCCTCGTCGCAGATCTTCGCCGAGGAGCGGCACCCGCGTTGACCGCGGCGGCAGCCGCGCTGCTCGGTGAGCCGTTGGACCCTCACGACCGGGACCTGCTCCTCGCGGCCTGGCGAAGCCGCCGCTGAGCCGCCCGCGCTAGGCTGGATCGGCCCCCTCGGCGCGTCGACGGCGATCCCTCCGGTGGGGGAGGCCAGCCGAGGGATGGCGACCGGGGCTATGGCAACGGCCGAGGTACGTCTGACCCATGGTCAGGGTCGAATTCCCAGCCCGACACTCGACTGCATGGACAGCCCCACTGGCCGGCTGATCAGATCGAATGTCGCCTCAGCGCTGCGGACGACACTCCGTGACATCGCGTCCGTCGGGGTTCTGCTCGCCGGCGTCGTCATCGGCGGTGCGCTCGCGGTCTGGGTGCTGCCCCCGCCACTGCCGCGCGGCGGGTGGGTCCCGAACATGTTCTGCACGATGCCAGTCGATGCTGTCGAGACGGCGTGGGTTGGGCAAGGACCGTGGGATGAAAGGTGCCTCGTCGTGATTGGGTCCCGGACCATCGCGATGGGTGTTCTGCTCCTCGCTCTCGCAGGTGTGGCATGCCTGTTGCTTCTACGAACGTGGCTCGATCGAGGTCTGGCCAAGTTGCCAGTCATCGTGTTCGGTGTCGCGATCGTCGCGATCCTCGCTGTCGCGGGAGGGACCCTGTGGCCGACGTGCGGAGACAGTTCGGGCCGGGACGCTGAGGCAGGATGAAGAGCCGTGCCGCAATTCGCGCAGAACCGCGCTCCGGCTTGAGCAGGCGAGCCGCACGATGGGCAGAACGCGCCGGTCGCCATGGACTACGCCCTCCACTCGCGACCACTCTACGGCGCAGGCGGATGAGCCGCGTCGCTACCATGCCAGCCATGACCCAATGGGCGCGTCAGCGGGGCGACGTCCTTGCCGAGTGGCACCTGCTCGGGGATCCGCGCCAGACGAACGCCGGCCTCGTCATCGCTGCCTGCGGGACGAACCTCGGCGACGACTGGTCGAAGCTCGAGCGGGTCGAGGACGAGTCGGTCGTCGGGAACCGCTGCGCCGTGTGTCAGGGGATCGCGCTCCGCCGGGTTTAGTCGCCGATAACAGGCGGCCGTTACGGATCCGAACGGCCCCAGCGCCGGTCCCGGACTCGCAATCCCGCGTCACGCGGCCAGCTCGTCCGGGCCAACCGGGTGCTACGGTGCCGGAATGACGCCGACGGCCAGAACCCGGACCTGGCGGATCACGGGCTTGGGCGTCGCGATGCTTGTCAGTGTCTGGCTGGCGTTCGTCTATGTGATGGCACCGAGTCTCGGCCTCTACTACGAACGTCTCGCCGCCTGGTACACGCTGCCGCCACTCGGCCTCGTCTACGCCTACTGCATATCGCACCGCCGTCGCTCGACGGCGATCCTCGCGGTCGTCGCCACAATCATCACGCTCCTTCTCCTCGGGTTGTCCGCGGTGTTCCCCAAGGGGTCCGCGGCCTGACTCCGGGCGCCTCGGCTCCGCGGGTCGACGGCGATCCCTCGGGTGAGAGAGGCCAGCCGAGCGACGGCGACCGGGGGCGTTCTGACCGCAGTTCTCACCGCAGTTTGTGCGGACGCGGCGGGATAGATTGGACCCCGCCAAGCAGATGGACGGCTCTCAGCTCCTCGTAAGCGTGCATCGGTCCTTACACGATCTTCGGCGACAAGCCGGAGTAGGCCGGCCGGGGTGCGCTTCGAGCCGGAGATCGATCGCTCGGCGTTCCGAGATCTCGTGCGCCGTGCGTACGGCCAGGAGGTGATGGGAGATCCGGACGCATTTCCGGCTGGCGATGGCCGCTGCGCGTGGCATCACGCACAGGAAAGGTCGCGCGCAGCGGCCACGTCGGACGACGTCAACGACTACCTTCGCCGGGTCACCGGTCACGACCTGATGGCCAAGGACTTCCGGATCTGGCACGGGTCGGTCACCGCGCTGGACGCCCTGCGCCACCTCGGCGACCTTCCAAAGCAGCAGCGAAAGGCAGCGCTCACCGAGGCCGAGCGCACGACGGCCGAGCTCCTCAGCAACACCGTTCCCATCGCCCGGAGCGCCTACATCACCCTTCGATCGCGGACTGGTTCCTCACCGGCAGGCGGACGTCCGTGTGGGGCGGGCGGGGGCGTGTCCTCGCCCCCGCCGCTCTGGGGTCTAGCCGATCCCGTGGCGCGAGCTGCGCTGGCCCGTTGCGAAGCCCGCCACGAGGACGACCGCGATCGCGCCGATCGTGGCGATGACGATGCTCTCGATGTTGATCCCGTTGACGGTGCCGACCTTCAGGACGCTCGTCGCGACGAAGCCGCCGACGAGGCCGCCGACGATTCCGAGCACGACCATCATCAGGAGGCCCTCACGCGAGCCGGTGATCTGGTTGGCCAGGAAGCCGGCGATGGCGCCGACGACGATCCAGGCGATGAAACCCACGGTGTTCGGTTCCTTCCAGTGGTGCGTCGGTCCGGGTGGACCGAGGCGATGTGCGAGCGGCCCCGCTCGCCGGGGACCGCCACGCGGTCAGGCCTGGGACGAGGCCGGCTCGCGCCGGAAGATGCCGATGGCCCAGAGCACGATCAGCTCGACGATCGTCCAGCCGACGAGGGCGACGATCGCAGTAATGTCGAGGGTTGAGCCCGCGGCATGGAGCGCGTCCGTCCGCAGGACTCCCTGGAACGGCGCGACGAACAGCTGGCTGACATTGAGGATCGCGGACACCAGGGCGTTGGCTTCCCGCGCGTCGAGCAGGAGCAGCACGATCCGGGCGCCGATCACGATCTGGACGAGCCCGAAGAGGAGGATGACGACCCGCCGGGTGAGCTCCGAGCCCCCCTGGCCGGTCGTGCTGGTCCGACGGTGTTCCGTGCGGACCGTTTCCTGACCCGCCACCGCGGGCTCCTGGGTGACGACCGTCCGGTCGATCTGGTCGATGGCCATGACTACCTCCGTTCTGCCGTCAGGCATCCGGGGGAGCGGGACCATAGGGGTCGCCGCCGGGCTGTGCTCCGGCCACTGCCGCGCGTTCGCGCAGTACGAGGGTGCAGTCCTGCCGCCGCGGCGTCATGACGGTTCGTCATGCGCTCGGCGCCAGCTCCAGCCGGTGTCGACGCCCTCTGGGCTCCCTGTCGGAGCCGTTGGACGGGCGAGGCTGCCGCTGCTCCGCTGCCGGCCCTGTCAGGTCGATCGAGCCGCGCTTGCGTCTACGGCCGTGGACTCCATCGCCAGCGGGACGAGCTCCCGATGATCGGGCGCGCCTGGCAGCGATCCGATTGCCATCCCCATGCCGTCGTCGGCCGCTCGGTCGACGTCCATTCGATCCAGGCTGTCGGTGATGCTCACGTCGACCGCCCTACGGTGTGCTCGCCACCACGCAAAGAGGACGATCGCGCCGACGATCCCGATCGCCAGGGCGAGCATGGCCGGGCGACGTCGCGAGGTGGGGCGGCGGGTTCGCTCCCATCGGCCGACCGCATCCGCGAGCGCTTCGGTCGCCCCACCGACCAGTTCCCGGCCGGCACCGATCCCCTCGCCGATGTCCGTGCGAATCTCGTCGATTGGGTCGGAGAAGTCGACCTCACGTGCTGCGCGAACGGCCGTTGCGAGGCTGTTCGAGAATCCCGATGTGATCAGGCTCGTTGGTGCTGTCATGCGGCGCCGTTGCGTCCGATGAGGATCGCCGTCACGTAGATCGCCGGTGCCAAGGTCGCCGCCACGATCAGCCGCGGGGCGCCGGTGATCGACAGCCCGAGGCTCAGGCCGAGAGAGAACGCCGCGAGCATCTGCTGGCGATCCTCGGGCAGCGCCTGCACCGAACGGGCGCTCTCACGCGCGCCGTCGCGGATCGTGTCGACGACGACCGGGACCCGGTCACCCACCTGGCTGGCTGTCGCGCGGATCGCGCCGACCGCGTCGGAGATCCGATCGTCGTTGTCGTCTGAGGACGTGGACAGCGTGGCGAGTGGCTCGTTGGAGCCCTCGCCGTGGGAACCGTTCGCATCGGTTCTGAGTTCAGTCGGGCTCATGGATCTCTCCTTCGTTCTTCCTGTTTGCGAGCTGTTCGCTCCGTCGCTCGATGGACGCTCAGTGGATGCTCGCCAGCTGGCTGCCTGCTGCTCCCAGCACGGCCGGCAAGGCGACCTGCACCAGGAGGACGACGATCGCGACGAGCGTCGCCGTGCGGAGCGCAACCCACGCGACCCCGTTGACTCGAGGGTCGTCCCGGGCCGGCTGGTCTCGCGCACTTGGATCGCGAGGCACGACCGAGGCGCCGGGTTGCCGGAGCGCGCCGGGCGCTTGTGTGGCAGTCATGCACGGTCCTCGTCAAGGTGGCGTCGCTTGCGCGTGTGATTGCAGTCTCGGACCGTGCCCTCCCGGAGTCATGACGATGCGTCATCTCTGGACGAGTCTGTGGCGAGCCGGCTGGTCTTGTCTGGTCCCTGGGGTTCTGCGCGAACCAGCCGAACGCGAGGTCAGTCGGGTCGGCCCTTCTCCCCGGCCAGCCCGCCCGCCCAGCCCGTGTCGGAGAACGTGGGGATGAATTGATAGCCCCGCCCCGGAACGGTGGCGATGAAACGCGGATGCCGGTAGTCGTCCTGGAGCTTGATACGGAGGCTGCGGACGTGGCGATCGACGATGTTGCTCTCAGCCACGAAGTCGGTGCCCCAGATGGCGTCGAGGATCTCGTCCCGGGTCACCGTCTGTCCGGATCGACTCGCGAGCAGGTACAGCAGGCTCTGCTCGATGCCGGTCAGGTGGACGATCGACTCGCCGGCGCGCACCTGGCGGTCCATGATGTCGATCTCCATCTCGCCGAGCTGGATCGTCGGCACGATCGGCCGTTCGGTCCCCGTTGCGCGACGGGTGATGACGATGGACCGCGCGAGCAGCTCCTCCGGCGAGAAGGGCATCGTCAGGATGTCGTCGACCCCCAGGTCGAACGCTCGAAGCTTCGTCTTCAGGTCGCCCCGTCGGGTCAGCCCCAGGGCGGGCGTGATCCGAGCCGTCAGTCGATTCGACGCGCCGAGCCGCTGGAGCAGCCCGGTCGAGTCGTCGTGGTCCATGTCGATCACCGTCAGATCGGCATGCCACTCGGCGAGGATCGCCAGCGCGTCGTCGAGGTTGCCCGCCGCCCGTACGACGAACAGGCCGTGGTTCAAGGTGAGCCGGATGAGGTCGACGACCAATGGGCGGTCATGCAGCACCAGAGCCCGTCGAGCCTCGGGCGATCGTTCGTCCAGCTGGCCGGTGGTCACGGCTCGGATCCTCGATGCGGCCGGCCGCCTGGTGCCGACCATTCGTGGGCGCCTTGACGCGTGTCCTTCGGGGCCGGCGCTCACCTGTGATGCTACCGCGTGCTCGCGTCAGCCGGTCATCGAGCAAAGGTCCTACGGCGTACGCCCGGTCTGACGGCGGGTCGCCGCAGGCCGGTACAAGGACAGCCCATCAGGATCGAAGAGCGGTACGACAACAAAGGCCCGCTTCGGCAGCGAGCCGGAGCGGGCGGTTGTGGCCACGAGCGCGGGTCCGGTGGGATCGTCCCGATGGACCGCGCAGCGCGGCGTGCGAGGGCGCCGGTCAGGCGGTGACAGGAGTGCCGTGGAAGAGGGCCAGGACGCCGATGTCGGTGCTCACCAGGCGGATCTGGTCCGCGACGTTCTCCTTGACCCACGCCGAGGCCATCGTCGACGACTTCTGGGCCTCTTCGCGAGTCTCCCAGATGCTGATCGACAGGACCTTGTGGTTGCCCGCCTCGACCAGCCCGAAGTTCACGAAGCCGGGCTCCTTGACGAACATCGGCAGGATGCCCTTCTCGGCGGAGCGGGTCAGCTCGTCAAAGCTGCCCTTGACCAGGTCGTAGGTCGAGATTCGCGTGTAGCGCATGTCTTCTCCTCTGGCTGGATGCGGCTAAGTCGACACGAATTGGATGCGCTGATGGCTCTCCGTCGTTCGAAAGGCCAGGGGATCAGGCGGTTCGCAGCCTTGCAGCCGTTGGACGCAGTGTAGCACGAAATGGCTCGTGATATATTCGCGTCGTATTCGTTACAAGTACGTACAGGAGATTTCAGGTGCCAAGGGTCGAATTTGAGGCCGATACCGAAGAGCAGCTGCTCGCGCTCGCCTGGCGATGGGTGATGGGTCCGCGGCGTGAGCCCGGTGGCCCCGTTCCCGATGTGGCGGATCAGGCGGACCTTCGGCGCAGGCAGCTGGGCGAGGTGCTCAACGCCATTCGTGGAACGGACAGTCGACGCCTGCTGCGCGAAGTCGCCGAGCTGTCGACCCGTGATGCTGCGCTCGTGCTCGACGCAGATCTGGCTACGCGCTACGGCAAACGCTCGAATACCGCGTTCGCCGGCGCCGTCGCCGGCCCGAACAAGGTGATGCGACGGGTCGCCCGTCGGGACCTGATCATCTGGGATCCCGATGTCCGCGGCTATCGGATGGACCCAGCCGACGCGCAGATCGTGCTGCAACGCTGGCCGGCCAGCTAGCTTCACGGAGCGCCCCACTACCGCGACCGCGTGGAGCGGCCTGCCGACGGTTCGAGCGACGCTGGCGGCCGGCGCCTAGGTCCGCGGAGCCCCCGACGGGCCCTCGACGGCCGTCCGGCCGAGGGTGATGACGTTGAACGCGCGGATCCAGTCGCTCTTGCCGTCGAGGCGCAGGTTGCCGAGGTCCTGCATGACGACGACGTCCTCGACGGCGTCGTGGGTCGGCTCGTCGATGAGGATCTGGCCCGGGCCGGCCGCCACCTGGAGCCGCGAGGCCACGTTGACCGAGTCACCCACCACGGCATAGTGCATCCGCCGCTCCGAGCCGACGTTGCCGGCGATGACCTCACCGCTCGTGATGCCGATCCCGGCCTGCAGCCGAACGCCCGGCATCTTCGGGATATCCATCCGGTGGACGGCCGCCTGGATCGCGAGCGCCGCCCGGACGGCTCGCTCTGGATCGTCCGAGTGCATGACCGGGGCGCCGAAGAACGCGAACACGCCGTCGCCGAGCAGATCGGCGACCGTCCCCCCGTGGCGTTCGACGGCGTCGCTGACGACCGTCAGGTAGCGGTTGAGCAGCTCGAGCGTCGCCTCAGGCGGATGCTCGGCGGCCAGCGCCGTGTAGCCGCGCACGTCCGCGAAGAGCGTCGAGACGTAGCGCCGGTCGCCCCCGAGCGAGACCGTGAATGGATCGCGGAGGGCCTCGGCCGCGACGTTCTCGCTGACGTATCGCCCGAGGAGATCGACCAGCCGGTCCTGGAGGGCCTTCGTCCGCAGCAGCGTTCGGAGCCGGGCCGTCAGTTCGCTCTGGTCGAACGGCTTGGTGAGGAAGTCGTTTGCGCCGGCCTCGAGGCCGCGGACCTTGTCCTCGGGCCGGTCGAGCGCGGTGAGCAGCAGGATCGGCAGTCCCGCGTGCTCCGGCTGTCTGCGCAGCCGCTGGCAGACCTCGATCCCGTCGAGCCCGGGCATCATCACGTCGAGGCAGACGAGATCGGGTTCGTGCGCCGCAACGGCGCCCAGGGCGGACGGCCCGTCGACCGCCTCGATGACGTCGTAGCCCTGCCTGGACAGGAGCTTGTTCAGCAGGGCGAGGTTGGCCGGCTCGTCGTCGACCGCGAGGATGAGCGCCCGCTCGCGCATCAGGCCAGGTACCCGGCGACGCTGTCGACGAACGTCGCGTACTCGATCGGCTTGCTCAGGTAGCCGTCGAACCCGGCGGCCAGCGCCCGTTCGCGGTCGCCGACCATCGCGTGGGCGGTGAATGCGATCACTCGCAGGCCCGCGCAACGGTCGTCGGCGCGGATCGCCGTCAGCGCCTCCCAGCCGTTCATGTCGGGCAGCCCGAGGTCGAGCAGGACCAGGTCGGGGAGACGCTCGCGGGCGAGGGCGATCCCCGCGCTAGCGGTGTCGGCGGTCAGGACCCGGTGCCCGGCGGCCTCGAGCAACTTCGTGGCCAGAGCCTGGTTCGCGGGCGTGTCCTCGACGAGCAGGATGGTCGCCATCACGGCGTCTCCGCGGGGCCCGCGCCCTGCTCTTCGAGCAGGCCCAGGAGGCGGTCCTGGCGGACGGGCTTGGCCAGGTAGCCGTCGGCGAGATCGGGCACGTCGCCGGCGTCCACGACCGACAGGACGATGACCGGGATCCCCGACACCTCGGGGTCGGTCTTCAGCTCGCGCAGGATGTCGCGGCCGTCGCGGCCGGGCATGAGGACGTCGAGCAGGATCGCGGCGGGTCGCAGGCGGCGGGCGTCGCTCACGGCGGCCTGGGGGCTGCTCGAGGCCACGACGCGGTACCCGTGGCCGGCGACCATCTTCTCGAGCAGCGGCGCGACCGACGGGTCATCGTCGACGCTCAGCAGGACCCGGGCCCTGTCGGACGGGCGATCGGGCTCGGCCGCCGCCTGGGCGACCGGCTCGCTCCGGCAGTCGAGCGGCAGGGTGAGGTAGAACGTGCTCCCGCCCCCGGATGCGCTGTCGAGCGTGACGTCGCCACCCATGGCCCGGGCCAGCCGGCGACTGATCGCGAGGCCGAGACCGGTGCCGGCCTCCTCGCCTTCCGCCTGGCGGAACTCCTCGAAGATCGCCTCGTGCAGGTCGGGGGCGATCCCAGGCCCCGAGTCCCGGACCGCGACACGGAACACGGACTCCGACGCACCGCTCGTCTCGACCCGGACCTCGCCCTCGCGGGTGAACTTGAGGGCGTTGCCGAACAGGTTCACGAGGATCTGGCTGACCCGTTGGCGGTCGAGGACGACCTCGGCCGGCGCTTCGCGATCCTCCCAGCTGAAGTCGAGCCCCTTCTGGGCCGCCAGCGAACGGGACCGGGCCACCACGGTTGCGACAAGCTCGCGCGGGTCGAACGGCTGCGCGTCGATCGTCAGCCGGCCGGCCTCGATCTTCGAGAGGTCGAGGATCTCGTTGATCAGGCCAAGGAGGTCGCGGCCGCCGCGCTGGACCCAGTTGAGCGATGCGGTCTGCTCGGGGTTGAGCGGCCCGTCGACGCCCCCGAGCAGGGCGTCGGTGAAGCCGAGGATGGCGTTCATCGGCGTGCGGAGCTCGTGGCTGACACTGGCCAGGAAGCGCGACTTCGCCTCGCTCGCCCGCGCCAGCGACGCGTTCGTCTCCTCGAGCCGGGCGGTCAGGGCGCGCTGCTCCTCGAACAGGTCGGTCAGCCGGGCGCTGGTCCGGTTGAGGTCGCGGGCCAGCTGCCCGAACTCGTCGCCGTTGGGCACGTCCACCCGCCGGCTGAGGTCGCCGGCGGTGATCCCGGCGAGGGCGGCGCCCATCTTGCGGATCGGCAGGATGAACGCCCAGGACAGGACGAAGCCGAGGAGGAGGGCGACCGCCACGGCGACGACGGAGAACGCCACCACCGCGTTGGTCAGCAGGGCACGATCCGATTCGAAGGCAGCCTGGGCCTCGTTGATCTGCTGGTCGGAAGAGTCGATCAGGGTATGGAGCGATGCTTCGAGCACGTGCGAGATCGGATGCTCCTTGTCGAGATGGAGCTGGGTGGCGGCGGCCAGGTCGCCGGCCGTGTACAGCGCGAGGACCTGGTTGCTCGCGGTGGTGTAGGTGGCGTTCGCCGTTCGCAGGTCCTGGAGGATCTGGGCATCGGTCGGGTCGTCCCGGGCCATCGCGTCGAGGAGCCCGGCGAACGTCGACTTGGCTTCGGCGATCGAGGTGTTGTACTTGGGGTCCTGGGTCAGCAGCGCCATCGCCCGGTAGTGGCTCTGGGCGGTGACCGAATAGAGCATCTGCTGCGCCCGGCTGGTCGCCACCTGGAGACGGTCGATGTCCTGCACCCGCTCGTTCATCCGTCCGATGACGACCAGGCTGAGGACGGCCAGCGCGACGAGCAGCAGGGCCCCGACGAGGAAGCCGGAGAGCAGCTTGACGTGGACGCTGGCCCTGATTCGGGCGGCGACGTCGACGAGCGGGCGAAGCCAGCCCGTGAACCGTGGCAGTCGCGGCTCGGACGATTGGGCGCTGGGACGATCCTGGGCCATCTCCTGTCGGAGTCTGCCGGGTCGACGGCATCAGGACAAGCGTCTACCTGCCGACACCCTGGGTGCCATCCCGGAGCGTGACACGGTCCCGGCGACGTCCCTGCAGGCGGGCCCCCGCAGGCTCGATAATGCGAACCCGGGACACCCTTCGGGAGGATGACTGCCACCGTGCCGCCGATCAGCGAGCTGACCAGGATCGAGCCCGTCTACTTGGATCGCCTCGACAAGCAGGGCATCTTCACGACCGGGATTCTGCTCGAGGTGTCGGAGACGCCGACCCGGCGCCAGTACCTCGCCGACCACGTCGGTGGCACGATCAACGAGGTGTCGACCTGGCGCGACGAGGCACTGATGCTCAACCTGGCGGCGTTCGGGCCTGACGAGCACCAGCTGATGATCCAGGCCGGGATCGAGGGCCTCCGCGACATCCTCGGTCTCGACCTCGAAGCGTTCAAGGCGCGGGCCGGAAAGGCGGCCGCCGAGCTGGCGGTCGATCCGCCGGACGATCTCCGGCTCGAAGGCTGGTGGGAGCAGGCGCGGACGCTCGAGGACGAGTGACGGTCGATCCGCGGACCGCGCCGAGCCGGCCCGGTACGATGAGCCGGTGAACGTGTCCCCGATCGAGACGCTGCTGTCGGTGGTCGTCGCCGCGGCCACGATGCTCGTGATCGTCGGCGTGGCCGTGCTCGCCTTCCTCAACCCCGTGTGGGTCGGGTTCGAGCAGGGCCGCAGCGGTGCGGTGGCCTTCACGGGCTACACGCCGGCCGAGGTCGAGGCGGTGACCGACAGCGTCCTGTCCGATCTCGTCGTCGGCCCGCCGAGCTTCGCCCAGACAGTCGGCGGGTCGCCGGTGTTCACCGCGCGCGAGCGGGCCCACATGGTCGACGTCCGCGGAGCGTTCACCGCCTTCGGGGCGCTCGTGGTGCTGGCGGCCGTGCTCCTCGTCGGGGCCCGCATCGGCTCGCGCGGTCGGTCGTGGTTCCGCCGTGGGATGGGCTTCGGTGCGCTGGCGCTCGGGGTCGCGGTGATCCTCGGCGGGATCGTCTCGGTGCTCGCGTTCGACCAGGCTTTCGAGACGTTCCACGAGCTCTTCTTCCCCGGCGGCTCGTACAACTTCGACCCGCTGACCGATCGGCTCGTCCAGCTCTTCCCGATCCAGTTCTGGGAGGAGACGTCGCTGGCCCTCGGGGTCGTCATCCTGGTCCTGTCCGGCATCGTCGCCTGGTGGGGCCTCCACGACCGGGGGCGGACGGCGACCCCGTGAGTCCATCCGAGGAGCCGCTGCTCAGCGTCGAGGCCGCGCGGGAGCGGGTGCTCGCGGCGATCGCCGGGCCGACCTCGGTGGAAACGCACGCGCCGGACACCGCGCTCGGTCACGTCCTCGCAGCGCCCGTCGTCGCGACCACCGACCTGCCGCCGTGGGACAACAGCGCGATGGACGGCTATGCCATCCGCTCGGCGGACGTGGCCGGGGCGACTGAGACCGGTCCGCTGCCGCTCCGGGTAGTGGGCGAGGTCCCGGCCGGCGGCGCGAGCGCGATCGTGGTCGAGACCGGCTGCGCGATCCGGATCGCGACCGGCGCCCCGCTCCCGGCCGGTGCGGACGCCGTGGTCCCGGTCGAGCTCACCACGCCGCTCGGCGCCGACGGACGCCCGGCTGGCCCGCGCGGCCGTGACGCCACCGGTCCGCTGCCGGCTGCGGTTGCGGTCCACGCGGCGACCGAGGCCGGGGGCTCGATCCGTCGGCGGGGCGAGGACCTGCGTGCCGGCAGCACCGTCCTGGAGGCCGGGCTCGCCGATGACCCCCGCGGCCGTCGCCATCGCCGCCGGGTCGGGCGCGGACGCCGTTGCCGTCCATCGCCGCCCGCGCATCGCGGTCCTGGCGACGGGGGACGAGGTCCGGGCCGCCGGCGAGCCGCTCGGGCCGGCCGGTATCCCCGACGCGAACGGACCCGGGCTGCGGGCCCTGGCGGCCGCGGCCGGCGCCACGGTCGTCGACCTCGGGATCGCCCGGGACGACCTCGACGACGTCGTGACGAGGCTCCGGCGCGGGATCGCCGAGGCCGACGCGGTGATCGTTGCGGGCGGCGTGTCGGTCGGCCCGTACGACGTCGTCCGGCGCGCGTTCGAGACCGTCGGGCGCGTCGAGCTGTGGCGGGTCGCCGTCCAGCCCGGCAAGCCGTTCGCGTTCGGCGTCACCCACGGCGGAGCGGTCCTGTTCGGGCTGCCCGGCAACCCCGTCAGCGGGTTCGTGACGTTCGAGTTGTTCGTGCGCCCCGCGATCCGCCGCCTCGCCGGGCACCGCCGGCTGCTCCGCGACACCGACGCCGGGGTGATGGCCGAAGCGGCGTCGAAGGCGCCCGGCCGTCGATCGTTCCTCCGCGTCGCCCCCGAGCGTGATGCCGCCGACCGGCCCGTCCGCGATGCCGAGGGACGAGTCCGCCTCCACCTCGCCGGCGGGCAGGGGAGCCACGTGCTGAGCGCGCTCGTCGCGGCCGAGGCGCTGGCCGTCGTGCCGGAGACCGTGGACGCGGTCGCGCCGGGCGACCCGGTCGAGCTCATCTGGCTGGATCGTCCGTGACCCGGCCACGCCGTCCCCGAACCAGCGGGACCCGCCGCCCAGGCCGAATGGAGGCCACCGATGGACCGTCCCGTCGCACCGCGTGCCGAGCGCCGCCGGCTGACCCACGTCGACCGGACCGGCCGGCCACGGATGGTCGACGTCAGCGCCAAGCCTGCCGACCGCTCGCCGCGCGATCGCCGAGGGCTTCGTCGCCTGCTCGGCCGAGACCCTCAGCCTGATCGTCGACGGCGCGACGCCGAAGGGCGACGTCCTCACGGTCGCCGAGCTCGCCGGGGTCATGGCCGGCAAGCGAACCAGCGAGCTCATCCCGCTGTGCCATCCGATCCCGCTCACCGACCTGCTCGTCCAGGTCGTTCCGGATCGCGCGGCCGGCGGCCTGCGCATCCGGACGGAGGCGGCAACCGTCGGCTCCACGGGCGTCGAGATGGAGGCCCTGACCGCGGCGTCCGTGGCCGCGCTCACGGTCTACGATATGGTCAAGGGCGTCGAGCGCGGGGTGGAGATCCGGTCGATCCGGCTCGTCTCGAAGAGCGGTGGCAAGAGCGGCGAGTGGTCCCGCCCCGCCGACGGCGATGCGGCCGGCGCGGCGAGCCGCTCGACTCCCGGCGCACCGACCCGGCGAGCGGACGGCGGGCCGGATCCGCGGACGCAAGAAAGGCGGAGCGTGAGCGAGGCACCGGCCCGACCCGGCGACGGGATGCGCGTCCTGGTGGTGACGGTCAGCGACGGCGTGACGGCCGGCGGTACGCGACGACGCGTCGGGCGATGGGCTGGCGACTCGGCTCGCCGAGCTCGGGTTCAGCGTCGACCGCGTGGCGGTCCCGGACGAGGGCTGGCAGATCGAGGAGGCCCTCGTCGCGGGTGTCGCCGGCCACGCCCTCATCGTCACGACCGGCGGAACGGGCCTGACGCCACGCGACGTGACGCCGCAGGCGACGGCTGCGGTCGTCGAGTACGAGGTCCCGGGTCTTGCCGAGCTGATCCGGGCCGAGGGCCGACGCTCCACGCCGATGGCCGCGCTGTCGCGGGGCATCGTCGGCGTCCGTGAGCGGGCGCTAGTCGTCAACGTCCCCGGCAGTCCAGCGCGGCGCGCTCGAGTCGCTCGAGGCGATCGTGCCGGTGCTCGGTCATGCGCTCGAGACGCTCGCCGGACCGTTCGACCATGGCGTCGCCGCCGGCGGCGGGGCCAACACGAGCGCTCGGCGCCCGGAGGCGCGGCCTAGGTGTTCGAGACCTTCGCCGAGGTTCCCGCCTACCCGCTCGTATTCCCGCTCTTCTGGGGAGCGGTGCTCGTGTTCGGGCTCGTGATGGCCCGCCACCTCCGCATCTTCGCGGCGGCGCGGGCGGAGGGCCCGAGCCCGTTCTCGGACATCCCGCGACGAACCGGCAGCGTCATCCGCTACGCCTTCTTCCAGACGAAGATGTTCAAGGACCGCCGGGCCGGGCTGATGCACTTCGCCATCTTCTGGGGCTTCGTGCTGCTCACGATCGGCACGGCCAACGTCGTCACCGGGGGGCTCGTTCAGGCGATCATCGCGTGGCCGCTCGACGGGATCCTGTGGACGGCGGTCTCGGCGCTGCAGAACGTCGTCGCGGTCGTGGTCCTCGTCGCAGTGGCCTACGCCTTCTACCGCCGGCTCGTCACGAAGCCGGCCCGGCTGACCCTCAACCGATCCGGGCTCGTCATCCTGGGGATGATCGGCGGCCTCGTCGCCGCCGAGTTGCTGGCCCAGGCGTGCGAGGCGGCCAGCTACGGGAACGTGCCCGGCGCGTTCCTGGCCAACGCGCTGGCCGTCCCGCTCCGCTTGCTCGGCAGCGGCGTGACCGAGGCCGCATTTGCAGTGCTGTGGTGGACACACATCCTGCTCGTGGCCCTGTTCCTCGTCTACCTGCCGTACAGCAAACACCTCCACGTCGCCAGCGCGATATTCAACATCTACTTCCGCAAGCTCGCGCCGCGCGGCGAGCTCCCGGCGATGGACCTCGAGGACGAGACCGCCACGTTCGGGTTGCGCACGCTCCAGGACCTCGGCTGGAAGGACCTCCTCGACGGGTTCACCTGCACCGAGTGCGGGCGCTGCCAGGCCGCCTGCCCGGCGAACGCCACCGGCAAGCCGCTCAACCCCAAGGAATTCATCATGGGCATCCGCGAGATGGCGGTCGAGGCGGAGCACGGGATCGACCTCATCCCGAACTCGCCGATCGTCCGTGAGGCGTACGGACTCGACGACACGTCGCCGGACGCAACCCGTCTCGCCCGCCCGATCGTCGACGCCGCGATCCCGTACGACGCGGTCTGGGACTGCGTAACCTGCGGCGCCTGCGTGGAAGCCTGCCCCGTGCTCATCGAGCACGTCGACAAGATCGTCGGGCTGCGCCGGAACCTCGTCCTCGAGGACTCGCGCTTCCCGAGCGAGGTCACGGCCGCGTTCACGAACATGGAGCGGGCGGGCAACCCGTGGGGCCAGCCGGCCGCCACCCGGACCGACTGGACGAAGGGCCTGCCGTTCGAGGTCCCGACGGTCGCCGGCCTGGCGGCGGAGGGCCGCCTCGGCGAGATCGAGGTCCTCTACTGGGTCGGCTGCGCCGCGGCCTTCGACGAGCGCAACCGGCGGGTCGCACGGGCGTTCGCGACCTGTCTGCGATGCGGCCGGCGTCCCGTTCGCGATCCTCGGCCAGGAGGAGTCGTGCACCGGCGACCCGGCGCGCCGGATGGGCAACGACTACGTCTGGCAGATCCTGGCCTCGGGCAACGTGGCCACGCTCGACCGCTACGGCGTAGCGCAGCATCGTGACCGCCTGCCCGCACTGCTTCAACACGATCGCCAACGAGTACCCGCAGCTCGGCGGCCGCTACGAGGTCGTGCATCACTCGGTCTTCCTGCGCCGCCTCCTCGCCGAGGGCCGGCTGCTGACGATCGACGCGACCGCGCTCGACTCGACCGGCGACGGCTCACCCGCCACGGTCGTCGCGGCGCCGCGCACCGTGACCTTCCACGACTCGTGCTACATGGCCCGCTACAACGACGTCGTCGCCCAGCCACGCGACGTGCTGGCGGCCGTCCCCGGGATCGAGCTCATCGAGATGGAGCGCAACGGCAAGAACGGGTTCTGCTGCGGCGCCGGTGGCGGGCGGATGTGGATGGAGGAGACCCGCGGCACGCGGATCAACGAGGAGCGCACCCGGCAGGCGCTGGCGACCGGCGCCGGCGCCGTCGCGACGAACTGCCCGTTCTGCATGACGATGCTCCGCGACGGCCTGGCCGGTGCCGCAGGCAACGAGACCGGTGCCGTGACGGCGATTGACATCTCGGAGCTCCTCGCCGAGAGCGTCGACACGAGCCGGTCCGGGGGCCGCCAGCTGCCCGTCCTCCAGTAGCCCGCGCCTGGTCGCCGGCCGGTCGGCCGGTGCTAGGATGCGGCCACGTGACCGCGACGACCCAGCCCACCGCGTTTCGCCTGACCGACGAGCAGCGCGCCCTGCGTGACGCCGTCCGCCAGATCGCCCGGGAGCGGGTCGCTCCGCGAGCCGCCGAGATCGACCGCACGGCCGAGTTCCCATGGGACCTCAAGGAGCTCCTTGCCGCGCAGGACATCCTGGGGTTGCCCTACCCGGCCGAGTACGGCGGCCTCGGCGCGGACCTCCTGACCACGTGCCTCGCGATCGAGGCGCTCAGCGAGGCCTGTGCGACGACCGGCCTCATCCTGGCCGTCCACGAGCTCGCCTCGCTGCCGATCGCGATGGCCGGGACCGACGACCAGAAGGCGCGCTGGCTGCCCGACCTCGCGGCGGGTCGCCGGCTGGTCGCGTTCGCCCTGACCGAGGCCGGCGCGGGCTCGGACGCCGGCGCGATCGCGACCCGTGCGGTCCGCGACGGCGACGGCTACGTGATCGACGGGACGAAGCGGTTCATCAGCCAGGGCAGCGTGGCCGATCTCGTGACCGTGTTCGCGGTCACCGACCCGGCCGGCAAGCGCCATCGGAACCTGTCCTGCTTCGTCGTCGAGCGCGACACGCCGGGGTTCAGCGTCGGCCGGCTCGAGCACAAGATGGGCATCCGCGGCTCGCCGACGGCGGAGCTCGCTGTTCGACGGCGTCCGCGTCCCGGCCGACAACCGGATCGGCGACGAAGGGGAGGGTTTCAGCCTGGCGATGCGCACGTTCGAGCGGTCGCGGCCCGGGATCGCAGCCCAGGCGGTCGGGATCGCCCAGGGCGCGCTCGACGTGGCCAGCCGGTACGCGACCGAGCGCGTCCAGTTCGGCAAGCCGATCGGCGAGCACCAGATGATCCAGGCCCTGCTGGCCGACATGGACGCCGCCACGGAGGCGGCGCGGGCGCTGCTCTACACCGCCTGCGCGGCGATCGACGCCGGGGACGGAGACGCCGGGCGCTGGGCGGCCATCTGTAAACTGGTCGCCGGCGATGCCGCGATGCGGGTCACCACCGATGCGGTCCAGGTCCTCGGCGGGTACGGCTACCTCGACGAGTTCCCGGTCGAGCGGATGATGCGCGACGCGAAGATCACCCAGCTCTACGAGGGGACGCAGCAGATCCAGCGCCTGGTCGTCGCCCGGTCGCTGCTCGCCGGCCGGCGCTGAACCGGCCGACAGGGAGGTTGCCCACAGGTGCGGATCGTCGTCCTGGTCAAGCCCGTGCCCGACCCGACCGCCGCCGGTGAGCGGCTGGGCCCCGACGGGCGGCTCGATCGGGCCGCGGTCCCGGCCGTGGTGAACGGGAACGACGAGTACGCCCTCGAGGCGGCACTGAAGCTCGTCGAGGCGCACGGCGGCGAGGTGACCCTCCTGTCGATGGCGCCGGCGAACGCACCCGAGACGATGCGCAAGGCCCTCGCGATGGGTGCTTCCGGGGGCGTCCTGGTGACCGACCCCGCGCTCGAGGGCTCGGACAGTCTGGCCACCGCACGGGTGCTGGCCGCGGCGCTGTCCGGGATCGAGCACGACCTCGTGCTTGCCGGCGTGGACACCTCGGACGGCGGCGCCGGGGTGGTCGCGGCGGGGGTGGCGGCGCTGCGCGGCCTGCCGTATCTCTCGTACGCGGCCCGGATCGAGCCCGACGAGGCCGCCGGCCGGGTCCGCGTCCGGCGGATCAGCTCGACGGGCTATGACCTGCTCGAGGCGCCGCTCCCGGCGCTCGTGTCGTGTACCCAGGCGCTCGGCGAGCCGCGCTACCCATCGCTCAAGGGGATCATGGCCGCGCGCTCCAAGGAGATCGCGACGCGCTCGCTGGCCGACCTTGGGATCGATCCCGCCACCGTCGGCACCACCGCGGCGCGCAGCCGGGTCGTCCGCTCGGAGGCCCCGCCGGCCCGCGGCGCCACCCAGGTCGTGCGCGAGGCCGCACCCGCGGCCGCCGCCCAGGTCGTCGAGTTCCTCGCCGCGCGGCGGCTCATCTGATGGGCGGGATCCTCGTCGTCGGCGAGGTGGGACCCGATGGCGGCCTGGCCAAGATCTCGACCGAGGTCGCCACCCTGGCACGCGGCCTCGCGGCGCAGGCCGGCATCGCCGCCCGGGGCCTCATCGTCGCCGCCGATCCGGCCGGGGCAGCCGGTGAGCTGGCCGGCTACCTGCCCGAGGTCGAGGCCGTGACCGCGCCGGAGACCGCCGATCACGTCGCGCCCCAGCGGATCGCCGCCGAGGCCGCTGCCCGGACCGGCGCCGATGACCACGTCTTCCTGGGCGCCACGCCCGACGGGCGCGACGTGGCCGGGATGCTGTCCGTCGCCCTCGACCGCGGCGTCCTGGTCAACGCGATCGGCGTCGCCTGGGACGACGGCCCGGTCGTCGAGATGAGCGTCTTCGGCGGCCGCCTCGAGACGTGGTCCGGGTTCCGTGAGGGGCCCGGGATCGTGACCGTCCGCCCGAACGCCACGACCGCCGAGGCCGCCGCCTCGGCCGGCCGCGTGACCGCGACCACCGACCTCGCCACGCCCGTTGCGCCCGCCGTCCCGGTCGTCGATCGCGTGGCCGAGGCGAGTGGCGCCGCCCCGATCGAGGAGGCGCGGGTGATCGTGGCCGGCGGTCGTGGCGTCGGCGGCCCGGGCGGGTTCGCGGTCGTCGAGGAGCTCGCGGAGGCGCTCGGCGGCGCCGTGGGGGCGACGCGCGCAGCGGTCGACGCCGGCTGGATCCCCTACGGCCAGCAGATCGGCCAGACGGGCAAGATCGTCAAGCCGGCGCTCTACGTCGCGCTCGGCATCTCCGGGGCGATCCAGCACAAGGTCGGGATGCAGACCGCGGGGACGATCGTCGCGGTCAACCGGGACCCGGATGCACCGATCGCCGACTTCGCCGATCTGCTCGTCGTGGGCGACCTGTTCGAGGTCGTCCCGGCCATCGTCGCCGCGCTCCGCGCTCGAACGGCCTAGGCGGACCTCCAGCCATGGCGTCGATCCTCGGGTTCGCGATCCCGCTCGTCGCCTTCGTCGTCCTGGCCGCGGTGTTCCTCGTGCTCTTCCGGCGGGCTTCGCGGGCGCTCGCCGAGACCCGCGACATGGAGCGCTTCCGCAAGGCGGTCGACGACCTCGCGGCCCGGATCGACGAGTCGCTTGGCGGCGTCATCGAGCGGATCGACGCGGTCCGTCGCCACCAGGTGGCGGCCGACCTAATCGAGCCGAACCTCGTGGCGGCGCGCGAGGCCGTCGCCCGCTACACCGAGGAGGCCGGGGCGCTCCACGGGCCCGTCCCGGCCGACGAGGTCCGAGCGAACCTCCTCGCCGAGCTGGACCGGGCTGGCCGGGCGCTGGCCATGGCCAGCCACGGCTGCACGATCATGGCGACGGCCGGTGGCCCGCACCGGGAGCTCGAGGCGCAGACGGCGATCAAGCGCGGCTACCTCAACGCGCTCCATGCTCGTGAGGCGATCGCCCGACATGCCGCCGAGCTCGCCGCCGGGCGGCCGCCCGAGCAGCGCCACTGGCTGTCCCGCCGCGAGTCGTGACCCGCGCTCGGGAGTCGCTCGACGGGCGCCCGCGCTGCGTCGAAATGTGGCGTTCCTCGGTTGGCCGGGGAGGCTCGGCGAACACCGTATGTAGTGGTACTATCGGCTCACACCACCATCGGTTGTGGTGCGGTGGGCCGGTTGGGCCCTCGATGGACCGGGAGGTTGGATGCGCTGTCCCCAGTGCGGCGAGCGTGAGACACGGGTCGTCGATTTGCGCGACCTCGACGACTCGGCGACGATCCGGCGCCGGCGCGAGTGCGCGGCCTGCGCGACCCGGTTCACGACCTACGAGCGGATCGAGGCCGCCCGGCTCGTCGTCGTCAAGCGCGATGGGACGCGCCAGGAGTTCGATCGCGACAAGCTCGCCTCGGGGCTGCGCAAGGCGCTGACCCGGCGGCCGGTCGCCGACGGCGCGGCCGAGGCGGCGGCGGACGCGATCGAGGCCGAGCTCCGGGCCGCGGGCTCCAGCGAGGTCCCCTCGTCGCGGATCGGGGCCCTGGCGATGGAGAAGCTGCGCGGGATCGACCAGATCGCCTACATCCGGTTCGCCAGCGTCTACCAGTCGTTCGAGGACCTCGAGGACCTCAAGCGCGAGGTCGACACCCTGTACGAGACCCGCGACGACCGATGAGCGTCCTGTCGGACCGTGACATCCGGGCGGCCATCGAGGCGACCGAGATCCGGATCGACCCGTACGACCCGAGCGACCTCCAACCGTCGTCCGTCGACCTCCACCTCGACCGCAGCTTCCGCGTCTTCCGCAACAACCGCTACCCGTACATCGACGTGCGGGCGCCCCAGCCCGACCTGACCGAGCTCCTCCGGATCGAGGACGACGAGCCGTTCGTGCTCCATCCCGGCGAGTTCGTGCTCGGCCAGACGCTCGAGTGGGTCGAGCTCCCGAACGACCTCGTCGCGAGGCTCGAGGGCAAGAGTTCGATGGGCCGCCTGGGGCTGCTCATCCACTCGACCGCGGGCTACGTCGACCCGGGCTGGAAGGGCAACCTCACCCTCGAGCTGAGTAACGTCGCTAACCTCCCGATCGCCCTCTACTTCGGGATGCGGATCGGCCAGATCAGCTTCTTCAAGATGTCGAGCCCGGTCGACCGCCCGTACGGCTCGCCCGAGCTCGGCTCGAAGTACCAGGGCCAGTCCGAGCCGACCGCATCTGCCTCGCACCGCGACTTCTCGGACCGGCGCCGCGAGGAGCCGACCCGGTCCTGACCGGACCGCGCCGGAGCGCCGAGCCTTGAGCCTCGACGATGCCATCCACTGGTCCACCAGCCTCGGAGGGGGGACGTCGGTCGCGCTCGTCCAGGCAGGCACCTTCCTGACCGATGCCGGGGCCGTCTTCGGGCCCGTCCCGCGGCTGCTTTGGGAGCGCCATGTCGCGGCCGAGCTGACCGCCGACCATCGGCTCGTACAGGCGCTCAACTGCCTGCTCGTCGAGACCCCGGCCGGCCGGGTCGTGGTCGAGACCGGGATCGGCGAACGCGTCGACGACCATCTGCGGGCCAGCCGCGGCTACACCGGGAACGCGATCCTGCCCGCCCTCCGGGCCGCTGGGTTCGACCCGGCCACGGTCGACCGGGTCGCCCTCAGCCACCTCCACTTCGACCACGCCGGCGGCCTACTCGACGAGGCCGGCCGGCGGGCGTTCCCGCGCGCCTCGATCGTCGCCCAGCGCGCGGAGTGGGAAATGGCGCTCGGGGACAACCCGCGACTCGTCGCGAGCTACGACCAGCCGGAGCTGCGGCTCGTGCGCAAATGGGGCGCCGAAGGCTGGATCGACGGCGAGCGCGAGATCCTGCCCGGCGTGAGCGTCGTGCCCACCGGCGGACACTCGGCCGGCCACCAGGCGATCGTCGTCCGTGGCGGCGGACCTCGCGGACGGACGCTGGCCTTCTTCGGCGACCTCGCGATGCGCCCGTGGAGCGCCAACCCGAAGTGGATCACCTCGTTCGACGACTTCCCGCTTGACTCAGTGCTCGCCAAGGGGGAGCTGTTCGCCAGGGCGGCGGCGGAGCACTGGATCATCGTGCTGTCCCACGAGCGCCAGCATCCGGTCGGCCGCCTGGCCGCCGATCGAGATCGCTTCGCTTTCGAGCCGGCCTGACCTAGGGCGAGGGGGAAGCCGTCGGGGCGGGGGAGACTGCATCGCCCGGCGACGGCGACGGCGCCACCGATGTCCCGGGCGCCGTCGAGGTCCCCGGAACTGTCGGCCCGCCCGCCGGCGGGAGGATCGCCTCGACCTGGGCGGTGGCCTGGTCCGCGGTCAACGGTGCCGCAATGACCGAGCGGATCCGCCCGTCGGGCCCGATGAAGACCTGCGTCGGCAGCCCGTACACCCGGTACAGGCGGAACACGTCGGCCGACAGGTCGGCGGCGATCGTGTAGTCGAGCCCGTACTTCGCCGCGTAGGCGCCGACGTCCGCCGGGTTCGTCTCCTGGACGCTGATGCCGATCACGACGAGGCCGCGATCGCGGTACGCGTCGTACGTGTCGCGCACGATCGGCGTCTCGGCCTGGCACGGCGGGCACCAGCTCGCCCAGAAGTTGATCCAGACGCCCTTGCCGCGCAGCTCGGCCAGCCGCACGGGCGCGCCGGCGACATCGGTCAGCTGCCACGCCGTCCCGTCGGCGCGGGTGCCCGACAGCTCCGGGGCGAGGCTGCCCGGCGCCAGCCCGGTCGTCGGGGAGGCGAGCAGGTAGGCGGTCGGTCGCGGGTCTCCGGGACCGGCTCCGGCGACCGACCCGAGCGGCCGGGTCGCGGCAACCAGGGCGATCCCGGCCAGGGCCACGACCGCCAGCACGGCGACCAGCTGGCGTCCGCTGAAGGGACCGACGAGCCCATGGCGCTCGCGGCGATGCTGGAAGCCGGGTCGCTCGTCGGTCATCAGACCGCGGTCAGAAACTGGAAGTAGCGCGGCATGAGCGCGAGAAGGTCGAACAGCATCGCGACCCCGATCGCGGCGACGAGCAACCCGCCGACGACCGACATCGCGTGGGCATGGCGCTGGAGGGGCCGCAGGACGGCGGGCGCGCGGTCGTACACGAGCCCGATCGCGAGGAACGGGATGCCCAGGCCGAGCGTGTAGCCGAACAGCAGCACGGCGCCCTGCGCGGTCGAGCCCGACGTGGCGGCGAGGGTCAGGATGCCGCCGAGGATCGTCCCGATGCACGGCGTCCAGCCGATCGCGAAGATCGTGCCCAGACCGAACGAGGCGACCAGCCCGCGACCACTCCCGACGAGCCGGCCGCCCAGCCGGTCGGCGACGCTCGGCGACGAGCGCGACGGATCCTGGAGAACCATCCCGCCCGACGCCCCGGCGACGACCGTGCTCGCGCCGAGGTCGAGCGGGCGCCAGGTCCGCTGGAGCCGGCCGATCGTGAGGAAGCCGGCCAGGTTGAGGCCCATCACGATGAGGATCAGCCCGCCGACCTGGCGCAGAAGCGGCAGCCACTCGCCGAGCACGCCTCCCGCGTAGGTCGCCGAGACGCCGAGAACGGTGAACACGACTCCGAACCCGAGGACATAGGCGACCGCGTGGCGGAACGCCAGCCAGCGCGACGGCGGGGTGCCCGGCGGCGACCCGGCGACGGCGACCGCGGTGAGCTGTCCCAGATAGGCCGGCACGAGCGGGAGGACGCACGGCGACAGGAAGCTGATCAGCCCCGCGGCGATCGCCACCGCGAACGTCAGGTCGGTGCCGAGCGTCATCGATCCAGCGCGTCGGCGAGGAGCCGCTCGATGCGGGCCGGGCTCGTCGCCAGCAGCAGACGCCGGCCGGCGACCTCCACGACGGGGATGTCGGCGAACAGCTCGCGCTCGAGGACCGGATCGTCCGCGATGTCGATCTCGCGGATGGCCGCGGGCGGCTGACCGTCACGGCTCCGCCGAACCACGAGGGCGTCGAGCAGGACGCGTGTCTCCGCGCACAGGCCGCAGCCGGCGCGCGTGTAGAGGGTGATCTCGGTCGGGGAGGCGCCGACCATCCCGCTGGGGGAGGCGTGATCCATTTGGCCGGATTGTAGTCGAGGGTCCGTTCGACCCCTGCCGCTGCGTCCGGGCGGCCGTTGGTGATCGCCGCCGACCGGTGAGTCGAAGAGCCGACGTTACGACCCGCCGTCGAACACGATCGAATTGAGAATCTTCTCGAAGTCGGCCCTGGGGTTGCTGCTCGAGGCCGGATACGAGTGGGCGAGGAACGTGACCCGCTTGCCGCCAACGTCGACGATCCAGACCCGGGCGGTCTCGCCGTATCCCTGGACCCACCAATAGCCGCCAGGAGAGTCCTGCCAGAGGTAGAACTCGCTGGGCGCGCAGGGCAGCGATGCCGGGATCGCGATCTCGATGTAGGTCGCCGGGTGCCCGGCAATCGTCGTCTGGACCGGGGCAGTCGCGGTCGTATCGGGAATCTCGCCGAGCGCCTTCGCCAGGTCGGCGACCGTCGATCCGACCTTCGGGCTCCGCTGGGTGTGCGTGCATGGATCGGCGAACGTGTTGTCGACCTCGCTCACGACGATGGCCATGCCCGCCGGCGGGCTCGACGTGTCGCGTTCCGCGACGAATTGGTCCCCCTGCCAGTCCGGAGGAAGCTGCACGGTCAATCCCAGGGGAGACCCATTGACATCCGTCCCTGCGACGGTCAGGTGTGCGGCGTGGAGGCCGGCACTCGGTTGCGGCGACAGGGAGACCGGCGCCTGCGAGGCGACTGCCGACGGAGCGACTGCCACCGACGGAGCCCCGCCCGAGGGAGCGACCGCCGCCGGACTGCAGGCGACGCTGGCTCCCGCGATGACGACCACCGTCGCCAACGAGGAGATCGTCCTGAGCGTGCACTTCACGGACCGAGCCCTCCACACCGACCAGAGCGATCGGCGCTATTCGTCCGGCACGCTGGGATCCCTGACTCGTGCCGCAGAGCGCTCGGCATGTCCGGCGCTTCCGCCCGGTATGAGTGCGGTTCATGCGCACTCGTTCCATCTTCGTTGGCGAGACGGTCTCAGCCACAGCACGCTGGAGATGGAACGACTTGCTTGCTGGCCGACTCATCATGGGTAGGCGCGGCCAGCGGGCCGCCACGAACCGGGTGTCCGATGCAGCGAGACCTCGTCCTGCGGGCAAGGAACGGCGACCACGACGCCTTCACGGCGCTCGCCACGGATGCGTTCGCTGGGCTGCATCGAACTGCGCGCCTGATCCTGCGGAGCGACGACCGCGCGGCGGATGCCGTCCAGGAGGCGCTCATGGCCGCCTGGCTGCACATCCGCGCGGTCCGCGACCCCGACCGATTCGACGCCTGGCTCCATCGGCTGCTCGTGCGCGCCTGCTATCGGGAGGCACGACGGGTCCGGCATCGGGAGGTCGTGGAGATCCACATCGCCACTCCTGACGCGCCTGGGGACGGTGACTCCCAGGACCGCACCGCGCTACGCGACCAGCTGGAGCGCGGCTTCCGCCACCTGACCCCCGAGCAGCGCGCCGTTCTCGTCGTCCATCACTACCTCGGGCTGCCGGATGCCGAGGCGGCCACCGTCCTCGATATCGCTGTCGGGACATACAAGTCCCGGCTGCACCGTGCCTCCTCGGCGCTTCGCGCCGCGCTCGATGCCGACGAACGCACGGCGATCGTCGCCAGGGGGTCCATCGCATGACCGGCCACGACGACTTCGACCGAACGCTGGCCGGCTGGTTCGAAGCCGAGGCGACCCCGCCCGCGCCCGCCGACTCCCTTGACAGCACCCTCGATGCCACGCGCCGCCGCCGGCCTCGGCCGGCGTGGTTGGCCGGTCCCGGCAGCCACTGGGTCGGGGAGGCGATCCCGGCCGGGTCGAGCGTCGGCCGACGGACGGTCCCACTCCTGGGCCTGCGCTGGTCGACCGCGCTCCTCGTGCTGTTGGTCATCGCTCTGGTGGGCGGGGCAATCCTCGTCGGGGCCCGACTCCTCCAGCCCTCGCCGCCGCCGACGTTCCACCTGGGCCAACTTGCCTACGGCTTGGACGGCGACATCTTCGTGGCCGACTGGGACGGCGGGAACCCGGTCCGGATCGCGGACGGGGCTCCAGCGGATAACGGACCGGGCTGCCAGGACTTCAGGGGAGAGGGGCGGATGTGGTCGCCCGACGGGCAGCGTCTCGCCTACCGATCCGGCTGTCGTGGGTCCGTCATCGTCAGCGATCCGTCAGGCAACACCGTGGCCGAGTTCCTGGGCGATGGCTGGCTCGTCTCATGGTCGCCCGACTCGACGCGCGTTGCGACCTGGGTCGACGTGTTCAGCACCATCGGCGTCTACGGGCTCGACGGCGTACGCCAGGCGCTCCTCACCGTGCCGTCCGGATGTGCGCCGGGAGGCGATTTCGACCCGGTCTGGTCGCCCGACGGGACATCGCTTGTGATCCCGCCGTGCGTCGTGCCAGTCGACGGTCGAGCGCCTCGGCGTGTCCCGGCAGCCGACCCACGATCGCATCTCGGTGCCGCCTGGTCGCGCGACGGGGCTCGTCTTGCCTACATCGACTATGACACTTCGCAGTCGCTCGTCATCGCCAAAGCCGATGGCACGAAGCTTCGGGTCCTGGCGGGAGCGACGAACAGCGACAATGGGCCGGTGAACGGTCCGGCCTATCAGAGCCCGATCGTGTCACCGACAGGCAACCGGGTCGCCTTCATCTGGAGCCCGGTCTTCTACCAAACGGCTGATCCGTCGTCGGACAGCTACGAACTCCGCTTGGTCGACGTGGCCAGCGGGACCGTAACGACGCTTGCCACGGCCACCGGGGCCTCTCCGCTCAAACCCGTCGCGTTCTCACCCGAGGGCGACCGGATCCTCTTCTCGAAGACCGAAACGAATGGCGTGGCATCGCTCTGGAGCGTCAAGGTCGACGGCTCCGATGCTCGGCTTCTCGTGACGGGGACCGACTGGGGCGACTGGCAGCCGCTACCCGACGGTCCGTGACCGATCAGCGGCTCGAGGCGACCAGCCGGTAGACGTGGCCGTTCGAGGCGGTGACGTACGTCGTCCCGGTCTGACCCTCGCCGAACGAGGTGATCCCAAGTGACGTGTTCGTCATGACCGTCGGCGTCTGCCCTGACGGCCCGGCGGCGACGATCGACCAGATCGTGCCCGAGCAGTCGTCCGAGAACAGGTACGCCCCGCGCAGGATCGCCTGCGGGCCGCGGTAGACGTAGCCGCCGATGATGGCGCAGCCCTTGCTGTGGTCGTACACGGCCACCGGCGGCGTGAGCCCGGTCATGTTGCAGCCCGTCGACGGGTTGTAGCAGGCGTTGCCCTCGGTGATATGCCAGCCGAAGTTGAGGCCCTTGCCGCCGCCGCTGGCCGCCGTGACGTGATCGACCTCCTCCCACGAGTCCTGGCCGACGTCGCCGATCCAGAGGTCGCGGTTCGCCCGATCGAACGAGAACCGCCACGGGTTGCGCAAGCCGTACGACCAGATCTCGCGCCGGAAGACCTTGCTCGTCGCATACGGGTTCGTCTTCGGGATCCGGTAGGCGAGGCCCGGCGAGGTCCGGGTCACGTCGATCCGCAGGATCTTGCCGAGCCGGGTCGCTCGCGACTGGGCGTTGTTGGGCACGTCGCCGGCGCCGCCACCGTCGCCGATCGAGATGTACAGCAGCCCGGCGAAGCCGAAGGCGAGCATCCCGCCGTTGTGGTTCGTGTTCACGCGGTGGCTGACCCGGAGGAGCCGTCGGAACGAGCCCGGCGAGGCGTGGTTGCTCGTGGTGGAGGTGGCCTTGCATTCGGCCAGGATGACGTCACCGGTGCCGCGCTCGGTGTAGAGCACGTAGAACTTGTGGTTGTGCTTGTAGTTCGGGGAGAAGGCGAGGGCGAGCAGGCCGCGCTCGCCGTTGAACACGACCTTCGAGCGCATGTCGAGGAACGGCGTGGGCAGGACGTGCCCGGCCCGCCAGACCTTGATGACCCCGCGCTGCTCGACGACGAAGAGCCGGCCAGATCCGTCGCCGGCATTCGTCACCTGGACCGGGCCCGAGAGTCCGCTCATGACCGAGCGCAGGCCGATCGCCACGTTCGAGAAATCGGCCGGCGCGGCAACCGTACGTACGGTCGCGACGGCAGGCGTCGCCTCGGCCGCCAGCGCAGGCGCCGGGAGCGGAAGAGCCGGGAGCGCGTGGCTCATCGGGCTCGGCGGCGGGACCGTGGGCGCGGCCCCGTCACCGAGCGCGGCTCCCGCCGGCGCGGCGAGCAGCGTCCCGAGGATGAGCGTGGCCGAGGCCGACGCGCGGACGAGGCGGCGGGCGATCGGGGACATGGCACCTTCCTCCCGAGGTTGAGCAAGGATGACACCCCGCGCCCGATCGCGCGGTCAATAGGCTCATCGGGGGCGCTGCCTGGCCGCGGTACCATCTACGCGCCGCTGCCCCTGTAGCTCAGCGGATAGAGCGAGGCCGTCCTAAGGCCTGCGTCGGGGGTTCGATTCCCTCCAGGGGCACCACGACCCGACCCGAGCCGGGCGCCGACGCCGGCGGCAGAGGCCGGGATCAGCGCGGGGGCGCGATGACGGCGCGGGAATCCCGAGCGGCAGGTCCACAAGCTTGCCGATACTGGATCATATGAACGCACCGGCAGAGTTCGCCAGCTCGCTGAGCGGCCACGACCACGCCGACAAGTGGCGGGCGCGGTCGTCATCGACGGCATGGCTGTCCCGCATACGGATAACGGGACAGCGCGATGTCTGGCTGATCGCAGGACTGCTCGGCCTCGCGGTGCTCGCCTTCGCAATCCGGTTCGCGGGGCTGGCCTTCCGCGGTGGGCTCGACAGCCGAATCGGCCTGGACGATGGGACCTACTTCGCGGGCGCCATCTCCTTGGTGAACGGCCGCCTGCCGTACCGGGACTTCAACATCCTCCATCCGCCTGGCCTGCTGTATGTGCTGGCGCCATTCGCGCAGATCGGGACCATGACCACCGAGATGACCGGGCTCGTGCTCGCGCGCCTCGCGTTCATGGCCCTCGGCGCGGTGAACACCGCCCTCGTCGGCCTGGTCGGCGCCCGAGTCAATCGGGCGACCGGACTGGCCGCCGCGGCGCTGTACGCGGTGTGGGTCCTGCCGATGACCGGGGAGCGCAGCACGCTCCTGATCGCTCCACAGGTAACGCCCATGCTCGTGGCGCTGCTCGCGCTCACCGGGCGGTCGGCCGCGGAGCTGACGACCCGGCGGGTCGCGGTCGCCGGAGTTGCGATCGGGATCACGGGCGTCGTGCAGATCTGGGCCGCGATTCCTGCGACCGTGATCCTCGTCTGGCTGATCCTCCGGACGCGATCACGCCGCGGCGACGCCGTGCGCGTGGGGGCGACCTACGTGCTCAGTGGCGCGGCCACCGCAGCGCTCCTGCTGAGCCCGACGCTCCTGGCGGCCGGTCCGCGCATGATCCAGATGATCATCTTCGCCCAGGCCACGCGCATCCATCGGTTGGTCACCATTCCCGTCTCACGGCTGCGGGCGCTCGAAGGGCTGGAGGCAGGACCGCTCGGGATCCATGTTCCCGTTGCCGCCGTGCTGCTGCTCGCTGTCGCCGGTCCGTGCATCGTCCTCTTCGTGGCCTGGAAGGTGCCGGCGGTCCGCCTATGGGCCGCGATCGCCGCGTCCCAGATCGCCGTCTACATCGCCATGCCGGCTTTCCTCCTCCACTACCGTGGCTGGCCGGCGCCGCTGATGGCCCTGTGTTTCGGGGCCGTGGTCGCTTACGGGCTCGGGCGATTGCCGGCGCACCGGCGAGCGATCGGCGCCGTCGCATACGCCGTGGTCCTCGTGCTGCTCGCGACGACGAGCCTCTCCAGGGGGGGCGGAGACCGAGTGGCTAATCTGGATGCCCACATGCCCGAACTGTCGGCGGCGCATTGCGTGATTGCGGACGAGGGCTACGTGGCCATCTACACGCATACCCTTGTGCGATCACTCCAGAACGGCTGCCGTGTCTTGCCCAACCCGCGCAGCCTCTCGCAGGTATTCAACGCGGACAGCGACGGCCCGACGCTCGCCAAAACCGACCAGGATCAATACCAGCAGTACAGCATCGGCTACTACACCTCGGCCGATGTCGTGCTGCTGAGCCGGCTCGGGCTCGACGGCCTCACGGATGCCACGATGGCCGCCCTCCGCGCCGAATTCCCGTACCAGACCTGGATCGGCAAGACCCTCGAGCTGCGACGGGACGCGCCGTAGGCCAACGGCGACCGACCTCAGGCACGACTCGCCCAACCCGAGCCGGCGGCGCCGCCGGTGGCTCGCTGCTAGCCTTCGGCCGATGAGCGCCGATGCCCCTGCCGAGATCCGCGACCTGGCTCGAGCGCGGTCGGCCGCCCGGTCGGAGCGTGACTGGGCCGAGGCCGACCGGCTCAAGGCTGAGATCGAGGCGGCCGGCTGGAAGGTCGTCGATCGCGCCGGCGGCTACGAGCTCGAGCCGGCGGGCGCTCCCGACGTGGCCGAGGGCGGGCGCGTTCGCCACGGCCGCAGCGGATCCGTCCCGTCGCGACTCGCCGAGCCGATCCACGGCCGCCGTGACGGTCGTGGCGACGAGCGACGAGGCGACCACCGAGCGGTTCCCCGACGATCTCGTCACGTCTGCACCGGCCGGCACGCAGCTGATCGTCGTGTCCGACGCCGATGAGGCCCCCGACCAGCCGAGCGACGCCGTCGAGGTCGTCTGGTTCGCGGCCGGCCTGGGGCCCGGAGCGGCGGCCAACGCGGGCATCCGGCGGGCGGCGGGGAACGTCGTCGTGATGCTCGGCGAGGGCTCGGTTCAGGAAGGGCTCGACCTCGCCGCCGATCGTCGAGGCGCTGGCCGACCCGTCCGTGGCTATCGTCGGCGACCGCGGCCTCGTGTCCGCCGATCTGCGGACGTGGGAAGACGCAGTCGCCGGGGGACGTCGACGCGCTCGGCCCGGGGCTGGTCGCGTTCCGGCGCGACGACTTACGTCGCCCGCGGACCGCTCGACGAGCGGTTCCAGACCCTCGAGGCGCTCGTCGTCTGGTGGAGCCTCGTGCTGCGCGACGAGGGCGTCTGGGGCGCGGCCCGGCGAGCCGTCGTGCCGGCCGGCCTGACCGGCGGCGGATGGGCTGGACCGGACCGAGGACGCGGCGTCGGAGCACGCACGGGCTGCGGCTGGAGCGCCGCGACTTCTACCGGCTCGTCCGCCGGTTCGGTCCGGGCACGGGTCTCCTGACCGGCGAGCAAGGCGACCGGCGGCCCCCCAGACCCTGAGCGGATACACTCCGGCCATGCGCCGCTCGGGGGGCCGACTTCCTCGCCGCCTCTCGGCCGGCCGCCGATCGGCGGTGCTCGCGGCGCTCGTCCTCGTCATCGCGACGACCCTCGGCTCGCCCGCCGGGCTCGGGTGGCGGGACCGCCGGGCCGCGGGCCGCGACGACGTGTCGATCCTCACCGGGACGCCCGCCGAGCTCGATCCCGCGATCCAGGGCGACATCGCCAGCGCCCGGGTGAGCGCGCAGCTGTTCGAGAGCCTCACGGCCATCGATCCGAGCCTCGCCGTCCGGCCGGCGCTGGCCGAATCGTGGTCGATCCTCGACGGCGGCCGCCGCATCGTCTTCCAGCTCCGCTCGGGGCTGACGTTCTCGGACGGCTCGCCGCTTACCGGTTCCGATGTCGTCCGGAGCTGGCTCCGGATCATCGACCCGAGCCGGCCGTCGCCGCTCGCCTCGCTCATGGCCGACGTCGTGGGTGCCGAGGCGTACCGGACGGGTCAATCGACCGATCCGTCGACCGTCGGGCTGACGGCCGACGGGACAACCGTCGAGGTCCGACTGACCCGGCCGGCGACCGACTTCCCGTCGATCGTGTCGAGCCCGACCTTCGCGGTCGTCCCGCCCGGTCTCACCGACAGCAGTTCGGGCGCGCTCAGGCCCGGGTCGGGGTTCGTCGGGAGCGGGGCGTACGTCCTGTCGGCGGGCACCGTCAGCGAGCTCACCCTGACCGCGAACCCGCACTACTGGGCTGGTCGGCCCTCGATCGAGACGGTCCACCTCCTGACGACGCTCGATGGGAAGAGCCCCGTCGACGCGTTCGACGCCGGCGACCTCGACTACACGCCGATCGGCGACGACGACGCGAGCTGGATCCGCTACGACGCGACACTGGGCCCGGACCTGCGGACCGTGCCCTCGGCTGCGGTGACCTACTACGGGTTCGATGCCAGCCGGCCCCCGTTCGACGATGTTCGGGTCCGCCAGGCGTTTGCCTGGGCCATCGACTGGAGGCGGATCGTGGCGCTGACCGGCGGGTCCGCCACCCTGCCGGCGACGAGCATGGTCCCGCCCGGGATCCCCGGCCGGAGCGACCGCGACTTCAGCCCGGTCCACGACCCGGCGGCGGCACGGGCCGCCCTCGCCGCCGCCGGCTTTCCGGGTGGCGCCGGGTTCCCGGACGTCACGCTCGTCACCGGCGGCTCGACCTACGACGAGGCGATCATCGCCGACCTCAAGCGCGAGCTCGGCGTGACCGTTCACTACGAGGGCATGCAGAACGACCAGTACTTCACCCGCCTCGGTGCCGACCCGCCAGCCTTCTGGGCGCTCGGCTGGGTGGCCGACTACCCCGGTCCGAACGATTTCCTCGGGCTGCTCCTCGGGACCGGGAGTGTCGACAACTACGGCCGCTGGAGCTCGCCCGACTTCGACGCAGCGATCGATGGCGCCGGCTCGACGACCGATCCCGCCGCGGTTCGTGCGGCCTACGACCAGGCGGAGACGATCGTCCAGCACGACGTGCCAGTCATCCCGGTGTCCTACGACGCCGGCTATGCCCTCGCCCGGCACGGGCTCCTCGGGGCGACCGAGAGCGGGCTCGGCATCCTCCGTCTCGCGGGGCTCGCGTGGTCAGATCAGTGAGCCGGCGGTGGGTCGTCAGACCCGGTCGGGCCATCGGCGGTCGTGCGCTCCTCGCGACGGCGGCCGCGTTCGCGCTCGCGCTCGGGCTGACGGTCGTCCCGACCGGGGTCGCCGGCGTTCGCGCGGCGAGTCCGTTCGGGACCCCCACGGCGACGGCCACGTACGGGACCGGGGTCACGTTCGACCAGCCATTCACGCCGCCGGCCGACATCCGTCGCGTCGAGGTGCTGATCACCGTCCCGGGCGCGATCGGCCCACTGGCGATCCAGGTCCCGGCGCCGTCGTGCTGTCAACCGACGACCCTGACCTACACGCTCGCAGAGAGCGACGGCCACCTCGTCCCGAACACGCGCTTCGGCGCCCAGTGGCGGGTCACGGATCAGTCGGGGACGGTCAGTCTCGGCGCGCCGACGACGATCCTGTACGCCGACACGCGCTTCGACTGGCAGACCGTGACCGGCCCGATCGTCCGCGTCCACTGGTACCAGGGCTCGCAGGATTTCGGGCGGCAGGCGCTCGCGATCGGCGAGAAGGGGGTCGACAACGCCGCCTCCCTGCTCGGGGTCACCGAGACCGAGCCCGTCGACTTCTACATCTACGCCGACCAGTCGGCGTTCTACGATGCCCTGGGACCCGGCACCCGCGAGAACGTCGGCGGCGAGGCCCACGCAGACATCCGGACGATGTTCGCCCTGATCACCCCCGACGAGATCGACGCAACCTGGGTCAGCACGGTCGTCCCGCACGAGCTCACCCACCTCGTCTTCAACACGGCGGTCAAGAACCCGTACCACTTCCCGCCCCGCTGGCTGAACGAGGGGCTGGCGGTCTACCTGTCCGAGGGCTACACGGACAGCTGGCGCGGCGCGGTCACCAGCGCGGTGAGCTCGAACGGGATCATCCCGCTCGACGGGCTCGCCGGCCAGTTCCCGACCACCCGCGACCAGTTCTTCCTGGCCTACGGCGAGAGCGTGTCGGCGGTCGACTACCTCATCCGCACGTTCGGCAAGGACGCCCTCGTGAAGCTGATCACCTCCTACGCCGGCGGGGTGACCGACGACGAGGCCTTCCAGGCCGGGATCGGCAGGGACGTGGCCGGGTTCGAGGCCGGCTGGCTCGCCGACCTCGGGGCGAAGCCACCGACCGCCGTCGGGCCACGGCCCGGACCCGCGGGACCGCTGCCGGCCGGCTGGGCTCAGGCGCCCGGCGCCCCGACGGCCCCGGACGTCGTGCCCGGGGGTACGGGCGGGTCGAGCGGATCCGCGGGCGACGACCGCCCCCTGATCGCCGTCGGCGGGCTCGCGATCGTCGGCCTCCTCGTCGGCGGCTTGCTCGTCCTGCGCGACCGGCGCCATCCGCCAGGGACGTGGGACGCGTGACCGCCCCCACGCGTCGCGGCCTGGGCTCGGTTGCGGGCTGGCAGGTGACCCTCGGGGTCGCGCTGCTCGCGCTGGGGTTCCTGGTCGCCGCCCAGCTGCGGACCGAGGCTCCGCGCGTCCGCTACGCGAGCAACGAACGGGTTCCGCTGGTCGAGACCGCACGCGACCTCCAATCGGGCCAGGACGCGCTGAAGCAGCGGCTGCTCGACCTGCGGGCCCAGATCCAGCAGGTCGAGTCGCAGGGGCGGGGGAGCGCCGCCGTCGTGCAGGATCTCGACGACCGGCTCCGCGAGGCACGCGTCGCCGCGGGCCTGACCGCGCTCCAGGGGCCCGGGGTGGTCCTCCAGCTGGCCGACTCGTCGAATACGATCCCGCCCGGTCAGAACCCGACCGACTTCCTTGTCAACGCCCACGACGTCCGAACGGTGGTCGAGGAGCTGTGGCTCGCCGGAGCCGAAGCCGTGGCGATCAATGGCGAGCGGATCACCTCGACCACGGCGATCATCGACATCGGCGGCTCGGTCCTCGTCAACGCGGCGTACCTGTCCCAGCCGTACCAGATCTCGGCGATCGGGCCGGCCGGGCTGTTCGACCAGGTGAACGGCTCGCCGACGTTCCGCGATTTCGTGCGGATGCGGGTCGAGGCGTTCGGGCTGCAGGTCTCCTTCGCCGAACCCAAGGACGTCACGATCCCGGCATACGCCGGAACGATCAACCTGCGCTACGCCCGGCCCGCGTCGCCGGCACCGAGCCCGGGCGCGTAGCGGCATGCGCAAGCCGGCCAACCAGCTCTCGATCGCTGTCGTGGCGATGATCCTCGGGCTGCTTCTGGTCATCCAGTTCCGGTCGCAGTCGGCGGGGACGGGGCTCGAAGCCCAGTCGGCACAGGACCTGACCGTGCTCGTGGCCAACCTCAACACGCGGAACGACCAGCTGCGGGCCGAGGTCGCGACGACGGAGGGCGAGCTGGCCGACCTCCAGAGCGCGAAGTCGCGCGGCGAGTCGTCCGCCGACCAGCTCCGGCTCGACCTGAGCCGGGTCCGGGCATGGGCCGGACTCGATGCGGTGACCGGCTCGGGGATCCGGGTGACGGTCACGGGCTCGATCGCCGGTTCAGGCGTGGAGGATCTCCTAAACGAGCTCCAGAACGCCGGTGCCGAGGCGCTCGCGGTGAGCGACGTGCGGGTGGTCCCAGGGACGGTCGTGGCCGGCAACCCCGGGGACCTGTCGGTCGAGAACACCGAGCTGACGGACCCGTTCGAGGTGACGGCCCTCGGCAACCCGGAGACGCTGACGGGCTCGCTGACCCGGGCGGGCGGGATCGTCTCCCAGCTCGCCGCGACCTTCCCCGATGCCCAGATCACGGTCCTCCCGATGGATCTCGTGGCGATCCCGGCGACCGCGCGGAACCTCGTCCCGGCGCACGGGACACCGAGGCTCTGATACCCTGCCGGCCGATGACCACCGTCCTCTCGGCCGCTCACGCGGGCAGCCCCTGCCGATCGAGCTGGAGACTGCCGGGCCGGCCCGGTCGTCGTGGCTGACCGAGGTCCCGTCGCGTTTCGACTCGGGGATGTGGTCCGGCTGCGCCGGGCCCACCCGTGCGGCGGGTCGACGTGGCTGATCGACCGGCTCGGAGCCGATCTCGGGCTCCGCTGCACGACCTGCGACCGGCACGTCCTCGTGGCGCGCGACCGGGTCGAGCGACGCCTGGCCGGGTTCGTCGAGCGCGGTGACGAGGCGCGGAGCGCCGCCGTCAGCCCAATCGCCCGGGACGCCGCGGAATGACCGACGGCGGGACGGGAAACCGCGTCGAGCTCGGGGCAGTCCCGCCGACCGTGGTCCTCCCGTCTGAGACGGGCCGAATCGTCGGACCGGACGACGACACCGAGCCGGTCAGCGCCAGTGGCACGCTCGCGGTCCTGCGAAACCGCAACTTCCTGCTGCTCTGGCTCGCCCAGGTCGCGACCCAGATCGGCGGCAACATGGTCGTCTACGGGCTGACCGTGCTCGTGTTCTCGAAGACCCACTCGGACTCGATGGTCGCGCTCCTCCTGCTGACCTTCCTGGCCCCGGCGGTGTTCTTCTCGGCGGTGGCCGGCGTCTACGTGGATCGGCTCGACCGGCGGCTCATTCTGATCGTGACGAACCTGCTCCGGGCGATCTTCTTCGGACTCGTCTACCTGGCCATCGGGAACCTCGTCGCGATCTTCGTGCTCAACATCGCGATCTCGACGGTGACGACGTTCTTCGCACCGGCCGAGGCGGCCATGATCCCCGAGCTCGTCCCGCGTCGTCAGCTGCTTGCGGCGAACGGGTTGTTCACGTTCACCCAGAACGTGGCATTCGCCGTCGGGTTCGCGCTCCTCGGGCCGCTCGTGGTCAAGCTGGCCGGGCCGGAGGTGCTGATCCTGACCGTGGCCATCCTGTACCTCGTGGCGATGGGCTTCGTGATCACCCTGCCGTCGGTCCTGCCCGAAGTCGCCGGGATGTCGGCCGGCGACGCCGTCCACGGCACGGAGCGGGCGGTCGCCTCGGTCCTGGGCGAGCTGCGCGAGGGGCTCGACTACATCCGGGCCCACCGAAGCATCAGCTGGTCGCTGGTCTACCTCGGGGTCACGGCCTCGCTCATCGGCGTGCTCGGTGTCCTCGGCCCGCACTTCGCCACCGAGACGCTCGGGCTGACGGAGTCGGACTTCGTCGTCGTCGTGCTGCCGCTCGGGATGGGGATCGTGACCGGGATCCTCCTGCTCAACAGCTACGGCCGGTACTTCCCGCGGCGGCGGCTCATGGAGGGCGGCCTGGTCGCCCTGGGCGTCCTGCTCACCGCGCTGGCGGCGGCCGGACCGATCGCCCGCTTCCTCCAGCGTGCCGAGGCGGCGACGCCGCTCGACCTGTCCGGCCTCGTCTCGTTGCTGGCCGTCGTCCTCGGGATCGCCTTCCTGGCCGGGATCGCCTATGCGCTCGTTGCGATCCCGGCCCAGACCGGGCTCCAGGAGGAGCTTCCGGAGGAGGTCCGAGGACGGGTCTTCGGCGTGCTCAACATGCTCGTGTCGGTGGCCAGCTTCCTGCCGATCATCATCGTCGCGCCGATCTCGGACCACTTCGGGACCACCGTCGTGATCGTGGTCGTCGGCCTGGCCGTGACGATCGTCGGAATCGTCTCGGTCGTGACGCGGCGGCCGACGCCGGCGGTCGCGGCCGAAGCACGTGGCTGAGCGGGCGTCGAGCGCGGACTTGACGCCGCCGGCCTGGCGCGCGGCGAGCCTGGCAATCCTGCTCGGCGGTCTCGTCGCCGGGGTCGGAGCCGCCGGCGGTGGACGCTCTCGCGGGCTCGTCGGCCTGGCCGCGCTGCTCGCGGGCGGCTACGTCGTCCCACTGGCCCTCGCGGGCCGACGACCGCCGATCCGGCCCGGAGCCGCGCCCCTCGATCCGGGCTCGCCAGCGCCGACGTTCACCGTCCTCGTCGGGGCACGCGACGAGGCGGCCGTGTTACCGGCGCTCGTCCGCGACGTCGCGGCGCAGGACCACCGGGCTCCCGACGGGACGCCGTGGTTCGAGCTCGTGGTTGTCGACGACCGGTCGGTGGATGGCTCGGGCGACGTCGTCCGCCTGACCGCCGAGGCTGCCGGGATCGGGGCCGTGACCCGCATCATCCGCCGCGACGGCGAGGACCTTCCCGATGGAAAGGGAGCGGCGCTGAGCGCGGCTCAACCGGACGCCTGCCGCGGCGACATGGTCGTCGTGCTCGATGCCGACGCGCGAATCGGTCCGGGCTTCCTACGGCGCCTCGCGGCGTACGTCAGCGCGGGAGCCGACGCCCTGACGGCGCGACGCCGGATGCTCGATGCGGACGCCGGCTGGCTCGCCGGCGCCCAGGGCGATGAACAGACGCTCGACGGCGAGATCCAGCGCGGCCGCTGGTCGCTCGGCGGCTGCTCGGAGTTCCGGGGCAACGGGATCGTCGTCCGGCGTGACCTGCTCGCGTCGGTGGGCGGCTGGCGCCCCGAGGCGCTGACGGAGGACCTCGACCTGTCGAGCCGGCTCGCCGCGACGCTCGGGATCACGGTCGCGTGGGCGATCGACGCCGAGGTCTGGGAGGAGCCCGTCCGGAGCCTCGACGGGCTGTGGCGCCAGCGGCTTCGCTGGGCGGAGGGTGGCCTGCGCCGGGTGCTCGAGCACGGGCCGGCGGTCGTGTCGAGCCCGGCGCTCGGCCGGTACGCCCGCCTGGACTTCGCCGCCTACGCCGGCCAGCTCTGCATCCCGCCGGTGATCCTCGGGACGGTGGTCGGCGCCGTCGTGCGGGGTCGCGTCGCCCCGGCCGCGATCCTCGTCGGGACGTACCTCGCGGCGGGAGGTGCGCTGGCGTGGGACGCGCTCCGCTGGGAGACGGGACCGGACGGCGGACCGCTCGCGCCGCCCGAGCGCGTCGGGCGATCGATCCGGGTCGGCCTGTTCAGCGCCGTCTGGCTCGGCGCGATCCCGGCGGCGATGTGGCGGCTGGCGACCCGCCGCGGACCGGTCGGCTACACGAAGATGGCCCATGTCGGCGGTGGGCGAGGGGAGTGGATCGCCTGAAGCGGATCGCGGTGGTCTTCACCGGTGGGACGATCAGCATGGTCGTCGACCCGCTGGCGGGCGGCGCCGTCCCGGCCCTCGACGGAGCGGCGATCCTGGCCCGGACACCGGGCCTTGACGCTTTGGCGGACGTCGTGCCCGTCGACCACAGCCGGACGCCGGCGAGCCACTGGTCGTTTGCCGACGCTCTGGAGGTCGCGGCCCGGATCCGCGACCTGCAGGACGATCCGACGATCGACGGCGTGGTCCTCGTCCAGGGCACCGACACGATCGAGGAGACGAGCTTCCTGTTCGATCTCGTCCTCGACACGGCGACGCCGGTCGTGGTGACCGGTGCGATGCGCAACGCCTCGGACCCCGACTACGACGGACCGGCGAACCTGCGCGACGCGGTCGTCGCGGCGCGGTCCGGGTCGCTGGCCGGGGCCGGCGTCGTCGTCGTCCTGGCCGGCACGATCGAATCGGCCGACGACGTGACGAAGACGCATACGTCGGCGCTCGACACGTTCCGCAGCCTCAACGCCGGCCGGCTCGGCCGGGTGAGCGAAGCCGGGATCGTCCTCGAGCGATCGCCGGCCCCGCCACGCCCGATCCTCCAGGTCGAGCGAGCGGCGGAGCCGATCCCGATCGTGACCGCCACGCTGTCGATGGATCCCGCCATCCTCGACGCGGCCGTCGCCCTCGGGTCCGCCGGGATCGTCGTCGCGGCGACCGGTGCCGGGAACACTTCGCCGGGGCTCCTCGCCGCCGGGGAGCGAGCAGCCCCAGTCGCTCGAGTGGTTTCTGGAGGTCGAGCGCTACCGGTACCGCGCCTACCCCCCTGGATGCCGGAGGTGATGGAGTTTGCGGGCCACGCCGGCGAGCAGGTGCTCGAGGTCGGCGGTGGTATGGGACTCGACCTCGCGCAGTTCGCCCGGCACGGCGCGATCGTCACCGACGTCGATTTGTCCGAGGGGCACCTCCAGCACGCGCGCGAGAACTTCCGGCTCCGCGGGCTGACCGGCCGTTTCGTTCACCATGATGCCGAGACTCTTCCGTTCGACGACCATACCTTCGATCTCTGTGTCCTCGAACGGGGTGATCCACCATACGCCGAACACGACGAAGGCCGTCTTTGAGATGTTTCGCGTGCTCAAGCCTGACGGCCGCGCAATCGTGATGGTCTAGCGGAAAACTCACTGCAGTACTGGCGGAATCTGGTGTGGCACTACGGCATGAAGAGCGGCGATCTCGCGAGTCGATCGATGGCCGAGATCATGTCGCGGTCGGTCGAGCGGACCGGCAACGATGCCAGGCCGCTCGTGAAGGTGTACACGAAGTCGCGCCTGCGGGCATTGTTCAGGCCGTTCGAGAACATCCAGATCGTGCAGCGTCAGATCTCCCCAGAGCTCGTGCCTCGCCGGCTTCGCCTGCTGCTGCCGGTCGCCGAGCGCCTGGCCGGCTGGATCTGATCATCAAGGCGACGAAGCCCGGACCAACGGCGACGCTGGCCAGTAAATGAAGACGTGTCGGCCGTGATTCTCGAGCGAGCGGGGCGCCTGCTTTCGCGTTGGCGGCGCGGGGCGGCCCCAGCTGCGCCGCCCGACGTGCCGCCGAGAACGTGGGCCGACGAGCTCCGCGAGGCCGGCCTCACGGCTTCCGAATGGGTATCTGCACGGCAGGCCTCCGGCCGGCTCTTCGTCGATTTGCCGGATGAGCGCGTCCATCGGCTGCGCGTGCGTTACCCCGATCTCGGGCAGGCGACCATTGCGGCTGCTGAAAGGGTCCTCCGACACGATTCGACCTGCTCGGCAGCGGACCCTACAGGCCGGCCGACCCGGATCGTCCCGTCGATGCCAGCGGCTATCGCCCCATCGACTGGTACCTCGATCCGGTGGCGGCTCTCCGATTTCCGCGTGTGCCGCTCTCGGCCTGGAACTTCGAACAGATGCGTCCGGTGGGCGCCGATATCAAGCGGCCGTGGGAGCTCGCGCGGTGCCAGCACTGGCCGCTGCTGGGTCAGGCGTACCGGCTGACGCGCGAGGATCGGTTCGCATGGGAAATCGTCCGCGAGCTGCGCGATTTCATGGACGCGAATCCGATCGGCACTGCGGTCAACTGGGCGTGTACGATGGACGTGGCGCTGCGGGCGGCGAACTGGGCGCTCGCGCTCGAGTTGATCCGGCCGTGCGCGCTGCCGCCGGACGTCTGGCTGGACGCGTACCAGGCACTCTTCGATCACGGCGCTTTCATCGAGCGTCATCTCGAGAACCACTACGAGGTGACGAGCAATCATTTTCTGAGCGATGTCGTCGGCCTGTTCTATCTGGCCGCGGTGTTTCGCGATCTGCCTCGCGGAGCGCTGTGGGATGCCCAGTGCCGGGCGTGGCTCATGCAGGAAATGGACGTCCAGGTGTTGCCCGACGGCGCCGACTACGAATCGTCGGTCCCGTACCATCGACTCGTGAGCGAGCTATTTCTCGCCGCGGCGCGCGTCGCCGACGCGGCGGGGGCGCCGCTGTCCGAGCGATTCCTCAACCGGCTGAGCACCATGATCGATTTCCTGTCGGCGGTGCTGCGGCCCGACGGCCTCATGCCACAGGTCGGTGATGCCGACGATGGGCGGCTGCACATGTTGAGCGGGTACGGTACGTGGAAGCCACAAGACCCGAGTCACCTGTTCGGACCGGCTGACGGACTGTTGGGGCGCCACAACTGGGCGCGTGGCGCCGGCGCGTGGGCTGAATGGGAAGCTGAATGGTGGGGCTTCGATTGTTCGGGAGCGGCCGTGCACACCCCGGACCCTCCGCCCGCGCTGCGGCATTTTCCGCATGCCGGCCTGACCGTCATGCGGAGGCATGACGACTACTTGCTCATCACCAACGGCATCGTGGGAACCGGCGGCTTCGGGAATCACAAGCACAACGACCTTCTCAGCTTCGAATACCACGTCGCCGGGGCGGCGGTCATCGTCGATCCCGGCAGCTACGTCTACACGTCCGATCCCGACGCTCGGAACCTGTTTCGAAGCACGCGGTCGCACAACACGCTGAGCGTCGACGATCAGGAGCAGAACGAGATCCGGCAGGAGTGGCTCTTTCGGATGTTCGAGAAAGCCTTGCCCGAGCACGTGTCCGTACGGCAGGATGGCGCCGAGCTCGAATATCGCGGGCGTCACAGAGGCTACGGACGGCCGGGAATTCCCCTCGTTCACACTCGCACGTTCAGGCTTCGGCTGACCGACGGATCGGTTGTGATTGCTCGACGAGCTCGAGGGCACGGGGTACGCATCGGCTCGGCTGGCACTTCCATTTCGCGCCCGGCGTGACGATACGGATGGCGGCGGCCGACGTCGTGGGCGTCGCGGCGTCCGGCACGCAGCTTCAAATGATGCTGCCATCAGGCCTCACGCCGGCGATCGCGTCCGGCTGGTACTCTCCTTCCTACGGAGTCCGCGTGCCGTGCATGGTTCTCGACCTCGAGGCGCCGGAACTCCTCCACGGCCGGCGCGAGTATGCCTTTCGGCTGGCGAGGAGATGAGCGTGGCTGCCGTCCTGCGACGCATCACCGCCCCGCCCCGCTGGGCGAAGAGCACGCTTGTTCTTCTCGCCGTGTTCGCGATTGCTCTGCATTGGGTGAACACGCGCGTGGCCATCCTGCGGATGAACCAGGATCCGTCCCACCCCATCGTCCTGAACACGTATCCCATCTTCCATTCGATGGCGATGGGGATGCGGGAAGGGCGGATCGGGCAGGTCGATCTGCTGGCGGTCAGGCAGTATTCGCTGTTGAACAATCTGTCGGCGCCGTTCGAGCGTCTTCCGCCTCGGGCGGAGCACCAGTGGGTGAACTTCTACACGCTCGACGTCGGCTACTCCTTCATCGTCGAAGTGGCAAGGCTGGCGTTCCCGACGCTGCCGGACAACCATCTCCGCGCGCTGGCCCTGCAGGTGGTCGCCGATGTGGCGTTGATGGGCTTCGTGTTCTTCATGTTCTCGCAGTGGAGTGTCGTGCTCGGTCTGCTTGCGGCGTATCTCTATGCCTCGGATGGCATCTTCTACGACCTCGTCTCGTTCGCGTTCTACTATTACTGGGACATTCCGCTCACGTTCGTCGTGCTCGGCGCGCTGCTGCTCGCGTACCGGCGGCCCACGGAGACGACGGCGTGGCTGGCGCTCGCCGGCGTAGCCCTGGGCTGCGGTGTGTGGCTGCGCGGGTCCTGGTGGCCACTTTCGCTGTTTCTCTGCGGTGTGGCCGTCTGGCAGCCGGCGTTGCGGAGGAAGCTCGTCGTGGCGACTGTGCTCTTCGCGATGATCGCACTGCCGCTGGTCGTGCGCTCGACGCGTGCGCGTGGGCGGCTGACGTTCACCACGCGCGCGGTTTGGCACGTGGCGCTTGTCGGGCTCGGGTATTACCCGAACTGGTACGGTCTTGAGGCGAGCGACGGCACGATCTTCGAATTGACCCGCCGGAAGTACGGCGTCACCTTCAAATCGGAGGATTACTTCGTGCACGACCAGGCGGCGAAGGCGGAATTCTTCTCGATCTGGCGGCGGGACAAGGCGTTCGTGATCCGCTCGTTCGCCGGCCGGTTGAAGGAATCGTTGCTGGGCACGACCCAGACCAGCGTCCTTTCTTTCATCTTCCTGTCGAATCTGACCTACCGGATCATCTGCCTGCTCGGCTTCGCGGGCATGGTCGTCCGAGGGGGTGACCGGAGAGTGCTGGCCGTGGCCGCTGGTGGCACTCACGTCATCTACGTGGTGCTGACATGCGCCTTCTATTTCGTCGGCCTCGCTTACGAAAGCGTGTCGGAGGTCACGCGGTTTATCCTCTTCCTGGGCGCCATCGACTGTGCTCTGTACGTCGCCCGGCGCGGCGTCGGCCGGCTGCTGTTTGTCGAGATACCGACCGTGTCCGCATGAATCGAGGGACGTTTCGTGCATAAGCCCCGCCTGCTCATCTTGATCGTCGCGTACAACGCGGAAAAGACCATCGGCCCGGTTCTGTCGCGCGTGCCGCACCAGCTCGCCGAGGAGTACGACGTCGAGGTGCTGGTGCTCGACGACTCGTCGCAGGACCGCACGTTCGAACAGACCCGTGACGCGCAGCGGGGGGGCACGCTGCCGTTTCCGGTGCACGTGCTGTTCAACCCGGTCAACCAGGGTTACGGGGGAAACCAGAAGATCGGCTACCACTTCGCGATCGAAGAGGGTTTCGACTTCGTGGCGCTCGTCCACGGAGACGGCCAGTACGCGCCGGAGTGTCTTCCCGATCTCGTCCGGCCCTTGCGTGAGGGGCGGGCCGCGGCCGTCTTCGGATCGCGGATGCTCGAGAAAGGCGGGGCGCGCCGCGGTGGAATGCCGCTCTACAAGTTCGTCGGCAACCGGATTCTGAGCTGGTTCCAGAACCGCATGCTCGGCGCGTCGCTCAGCGAGTTTCACTCCGGCTATCGGGTGTATTCAGTAGCCGCGCTCCGGAAGGTGCCCTTCGAATTGAACACGAACGACTTCCATTTCGACACCGAGATCATCATCCAGTTCCTGTTGTCCGGCCTGTCGATCACGGAGCTGCCGATCCCGACCTACTACGGGGACGAAATCTGCCGTGTCAACGGCATCAAATACGCGCGGGACGTGACGAAGGCGGTTCTGGTGGCGCGGACACAGCAGCTCGGCCTGCTGTACGACCGCCGCTTCGACTGCGCGCCTGCGGGAGGCCACGCGCAGTACAAACCGAAGCTCGATTACACGAGCACGCATTCGGCGGCGCTCGAAATCGTGCCGGCGGGCGCGCGGGTGCTCGATCTTGGCTGTGCCGGAGGATATGTTGGGGCGATGCTGCGCCATCAGCGGCACTGCAGGGTGACTGGCGTCGACAAATATCCGCTCGGCCCGGGCGTGGAGCTCGACGAGTTCGTGCTCCACGATCTCAACGACGGCCTTCCGCCGGTGAATGCCGCGGACTACAACTACGTGTTGCTGCTCGACGTCATCGAACATCTGGCGTCGCCGGAAGCGTTCGTGGAGCAGCTGCGGAGGGTTCTGAATACGACTCCGGGCACCCGAGTGATCGTGAGCACGGCGAACATCGGCTTCCTGGTCAACCGCCTGATGCTCCTGTTTGGCCAGTTCAACTACGGGAAGCGCGGCATTCTCGACCTCACGCACACCCGCCTGTTCACGTTCAAGTCGTTCCGTCAGTTGTTCGAGCAGGGCGGGTTCCGGGTGACCGCGGCACGGGGCATCCCGGGCCCATTTCCGCTGGCGCTCGGGAACCAGGCCTTGAGCCGCTTCGTGATGCGCGTCAATCAGTGGCTGATTGCCGTGGCGCCCGGGCTGTTCTCCTACCAGATGTTTTTCGTCGTCGAACCGTTGCCTTCGCTCGAGTACTTGTTGGACAAGGCGCGCGAGCAGTCCGCCCTCCGGAGCGAAGTCCAGGAGCGACTGGCAGCCGGCGGCCGGCGATAGAGTGAATCCCCGAGGTTGAACGCCACACAACTGACCGTCGTCCGCAGCGGGCTGCCTCTCCCGGTGCCCGCCGCCGACGAGTTCGTCGTATCCGACGATGAGGTGCGCGGGTGGGTGCGAGACGGCCGTCTGCTGACGCAGATTGGCCGTTACCGCGTCAGCCGCTTGATGACCGAGCGGCTCTCGACATCGGGGCGACCGATGCTGATGTGGGCGCTCCGGCTCGTCGCACGCGCTGCTACATCGTCGACTCCGAAGGCCGCGAGCGGTCCGTGACGTTCGGACTGCTCGTCCTCTGGTCGTGGGCTTTTCTCCGCGACGCCGCCTCACGGCCTGGTCTGCTGCGGCGCATCTCGGACGAAGTCGACGCGCTCGCCATGCAGTCCCGGCCCCCGTACGGTGGAACCGTTCGGCGCCGGTGCTGTACCTGCGCACCGACCTGAGCTTCGGTGTCCGGGCCGGCGGTTCTGTGGGTCACATCGCGGGCGTGTTGAACGCCCTGGCCGACACCACCACCCCGCCCATCATGCTGACGACGGCGCCGGTCCCGACCGTGCTCGACGTTATCGAGACGCACCTCGTGGCCGTGCCGGAAACCTACTGGAATTTTGCCGAGCTGCCGGCGCTGGCGCTGAACGAAGTGTTGGTCGCGTCAGCGATGGATGTCACGGGAGGCCGGGCCATTTCGTTCGTGTATCAACGGTATAGCGTGCACGATTTTTCGGGGCTGCAGCTGGCGCGACGGCTCCGCGTGCCGTTCGTGCTCGAATACAACGGGTCGGAAATCTGGATGAGCCGCCATTGGAGCCGGCGCCTCAATTACGAGGCGCTCGCCGAGCGTATTGAGTTGTTGAACGTCCGCGGCGCGGACCTTGTCGTCGTCGTCAGCCGCGCGATGCGGGACGAGCTCGCCGCCCGCAGCATCGACGCGGCCGCGGATCTTCGTCAACCCGAACGGCGTCGATCCCGACCGCTACACCCCTGTCAGTCGACGGTCAGGCCGTGGCGCGGCGGCTGGGCTCGCAGGGAAGACCGTCGTGGGGTTCATTTCCACATTCCAGCCCTGGCACGGAGCCCAGGTGCTGGTGGACGCCTTCGAGCGCCTGATCGGGAGAATCCGGCCTGCGCGGAGTCGGTGCGGTTGTTGATGATTGGAGCCGGACCGGAGCTCCCGGCACTTTGGCATCGTCGAGGACGGGGGATTGGGCGCCGTCGTGCATTTCACGGGGCTCGTTGAGCAGGAAGCAGGACCGGAGT
>CAWGTR010000016.1:0-419243 GCA_963825545.1 uncultured Chloroflexia bacterium | reverse complement strand
ATGGTCGGCGGGACGGCAATCGAGTCCTCGTCGTAGCCGGACGAGCCCGTGCCGGCGCCCGGGCCGATCCGGGCCTCGTCGGTGAGCATGGCGACCATCTCGCGCACGAACAATGGGTTGCCCTCCGCGCTGGCGAGGATCCGCTCGCGGAGGCCGGCCGGAATTGCGCTCCCGCCCGGCAGCGAGTCGAGCAGCCCTGCGACGGCGGCCGGTGGAAGCCCGCCGATCGTGATCGTCGTGTCGTAGGGCCGCGGCACCGGCGGCGCCGTCGCCTCCCCAGCCTCCCCGGCCTCGTCGGCCTCCTTAGGCACGTCGGGTCGAGCCGGGCAGACGATGAGCAGCGCGACGCCCTGGCCGAGCGTCACGACCTGCTCGAGAAGGTCGAGGAACGTCCGCTCCGCCCAGTGGGTGTCCTCGATCACGACCACCAGCGGCTCGGTTGAGGCGAGATGGTCGAGCGTCCGCCGGACGGCCCAGAAGATCTCGTCCTGGGCCGCGGGCTCGACGCTCAGCCCGATCGCGCTGGCGAGGCGCGCGGCGATCACGGGCCCATCGCCGAGATCGCCGACGAGGAGCCCGAGCTTGTCGGTCGCGGCCGCGGGGGTGTCACTGTCGGAGATCCCGGCGGCCGTGCTGAGGACGTCCCGAAGTGGCCAGTAGGTGATCCCTTCGCCGTACGGCAGGCATCGACCGCGCACCACGCGTGCCCGCCCGGCCAGGCCGTCGAGGAACTCGGCGACGAGGCGGCTCTTGCCGGCGCCGGCCGAACCCACGACTGTCACCCGCTCGGCGTGACGGGATGCGACCACCCGCTCGAAGATGGCCCCCAGCGCCGCGAGCTCGAGCTCGCGACCGACGATCGGCTCCGCGGCGGACGCGGTCACGACGGGTGCGTCGACCAGCGAGATCACGCGGACGGCCGCCACCGGTTCGGCCTTTCCCTTGGCCCCGATCGGGGGGACCGGCTCGGCGATGACGGCATCGCGAACCAGGCGCCAGGTCGTGTCGCCGATGAGGATCTCGCCTGCTCCGGCGGCCTGCTCGAGACGCGCCGCCGTGTTGACCGTGTCGCCGGTCACCAGCGTCTGGCGGGCGGTCGGATCGCCGGCCACGACCTCGCCGGTATGGACCCCGGTGCGCGTCGCAATCGTGACCGAGCGCTCGGCGAGGAGCTCGGCGTTGAGCAACTCGAGTGCACTGCGCATCTCGACGGCGGCGCGCACGGCCCGCAGCGCGTCGTCCTCGTGGATGACCCGGAGGCCGAAGACGGCCATGATCGCGTCGCCGATGAACTTCTCGACGCTCCCGCCATGGCGCTCCAGGACGGCCGCCATCGCCCCGAAGTAGCGCGTCATCACCTCACGGAGCGTCTCCGGGTCGAGCGTCTCGCCGAGCGCGGTGGAGCCAACGATGTCGCTGAATAGCACCGTGACGACGCGCCGGGACTCGACCGGCTCGGCGCTCGGGGCGGCAAACGGCCGGCCGCATTCGAAGCAGAACTTGGCGCGCTCCGGGTTGTCGGTGCCGCACTGCGGACAGACGAGCATCGTCGGCCTACGCGCCGCTCACCGCGGTCCGAGCCCGGGCGTCGGCCCGGCCCCTACGGCGCGAGCCACCAGTCCTGGATGTTCCACAGGTCGGAGCTCGTCGACGGGTTCTTCAGGAAGTTCCGGAGCCCCGCGCCGATGCCGCGGGCGTCGTTCCGGTAGTACAGGGCGATCTCGGGCACGAGGTCGATGTACCGCTGCTGGATTCGGTACGTCGCCTGGACCTGGTCGGCCGGCTTGATCGACTCGCGTAGGACGTCGATCGCGCCATCCATGCCCGCGTCGTCGAGGCGGGTGGTGTTGTAGCCGTTGCCCTTGTTGGCGTCGGTCGGGATCTGCTCCGAGTGGTAGCTGTAGTAGTAGTTGCCGTAGAGATCGAAGCCCAGGACGTAGGCGAACTCCGCCAGGTCATAGGTCCCGTGTGCCAGGTTGCACGGCGTGTCGGCCTTCACGTCGGACCAGCCGGCGAACAGGACCGTCGTCCCGTCGACGAAGCTTTCGTCGAGCCTGATCCCGATCTCCAGGAGCGACTTCGCGATGAAATCGGCTGCCAGCTCGCGGAAGCCGGTCGTCAGCGTGCAGTTCTGCAGGACGAGCGGGAGCTTCGACTTGGGGTCGACCCGGATGCCGTCGGCACCCTTCGCGTAGCCGGCCGCGTCGAGCGCAGCGTTCGCCGCGTTGACGTCGAACGGCAGGCACTTCGCATCCGGTAGCTGCCAGTAGTTCGTCGGGGTGGCATTGGTGCACGGGTTGTCGTCCGGATATGGCATCCCGGGAAAGACGGTCGCCCAGAGCGCCCGCTTGTCGATCGCCTGCTCGATCGCCCGTCGGACGACGAGGTCCCTGAGGGCGGGATGACCTCGCCCCTGGCCGAGGCCGCCGAGGTTGAAGTCGAGGTGTTCGTACACCCAGGCGGGCTCCAGGCTCGCCGTTCCGACGGACGGGTCGACGCCCTTGATCGCGTCGTAGTCCGTCTGGGCGAGCCCGAGCGTGACCTCGGTCTCGCCGGCCAGGAAGGCCGCGATCTCGGCTCCCTTGTCGGCGTACCACTTGAACGTGAGGGTATCGAGACACGCCCGGCCGTCGCAGGCCGCCGTGGGACCGGCCCAGTGGTCGTCGCGTCTGAGCTCGATGGTGTCGGGCGCGGCGGTCAGGTAGGTGAATGGTCCGATCGTCGGTGCCCTGGCGAGGACCGGCGAGACCGGGTACGACGTGGCCGACCAGTCCTTGATCGGGATCGTCTTCATGTAGTGCTCCGGGAGGATGAAGTCGCCGCCGACCACGCCCAGCCAGCCGGCGAACGGTTCCTTGAAGTGGATGTCGGCCTGCAGACCGTCCGACGAGACGTCGAACCGGTCGACCTCCTCCCAGCTCAGGGTGCTGATCCCGACCTGGGCGGGATCGAGGACGGCCTTCCAGGTCCAGGCCATGTCGTTCAAGGTGAACGGCACGCCATCGGACCACTTCAGGTTCGGCCGGATCGCCACGTGGACCGTGAAGCCGCCGGTGGTGCCGCCGTCCTCGGTGACGTTGTCCGCGTAGGTGATCGGCCCGGCCGAGAGATCCGGCACGTAGTGGCCGTCGCTGGCCACCACGAGGAGGGTCCGCATCGTCCCGGCGAGGACCTCGAAGCTCCCGAAGGCGTTGACGAAATACGGGTTGAGCTGGTCGACCGACTGCCAGTTCGAGATCACCACCGTGCCGCCGGGCGTCCCCGGCAACGGAGCGTAGGACGAGCCGTACAGGAGCCGTTCGAAGTCGATCGGAGTCGGCACCGGGGTCGACGTCGGCACCGGGGCCGCGACCGACGGGACCGTCGTCGACGACGGAGACGCGGATACCTGGCAGGCGCCGAGGACCACGACGGCGCTCGCGAGGATGGCGGTCAGTCGGTTCCGCACGGAACCCTCCCCCGTGTCTGGAGCGAGTGAGCTGCCGCGGGATCCGTGGTCGTCCGCGCGATGAGTGTACGTGCGGCCAAACCGCCGTGAGGCTTCAGCCGGCGAGCCGCTCCGGCTTGGCGGCGACCCAGGCGAGGAGGTCGGCCCGCGAGCGCGTGTTGATGACGCGATCCGGGGTGACCCACGCCCGGCGAGCCTGGGAGATCGCCCAGTCGAGGTCGTGGAACTCCTCGACCCGGTGGGCGTCGGAGTCGAGCGCGAGCAGGCAGCCGGCCGCCAGCGCCCGGCGCGCTCGTTCGTCCGACAGGTCGAGCCGGTGGTCGGAGCCGTTCATCTCGAGCACCGTGCCCGTCCGGGCGGCCTCCGCGTAGATCGTCTCCCAGTCGAGGTCGAGGTCCTCGCGCGTCTGGATCATCCGGCCCGCCGGGTGGGCGATCACGTCGACGTGCGGGCTCCGGATCGCGGTCAGGACCCGGGCGGTCAGCTGGGCGCGCGGCTGGCGGCGCCCGACGTGGAGCGACGCGACGACCACGTCGAACCGGGCGAGGAGGTCGTCCTCGAAGTCGAGCCGGCCGTCGGCCCGGATCTCGAGCTCGCAGCCGTGGAGGATCCGGAACCCCTCGGCGGGCGTCGCCGCCGGCGCCGTGCCGGCCGCCTCCTCGGCGGCGTACCGCGCGTTGAGCTCGGCGAAGATCGCGCGCTGGAGCTCGACGCGATCGGGCGTGAGGCCGCGCGCGATCGCGAGCGACTGGCTGTGGTCGGTGAGGACCTGGTAGGCGTGACCGCGGGCCCGTGCGGCCTCGGCCATCTGCTCGATGGGGTGGACCCCATCCGACCAGTCGGTGTGCGAGTGGAGGTCGCCGCGCAGGTCGGCCAGCTCGATCAGCCGCGGCAGGGTCCCGGCCGCCGCCGCCTCGATCTCGCCGCGGTCCTCGCGCAGCTCCGGTTCGATGAAGTCGAGGTCGAGGAAGCGGTAGACCTCGGTCTCGGTCGGGAACGTCCGCAGCAGCGCGGCGTCGTCGGTCAGTGGCTCGCCGTCGTCGCCGATCCGCAGGAAGCCCTTCTCGGATAGGCTCCAGCCGCGATCGCGGGCCCGGCCCCGCAGCTTGACGTTGTGGTCCTTCGACCCGGTGAAGTGGACGAGGTAGCTGCCGGCCGCGCCCGGCGGCATGACCATCAGGTCGACCTGCGGGCCGCGGAGCAGCCGGACCGCGGCCTTGTGCGAGCCGGACCCGAGCACCTTGTCGACCGAGGCGAGCGATGTGAACCGCTCGACGAGCGCGGCGGGATCGGTCGTCTCGGCGAGCAAGTCGAGATCGCCGATCGTCTCGCGCCGGCGCCGGAAGGAGCCCGCGGGCTGGATCGCGCTGACGCCGGGCGTCGAGCTGAGCTCCCCGATAAGCGTGTCGATCAGCGTCTCGGCGGCGCCGAGCAGCAGCCGCGTCTCACGCGCCTCGAGCGCGGCGATGCCCTCGAGGATCGAACCCTCGGTCTTCTGCGACAGGCCCTTGACCGAGCGGAGCCGGCCGGCCTCGGCGGCCTGGCGGAGGTCCTCGAGCGTCTCGATCCCGAGCTCCTCGTTGAGGATCCGCACGGTCCGCGGCCCGACCCCCGGGATACGCAGCAGCTCGACGAGGCTCGGCGGAACCTCGGCCACCAGCCGTTCGTAGAAGGCGAGGTGGCCCGTCCGGGCGAGCTCGTCGATCTTGTCGCTGATCGCCTGCCCGACGCCGGGGATCCGCGGCGGGTTGCCCGCCCGGTAGGCCGGGACGAGCTCGATCGGGCTGTGGGCGATCGCGTCGGCCGCGCGGTGGTAGGCGACGGTCTTGAAGACGAGCTCGCCCTTGACCTCGAGCATGTCGCCGATGTCGTGGAAGATCCGGGCGAGATCGCCGTTCGAGAGGACCGGGACGTCGTCGTTGGTCATCTCCGCGATGGTATCGGGCGGCACGGGTCAGGCGGGCTCGACGGCCGGGTCCGCGGCCCAGCCGCGACCGACGCCCCGGCCGAGCCGCTCGCTGGTCAGGGTGAGGCAGGCCGCCACGAGCGCGGCCGCGAGCGCGGCCATCAGCCACAGGCTGGCCACGAAGCTGCCGGTAGCGTCGCGGGCGAGCCCGAGCACGACCGGCCCGAGGCCGGAGATGAGATAGCCACCGAGGAGCATCAGCGCCGCGACCGCACCGACCTCGGCCGGCCGATGGGCCACGTCGACCGGGAGGGTGAGGCAGAGCGGGAAGATCCCGCCGAGGCCGACTCCGAGGAGGACCGCCCACAGCCAGGCGGCATCGGGCAAGGCAAGGAGCCCGAGGATGGCGACGAGCACCGAGACGGCAACCGCTGCCATCTGCCCGCGCCGCGATCCGAGCCGGTCGGCCGCCAGGGGCACGGCGATCCCGGCCGCGAGCCCCACGAGGTGCATCAGCGCGACGAGCGAGCCGGCCGAGGCCTCGTCCCAGCCCCGCTCGATCTCGATGTCCGGCAGCCACGAGACGGTGCCGTAGTACAGGAGCGACTGGAGGCCGAAGACGATCGCCAGGCGCCAGGCGAGCCCGCTCCGCCATGGCAGCCGCGGCAGGCGTGGTCGGTCGGCGGCGACGATCGGTCGATCCGGGGACAGGAGCACGAGCCAGCCGACGAGCGATCCGATCGACGCCAGCGCGAAGACCGCGACGGCGGCCCGCCAGCCGCCCAGGGCGACCGCGAGCGGAACGGCGACCGCCGCGGCGACCAGGGAGCCCGCCACGATCCCCGCCGCATAGGCCCCCGTCGCGATGGCCGGGTGGTCGGCGGCCCGGTCCTTGACGACGATCGACATGAGCGCGCCGGCCGTGCCCATCGCGAGGCCGAGCCCGACCGTCAGCAGGACGACGCCGGGCAGCCCGGGGACGACCGCCCGGATGAGCCCGAACACGACGATCCCGGCGACGCACCAGGCGAGCGCGCGGCGCGGCCCGACCCGCCAGGCGATCACGGGCCCCAGCGGCGCGAACAGGCCCATGCACAGCACCGGGATCGTGGTCAGCAGGCCGGCCAGGGCGTGCGTGGCACCGAGATCCTCCTGGATCCGCGGCAGCAGCGGCCCGAGCCCGACCAGCTGCGGCCGGAGCGCGAGCGTGACCACGAACAGCGCGACGAGGAGGCCGAGCGGCCGGGCGGCGGCCGGGGCAGCCGGCGCGGCCGGGCGGCCGGGGCGGCCGGGGCGGCCGGGGACGGTTCCACCAGCGGAGGGTACCCGAGGCCGGTCCTCCCGGTGCCGTCCCGGTCTGTTCGGACGCTAGGCCGCCTCGACCCGGTCCCGGCCGGCCCGCTTCGCCCGGTACAGGGCACGATCCGCGCGGGCGAGCAGCTCGGCGACCGGCTCGTTGGGGCCGAGCTGCACCGCCGCCCCGACCGAGACGCGCACCTCGGACGGCCCAGGCGTCGGCAGCTCGAGCGCAGCGACGGCGCTCCGGACCCGTTCGGCGACGTCGATCGCGACTCGGCCCGACGGGTTGCGCAGGAGGATCGCGAACTCCTCGCCGCCGAACCGCGCCGGCACGTCGCCCTCGCGGACGGCCCCAGCGATCGCCCCGCCGACGGCCCGCAGGACGTCGTCGCCGGCGTCGTGGCCGAAGCGATCGTTGACCCGCTTGAAGTGGTCGATGTCGACCATCAGGATGCCGATCGCATCGTCGACCCGTCGCCGGCCGCCGAGCAGGCCGCAGAACTCCTCGAAATAGCGCCGGTTGGGCAACCCGGTCAGCACGTCGGTCGAGGCGCGCGCCTCCGCGCGGCGATGCGATTCGACCCGGTCGAGGGCCGCCGTCGCCTCGCTCGCCGCCGCCTGCAGGATCCGTCGCGCGGAGGCGGGCCACGGCGTCCCGGTGCGGCGGGCGAGGACGATCGCCCCGCTGATGCTGCGTTCGGAGCGCAGCGGCGCGGCGAGCGTGTTGGTCAGCCCGAGCTCGGTCGCGATCCGCGCCTCGAGTCGCGCCTCGAGCGGGCGGCGGTCGGCGGCGGGCGCCTCGAGGTCGGCCGCCGCCAGGAGCACCGTGGACGACGGATCCCCGGGCCGGGCGCCGCCGAGGGTCGCGACGAGGGTGCGGTCGCGCGGTCGGTGGCGGACGACCACGACGTGGTCGGCGCCGGTGCCCGCGCCGAGGTCCGCAAGCAGGGTGTCGACGATCGCGTCCGGACTGGCCGATCGCGACAGGCCCTGGAGGAGGCGAGCGACCTGCTCGGCCTCCAGCCGCCGGGCGCTCTCGAGCCGGGCGGTCAGCTGCTGGTGGACCCCGGCCGCGACGCCGGCCGCGACGACGAGCGCGAGCACGACAAGGCCGAGTGGCCGGCCCGGATCGGTCGCGACGAGGACCGCGCCGGCGAGGCCGAGCAGCGCAAACGAGCCGGTCAGCAGGCGCCAGGTCGAACGGAGTCGGGGGTCGACGGGGCCGCCCGGGAGCGCCTCGAGCGGGGATCGGAGGGTGCCGGCCACGTCGGTCTCAAGGATGGCGGACCGAACACCCGTTCGTCCAGCCGGCGCGGGGGGTACTTTCGGCGGAACGGTCCTGGTACGAAGGTCCTGGGTCCTGCCGGGAGGCGGCTCCGGCTCAGTCGGCGATCGCGTCCGGTGCGCTGACGGACCGGCCGGTCCGAGCGCGGGACGGCGGACGGCGCTCCGGCTCGCGCCGCGCGCCGAGGCCGCTCGCGGCCACGCCGGCGACGATCGTGCCGCCGCTCGCCGCGAGCTTGACCCGGTACATCTCGACGTCGGCCGTCGCGATGAGCTCGCGGGCCGTCCGGCCGTCGCCCGGGAAGGCGGCCACGCCGATCGAGGCGCCGACCGGCACCGCGCCGTGCTCGTCGCTCTGGTGGGCCCGTTCGCGGAGCGCCTCGACGATCCGGTCCGCGGCGTGGTGGGCGGCGGCACGATCGGTCTCGGGCAGGATGATCGCGAACTCGTCGCCGCCGTAGCGCGCGGCCACGTCGCTCACCCGGAGCGTGGACCGGATCTGCTCCGCGGTCCACGCCAGGACGCGATCTCCGAACAGGTGGCCGAACGTGTCGTTGACCAGCTTGAAGTCGTCGAGGTCGATCATCAGCAGGGCCAGCGGCAGCTTCGAGCGCTGGGCGCGGACGATCTCCTCGCCGAGGCGCTCGTGCAGGTAGCGGTGGTTGAAGAAGCCGGTCAGCTGGTCGCGGTCGGCGAGGTCCCGGGCGTCCTGGTAGTGACGCGCGTTCTCGAGGGCCATGGCGGCCTCGTTGGCCATCGTCCGGGCGAGCTCGAGCGCCGCGTCGTCGAAAGCGACGTCCGTCGCGCTCATCAGCTCGACGAGCCCGATCGAGCGGCCCTTCGCGACGAGCGGCAGCATGACCGACACCGCGTTGCCCTCGGCCCGCAGGAAGGCGACCTCGGCAGGGTCGGCCGCCGGATCGTCGACCCGGATGATCGAGGTCACCTGCTCCTCGAGGACGCGGATGGTCTCGGGGAAGCCGGCGAGGTCGAACACCAGCTGGATCTCGGCCTCCGGGATGTCGGGCCAGTAGCCGAGGGTCAGGAGCCGGTCGGCCGGCCGGTCCCACCAGCTGATGGCGCCCGAGCCGAGACCCATCGCCGCCACCATGTGCCGGGCGATCAGCTCGGCGACCTCGTGCGGATCGAGGCTCTGGGCGAGCGCGCTGCTCATGTCGAGGAGGCGGCGCAGCTCGGACCCGAGCCGGTCGCTGTGGCTGAGGAGGCGCGCCGACTCGACCGCCGTGGCGGCCTGGTCGGCGAGGATCGACAGGAGCCGCTGGTCGTCCTGATCGAACTGGCGGAGACCGAGCTTCGACAGCGTGATCACCCCGATGATCCGCTCGTCGTAGCGCATCGGGACGCACAGCATCGACTCGTCCACGTCGTCGGTGCCGGGGATCGTCGCCCCGCGCGGGTCGGCGTTCGCCTCGTCGATCAGGAGCGGCAGCCCGTGCTGGGCGACCCAGCCGGTGAAGCCCTCGCCGACCTTCGTGCGCAGGAGCTCGAAGTCGACGTCGTCGTAGGCGCCGACCCGGCCCTCGAAGGCGATCGGCACCACGTCGTCGGGCTCCTCGAGCACGTAGACCCGGCAGTTGTGATAGTCGATGACCTGGCCGACCTCCTCGACGATCGCCCGGCCGACGGAGGCGATCGTGTTCTGCCGGCTCATCCGGGCCGACGCGGCCTGGAGCACGGCCAGCTGGGCCGCCCAGCCCTCGGTCCGGGCGAACTGGTCGGCGTTGTGGATCGCCATCGCGGCGTGGGTCGCGACCGCCACCGCAAACTCGACGTCGGCCTGCGTCCACGGACGTGGCCGGGCGGTGAACGCGGCCAGGGCCCCGATCACCTTCTCGTCGCTCACGAGGGGCACCGAGATGGACGACTTGACGTCGAGGATCCCGCCGTACAGTGCCCGGTCCTCGTCGCCGCTCCCGGACCCGTCATCGACGATCGGCCGCCGGTCGCGCACGAGCTGGCCGAACCAGCCCTCGTCCGGTCCGAGAACCGGAAGTCGGGCGACGGTGTCCTCGTCGAGGCCGGCCGAGGCGACGACGACCGCCCGATCGTCGTCGAGGATCCGGATCGTGGTCCCGTCGGTCTCGAGGGCGCGGTTCACCTCGGTGACGATCGTGCGCAGGATCGCGTCGCGATCGAGCGTCGTCGTGAGCCGCTCGGCGATCCCGAGGACGGCCTGCAGCCGGTCGGTCAGGAGCTGCTCGTGGGCGGCCTGGCCGGCCCGCGACTGCGCGGCACGGACGAGGGCCGCCCGGAGGGCCAGCGCGGCGACGACGAGGACCACGAGCTCGGCGACGATCGCCGCGTCGATCACTGACCATGCAGCGCGGTCGAGCGCGATCGGGACGAGGGTCACGAGGATCGTCCCGAGGCCGACGATCGCGGCCGTCCGGGGGGTCAGGAACGCGGCCGCGAAGAAGAGCGGAACGGACGCCAGACCGACGCCCAGCGGATCGTGGGCGCCAACGCGGAGCCGGACGACCCAGTAGCCGACGAGCGCGACAACGGCGAGCGCGGTCGTCGGCAACGAGCTCGCCAGGGGCGATCCGCCCGGCGACTCGGGCCGGCGCTGGCCGCCCGACGTAAGCACGCCGTCGTCGACGACGGGGCGCGCGGGTCCGGTCCCGCCGGAGCCATCGACAGCCATGAGCTCGCCCGCCTCGGGCCCGCTCGCGACCAGGCGTCCCCCCATCGGCGCCTGGTCGTCGATACGCGCGCTCGAGGCTGGCGAGCCCAACGCCGTGACCTGGCTGTCGGACTGGACCCGCATCGCGTCTCGCATCGTCCCATCGGGGCCGCCGCAGGACGCCTCATCCTTGGTACCGCCGGGTCAGCCGTCGGTACCATCCGGCAAGGTGCGTCGGCGGAACGCCTGACGGTCCGTGCTCGGACGCCTGCGCGAGCGGCGCAGCCGGAGATCGGCCGGTGCGGCAGCCGCTAGCTCAGGCCGAGCGACGAGACGATGAGGATCAGCGACAGGAGGACGAGCAAGGCCGTCGACACCCAGCCGATCGTCCGCAGCATGCGCCCGCTTACCAGGGCGCCCATGAGCTCGCGGTCGCTGGCGAGGAGCATCACGAAGACGAGGATGAACGGCAGCAGCAGCGCGTTGATCACCTGGGCGGCGAACATGACCTGGATCAGCGGCAGGCCCGGGATCATCACGAACAGCGCGGCGAAGCCGATGAAGAACGCGAGCAGCCCATAGAACGCCGGCGCCTCGCGCCAGTTCCAGTCGACGCCGGTCTCCCAGCCGAACGCCTCGCAGGTCGAATACGCGCTCGTGAGCGGGACGACACCGAGCCCGAGGAAGGATGCCCCCAGCAGGCCGATCGCGAAGAGGAAGCTCGCGGCCTCGCCGGCCAGCGGTGCCAGGGCCTGGGCGGCATCCGCGGCACTCGTGATCGTCGTCTGACCGGTCGCCCACAGCGTCGCGGCGCAGGCGATGACGATGAACGCGGCGATCACGTTCGTGAGCAGCGCCCCGGCGAAGACGTCGACCCGGCTCGGCCGGCAGGTCCTCCGGGCGCAGGCGCTTGTCGACGACATACGACTGGATGAAGGCCTGACCCCACGGCGTGATCGTCGTGCCCACCGTCCCGACGACCGCCAGCCAGTACACGGGTGAGTTCTGGATCTGCGGGATGAACAGGTCGTGGATCGCGAGAGCCCAGTCGGGCTTCGCGAGCACCGCGGAGATGATGTAGGCGACCGACACGAACACGCCGATCGCGACGAAGACGTACTGCACCCGGCTGAAGTTCCCGAGTGCGATGAACGCGACGACGACCACCGCCGCGACGGCGGCGCTGATCTGCGGCGGGACCCCGAACAGGCCGAGCGCGGAGCCGATCCCGGCGAACTCGGCGACCGTCGAGCCGAGGTTGGCGGCGAGCATGAGGAAGACCGCGAACGCGCCCCAGCGGACGCCGAAGCGCTCGCGGATCAGGCCCATCAGGCCCTTGCCGGTCGCGAGCCCGAGCCGGGCGCCGACCTCCTGGGTGAAGAACAGCACGATCTGGCTGGCCAGGATCACCCACAGGATCGCGTAGCCGAACTTGGCGCCGACGATCGAGTAGGTGGTGATGCCGCCGGCATCGTTGTCGGCGAAGCCGCTGACGAGGCCGGGCCCGAGCACCGCGAGCACCGCCAGCATGCGAACCCGCCACAGCGGGAGCCGCGGCAGCGGCGGGATGACCCGCCGCCGACGGCGGCGCCCGGCCACCGGCACGGCGTTCGTCGCCGCGCTGCCGGCGACCGGCCCGCCTCCGGCAGGCGGCGGCGCGTTGAAGCGGCTCGGCATCCTGGGCATGTCGGGATCGCCCAGCTATCGGCTGAAGACGCGCGGCAGGCGCCGCTTCCAGGCCGTCGGGATCACGGTGTCGATCGCGTCGTCGACGGTGACGATGCCCTCGAGATGGCCCTCGTCGTCGACGACCGGGACGGCCAGCAGGTTGTAGTGCGCGACGACCTCGGCGACCTCGTCCTGGTCGGCCAGGACGCCGACCGCGACCGGCTCGCGGATCATCACCTCGCGGATCGGCGTGTCCGGCTTGGCCACGATGAGGTCGCGCAGCGAGAGGACGCCGACGAGCCGGTCGTCCTCGTCGGTCACGTACACGTAGTAGATCGTCTCTGCGTCGGGCTCGAGCTCGCGCAGCCGGTCGATCGCCTGGGCCGCAGTGAGGTGCTCCTCGAGGGCGATGTACTCGGTCGTCATGATCCCGCCGGCGGAATCCTCGGGATAGCCGAGCAGCTCCTGGACCTCCTCGGCCTCGTCCCGCTCCATGAGGGCCAGGATCTCGTCGCGCGTCACCTGGTCGAGGTCGGCGACGAGGTCGGCCGCGTCGTCGGGGCTCATCTCCTCGAGGATGTCGGCCGCGCGTTCCCGGGCGAGGTCCTCGAGCACCTCGACCTGGGTGTCGGGCTCCATCTCCTCCATCGCGTCAGCGACGGCCTCGTCGTCGAGCGAGGCGAGGATACCGGCGCGGTCCCGCGGGGCGAGCTGGTCGAGGATCGAGGCGAGGTCGGCCGGGTGGAGCTCGGCCAGGCCCTGGTGCGGAACGCGCAGCTTGATCGAGGCGATCGACGTTCTCGACCGGATCGACGTCCTCCCAGTCGATGTAGCGCTCGGGCACCCCGACCTTGAGGTTCCGGGCAATCGTCCGGAAGCCACCCTCGATGCCGAGCCGCCGCAGCAGGCCGGCCGCGCCGACGTCGACCGCCACGAGGTGGTACGCGCCGTCCACCTCGTCGAGGCGCAGGTCGTTCACGCGGACGACCTTCCGCCCGTCGATGTCGACGATCTGCTTGTCGAGGAGATCGGCCCGCAGCAGGATCTCGTCCGGACGCTGCTGGAACTTGTCGATGTCGATCGTGGCCGTGCCGAGGCGGACGCCGCTGATGTCGAGTGACTCGACCGACGACCAGGGCAGGAAGATCCGCCGCCCGTCCGTCTCGATGACGAGCCCGGTCAAGGGCGGATAGCGGTCACCGACCGCGACGATCAGATCGGCAACCTTGCCGATCGGATCCCCCTTCCGGTCGCGGACGGGCCGGCCGATCACCTGGCTCAGGTACAGCATGTGCCACCTCGCGGCGGGATCCCTCCCGCCCGGCAGTGGCGTGCGCCCGATGGGCGCCGTCCGTCAGAGGGCGGTCCGGACCGGTGTGGTTCCCCCGACCGTGCGGGGACTGGGACTGGGTCCTGGCTCCACGAGGGAGTCATCCTCCGGTGCTGGATCGGACTGGTCGACGGCGGGCACGGGACGCCGGGTTCGGTGCGCCTCCGGGGACCGCCGCCGAGTGTAGTCGTCGGCCAGCGGCCGGGTCAACCGGCCGTCGATCGGGTCGCGTCAGGTCCGACCGCCGGCTACATCATTACCAGGCCGCCGTCGACCGCCAGGACCTGGCCGGTGATGAAGGCGGCCTCGTCGGAGACGAGGAAGGCGACGGCCGCGGCGACCTCGTCCGCCGTGCCGAACCGGCCGAGCGGGGTGCGGGCGACGAGCTCGTCGAGGAGCGCCTGGGGAAGCGTCGCGGTGAGCTCGGTCAGGACGAAGCCCGGCGCGACGGCGTTGGCCGTGATCCCGCGCGAAGCGAGCTCGCGGGCGGTCGCCTTCGTGAGCCCGATCAGGCCGGCCTTGGCCGAGGAATAGTTCGCCTGGCCGGTCTGGCCGGCCTGGCCGGAAACGCTCGTAATGTTGACGATCCGGCCGGCGCGGGCCTTGAGCATCGGCCGGGTCACCGCCTTGGTCATGTAGAACGCCCCGAACAGGTTCGTCTCGAGGACGTCGCGCCAGGCCTCGACGCTCATCCGCATGATCAGGTCGTCCCGGGTGATCCCGGCGTTGTTGACCAGGATGTCGACCTTTCCGAGGGCCTCGAGGGCCTGCTTGACCACGCCGTCGGCGGCCTCCGGGTCGCGCACGTCCGCCTGGATCGACAGCGCGCGCCGGCCGAGGGCCTCGACCGCGCCGACCGTCTCGGCCGCCGCGTCGGCGTTGCCCCGGTAGCTGAACGCCACGTCGGCGCCCTGGGTCGCCAGCCGGACGACGATGGCCCGCCCGATCCCGCGCGCGCCACCGGTGACCAGCGCCGCCTTGCCGGCCAGCTCGATCATGCGTGGACCTCCTCGTGCTTCGGCGCCGGCGCGGGCTCGCCGGGGACGACGTCGTCGAGGTCGAGCTCGACACCCGGCACGACCGGGCGGTCGAGGATCTCGGCGAGGGCGGCCGGGATGGGATCGACCGAGTCCCAGTCGACCGGCAGCCGGACCGCGATGTCCTCCGGCCGGATCGACTCCGCGAGCGCGCCGCGGGCGGGATCGGCTGTCCATTCGATCGCCGCCGCGCCGGACGTGAACCCGGCGCCGAAGGCGACGATGACGATCCGGTCGCCGACCTTGACCCGCCCTGAGTCGACAGCCTCGGCAAGCGCGATCGGGATCGACGCGGCCGAGGTGTTGCCGTAGCGGTCGAGGTTCACGAACATCCGGTCCATCGGCAGGCGCAGGCCGTCGGCCACGGCCTGGATGATCCGGATGTTCGCCTGGTGCGGGATGAACAGGCTGATGTCGGACGGTTCGAGACCGGCCTTGGCGACCGCGGCGAGCGCCGTCGAGGCGAGCGTCCGGGTGGCGAACCGGTAGGTCTCCTTGCCCTCCATCCGGATGTAGTGCTCGCCGCGCTTCACCGTCTCCGCCGACGGCGGGCTCTTGGCGCCGCCGGCCGGCAGCCAGATCATGTAGGCGCCCTGGGGATCGGTCGTGAGCTCGATCCCGAGCCCGCCTCCACGCGTCTCGGCGGCCGACAGGACGACTGCCCCGGCCCCGTCGCCGAACAGGATGCAGGTGTTCCGGTCCGAGTAGTCGAGGAAGCGCGTCAGGAGCTCGGCGCCGATCACGAGCACGTTGCGGGCCATCCCGCTGGTGACGTAGGCCTGGCCGGCCGAATAGGCGTACACAAATCCCGAGCACGCGGCGGCGACGTCCATCGCGAAGGCCCGGGTGTTGCCGATCGCCTCCTTGACCAGGGCCGCCGTCGACGGCATCCAGTAGTCGGGCGTCAGCGTCGCGAGGAGGATGATGTCGATGTCGTCCGGTTCGAGGCCGGCGACCGCGATCGCCCGCCGGGCGGCCACGGCGGCCATCGACGCCGTCGTCTCGTGAGCCGCCGCGACGCGTCGCTCGCGGATCCCGGTCCGGGTCCGGATCCATTCGTCGCTCGTATCGACCATCCGCTCGAGGTCGGCGTTGGTCAGGACGCCGTCCGGGGCGTAGCGGCCCCAACCCGTGATGTGGGCGTAGCGCGGTCGCTCGGTGCTCACAGCGGCTCCACCTCGATCAGCGGCTGCCTGGCCTTGACCAGCTGGCCACTCTCGGCGACGACCCGGACGACGCGTCCGGCGAGGTCGCTCTTGATCTCGTTGAACAGCTTCATCGCCTCGATCAGCCCGATGACCTGGCCGACCGCCACCTCGCCACCCACCTGGACGAACGGCGCCGAGCCGGGTCCCGGGGCGGCATAGAAGATCCCCGTGAGCGGCGCCTTGACGGACGGCCGGACCGGGGCGTCGGCGGCTCCGGCGGGCTCCGCCACCGCGGCCGCCGGACCGGCCGGGACGCCTGCCACCGGAACCGCGATCGCGCTGGCCTTGCGCAGCACCAGCCCGGTCCCGCCGGCTTCGACCTCGAGCTCGTTGAGGTCGCTCCGCTCGAGGAGCCCGGTCAGTCGATCGAGGAGGACGAGGAGCGAGCCGTCTCCGCCGCCGAGCGTGGAGCCGTGATCGACCCCGCCGGCGGCGCTCGCGACGGCCGGGGCGCCCGTGGTTGCGGTCGGCTCGGCCGGCTCGCCGGGCTCGGGCGTGGGCGCGGCCTGCTCGTCGGTCATGCGTCGAACCGGCGGAAGATGAGGGCGGTGTTCTGGCCGCCGAAGCCGAACGAGTTCGACAGCGCCGTCCGCACCTCGCGGTGGGTTGCCCGGAGCGGCGTCAGGTCGAGGCCGGCGGCTGCCTCGTCCGGGTCGTGGAGGTTGATCGTCGGCGGAATCGTGCCGGTGCGAATGGCCAGGATCGTCGCGATCGCCTCGATCGCCCCGGCGGCCCCGAGGGTGTGCCCGAGCATCGACTTGTTGGCGGTCACGGCCACCTCGCCGGCACGGTCGCCGAACAGCGTCCGGATCGCGTGGAGCTCGGCTGGGTCGCCCTCCGGCGTCGAGGTCGCGTGGGCGTTGACGTGGTCGATCGCCGACGCCTCGAGGCCGGCCTTCTCGAACGCCCGGCGAGCGGCCCGGACGGCGCCGATGCCGCCCGGTGCGGGAAGGGTGATGTGCGACGCGTCGGCGGTCGCCCCGTAGCCCACGATCTCGGCGAGCGGCTCGACGCCGCGTGCCTCCGCGTGCTCGAGCGCCTCGAGGATGAGCGCGCCGGCGCCCTCGCCGATGACGAACCCGTCGCGGCCCCGGTCGAACGGTCGCGACGAGGCCGGCGGGTCGTCGTTTCGGGTCGACAGCGCCTTCATCGAGCAGAACCCACCGATGGACGCCTCGTGGATCGCGGCCTCGACGCCGCCGGCGATCATGACGTCGGCGTCACCGCGCCGGATCGTCTCCCACGACTCGCCGATCGCGTGGCCCCCGGTCGCACAGGCCGACACCGTCGCGAAGTTGGGCCCGGTCGGCCCGAACGCGATCGCGACCTGGCCGGCCCCCGTGTTGGCGATGCCCATCGGGATGAAGAACGGGCTGATCCGGCCGGGGCCACGCTCGCCCATGACCAGGACGTTGTCGAACAGGGTCTGGACGCCACCCAGCCCCGAGCCGAGGATCACCCCCGTCCGCTCGGCGAGCGAGCCCTCGAGACGTCGAGGCAGGCCGGCCTGATCCATGGCCTGGCGAGCCACGACGAGCCCGAACTGGATGTAGCGGTCGGTCCGCCGGATGTCCTTCCGGTCGAGGATCCAGCTCGGATCGAAGTCGAGGACCTCGGCCGCGATCCGGGAGTCGAGCCGGGACGGATCGAACGACGCGATCGTCCGGATGCCCGAGCGCCCGGCGACGAGCCCGTCCCAGGTCGAGGCCACGTCCGGCCCGAGGGCGCTGAGCATCCCCATCCCGGTCACGACGACGCGCCTGGAGGTGACGGCCGGCCCGGGGGTCATCACGCAGCTCTCCGACGGACGCGGCGACGCCCCTGCGAGCCATCGGCCCGAGGATTCATCGGACCAGCTTCCCCGTCCGGACCGTCGCCGCGCGGTAGACGTCGCCCGGCAGCCCGCGCGCCGAGATCGCATTCGAGACGGCCATCGTGTCGAACTCGGCGCGCCGGATGTCGGCGCTCACCGCGTCGCCGGTCAGCTCGATCAGGGCCCAGGACGCCGTCGGATCCCCGTCGAAGGCGTAGCCGGCGCTGCCCGAGTTGACGATGACCTTCCAGCCAAGGTCGCGGACCTCGGCCAAGTGGGTGTGGCCGCAGCCGATCACCCGGGCGTCGGTGCGCGAGACCCGCTCGAGGGTCACGTTCGGGTCGAGGACCTGGTCGAAGCCGGCGGTCTGCGACCCCGGCGAAGCGTGGCAGACGAGGACGAGCGTGTCGTCCAGGCGCAGCCGCCGTTCGGCGGGCAGGCGACGCAGCCAGTCGACCCGCTCTGCGCCGAGCGCATCGTGGGCCCACTCGGCCGCCGAGCGGAACGACTCGGGCACGCCCTCGGTGAGCCACGGGAAGGCGGCGGCGTAGTCGAAGTCGGCGACGGCGATGTCGGTGTTGCCCTGGACGACCAGCGCCCCGGCGTCCTCGAGCTCGCGGACCGCGTCGACCGTGGCCGCCGGCTCGGGCCCGTTGAGGACCAGGTCGCCGGCGATCATCACGGCGTCGGGCCTGGCGGCGCGAACGGCCTTGCGCACGGCCTCGAGCGCGGCGGCGTTGCCATGGATGTCGCCGAACAGCGCGATCCGGGCCATCAGCGCAGCACCGAGGCGTCCGGGATGATGAAGCTCAGCGTTGCTTCGCAGGCCACCTCGCCGTCGACCGAGGCGACACCCCTGCCGCGACCGAACCGCCGCCCGAGCTTGTCCATCGTGACCTGGAGGCGGAGCGTGTCGCCCGGGACCACGACGCGCTTGAACCGGCAATCGTCGATTCCGCCGAACAGGCCGATCCGCTCGCCGAACCCGGGCTGCCGGGCCACGTAGACGGCCATCGTCTGGGCCAGCGCCTCCACCTGCAGCACGCCCGGCATCACCGGCAGTCCCGGGAAGTGCCCCTGGAAGAACCACTCCGTCGCGGTGACCGCCTTGAGGCCGACGATCCGCTGTACCTCCGGCTCGTATTCGACGATCCGGTCGACGAGCAGGAACGGCCAGCGATGCGGGATCAGCGCCTCGATCTCGCGGGTCGTGTGGATGGTCGTCGCGGGCGCGGGGACGGCGGGGGCGTCCAGGTCGGTCACGGGCGGCTCCGGCTGGCTGGCGATGGGTCGGTCCAAGTCTGACGGCTCGACGGTCCATCCTGCGGGTGGTCGATGCAGGCCTGCATCGAGTCGAGCGTGGACGGATAAGTGGCTCCCGCGCTCACCGCCGCTCCGCCGCCGCGACGAAGGCGGCGCTGCCGACCCGGTCGAGGAGGTTCGTCGTGACCTTGCCCTCGAGGAAGACCTCGTTGCGCAGCAGCGCCCGGTGGATCGGCAGGTTCGTCACCAGCCCGTCCACGACGAGCTCGTCGAGCGCGGCGCGGGCGCGATCGATCGCCGTCCCGCGATCGCGGCCCCAGACGATCAGCTTGCCGAGGAGCGAGTCGTAGAACGGCGGGACCTCGTAGCCGCTGAACAGGTGCGAGTCCATCCGGACGCCGGGCCCGCCCGGGGCGAGGTAGCTCTCGACGAGGCCCGCGCTCGGCCGGAAGTCGTGGTCGACGTCCTCGGCGTTGATCCGCAGCTCGATCGCGTGGCCGCGCAGCTCCACGTCGGCCTGGCTGAACCCGAGCGACTCCCCCGCCGCGATCCGGATCTGGGTCGCCACGAGGTCGATCCCGCTCAGCATCTCGGTGATCGGGTGCTCGACCTGGATCCGGCAATTGATCTCGATGAAGAAGAAGTCGCCGTTGCCGTCGACGAGGAACTCGAGCGTCCCGACGTTCTCGTAGCCGGCCGCGACGACGGCCTCGATGGCGCGCTCGGCGAGCTCCGCCCGGGCGGCCGGGGACGAGCGCCGGCGTCGGCGCCTCCTCGAGGATCTTCTGGTGGCGACGCTGGACGGAGCAGTCGCGCTCCCCGAGGTGGACCCCGTTGCCGTAGCGGTCGACGACGACCTGGACTTCGACATGGCGGGTGTCCTCGAGCCACTTCTCGAGATAGAGCGAGTCGTCACCGAACGCGGCCTTGGCCTCGGACCGGCAGACCTTGAGCGCCTGCTCGAGCTCGCGCCCGCGAGCGGACCATCCGCATCCCCTTGCCGCCGCCCCCGGCGCTCGGCTTGATCAGCACCGGGTAGCCGATCCGGTCGGCCTCGTCGAGGGCGTGCAGGTCGTCGCGCAGCATCCCGTCCGAGCCGGGGATCGTCGGCAGGCCGTACCCGGCCAGCAGGCGCCGGGTTCCCTCCTTGCTGGCGAACCGGTCGAGAACCTCGGGTGGCGGGCCGATGAACGTCAGGCCGTGCGCGCCGACGACCTCGGCGAACGTCTCGTCCTCGGACAGGAAGCCGTAGCCCGGGTGGATCGCGTCGCAGCCCGTCACGATCGCCGCGCTCATGACCGCGGGGACCGACAGGTAGCTCCGCCGCGCGTCGGCCGGACCGATGCAGATCGCTTCGTCCGCGAGACGCACAGGCAGCGAATCGCGATCGGCCTCGCTGTACACGACGACGGCCTCGATACCGAGGGTCCGGCAGGCGCGCAGCACGCGCAGGGCGATCTCGCCGCGGTTGGCGATCAGGATCTTCTGGAACATCAGCGGCCGGCCATCGTTCAGGGCTCGCCCGGCGCGACGAGCCCGTCCGCACCCGGCGCCGGACCGAGGCCGCCCGGCCCCGCCCGAGCCGTCGACCGGCGGCGACGACAGCAGCTCCACCCAGACGAGCTCCTGGCCGTACTCGACGGCTTCCCCGGGCTCGACGAGGCTGGCCCCGACGATCCCGTCAGCCGGCGCGACGACCTCGGTCGGGATCCCGAGCACGTCGATCGCGCCGATGGCGTCGCCGGCCCGGACGCGCGAGCCCGGGCACCACGCCGGACCGCGGCTGGAAGAAGCCGACGGCCGGTGAGGTGGCGATGGCCCGGAACGGATCCCGGCCGCCGCCCGACGGAACCGCCGACCGAGCGCCATCCCCGTCGACGACCGCGGGGCCGTCGTGGCGGCCTGGCCGCCTCGCCGTCGTCGCCCGCCTGGGCGGCACCGCGGCCGGGTCCGACCGGGGTGAGCGACGGCCGGGCAGGCTGGGCCGCGGCGGCGGACCGGCCGGCGCGCCGGCCCTGCGGCCCGGGCGACGCCGTCGGCCGGCCGGCGGAGGCGGACCTTCCAGCCGCCCTCGCGGACCTCGATCTCGCCGAGACCGCTCGCGCCGAGCTTGGCGATCAGGGCGGGGATCAGTTCGTCGGCCAGGGCGTCGATGGCGGCGTGATCGGCCAGCCGGGCGGCGGGATCGCGCTCCTCGGATCCCATCGTCACTCCTCCTCGCGGGCCGCTGGCTCCTCCGGCGCGGGAGCGTCCGGCTCCGCGCGCGGGCGGACCGGTGCGGTGACCCCGGCCGAGCGAGGCCCGCCGATGAGGTTCCGGAGCCGGTCGGCCAGGCCGGGGCGCTCGGGCGGCGGGACCTCGACGGTCGTGATCGTCGCGTACGGCCCGAGCGAACGATAGCGCTGATAGCGCGCCTCGATGAGCTCGTCGAGCGGGCGCGCCTCGAGCAGCTCCAGCTGGGCAACGATCGCCGCCTTGAGCCGGGCGGCCGTGGCCGCGCGGATCCTCCTGCGCGCCGCCCTCGGGCTCCTCGACGATGAGGTCGACGACGCCGAGCGCGGCCTGGTCCGCCGCGGTCATCTTCATCGCCGCCGCGGCGGTCGCCGCCTGGTCCGGCGTGCGCCACAGGATCGAGGCGCAGCCCTCGGGCGAGATCACCGAGTAGACGGCGTTCTCGAGCGCGATCACCACGTCGCCGACGGCGATCGCCAGCGCCCCGCCCGAGCCGCCCTCGCCGGTGATCACGGTCGACGATCGGCGTGCGCAGGCGGCTCATCAACGCGATCGAGCGGGCGATCGCCTCGGCGATCCCGCGCTCCTCGGACTCCGGGCCGGGATAGGCGCCGGGCATGTCGATGAACGTCACGACCGGCATGTGCGAGCCGCTCGGCCAGCTCCATGAGCCGCATCGCCTTGCGGTAGCCCTCCGGATGGGGCATCCCGAAGTTGCGCCGGATGTTCTCGTCGGTCTCGGCGCCCTTCTGCTGGCCGATGACCACCACCCGCCGGCCGTCGATCCGGGCGAGGCCGGCGACGATGGCCGGGTCGTCGCCGAACAGGCGGTCGCCGTGGAGCTCGATGAACTCGTCGGCGATGAGCCCGACGAGCTCGAGCGTGCGCGGCCGGCGCAGGTTGCGGGCGAGCTGGACGGTCGCCCAGACGGCGGCGGTGGGATCGGCCTCGGCGACGGGAGCCGCGGTCGCGGCGCGACCCTCCGTCGCGGCCGGCTCGCCCGGGCCGCGGCCGGACCGGCCGAGGATCCGGTCAACCACGGCGTCGCCCCTCGGAGCCGGTCGTCGCCGGTGTCGCCTCGGCGTCATCGGTCGCCCCATGCGGCGACGCGCCGTTGTGCGACGGGGCGCCGGTGTCGCCCTCGGGGATCACCTTGTCGGCGAGGGCCGAGAGGAACGACAGCGGTCGGAACGCGGGCAGGCTGCCGTTGGGTGCCGGTTCGTCGGCCTCGCCGTCCGTCGCGGCCGGCTCGAGGAACGCCAGGAGCGCCGCCAGCTCGGTCCGCAGCTCGGTGCGATGGACGACCCGGTCGACGAACCCGTGGCGGAACAGGAACTCGGCCCGCTGGAAGCCGTCGGGCAGCTCCCCGCCGATCGTCCCCGCGTTGACCCGGGCGCCGGCGAAGCCGATCAGCGCGTTCGGCTCGGCGAGGTTCACGTCGCCGAGCGCCGCGAACGAGGCGAACACCCCGCCGGTCGTCGGGTCGCTCATGATCGACACGAACGGCACGCCGGCCTGCGCGCAGGCGCTCGATCGCGGCCACCGTCTTGGCGAGCTGCATCAGGGCCAGGGTGCCTTCCTGCATCCGGGCGCCGCCGCTACGCCGCGACGATGACCAGCGGCATGCGCGTCTGCGAGGGCGGCCTCGGCCGCGCGGGTGACCTTCTCGCCGACGACCGCGCCCATCGAGCCGCCCATGAACCCGAAGTCCATGACGCAGATCGACCACCGGGTAGCCGCCGACCGTCCCGCTGCCCCAGACGGCGGCGTCGCGCATCCCGGTCGCGACCTGGGCGGCGGCGACCCGGTCGGGGTACGGCTTCTGGTCGACGAAGCCGAGCGGGTCGACCGACTCGAGGCACGGCGTCGCGCTCCTCGAACGAGCCCGTCGTCGAGCAGGTGATCGAGCCGCGCCGCCGCCGACAGCCGGAAATGGTGGCCGCAGTTCGGGCAGACGCGGAGCGCCTTGTCGAGCTGCTTGTTGAACAGCTGCTCCTCGCACGACGGGCACTTCGTCCAGAGGTCGGCCGGGTAGACGTCGCGGCGGGCGCGGAACGACGGCAGCTTGATCGGCATCAGGCGAGCCTCACCCGCTCGACCGCCGCTGCGCGGCGCGCGGTTCAGCCGCCAGGCCACGAGCGCGGCGCCGGCGATCGACAGCGCGGCCGAGGTCGAGCGTGCCGCCGATCAGAGCGGCCGTGGGATCCCCGGGACGTCCTCCCGTCGCGCCGGGTCGGCCAGATCGAGCGGATCGATCGGCGGCGAGGTCGCCGAACCGGTCGCGAGCCGAGCCCGACCGGGCCGAGCTCGATCACGCCGCGAGCGCGCTCGAGGCGACCCGGCTCGCCGCCGCCGGGGCGAGGCGCATCCGCGGCCGCGGCGTCGGCCAGGCGGCGCGCCAGCCGCTCCTCGAACCGGAACGACGGATGGACGCGCGGCAGCTCCGTCGGCGAGGCGGGCGGCCGCGAGCGCGAACGTCGAGGTCGAGCTCGGCGACGCTCGGGGCGTCGACCGCCCGCCGATCGCGCGCCGCCAGGAGCGACTCGATGTAGCCGTCCGTGACGAGCGCGTCGATCTCGCCGGTCTCGCGCGCTGGTACGCTCACGACGCGCCCGCCCAGGTCGCGCGGCGACGCCCGCAGCGCGCGGTGGATCAGCACGCGGACGGCGCCCTCGGAGCGCCCGAGCACGCCCGGCGATCTCGGCGGTCGACATCTCGTCGACGAAGCGCAGGACGAGCGCGCGGCGGCGGTCGGCCGGCAGCCGGCGCCGACCGCGGCCCAGCGCCTCGGCGGCCTCGCGGCGAGCGGCGGCGTCGGCCGCGGTCGTCGCCAGCGGGTCGGCCAGTCGCGGCGGCCGTTCGAGCGGCGCCTCCGGACGGCGGCGGCGGCGCCGGCGGACGTTGGCGACGACGTTGCGGGCGATCTGGAACAGCCAGACGCGGAACGTCGAGGCGCCCTCGCCGTCGGCCGGCCGGGCGCGCTCCTCGAAGCGCGGCAGCGCGCCGAGCGCGAGCAGGAACGTCCGCTCCGTGGCGTCCTCGGCGTCGTGGTGGTCGCCGAGCTCGTAGAACGCGTAGCTGTACACCTGGGCGAGGTACTTCCGATACAGGGCGTCGAAGCGGGCCGGGTCGCGCATGGCGGCCTCGACCAGCGGTCGATCGCGGTCGAGATGGACGAGCCGGCGCTCCTCGGTCGGCCGACACCTTCCTGAACACCGATCGCGGCCATTCCGTTACACCCCGACCGCGCCGGGTCGCGACGCAGGCCGTCGGCGAGCCGGACGTGGACGATCTCGCCGCTGAGGACCGTCCGCTGCCCGCCGGCGCCGCGTCGGTCCTCGACGACCAGGCCGCCGCTGGCGGGTCGACGCCGAGCGGCCACGGACGACGGTCGAGCTCCCGTCGGGCACGTCGAGCCGGACCGGCCGGCCGTTCGTCAGCTGGCGGGCGACCCAGCCGGCCGTGTCGAAGCGGCCGGCGCGGAGGCGACCGCGTTCGCGTCCTCGAGCCGGACGACGAACGCGTCGAGCAGCCCGGCCGCGTCGACGGGCCGCCCGCCGGCGGCCTCGCGAAGGCTCGTCATCGTCGCCGGCGAGGTCGGGCGGGAACGTCGCCGCCGGCCAGTCGGCGTTGATCCCGATGCCGACGATCGCCCGCGGATCGTCGCCGCCCGAGCCCGGCGGTCTCGCCGAGCACGCCGGCCAGCTTGCGGCACGGTCGCCGCGTCGCGGGTCTCGATGACGAGGTCGTTCGGCCACTTCAGGCGGATGGACCGTGGCGCCAGGCCGGCGACCGCCTCGGCCGCGTCGGCCATCGCCAGGGCGACGATCGCCGCCAGCCGCCAGACGCGCTCGGGCGCCAGCCACGCCGGCCGGAACCCGAGCGACAGCAGGAGCGCGGCGCCCGGCGGCGCGGCCCAGGACCGGCCCTCGCGGCCGCGCCCGGCGGTCTGCTCGTCGGCCACCGCCAGGCAGACCTCGGGCGTCCCGTCGGCGAGCCAGGCGCGGACGACGTCGTTCGTCGAGCCGACGCGCGCGAACCGCTCGCGGCGGGCGAGGAACGGCGATCGCCGGTCACGCGGCCGTCAGCCCGCCCGCGCCGCCGGGGCCGACCCGGCTGGCGCGCCATCGGCCGCGTCGGGCCGCTCGAGCTCGAACGCCGCGTGGAGCGCGCGGACGGCGGTCTCGACGTCGTCCTCGGCGATGATGCAGGTGATCCGGACCTCGCGACGTCGAGATCATCTCGATGTTGACCCCGGCATCGGCAAGCGTCCCGAACATCCGGGCGGCGTAGCCGGGCGCGTTGTGGATCCCGGCGCCGACGATCGACACCTTGGCGACGGCCGAGTCGGTGGTCATCTCCTGGAACCCGAGCTCGCGGACGATCGGCTCGAGGATCCGCTTCGCCCGGGCGAGCTCGGAGCGGGCGACCGTGAAGCTCATGTCGGTGGTGCCGCCGTGGCCGACGTTCTGGACGATCATGTCGACGTTGATCCCGGCGTCGGCCAGCGGCGCGAAGATCGAGTGGGCCACGCCCGGCCGGTCGGGCACCGCGACGAGGGTGATCTTGGCGACGTTCCGGTCGTGGGCCAGGCCGCGGACCTTGTTGCGCTGCTCCACGAGCGGATCCTCCTGGATGCGGGTCCCCGGCGCGTCCTCGAACGAGCTCAGGACCTCGATGACGACGCCGTTGACCCAGCCGAGCTCGACCGCCCGGACCTGCATGACCTGGGCGCCCTGGTGGGCCAGCTCGAGCATCTCCTCGTAGCCGATCACCGACAGCTGGCGCGCCTCGCGCCACGAGCCGCGGGTCGGCGGTGAAGATGCCCCGCACGTCGGTGAAGATCTGGCACCGGTCGGCCCCGAGCCGGGCCGCCAGGGCGACCGCGGTCGTGTCCGAGCCGCCCCGTCCGAGGGTCGTCGTCTCGGCCTTCTCGCGTGTCGGTCGAGCTGAGACCCTGGAAGCCGGCCACGATCACGACCTTGCCGGCCGCGAGCTCCTGGTGGACGCGGGCCGGATCGATGTTGGCGATCCGGGCCTTGCCGTAGCGGCCGTCGGTGCGGATCCCGGCCTGGGCGCCGGTCAGGCTGATCGCCGGCACCCCGAGGGCGTGAAGGGCCATCGACACGAGCGTCGCGCTCTGGTGCTCGCCGGTGGCGAGGAGCATGTCGAGCTCGCGCGAATCGGGCTCGTCGGTGATCGCCGCCGCGAGGGCCAGCAGCTCGTCGGTCGTGTCGCCCATGGCGCTGACGACGACGACGAGGTCGGCGCCGGCGCCACGCTCGCGGGCGATCCGCCGGGCGACGCGCTTGATCCGGTCCGCTCCGGCGACCGACGAGCCGCCGAACTTCTGCACGACGATGGGGGCCTGCATCAGGGCGGGATTGTAGCAGCGGGCCTCCAGCCTCCCGGAGCGTGCGGTCGCGCGCGTCTCCCGTATGCTGAAGGCGCTGGAGGAGCGTCCCGATGTGCTTCGACCTCGATAGCCGACCACCGATCACACCGATCGCCGGCGGGGCGATCGAGCATCGAGCATCTCGTCCTCACGGCGGCGGACGGGAACCAGCTCGAGGCGTTCCGCGCCCGGGCCAGCGCCCCGATCGGGGCCGGCATCCTGATCTTCCCCGACGTGCGCGGGCTGCACGGCTACTACGAGGAGCTGGCGCTCCGCTTCGCCGAGGCCGGCGTCGACGCCGTCGCGCTCGACTATTTCGGGCGGACGGCCGGAACCGGCGCCCGGGGCGACGACTTCGACCACACGCCGCACGTCCGCCAGATGACCTGGGAGGGGACGCTGGCCGACGTCCGCGCCGCCGCCGCCGCGCTGCGCGAGGGCGGCCGCGTCGTCGCGCTGTTCGCGATCGGGTTCTGCATGGGCGGTCGGCTCGCCTTCCTCGCCCCCACGATGGACCTCGGGCTGTCCGGGGCGATCGGCTTCTACGGCTGGCCGACCGGCTCCCGCCCGAGCTCCCCGGCGCCGATCGACGTCGCGGCCGAGATCCGTGCCCCGATCCTCGGCATCTTCGGGGGCGCCGACGAGGGGATCACCCCGGAGGTCGTTGCCGAGTTCGAGCACGCGCTCGTCGGCGCCGGGGTGGCGCACGAGCTGGTGACCTATCCGGGCGCCCCGCACAGCTTCTTCGACCGGAAGGCGGCCGACTACGCCGAGGCCTCGACGAACGCGTGGCGCCGGACCCTGAAGTTCATCCGGGCCAACACGCCGACCGGGTGACCGGCGAGCCGGCGTCCCCCTCGGGCGGCCGGGCCGAAGCGATCGGTGGCTCGCGGGCGTGGCAGACGCCCGCGGACAGCCGGCTGATGCAGGCGCTCGTGTCGCGCTGCTGGCGCGCCGACTGGCCGGCGATGCACCTTCACCCGGGCGACGTCGACTGGTGGTCGGTCCAGGCGCTGGGGCGGACGCCCGGGCTCGAGGGACGGATCCGACTGTGGTTCGCCGGCGAGGCCGACGCCACCGAGCTCATCGGGTTCGCCTGGTTCGGGCCGCCGAACGACGCGGACCTCGTCGTGGCACCCGGGTTCCGTACGACCGCACGGCTCGGCGAGATGGTGGGCTGGAGCGAGGCGCAGGTCGCCCGGTTCGGAGCCACGCCGCCGGGGCGGCTCGGCGGCCTCGACATCGACGCGGTCGAGGCGTCAACCGGTCCCGGGCAGCCAACCGGCACGGCCCGGATCTGGACGGCGGTCCCGGATCCGGCGACCGTTGCGGCACTCGCGTCGCTCGGCCTCGGGCAGGGTCCCGAGCCGGGCTACGTCCACTTCGTCGGCCACATCGATCGACTCGACCTCGACCCTCCCCCACTGCCCGATGGCTACGCCCTGGCGACGATCTCGAGCGATGCCGACATCGCCGGCCGCGTCGCCGCCGGCCACGCCGCGTTCCCTGGCTCGTCGATGACCGAGGAGAAGTACCGCTGGTGCCGGACGACCCCGCTCTACCGTCCGGGGCTCGACTCGATCGTCGTCGGGCCGGACGGTGCCGTCGCGGCATTCGCCCTCGGCTGGCTCGACCCGCTGACCCTCGGCGTCGAGCTCGAGCCGGTCGGCGTCCATCCGGCGCACCAGCGGCGCGGGCTCGGCCGGGCAGTCTGCCGGGCGACCCTCGGGGCGGCCCGCGACCTCGGCGCCGGCGACGTGCTGATCGCGGCGGAGGCCGCGAACGCGGCCGCGACGGGCCTGTACGCGGCACTGGGGCTGCGGGTCGAGGCCCGCGTGGTCGCCTACCGACGACCGTCGACGGCGCCTAGCGCCTGAGGGTGGCCAGGCCGACCAGGACCGCGATCGTGGCCAGGACGATGAAGACCGGGAACCCGCCGGGGATCCAGGCGTTGGCCGTGTGGATAAGGCTCCCGAACGCGGCGCTCACGGCGCCGAGCGCGTTCTGGAACAGGCCACCGATCGATTGACCGATCTCGCTGACGAACTCCCCCATGGCCGCAGTGTCGGATGGGCCGTCAAGCCTCCTCGCGGCGTCCCGAGCGTGGGCTCGGCCAGCGGGCCAGGATTCGTGGTGCTCGCGCGCGCCGGATCGTTGCGACGGTTCGAGCCGACGCCCCTGCCGACCGCGGGCCGGCCGCCGGTCAGGAGCGGTGGACGACCTTCGCCCCGGCGTTGCGCGGCGTGACCACCGTCGCGTGGCCGGGCAGGTCGGTGTCGGCGGCGACCGCCGAGAACGCCGCCTCGATCCGGGCGACCGCCGCCACCGTGTCGGTGAACGCGATGATGGCGGAGCCCGATCCCGACAGGCAGGCGCCGAGCGCGCCGGCTGCGCGTGCGGCCTCGACGAGCCGCGGCAGCTGCGGATAGACCTCGCTCCGGTAGGGCTCGTGGAGGCGGTCGATCGTCAGGTAGCGCAGGAGGTCGGTCCGCCGGCCGGCCATCCCCGCGACGCCGAGCGCGACACGGGCCAGGTTCGTGGCCGCGTCGTCGAACGGAACCCGCTTCGGGAGAGCATCGCGCATCGCCGACGTCTCGAGCCGGAGATCCGGGACGTAGAGGACGCAGCGCAGGTCGCGCGGGACGTCGAACCGGAGCGCCTCGACGGCGTCGTCGATCGCCGCGCTGACGACGAACCCGCCGAGCAGCGCCGCCCCGACGTTGTCGGGATGGCCCTCGATGGCGGCGGCGATCTTGAGCATGTCCGGCGGCGCGAGGTTGCCGTCCGCCAGGGCGTTGGCCGCGACGACCCCGGCGACCGTGGCCGCGGCCGACGACCCGAGCCCACGCATCAACGGGATCCGGTTGCGCATCGAGATCCGCCAGCCGACCCCGTCGGGGAGCTCGCCGCGAAGGAGGACGAGCGCCGTCTCGAGACCCTGGACGAACCGGTTGTCGCGGTCCTCGGTGAGCTCGTTCACGCCCTCGCCGTCGATCTCGAGCTCGATCTGGCCCCGGCTCCAGCTGCGGACCTCGACCTCGATCCGGTCGGTCAGGTCGAGCGCCAGCCCGAGACAGTCGTAGCCGGCGCCGAGGTTGGCGCTCGTCGCCGGGACCTCCACGGCGATCCGCCGCCCATCGAGCTCGGCCAGCCAGTTCGCGACCACGCGTCCCTCCTGCAGTCCTCGTCTGCCCCTCGGCGTTCCGCCGCCTACCAGCCGAGCGCGGCGATCACTGCGTCGGTCGTCGCCTCGGCCTCGAGCACCGCGCCGGCCTGGACCTCGGCCGTGTGCGGATCCTTGAGCCCGTTGCCGGTGAGGACGCACACGATCGTCGCATCTGGCTCGACGCCGAGGCGGCCGTCCGCGACGAGCTTGCGCACCCCGGCCACGCCGGCCGCCGAGGACGGCTCGCAGAACACCCCCTCGAGCCGGGCGACGTCGCGGTAGGCGGCCAGGATCTCGTCGTCGGTCACCGCCTCGATGCGCCCGCCCGACTCGTCGCGGGCCGCCGTCGCCAGCTTCCCGCTGGCCGGGTCACCGATCCGGATCGCCGTCGCCACCGTCTCGGGCGCAGCGACCGGGTGCCCGAGCACGAGCGGCGCCGCTCCGGCGGCCTGGAAGCCGTACATGCGGGGGCTCGCCGACGTCAGCCCGGCGGTCTCGTAGTCGCGGAAGCCGGCCCAGTAGGCGCTGATGTTGCCGGCGTTGCCGACCGGGATGGCGAGGACGTCGGGCTGGCGCTCGAGCTGGTCGCACACCTCGAACGCGGCCGTCTTCTGGCCGGCCAGCCGATCCGGGTTGACCGAGTTGACCAGGGTGATCGGGTGGTCGTCACTGCTGGCGAGCTCGCGGACGATCCGGAGCGCGGCGTCGAAGTTGCCATCGACCGCCACCACCCGTGCGCCGGCCATCAGGGCCTGGAGGAGCTTGCCCATGGCGATCTGGCCACGTGGCAGGACGACCACGACCTCGAGGCCGGCCGCGGCCCCGTACGCGGCCGCTGACGCCGACGTGTTGCCGGTCGACGCGCAGGCGATCGAGCGCGCGCCGCCCTCCACGGCGCGGCTCACCGCGACGACCATCCCGCGGTCCTTGAAGCTGCCCGTCGGATTGGCGCCCTCGACCTTGAGGTACAGGTTCGGCAGGCCGAGCTCCGCCCCGAGCCGGCGGGCGTGGACGAGCGGGGTACCCCCCTCGCCGAGGCTGAGCGGCGGCGTCGCCGGCCCGACCGGGAGGAACCTCCGGTAGCGCTCGACGAGGGTCGGTCGGTCCGTCATGGAGGCGGCCGTCACGCGTCGATCGGGTACAGGGTCGCCTCGACGCCCGCGGCGGCGAGACCGGCCCGGAGCTCGTCGAGCGGCGCCGCGGCGGCGATGAACCCACCGCCCCGGGCGATCTCGATCTCGACCTGGTCGCGGACGAGCTGCTCGGGCAGCGACGACGCAAAGAACCGGCGTCGCGGGCCGGCGTCGGTCCCGGCCGCGATCGTCCCGCCGGCCGGCGGGAGGCCCTGCCAGGTGCTGTCGGCCCCCGGGCGGGCCAGGGCGATGAGGTCGCCCAGGACGGCGCTGCTCGTGGCCGGCCCGCCGGCGCCGGGGCCGACGAACGCGACCCGCCCGAGCGGCTCGGCGTCGATCTCGACCCGGTTCTCGACCCCGGCGGTCCGTCCGAGCGGGCTGTCGATCGGGACCGCCGTCGGAAGGACCCCGGCGACGATCGAATCGTCCGCCCGCTGGGCTCCTGCCAGCAGCTTGATCGTCAGTCCGACCGCGGCCGCCGCCCGCAGCTCCTCGACGTCGACGCCTGTGATGCCGGGGGCTCCGGGACCGCGGACCGTCGGTGGTCGCCGCTCGATCGTCGCCGGATCCAGCCACGTCCCGAAAGCGAGACGGGCGAGGATCGCGAGCTTGTTGACGGCGTCGTCGCCCTCGACGTCGCCGCGCGGATCGGCCTCCGCGTAGCCTGCCGCCTGGGCGTCGGCGAGGACCTGGTCGTAGCCGCGTCCGCCGGACGCCATGCCGGTCAGGATGTGATTCGTCGTCCCGTTGACGATCCCGCAGATCGCGGTCACACGATCCGCCGCCAGCCCGGCGACGAGCGGCCCGAGGACCGGCGTGCCGCCCGCGACGGCCGCCTCGAACCGGAACGCCGCGCCGCTCCGCCGGGCCATCGCCTCGAGCTCCGGACCGTGGTGGGCGACAACGTGCTTGTTCGCGCTGACAACGGGCTTGCCGGCGCCGAGCGCGGCCGCGGTCAGCGTCCGGGCGGGCTCGTCGCCGCCCAGCAGCTCGACGACCGCGTCGACCTCGGGTGAGGCCACCAGGTGCGCGGGCGCGTCGGTCAGCAGCCCGGCCGGGACCCCGCGTGCCTGCGCCGCCGCGAGGTCCCGCACGGCGACCCCGACGAGCTGGAGCGGCACGCCGTCGACCGGCGCCAGCCGCTCCGGGAACGCCTCGAATGCGCGGATCACGGACATCCCGACCGTCCCGGCGCCGAGCACGGCGACACGCAGCGGTGCACGGCTCATCGGCGACCGGGAACGGGGCTGGACATCGGCCGAATGGTAGCCGACCCGGAGCAGCCACAGCCGGCCTCGCGCCCTCGGGCGGGAGCGGGCGAATCGCCGTCCGCTACACTCGCGGACGATGACAGCCGACCTCGCACCCGCTCCGTCGTCGAACCCGGCGGCCGGCGCCCGGCCGCGCATCTTCAGCGGGATCCAGCCGTCCGGCATCGTCCACCTGGGCAACGACCTCGGGGCGATCCGGAACTACGTCAAGCTGCAGTACGAGTACGAGGCGGTCTACTGCATCGTCGACTACCACGCCCTGACGAGCACCCACGACCCGGTCCTGCTGCGCGGCCGGACCCGTGAGATGGCGGCGTCGCTGCTCGCCCTCGGGCTCGATCCCGATCACTGCACGCTGTTCGTCCAGAGCCACCGCCCGGAGCACACCGAGCTCGCCTGGCTGCTGTGCACGGTCACGCCCGTGAGCTGGCTGGAGCGAACCCCGACCTACAAGGAGAAGAAGCAGCTCCAGCCCGACGACGTCAACCACGGGCTGCTGACCTACCCGGTCCTCCAGGCCGCCGACATCGTCATCTACAAGGCGTCACTCGTCCCCGTTGGGCGGGACCAGGCGGCCCACCTCGAGCTGTCGCGCGAGATCGTCCGGTCGTTCAACGGACGGTACGGCGACGTCTTCCCCGAGCCGCAGGCGGTGTTCACCGAGGCGCCGATCGTCCTTGGCACCGACGGCGTCCGCAAGATGAGCAAGTCGGTCGGGAACACGATCGACATCTTCGCCGAGCCGGCCGTGGTCCGCCGCCAGGTGATGTCGATGGTCACCGACACGCAGCGAATCCTGCGCACCGACCCCGGCCGCCCCGAGGTCTGCAACGTCTGCCAGCTCCACCGGTTCTTCGGCGACGACTACGAGGAGGTCTGGGACGGCGAGCGGACGGCGCGGACCGGCTGCGTCGACACGAAGAACCTGCTCGCAGACCGGATCATCGCCCACTATGCCGGCTCACGCGAGCGATACGCTGAGCTCATGGCCGACCCCGACCGGGTCGACCAGATCCTCGGCGATGGAGCGGAGCGGCTCCGGCCGAAGGCCGAGGCGACGATGGCCGAAGTGCGCGAGCGGATGGGCCTGCGATGAGCGACGGCGAGACCGACGACCGGACGACACCGGACGAGCCGCCCACGACCGGCACGCCCCTCACGCTCACCCGGCGCCAGACCAGGCTGTTCGAGGTCCTCCTGATCCTGGCGACCGTCGGGCTCGGCATCGTGGTCGTCGGGATGGTCGGCAAGATCTTCTTCGACTTCGGCGACGTGATCCTCGAGTTCTTCCTGGCCTGGCTGATCGCGTTCATCCTCAGCCCGATCGTCCGCTGGATGATCGCCCACGTGCCGCGCCTGCCGCGGGTCGCGGCGGTCGTGCTCGTCTACCTGATCCTGTTCACGGGCATGGTGGCGGTGATCGTGTTCATCGCCCAGAGCCTGGCCAGCGGGATCTCCGAGTTCATCGCCTACCTCCCGCGGCTCACCGAGGACCTGCCCGGGATCCTCGCCCCGCTCCAGTCGTGGCTCAACCAGCTCGGGTTCGGGCAGGTCGACCTCCAGGCACTCGTGACCCAGGTCCTGCAGACCGTCAAGGACTCGGCGGACACCATCGTCGGACCGCTCCAGTCGATCGCCGCGGCAAGCCTCGGGGCGATCGGTACGACCCTCATCGTGGTGATCCTGTCGGTCTACATCCTCGTCGACCAGGAGCGCATCCAGGCGTTCCTCAACCGGCTCATCCCGCCCGCCCAGCGCGAGGACGCGCGCCTGCTCGAGACGTCGGTGTCGCGCTCGTTCGGCGGGTTCCTGCGCGGCCAGGCGGCGATCGGTTTCGCGTACGCCGCGATCGCCCTGGCCACGAGCGCCATCCTCGGGCTCGACTTCATCGCGGTGACGACGGCGGCCTCGGGACTCCTGATGGCGATTCCGTTCTTCGGGCCGTTCGTGTCATGGGCGCCGCCGGTCATCGTCGCCGTGTTCACCGATCCGGGCCTCATCCTGCCGACCCTGGCGATCATGATGGTCGGCTGGTTCATCGTGATGAACGTCCTCCAGCCACGGCTCATGGCCGACGCTGTCGGGCTCCATCCGATCGTGGTCCTCGCCTCGGTGATCATCGGCGCCAAGGTCGCCGGCGTGGCCGGGGCGATCTTCGGGATCCCGATCGCCGCGGTGCTGTCGTCGCTGTTCTTCCACTACCTCGAGATCTTCGGCGAGGACCGGACGGTCGCGGCCCGCGCCGCACGGCGCGTCGAGACGCGGGAGGGCCGCCGGGTCCGGGTGCCGCGAGAGCCCCGCCCCGGGGTCGACGCCGACGTCGAGGAGTCGCGGCCGATCTAGGCGGGCATCAGCCGCCCAGGCCCTTGAGGACGCCGCCGAGGGCATCCATCGGGCCGCCGGCCGCACCCGGCTCGCCCGGCTCGCCCGGCTGGGGCAGGTGGCCATCGGGCGTCAGGGCGTTGATGATCTGGGGCAGGAACGCCGCCAGCATCGGCAGCAGCTGCCCGACGTCGATGCCGGTCGAGCCCGCCAGCTGCTGGACGCGCTCGGGACCGAGGGCCGTGGCGATCTCGTCCGCGGTCACCGGCTGGTTCGGACCCCGCCCGATCCACGACTGGACCTGGTTGCCCAGCCCGGCCTGCTCGAAGGCCTTGACCAGGTCCTCCAGGCCGGCCGAGCCCGTGCCGCCCGCGGCGCCGCCGCCGAGCAGGCCGCCGATGGCGTCGCCGAGGCCGGCGGGCAGTCCGCCCGAACCGGCCGCCCCGGTGGCCTCACCGAGCAGGTTGCCGAGACCACCGAGCGGATCGTTCGTCGACACGGGACGGCCCTCCATCTTCCGCGCATCCGTCGTCCCCCGGCACCGGGGTCGTTGGAGGTCGCGGCCAGCGAAGCCTAGCGCGCCCAGCGCTTGCGGTCCGCGAGGATCTCGCGAGCGGCGTTCTGGCCGGGCTGGCCGGTGATCCCGCCGCCCGGGTGGGCCCCCGAGCCGGCGAGGTACAGTCCCTCGACCGGAAGGCGGTAGCGGGCGTGGCCGAACAGCGGCCGCCAGAGGAAGAAGCTGTCGAGCGCCGGCTCGGCGTGGAGCAGGTGCCCGCCGCTGAGACCGTAGTCGCGCTCCAGGTCGAGCGGGCTCAGGACGCGGCGGGCCGTGACCAACGCGCCGATCCCGGGGGCGTAGTCCTCGAGGGTCCGCACGGCGAGGTCGCCGAGCTCGTCGCGCCGGTCGTCCCAGGAGCCGTCGCGCAGGGCATACGGGGCGTACTGGAGGTGGATGCTCATGACCTGCGTCCCGGCCGGGGCGCCGGTCACGAGGGTCGGGTCGATGAGCGACGGGATCGTCGCCTCGAGGTAAGGGCGGTCGCTGAGCCGGCCGTACTTGGCGGCGTCGAAGGCGCGCTCGAGGTCGTCGATCCCGCCCGCGATCACAATCCTTCCGCGAAGCCGCCGCTCCGCCTCGGGGCCGTCGCCCGCGGCGGCGAACCGGGGCAGCCCGGACAGCGCGAGGCTGACGGTCGCGACCGTGCCCGGCGTCCGGATGTTGGCGGCTCGCCAGCGCATGCCCGGCCCGACGACGACCGGGTCCAGCAGCGTCGTAAGGACCCGCTTGGGATCGGCGCCGGCGACGATGACCCGGGCGCCGATCTCCTCGCCCGAGGCCAGCCGGACGCCGGTCGCCCGACCGTCCTGGCCGGTCGTGATCGCGGCGACCTCGGCCCCCGTGCGGATCTCACCGCCGCGGGCCCGCACCGCGTCCGCGAGGGCCGCGGCGAGCGCCCCGGGACCACCCCGGGCGAAGACCGTCTGGCCGGCCGCCCCGCCGTCGTTGCCTGCCGAGTCGGTCAGGAACACCGCGGCCGTCCCGGCCGACCACGGGCCCATCGCGGTGCCGTGGACCCCTCGCGCAGCGAGCGTGCCACGCAGCACATCGGTCGCGAACGCCTCGGCCACGAAGTCGGCGATCGCCATCGGCAGGACCCGGAGCACCGACCGGGCGTCGCCCCGGCCGAGGCCACGGAACGTCCGCCCGAGGCGGAGTCCGGCCAGGGCGTCGCCAATGCCCGGCGCCTTGACGTCGGGCGGCGTGGACGCATTCAGCTCGGCCAGGAAACGGCCGATCGAGCGGACGAGACCGTCGAACCCGACGTAGCGCTCCGCGTCGTGGGCCGACCACTCGCGCAGACCCTCGGCGGTCGCGGCCGGATCGGCGAACAGGGTGATCGCGCGGCCGTCGCGCTGCGGTGCGAAGACCCGGACGTCGGGCGCGACGAGGGACAGGCCGTGGCCTCGCAGGCCGAGCTCCCGCACGATCGACGCCCGCAGCCGCCCGACCGTCTGGGCGACCGCCGGGGCGCGGACGCCGGGCGCGATCTCGACCGTGTCGGCAATCCCGCCGACGCGGTCGCGGCGCTCGACGACGAGGACCCGGACGCCGGCTCGGGCCAGGTAGCCGGCCGCGACGAGCCCGTTGTGGCCGGCGCCGACGACGATCGCGTCGTAGGCGGTCGCCGGGAGCTTCGAAGCGCTGCTCGGGGCCGTTGCCGTCGCCGTCATCTCAGGCTGCCTTGCGGCCGCGCGCCCGGAGGACTTCGAGCGCCGCGATCCGCCCGTTGGCGCCCATGATCCCGCCGCCCGGATGGGTCGACGAGCCGCACAGCCACAGGTCGCGGACCGGGCTCCGGTAGCGGGCGTAGCCCGGGACCGGGCGGTTGAAGAACAGCTGCTCGAGGCTGAGCTCGCCCTGGAAGATGTTGCCCTCGGTCAGCCCCAGGGTCCGCTCGATGTCGAGCGGGGTCAGGACCTGGCGGTGGAGGACGATGTCGCGGATGTTCGGAGCCACCTCGGCGATCCGGTCGATGACGGCGTCGCCGAACGCCTCCCGGTTGTCGTCCCACGTTCCCAGGCTCGGGTCGAGGTGATACGGGGCGTACTGGACGAAGCAGCTGATGACGTGCTTGCCCGGCGGGGCCATCGTCGGGTCGACGAGGGTCGGGATGATCATGTCGATATAGGGCCGCTCCGACCAGTGCCCGTACTTCGCGTCGTCGTAGGCGCGTTCCATGTCGTCGACCGATGCGCTGTAGCTGATCGCCCCACGGAGGTGCTCGCCCTCGCCCGGCAGGCAGGTGAAGTCGGGCAGCCGGTCGACCGCCAGGTTGACCTTGCCCGACGAGCCCCGGAACTTGAAGCGGCGGACCTCCTCCTCGAACGACGGCTCGAGCGTCCCCGCCTCGATGAGGCCGAGGTAGGTCAGCCGGGCATCGACCGAGCTGAGCACCGTGGTCGCCCGGATCTCCTCGCCGGATTCGAGCACGACCCCGACCGCCCGTCCGTCGCGGACGTCGATCCGGGCGACGGGCGCCTCGGTGCGGATCTCGGCCCCGAAGGCGCGGGCGGCCCCGCCGATCGCGTTCGACACGCCGCCCGTCCCGCCGCGCGGGATGCCCCACGCCCGGAACGCACCGTCGATCTCGCCCATGTAGTGGTGGAGCAGGACGTATGCAGTGCCGGGGCTCTGGACGCCCTGGAACGTGCCGATGATCCCGGACGCCGACATCGTCGCGATGAGCGGGTCCGTCTCGAACCATTGGCGCAGGAAGTCCGTCGCGCTCATCGTCATCAGCTGGACGAAGACCGCCTGTTGCTTCTCGGGCAGCTGCTGGAAGGCTCGGAGGAGCCCGGTCAGCGGCGCGAGCTGGCGGACGTCCAGCCCGGTCAGGTCGGGCGGCACGATCCCGAGGATCGGCTTGATGAACTTGGCCATCTCGACCATGAGCAAGCCGTACTCCTCGTACGCCTCGGCGTCGCTGAGGCTCCAGCGGCGAAGCTCGCGGATCGTGCGGCCGTGGTCGTTGACCCGCCACAGGTAGTCGTGCTCGAGCGGCGTGAACGTGCCGTCGAGGGGCAGGATGTCGAGGCCGTGCTTCGGCAGCTCGAGCTCGCGGATGATCTCGGGCCGGAGCAGGCTGACGACGTAGCTCGCGACGCTGAACCGGAAGCCGGGGAAGACCTCCTCGGTCACTGCCGCGCCGCCCAGGACGTGACGCTTCTCGAGGACGATCGTGTTCAACCCGGCCCGGGCGAGATAGGCCGCGCTGACCAGGCCGTTGTGCCCGCCGCCGATGACGATGGCGTCGTAGGTAGGCGCCACGCGCGCCCTCCCGCTATGCAGGTTGCATGGGACCTATGCAGTCTATTCCGTCGCCGCGACCGCCGCGTGCCAGCCCGCGACATCCACGCTGCATACGAACGCTGCATACTGGAGCGGCAGCGAGCCGTGCCGCGAGACGCGCCGGCGACGGGAGGCACCCTTGAGCGTCGGGACGGCGTTCCACCCTCGGACCGAGCCCCAGAACCGCAAGATGCAGTGGCGCGAGTGGTCGGGCTACTTCGCGGCCAGCGTCTACGCCGACTTCCACGACATCGAGTACAACGCGATCCGCGAGCAGGCGGCGCTCATCGACGTCAGCCCGCTCTACAAGTACGAGGTCCGCGGTCGCGACGCCGAGCGGCTCGTCGACCGGGTGATCACCCGCGACGCGACGAAGCTCCGCGAGGGAGCCGTGTACTACAGCCCGTGGTGCGACGAGAACGGCAAGGTCGTCGACGACGGGACGATCCACCGGCTCGCCGCCGATCGCTTCCGCTGGACGGCCGCGGATCCCCAGTACCGCTGGCTCACGATGAACGCGTCCGGGCTCGACGTCGAGATCGAGGACGTCAGCGAGTCCGTCGCGGCGGTCGCGCTCCAGGGTCCGTGGAGCCGGGCCGTGCTCGAGGCGGCGGCCGGCGAGTCGTTCGCCGACCTGCGCTACTTCCGGCGCCGGCCGTCGTCGATCGCGGGGACGGCCATCGATGTCAGCCGCACCGGCTACACCGGCGACCTCGGCTACGAGCTGTGGATCCCGGCGGCCCATGCGGTGGACGTGTGGGACGCCCTCGCGACCGCGGGCAAGCCGTACGGCATCCGCCCGGCGGGGATGATCGCGCTCGACGTCGTCCGGCTCGAGGCCGGGCTCATCCTGCTCGAGGTCGACTACACGAGCGCGCGTCACGCCATGAACGCCGACCAGGCCTACTCGCCGTACGAGATCGGCCTCGGCCGGCTCGTCGACCTTGGCAAGGGCGAGTTCGTCGGACGCCGGGCGCTGGCGGCCGAAGAGCGGTCCGGCGGGCCCGCCCGGCGGCTGGTCGGGCTCGAGCTCGCGTGGGACGACATCGTGGCGCTGTACGACGCGCAGGGCCTGCCGCCGAGCGCGCCGGCCGTGGTGTTGCGCAGCCACACGCCGCTGTTCGACGCCGGCGGCCATCACCAGGTCGGGCGGGTGACCAGCCTCGGCTGGAGCCCGATCCTCAAGAAGCCGATCGCGCTCGCATCCGTGCCCGCCCGGCTGGAGCGACCCGGCTCGACGGCCGCGGTGGAGTGGACCGTCGAGGCCCGGCGCGGCCGGGTCGCGGCGACCGTCGTCGAGCTCCCGTTCCTCGACCTGCCGCGCAAGCGAGCCTGACCGCGGACACCCACACGCCGAGCCGATCGCCCGGCACCGAACGAACCGACCCGAGAGGACCCGATGACCGACTACAGCGCGCTCGACCGCTACGTCGACGACCACCTGGCAGCCTGGACCGACGAGCTGGCTGCCTTCTGCCGCTTCTCCTCCGAGCAGGGCCAGGCCGACGCGCTGCGCGGGGCCGCCGCCTGGATCGCCGACCGACTGGTCCGCCTCGGGGCGACCGTCGACGTCGTGGAGCTGCCGGGACAGCCGGACGTCCCGCCGCTCGTCGTCGGCGAGATCGGGGCGGGGCCGCGGACGGTCAACGCCGTCCAGCATTACGACGTCCAGCCGGCCGTGCCGCTCGAGCTCTGGACGACCCCGCCCTACGAGGCCGCGGTCCGCGACGGCCGGCTGTATGCCCGCGGTGCGACCGACAACAAGGGCGAGCTGATGCCCCGGATCTGGGCGGTCGAGGCGTACCTCGCCACGATTGGTCCGCTGCCCTGTCGCGTCCGGTTCCTCGTCGAGGGCGAGGAGGAGTACGGCAGCGCCCACCTCGACGCGCTGCTCGACCAGCGTCCGGGCATCCGCGCGGTCGACGGGGCCCTGATCGAGGGCGGCGGGATCGATGCCCTCGGTCGGCCCGAGATCACTGGCGGGGTCCGCGGCATCGTCGTCATCGAGCTCGTCTGCCGGACGATCGCCTACGACGCGCACTCGAGCCTGGCGACCCTGCTGCCGAGCGCGCCCGTGCGGCTCGCCCAGGCGCTCGCCAGCATGTACCGCGGCGACGGCACGCCGGCCGTCGCCGGGCTCGAAGCGGGGATCCGGCCGCCGACCGAGGCCCAGCTCGCCATCGTCGACGCCACGCCCGGCGACGTCCTCGACGAGCTGCGCAGCGAATTCAAGCCGGAGCGGCTCATCGGCGGGCTCGACGGTACGGCCGCGATCCGGGCGATGACCTTCGCCCCGACGCTCAACATCCAGGGGCTGTGGTCCGGGTTCATCGGCCCGGGCGACAAGACGATCACCCCGGCGGAGGCCCATGCTCGGCTCGACATCCGGATCGTGCCGGACCAGGACCCGGCGGCGATCGTGGCGGCCGTCCGTGACCACCTGGCGGCCGGCGGCTTCGGGGATATCGAGCTGATCCGCGAGGAAAGCGAACCGGCCTACTGGACCGAGTCGGACGATCCGATGCTCGATGCCGCCGCCCGGGCGTCCGAGGCGGTCTTCGGCGCGACGTCGGTGCGTTACGTGTCGATGCCCGGCGTCGCCCCGATGTGGCAGGTCTGCGGCCGCGACGCGATCCCGATGACGAGCCTGGGCGCCGGGGAGTGGGACTGCCGGGCCCACGCACCCGACGAGAACATCCGGCTCGACGCGGCCGCGAACGCGGTCCGGGTCACCGCCCGCTTCCTCGACGAGTTCGCCGCGCTCGGCTAGCCGGCACGACGACCGGCTGCGGGCGCGGAGAGTCGCTCCGGCCAGTTCAGCGGAGGACGCCGGCCACCCATTCGCGCGCCAGGCCGTGAAGCGCGGCGTAGGCGGCCCAGGTGGAGCGCGCCCAGCGCTCGGTCGCCGCCGCGTACGCCGCCGAGTCGTCGCCGACCGCCGTCAGCTCGTCGATCCGCAGCGCGCCGCGGTCGGCCGGCTCGACCGGGCGATCGAGCGCCGGTCGGCCGCTCAGCCACCGCTGGAGGTCGCGCAGCAGGGTCGGGTGGTCCGGATGATCGAACGCGGCGCACAGGCCGGTGAGATGGGCCGCGAACGAGATCGCCGACCGGCAGTAGCGATCGGGATGCTGGAGCGCGTACGTGTCGACGCACATCCGATGGCGCCCGGCGAAGCGCCAGTCGGCGTACTGGCGCGCGGTCTCGGCATCGAAGATCGCCTGGCAGCCAGCCGCCCCACCCTCCAGCACGAGGCCGCAGCCGTCGCACGCCACGGCCAGCGTTCCGGGCGCGGTCGGGGCCGAGACCGGCTCCGACACCGGGCTCACGGCAGGTGGCACACGAACTGCACGGCACCCGCGAGGACGACCGGCGTCGCCACGACGGCCGCGACGTGGAGCGCATGAACGAGGACCAGACCCAGCCCGGCACCGAGACCCAGTCCGGCGCCGAGCCCGCGCAGGCGTGTCACGGGCCCATGATCGTCCGCCGCGACCCGTGGGACAAGGGGCCGGCCGTCAGCCCGGGCCACGTCCGCCCGGCGGGACGAGGGCCCCCTGGTGGAAGCGGATCCGCCAGTGGCGACCGCGGCGGATCCAGATCGATAAGCGCCGGACCTCGCGCCGCCCGCCCGGAGCCGTCGTCTCGAACGATTGGTAGGTCACGAGCACGATGCCTTCGCCGAGCCGCTCGACCGCGAACTCGTCGAGCGTCAGCGCCCCGCCCGGCGGGCGGTCGAGCTCCGCGATCGTGGCCGCGCGATCCCAGCGCCGCCCGCTCGCCCCGAGCTCGACGAAGTCGGCGTCGAGCAGGGCCGCGAGACCGCCCGGGACCGTGCTCGGATCGCGCCTGGCAAGGGCCGTCTCGAGGGCGACGACGCGCCGGACCGTCCGGGGATCCGTCGCCCGGGCCCGCATCCTGGGCTCAGCCGAGCCGGCGGTCGGCGAACGCGGCCATCCGCTCGAGCGCGACCGGCAGGTCCCGCCTCCCGAAGCCGACCCGGAAGTGGTTGCCGGGATGGCCCAACCGTGAACCGGGCAGGAGGAGGACGCCTTCGGTCTCGACGAGCTCGGCGGCGAAAACGTCGATCGAGACGCCCGGCGCCGTCAGCCGCGGGAAGCCGATCGAGCCGGCGCGCGGGCGCACCCACCGGAATGTGTCGGGCCGCGCCGCCACGAAGGCGTCGAGCAGCGGCAGGTTCGCCTCGACGATCGCCCGGCTCCGGGCGATCACCACGTCGCGGGCGCGCAGCGCGACGATCGCCAGGATCTCGGACGGTGTCGACGCGCAGATCGTGGTGTAGTCCTTGAAGGCGGCGACCCGCGCTAGGAGCGCCCGGTCGCGCGTCGCCAGCCAGCCGATCCGGAGCCCGGCCAGCGCGAACGACTTCGACATCACGCCGAGCGAGATCCCACGCTCGAGCGCGTCGGCGCCGGCGAGGAGGCGATCCGCGGGATCGAACTCCAGGAACCGGTAGACCTCGTCGGCCAGGAGATGGACCCCGGCCTCGGCGCACCGCTCCACGAGGGCCCGCCACTCGGCGTGGCTCGGCAGCATCCCGGTCGGGTTGTGCGGGGCGTTGACGACCACCAGCTTGGTCTCCGGCCGGAGCGACGCCGCCAGCCGGTCGACGTCGAGCGCCCAGCCTTCGGCCTCGCGGAGCTCGTGCAGGCTGACCTCCGCCCCGGTCGCCCGCGCGACCTCGTACAGGCTCTGGTAGCCGGGCCACGTGACGATCGCGTGGTCGCCGGGCCCGAGTGAGGACGTTCGCGAGGCAGAAGATCGCCTCCTCGGCGCCGGCGAACACGAGGACGTCGTCCGGCTCGATCCGCTCGTACAGCCGGGCGATCTCGGCGCGCAGCAACGGGTGGCCGGTCGACTCCGCGTAGCCGAGCCGAAGGTCGTCCCATAGCCGGCGGGTCTCGTCGTCGGCGAGCGCGAGCAGCTCGGCCATCGGGTAGCCCTCGACGTCCGATGCGCACAGGACGTGCTCGACCGCGAACTCCCAGCGTGCGAAGTAGCGCTCCAGCTCGAAGTCGGCGATCCGCATCGACCGATGATGCCCCACCCGGCGCCGGGTCGTGCCCTATGCTCGGGCGGAGGGCCGGCCCCCGTCCGCCCCCCGTCAGCGATCGATGAGGTGGAGCTTCGCGGCGATCGACACGAAGTCCTTCTGGCTGATCGACGACCCGGTCAGCAGCCAGGCCGGGTTCTCGGTCTCGTCGACGACCGCGCGCATACGCCCCGCTGCCCGACGAGCTCAGGTCGGCCTGCCGATCGGCCAGCGCGGTCGTCCCGAGGTCGGATCCGGGCGGCAAGCACGGGTTCGTCTCGGCGCATACGGCACCCTCGTCGAGGACGACCCGGGCACCGTCGGCGCGGCGGACGTAACTGATCGCGAGCCGGCCGCCGTTCTTGAGCTGGAACGACCCATGCTCGACGGACCAGCCCTTGGGCAGGACCACGCAGTAGACCGGCCACGAGACCGACTGCGCGAACGAGTCGAAGAAGTCGCGCGTGTCGGCCGAGCCGAAGCAGACGGCCGTCCCACCCGACGACGCGCTGGCCGAGGGGCCGGCGCCAGTCGGCCGGGCGGTCGGCGAGGGACTCGGCAGGTCGGTCGGCGAGGCCTCGGGACCGCTCGACGGGCTCGCGGGCGGCTCGGTCGACGCCGAGGCCGATGCCGACACCTCGGCCGACGCGGACGTGGTCGCCGCCGGCGTACCGCTGGCGTCGCCGCCCGGGCTCGCGCTCGGACCGTTGCAGGCGCCGGCCAGCAGGAGCAGGGTCACGGCGAGCGCGGCGGCCTCGCCCCGAGCGTGCCGCCCCGGGCGACGCCGGATCGGCGACTGCCTCGGCCAGCGCGCGCGCATCACGGCCGCAGCCTAGCGGCCCCCGGCCCGCCCGGTCAACGACGCGGTCGCGTCAGGCCGGCGCCCCGGCGACCTCCGGCGCGGGTGAGCCGCGCACGAACCCCGGGTCGACCCCGAACACCGTCCGGATCCGCTCGTCCGCAAGGACCTCGCCCGGCGGCCCGTCGGCCACGATCGTGCCCTCGGCGAGCAGGACGAGCCGCGGGAAGAAGTGGCTGGCCAGCCCGAGGTCGTGGAGCACGGCGAGGATGGTGGTCCCGTCGCGCACGTTGAGGTCGACCAGGAGCTCCATCGCCTCGACCTGGTGACGCAGGTCGAGGTGGACCGTCGGCTCGTCGAGCAGGAGCAGCGGCGCCGCCTGGGCCACCGCGAGCGCGAGCATCACGAGCTGGCGCTCGCCGAGCGACAGCTCACGGGCGTCCCGTCCGAGCAGCGCGCCGATGCCGACCCGGTCGATCGCGGCCGCCACCGCGGCCCGGTCCACGGCCCGGTGGCCGCGGAACGGATCCTCGTGCGGCAGACGGCCGAGCCCGACCACCTCCTCCACGCGGGCCGCGAACGGCAGCGAGACCGCCTGCGGCACCACCGCCAGCCGCCGGGCGACGGCCATCCGGTCGAGCCCCTCGATCGCCTCGCCGCCGACCGTGACGGTGCCGGCGCTTGGATGAAGGGTGCCGGCGAGGACACGCAGGAGGCTCGACTTGCCCGCCCCGTTCGGACCCACGATCGCGACCCGCTCGCCGGGCGCGACCGCCAGGTCGATCTCGTGCAGGACCGTCCGCTCGCGGTACGCGGCGACCACCCCCACGAGCTCGACCATGGTCTCGGCCGGCGACGGATCGATCCCGAGCAGCCGGCCGACGTCGGTCCCGAGGGCGGGGGAGCGGTGCTGTTCACAGCTCGTACCCGGATCGCGCCCGCCGCAGCAGGACGAGGAAGAATGGCGCCCCGATGACGGCGGTGACCACGCCGACCGGGATCCCGCCGGCGAGTCGCGCGACGAGGTCGGCGGCGGCAAGCAGGCTCGCCCCGATCAGCGCGGAGAGCGGCAGGACGCGGCGGGCGTTCGGCCCCACCACGAGCCGGACGACGTGGGGGACGACGAGACCGACGAACCCGATGAGCCCGGCGATCGACACGGCCGCGGCCGTGATCAGGCTGGCCAGCCCGAGGAGGATCGCCCGCTCGCGCCGGACGTCGACGCCGAGGTGCGCCGCGGCCTCCTCGCCGAGGAGGAACCCGTTCAGCGACCGGGAGCGCAGGAGGATCGCGATCGTGGCGGCCAGGATGATCGGCGTCGTCAGTGCCAGCTGGAGCCACGACGATCCCTCGAACCCGCCCAGCAGGTAGAAGAAGATCTGGCGCAGGCTCGTGCCCGACAGGTACATCGTCATCGCCAGCCCGGCGGCCAGCAGCGAGCCGACCGCGTAGCCGGTCAGGAGCAGGCTGGTGAGCGGCGCCAGCGCCCCGGTCCGACTGAACCGGTAGACGGCGGCCACCGCCAGCAGCGCGCCGACGAACGCGAACACCTGGACGAGCCCGAACTCGAGCAGCACGATCCGGATCGGGATGAGGACCCCGATCGCGGCCCCGAGCGCCGCGCCCGAGGCCGTGCCGAGGACGTACGGATCGGCCAGCGGATTGCGCAGGATGCCCTGGAACGTCGTCCCGGCGACCGCCAGCCCGAGCCCGACGACCATCGCCGAGAGCACCCGCGGGAGACGCAGGTCGAGGACGATCGTCTCCGTCGCCGCCGACCACGTCCGTCCGAGATCGAGCCCGAGCAGGCGGTGGGCGAGGATCGCCACCGTGTCGATCGGAGCGACCGCCACCGTCCCGAGCCCGACCCCGAGGATGAGGACGGCGACCAGCGCGACGACGCTGCCGGCGACGAGCAGCCCCGGCCGGGTCCGGGCGCGCTCGAGCCAGCCCGGGTGAACTCGCGGTGCGCCGAGGACCTCGCTCCGGGTGGCCACGGGTCAGTAGGTCGAGGCGGCCGGCGAGACGGATGGAGCCTCGCTCGGACCCTCGCTGGGAGCGGCGCTCGGGAACGCCGTCGCAAGCTCCGGATGGATGGCGATCGCGAGCGAGATCAGGCCATCGACGAGACGCGGCCCGGGTCGCGTGATGAGGACGTCGTCCGCGGGGCGGATGGCCCCACTCTTGACGGCGGTCATCGTCCCCCAGCCGGGACGCTTGGTGACGATGTCGGGGGTCGTCCCGTATGCGGCGTCCCCGAGGACGATGACCTCCGGGTCGGCCGCCACGAGCTTCTCGAGCGGGATGTCCGGCGCGCCGGCGTCGGCCGTAATCGGCGACCCGCCGGCGAGCTTGATCATGCCCTCGATGAACGAGTCCTTCTGCGGCCCGTAGATCTCCTTGGTCGCGTCGATCTCGTAGAAGGTGCGCGGGGTGTCGAGGCCCTGGGTCGCGGCGGCCACCTGGTCGAGGCCAGCCTGCATCGACGCGGTCAAGTCGCGCGCGGCCGGTCCGGCGCCCACCGCGTCGCCCACGAGCTCGATGTCGTCGAGGACGCCGGGCACGTCGGTGGCGTAGATCGCGAGGACCGGGATGTTCGCCCGGCGGAGCTGGTCGATCGCGGTCTGTGGCGTGAGGCCGTTGGCGTCGGCGATGACGAGGTCGGCGCCCAGCGCCGACGATCTTCTCGACGTCGACGCCCTGGTACGTGGCCACGACCGGCACGCCGTCTGCGGCCGGCGGGTACTTGGCGAGGTCCTCGACCTTTCCGACGGTGCGGTCCCCGGCGCCGATCGCGAACAGGATCTCCGTGGCGGCCGGCGTGAGCGACACGATCTTCTGCGGCTCGGCCGGCAGGTCGATGGCGATGCCCTGGTCGTCGTTGAGGGTCAGCGGGAAGGTGGCCGCCGGCTCCGGGCTCGGCGTCGGCTCGGGCGAACCGGAGTCGCCGGGCAGGAGCGAGGCCGTGGCATCGGGCGGGATCGACACGGGCGTGGCGCTCGCGCCGGCGCACGCCGCCACGAGCAGGACGACGCCGAGGAGGGCCGCGACGAGCCGCGCACCGGGCACGGCAGACCCCTCGCGGACGGGCCGGCGAGGGGTCGGGAACGGGATCACGGATGCCTACCCTTTCTCTCGAAGGTTCGAGCATGACCCCGGGGTCGGCGACCGGACTCGCGCGGTCGGCCCGGGCTCTGCGCCCGGGACGCCGCGACCACCGTAGCGGGACTGTGCCGGGATCTCACCGGCTTCGCGACCCAGCGGTCTGGCGTATGCGGTTGACCCATCGACTGTATCACGCTCCGGCCTGCCCGCCGTGGACGCCCGGCGGTCTCGAGGTCCGGGCGCGACCCCGGATAAGTCGCCGCTAAGCGACGGCTGCCAGACTCCCTGCCTCGCCCTCCTCCCGCCACCGATCCGTATCCCCGCCGGAGGAGGTCCCTGGTGTCGATCACCCGCATCCGGCATCGTTGGTGGAGGCCGTGGATCCCGCCGCTCCTCGGGGTCATCGGGGTCGTCGCCCTGGTCGCCGGGCCGCCGGCGGCACGCCCTGTCGACGCCGCCTACCAGGCGACGGCCGACTCGAACGAGACCGCCTTCGAGCCACCGTGTCTCGGCTGGGACGACCCGCACCCCGAGCGGATGCTCAGCCTCGCGACCAGCGGGCTGGCGGCACTCGGCTACGACGTCAAGGGCTACAAGGGCGCCCCGTTCACCCGGTCGCACGTCATGGTCCGCACGGCCAGCGACTGGAGCTACTACGTCCACTCGCACGGCGACTACTACTGGCATCCCACCGACCAGCGCCGCTACTCCGGCTTCCGCGAGGACGGCGGCGACTGCAACCAGGCGATCGTCTACTCGAAAGACATCAAGGACAAGCGCGCCGGGCGGGCGACGAACCTCGTGGTGATCTCGACCTGCTTCAACGGCGACTCGTACACCACTCTGCCGGGCGCCTTCGGGATCCCCAAGACGAAGGCCGGCGAGCTCGACTGGAACGGCCCGCGGTTCTACCTGGGCTACCTCGGCGAGGCCTACGACAACGACGAGGAGACCTTCGAGGTCGCCTTCTGGGACGCCCTGAAGAAGGGCAAGGGCGTCGGCCCGGCGTTCGACCTGGCCATGCTCGGCGGGTTCACCCATGCCTCCTTCGACGCCGACTGGTGGGGCAGCTACATCTGGTCCGGGCGGGCCGGGCCCGGCGGCACGTGCCCGTCATGCGTGTAGGAGGAGACGTCCGATGCCCCAGCTGCTCCACCCGACGTTCCTCCGCCTCGGTCGGCGGACCGGCGGGCTCGTCCTGCTGCTCCTCGGCGCGGCGGTGCTGCTCGTGACCGGGCTCGCCCGGCCGGCCGACGCGACGGATCCCTACGTGGCCGGCGGCGAGGCCACGACCGCCACGCGGCTGGCCGGTCCCGCGGCGAACGCGGCGACCGTCCGCGCGGCGGCCCACGAGCGCGTGCTCGGCCTCGCGATCGCGACGCGACGCACCGTCGACCGGGTGGTGGACCGGCGCGCCCAGCGGTCGTACGACGAGGTGACCGACCTCGACGCCGCGGGCCGGCCGGTCGCGGTGCTCCGCTACGCGCCCGATGGACGGCTCGTCGCCGCGACCCAGCTCGGCTGGGTACCGGGTCCGGGTCGGCCGCTGGCCGGCGGCCCGGCCGCGATGGCGGCGGCCGATCGCCTCGCCCGCTCGGTCGGGATCGATCCCCGCCGGCGTCGCGGCCGCCGAGCGGCGCGGCACGAACGGCTGGTCCGTCCGCTGGGACCGGATCGTCGACGGCGTGCCCGTGCCGGGCGACGGGCTGCGCGTCCAGCTGTGGCCGGACGGGTCGTTCCACGGGCTCGCCGCCACCGAGCATCGGCTGGCGACCCGGCCGTCGAGCACGATCTCGGTGTCGTCTGCCGAGATGACCGCGGGCCGGCTGCTCGACCGCTGGATCTCGTCGCCGGATCGGGCGAGCGCGCGCATCGGCGCAACAGCCCTCGCCTGGGTCGCGCCGAACGACACGTTCGAGCCGGCCCGGCCGGACGCCCCGGCCGACGTCCGGCGCCTCGCCTGGGTCGTTTCCGTCCGGACGTCGGGTCCGCTGGCCGACGTGCTTCGCGGGCTCGAGGTGTGGATCGACGCCGGCGACGGGTCGCTCCTCGGGGGCGACGTCCTCCGGTGATCCAGAGCCGGCGGCGGCGCATTGGCGGGTCGATCGTCCTTGGACTCGTCGCCGGGTTCGGGCTCGGCGGCTGTGGCGGTCCCGTGCCGAGCGCGGCGGAGCCGTCCCGGCCACCGACGGCGGGCTTCCCGACGGCGAGCTCCCCGGCGGCGGCCGACTCGCCGGCGACGACCAGCCCGCCGCCCGCCGGGCCCGCCCTGCTCCTCCTGTCGGGGAACCCGGGAGCGATGGCACTGGAGCGGATCGAGCCCGACGGGCGGCGGTCGGAGCTCGACCTCCCCGACCCGGGCGTCGCCTGGGTCTCGGGCGGCCCCGGCGGCCGGATCGTCGCCACGACCGCCGACGGCCGCCTGTTCGTCGCCGACCCAGGCGGGACGGCTCCAGCCTGGCGGCAGGTTCGTCCCGCCGGTCTTGGAGGCGTCCGGCTCGCCGGGCCGCTCGCCTTCGGGACCCTGGACCCGGACGGGGAGGGCATCGCGGCCGTGGCCGCGGACTTCCGCGCCGGAGCCCAGCTTGACCTCGTCGTCGTCGCCGTTGCCAACGGGTCGGCGTCCCGGATCACCGTCCGGCGACCGCCGGACGGTGCTCCGCCGGTCTGGGCCGGCTCGCGGATCGTCGTGCTGACCCGGGAGCGGCAGGACCGGCCGGGCGTCACTCTCGTCGACCCGACCGACGGGGCCGTGACCGACGGACCCGGTCCGGCCGGACCCGGAGCGTCGTCCGGACCAGCCTGGGGCGGCGGGATCGCGGCCCTGGCGGCGTCCGCCGACGGGGCGACGATCGCGCTGGCCGGCGCGGTCGACGGTCCGATCGAGCTGCGCCCGGCGGAGGCGTGGCTGGCCGGTCGGTCGTCGGCGGCGTCGGCGGTGATCGAGCCGGCGGCTGATCCCGACGGAAGCCGCGGCCTGGCCTGGCTCGCGCTGTCCGTCCCTGGCGATCGGCTGGCCGTCGTGCGGACGGACGCCGACGGCGCGGCCCGGCGCGTCGACGTCTACACCGCGGCGGACGGCTGGCGCGAGGCGCGGTCGATCGCGCTCCCTGCGAGTGCGGGCCGAGCGGTGGTCGCCTGGCTGCCCTGACGCGGGCAGCCCCGGTCAGGCGGTGACGGGCTCGCGGACGCCGAAGATCGAGACCTGCGCTTCCTCGGGCAGCATCACCCCGAAGATCTTCTGGAGGGCGAGCAGGTGGACGCAGGAATCCCAACTCTCGAAGTAGTGGCAGGTGCAGTGCCAGCTCCCGGCGTCGAGGCTCACGTGATGGGTGTCGTTGTCACCGCGGAACGTGAGGCTGAGGCGATCGATCGTGATCCGATCGAGCTCGCGGGCGTAGCGATTTGCCTTCTCGACCTTGCCGATGAGGGAGCTGTGCATCGTGGAGGTTCCTCCGTCGCCCGAGGGCGCTCATGAGGCCGCCGTCCGGTCGTGCACCGTCGACCGGTGGGGGCGGTCGCTGGCCCAACCATACACCCCGGGACGCCGTCCGACGAGGTCCGTTTCGGTTGCATCGCCGCGGCCGGCGCCGGGCCAGCCTGCGGCCTGCGTCGGCGCTGCTCAACCGGCCGCGAGCCGGTCCTTGTAGCGCGCGATCGCCTCGACCGGCGTGGGGTCCTGGCCGAGCAGGATCGCCAGGTGCTGGCTCACCCAGTCACCCAGGATGACCCCGCTGAACGCCTCGCCGAGGAGCGCGTCGGGCCCGACTTCGACCTCCGAATGCGACGTCCCGCTCGCCTCGAGCTCGGCGACGATGGCGGCGCGGCGGGCGGCAGCTTCCGCGCCCTCCGAGCCGTGGAGGACCACCACGTGGACGGCCCAGCGGAGGACTGGTGGAGCCTCGAATCCGACGATCGTGTTGTGGGCGAGCTCGGGCAGCTCGTCCCATCCGGCCCACGTCTTGGCGTTCTCGTTGAGCTGGTTCTTCCAGCGCCGCGCCACCGGGGCGAGGTGGCCGCCACCGACGGTGATCCCGATCCGGCTTTCGAGCGAGCGGGCGAGCTGCTTCGCCGGGTTCGTGGCGATCGGGACGGCAGGACCGTAGGCCGCGCTGCCGCGGTCGGCGGCGGCCGCGGCCGCCAGCAGCTCCGCACGCGCGGCGTCGCGTTCGACGACGCCGGCGGCGGCCAGCACGGCCAGGACGGTCCCGGTCGAGGAGCCGAGCGCGGCGCGCGGCTGGCCACCGGCCGGCAGCTCGACGAGGACACCGGCCGTCGCGGCCAGCTCGGCGAGGTCGCCGCCTGACGTGACCGCCACGAGCGAGGCACCGCGCTCGACCGCGATCCGGGTGGCCGTCAGCGTCTCGGCCGTGCGCCCGGAATGGGACGAGGCGATGACCAGCGTCGCGGCGTCGACCCAGGCCGGCAGGGTCGGCTCGCGCGACACGACGATCGGGAGCCGTGCCCGGTCGGCGAACGCCGCGCGGACGAGGTCGGCACCCATCGCCGAGCCGCCCATCCCGAGGATGGCCACGTTCCGCCACGGTCGCTCGCGCGGCAGGGCGATGTCAGTCAGCCGATCGGCCGCGGTGCGGAGCTGGTCGCCGAGCGCGGCGATCGCGCCGTCCATGTCGCCGCGGTCGAGACGCTCCCGCCGCGCCGGGTCGTCGAGCGGGTCGAGGCCGCCGAGGGGCTTCGCGGCGCCGGCGGCCCGCCCCTCCTGGGGCAGCTCGTCGGTCATGCGTCGCGGACCAGTCGCTCGCCGGCCGCGATCATCGACTCGCGCGCGTCGGGTGAGGTGGCCTCGGTGTAGACCCGGACGAGCGGCTCGGTGCCGCTGAACCGGACGAGCAGCCACGAGCCGTCGGCGACGTAGAACTTGAAGCCGTCCTTCGTGTCGAGCGCCTCGGTCCGGCTGACCGGCGCCCCCGCCAGCTCGGCCGGCGCGTGGTCGCGCAGCTCGACGAGCAGCCGGTCCTTGAGCGCTGGGTAGGCGGCCCGGTCGACGTGGACGTCGACGCGGCGATAGAAGGACGGGCCGGCGAGCTCGTGGAACGCGGCCAGGGCCGCCGACACCGGCCCACGGCCGGCGGCCTTCTCTCGCAGGAACAGGTCGAGCAGGAGGAGGTCGGCGTAGACGCCGTCGCGCTCCGGCAGGTGCATGCCGAAGCCGTAGCCGCCCGATTCCTCGGCGCCCATCATCGCCCCGGTCTCGATCATCTTCGGGCCGATGTACTTGAACCCGACCGACGTCTCGTAGGTGGCGATGCCGTAGTGCTCGCCGAGCCGGCGCGCCATCGACGTGTTGTTCACGCTGACGACGACCGGGTCGCGCATCCCGCGATACTCGGCGAGGTAGTACATCAGCAGCCCGGTGACCTCGAGCTGGTGGATGAAGTTGCCCTTCTCGTCGGCCGCGCCGGCGCGATCGGCATCGCCGTCGAGCATCAGCCCGAGGTCGTAGCCGCCCCGGGCGAGGAGCCCGAGCGCCTCGTCGACGTTCGGCCGGATCGGCTCCGGGTTCACCCCGCCGAAGTAGGGGTTGCGCTCCTGGTGGAGCTCGGTCACCTGGATCGTGCCGCCGCTCAGCAGGCGCGAGATCCAGCCGGCGCCGGCGCCCCACATCGGCTCGACGAGGATCGACACGTCGGCCGCGCGGAGCGCATCGAGGTCGACCGTCCGCCGGACGTAGCGCTCGTAGCCCTCGAACGGGTCGAAGCGCTCGACGAGCCCGGCCGCCTCGGCGTCGGCGAACGGCCGGCGCTCGATCGCCCGGCCGCCGTTGTCGGCGATCGCCGCCTCGAGGACCGACAGGATCTCCGGCCCGGCGGCAGATCCGGTCGGCGCCTTGACCTTGAACCCGTTGTCGGTCCATGGGTTGTGGCTGGCAGTGATGACGATCCCGGCCGCCGACCCCCGTTCGACGACCTCGTAGCTCGACATCTGGGTCGGCACGGCGTGGCTGGCGTAGGCGACCGGGATGTCGCGCGCCAGCAGAACCTCGGCCGCCGCGGCCGCGAAATGCTCGCTCGCGAACCGCCGGTCGTAGGCGATGACGACGCCCTTCGCCTGCTCGCCCCGATCGACCACGTACCGGGCGACGCCGTCGGCGCAGCGGCGGACATTGTCGAAGGTGTACTCGTCCGCGATCTTCGCCCGCCAGCCGTCCGTGCCGAACACGATGTTCGTGGGGGCCGGCGCCTCGGCGATGTTGGTCACGGTCACGCCTCCTGTCGAGCGACCCGATGGAGCAACGCATCGACGACGTCGCGAGCGGGGCGGGCCCCCGTCAACAAGGCGACGGGCGTCGGGGCGAGGATACCGCGGGGACCGTCGTGGAGGGTGAGCCGTCCGCCGATCCGCTCGACGACGAGGTCGTCGGGGCCGGCCGTCGCTCGCACCCCCGCCTGGATCACCCGGCCTTCGCCGCTCCCGCCGAGCGCCGCGAGCAGCGCCGTCCAGCTGCCCAGGTCGCTCCAGCCGACGTCCATCTGGATGACCCGGACGAGACCGGCGGCCGAGGCCGGCTCCATGACCGCGTAGTCGATCGATGTGGCGCGCACCGACGCGTACGCCTCGTCCAGCTCGTCCGAGGCGATCCCGGCCGCCACGGCCGCGGCGATGTCCGGGGCGAAGCGCTCGAGCGCCGACTGGATCGCGGCCCGGCGCCAGACGAAGATGCCGGCGTTCCAGGACGCCGGGCGGGGGCCGTCGAGAAGCGCCTGGGCGGCAGCCGGGTCCGGCTTCTCGACGAACCGATCGACGCCGAACCGGACCATCCCGGCCACCTCGCGGCGATCCCCGTCGGCGATCACGTAGCCGTAGCCCGGCTCCGGTCCGCTGGGCTCGATGCCGAGGGTCAGCAGGGCGTCGGGCTCGACACGGGTCACCGCGGCCGCACCGGCGAGGACGCCGCGGAAGGTCGCCTCGTCAGCGATCCGGTGATCCGCCGGCAGGACGAGCATCGGCTCGTCCGCGGGCCGGTCGAGCCCGTGGACCGCCAGCGCCACGGCCGCGGCGGTGTTCCGCCCGACGGGCTCCTCGAGGATGGTCGCCGACGGGAGCTGCGTCCGGACGAAGCCGGCGTAGCGCCGATCCGTGACCACGGCGACATCCTCCGGCCGGATCGGCAGGCGATCGTCGCCGAGCAGGCGGTCGACGGTCATCTGGAGGAGCGACCGATCCCCGAGCAGGGGCAGGAACGGTTTCGGCCGCTCCGGCGACGACAGCGGCCAGAGGCGGGTCCCTCCACCGCCCGCCATGATCACGACATCCATGCCCGGTCATTCTACGGACCGCCCGCGCTCGACCACCCGGCCGGAGGACACGGGCACCGGGGTCGGCCATCCGCGATCGCCGCTAGCGGACCGGCAGGAGGCTGTCGTCCACGATCCCCTCGACCGTCACCGGGTTCGGGACGAGACCGCCCGGCAGCTTCGACATGAAGGCGATCGACGCGGTCCAGCCGGCCCGGTCGATGGTCCCGAGACCCTGCGCGTCGGTCAGCGCGTCGTGCCACATGTCGATCGTGGCCTGGAGGACCGCCATCTGGCCGGTCCGGTCGGCGGCGAGGTCGGGGACTGCCTGGAGCGCCGCGTCGAGACCCTTCTGCGGATCAGCGCTGATGTCGGTCATGGCACGCAGCGTCGCCGAGATGAACAGGGCGATCGCGTCCCGCTTCGCGGCGAGCGTCTTCGTGCCGACGATCAGGCCGTTGCCCGGCAACGGGACGATGCCGTCGATCGGCAGGACGACCGGCGTCGCGCCGGATGCCGTGAGCTGGATCGGCTCGTTGTTCACGAAGCCCGTCGCCGCGTCGACCTGGCCCTGCTCCACGCCGACGAGCTGGCCGTAGTCGGGGTACAGCGCGACCTGGACGTCCGCGGGCGTGAGGTTGGCCGAGGCGAGCAGGCCCTGCAGCATGATCCAGCTCGAGCCGTACTTGCCCGGCGTCCCGATCCTGCGGCCCTTGAGGTCGGCGGCGGTCGTGATCCCGCTCGACGCCTTGGCGAACACGACGTTCGGGAACTTGGCGTAGATCGTGGCGACGTAGCGGACCGGGATACCCTGGCTGACCGCCGGGATCATGCTCGTCCCGTCGGCGATCGTGACGTCGAGCGCGCCCTGCGCGGCAAGCGTGATCAGGTCGGGGTCGCGTCCGTTCTGGAAGGTCACGTCGAGCCCGGCCTCGCGGTAGTAGCCCGCCTGCTGCGCGAGGTAGAACTGGGCGAACTGGACGCTCGGGATGTAGCCGAGACCGACTGTCAGCTTGATCGGCGCTTCGGACGGCGAGCCGGCACCGGTCGATGCCGAGGCCGACGCTCCGGTCGTGGGCGCCGGCGAGGCGGCCGACGGCGTCGCCCCGCTCCCGGCACACGCAGCGACGAGGAGCGCGACGACGGCGACGATCAGCGACTTCCGGATCGAGGCTGGGTTCACGGGTTCCTCCACGCCGACGACGATCGATACGCCGACGGGGCACCCGGAGATGGCCCGGCGCGCGGACGCGCACCGACCCGGCCTCCTTCCATCCGGACTGTACCGTCGGCTCCGGCCGGCCGGCGGGCTCGCACCCGTCGTCCGCGGATCTGCTGGCACCCGCTCGACGCCATGACGCCGGCCGGGCCGCTCGTGGGCTCGCCCCTCTCGCGCTGCCGCGTCCGCGGGGCCCTACCACCGGTCGGGAATCGCACCCTGCCCCGAAGGCCGGCCCGATCGTAGCACGGGATCGAGCCGGACCCGCGCGGCCTCAGGGGCGGTCGTCGCGGTCGCCGACGAAGCGCCGCTCGACGAGGACGCTGATCCCGTACAGCACGACCCCGATGAGCGCGATCGTGAGGAGCGTGGCGAACATGAGCGGCGTGTCGAACAGGCTGCCACGGGCGATGTTGACGAGCACCCCGAGCCCGCGCTCCGCGCCGGCCCATTCGGCGATCACCGCCCCGACCACGGCGAGCGTCACCCCGATCCGGATCCCGCCCATGATCGTCGGCAGCGCGGCCGGGATCTCGAGCGTGAGCAGCGCCTGGCGAGGCGTTGCGCGCAGGCTGTGGCCGAGTTCGAGGAGGCGCGGATCGACCGAGTGCAACCCGACCAGGGTCGACACCGCGACCGGGAAGAACACGATCAGGGCACAGATCACGATCTGGCTGACAAGCCCGGGCCCGAACCACAGGACGAGCAGCGGGGCCAGGGCAAGGATCGGCGTCGACTGCGCCGCGACGAGGTACGGCGAGAGAACGAGGTTCGCGAGCCGCGATCGAGCGAGCAGGTAGCCGGCGGCGAGCCCGGCCGCCGCGCCAACGACGAACCCGAGGACGATCTCCTGGAGCGTCGCCGCCGCGTGCGGGCCGATCGTGCCGTCCGACCAGCCCCGGACGAACCGCGCAAGGACGACCCCCGGCCCCGGCAGAAGGTACGTCGGGTAGCCGCCGACGACGACCACGAGCTGCCAGATGGCGAGGAACAGCAGCCCGCCGACGACGACCGGCAGGATCGTCCGTGCCGCGCGCCGGCGGCGGCTCACGGGCTGGCCCGTCCCGCAGTCACGACCGACGCGGGGTCCGGGTCCGGGTCGCCCGGCCGGCCGAGCGCCGCCCGGACGGCCGCCGCGGCCGTTGCCAGCTCCGGGCCGGCCAGGTCCTCGAGGCGGCGCGGGCGCGCCAGCGCCGGGACGACGACCGCGGCCACCCGACCCGGACGCGGCGACAGCACGACAACGCGATCGGCCAGCAGCACGGCCTCGGAGATGCTGTGGGTGACGACGACGACCGTGGTGGCGGTCTTCGACCAGAGGCCGAGCAGCTCGATGTCGAAGCGCTCCCGGGTCAGCGCGTCGAGCGCGCTGAACGGCTCGTCGAGGAGGAGCACAGACGGGCCCAGGGCGAGCGCCCGCGCGAGCGCCACGCGCTGGCGCATCCCGCCCGACAGGCGGTGGGGACGCGCGGCCGCGAACCCGTCGAGCCCGACCAGCCGCAGGAGCTCGTGCGCCCGCGCCTCGCGCTCGGCCGCGGGCCGGCCGGCCAGCTCGAGCGGGTAGGCGACGTTCGCGAGCGCGTCACGCCACGGCAGGAGACGCGGCTCCTGGAACACGAAGCCGACGGCGGGATCCGGTCCGCTGACGGCCCGGCCCTCGATCTCGACCGATCCCGCGTCGGCGGCGAGCAGCCCGCCGGCGATCCGCAGGAGGGTGCTCTTGCCGCTTCCGTTGGGGCCGATGACCGAGACGATTTCGCGCGGGGCGACCTCGAGGTCGAGCCCGTCGAGGGCGAGGAGCGCCGACCCGTCGGGGGCGCGGAACGTGCGCCGGACGCCGGCCAGGTTGATCGCCGGCGGGCGCTCCGCTGAGTCGGCCGGCGGGGCGATCAAGTCGCGGCGGCGACGGGCTCCGGCGCGGGCAGGCCCGCGTCGTCTGCGAGGAGGGCGGCCTTGTCGGTCCGCTCCCAGGGCAGGTCGAGGTCCGGCCGGCCGAAGTGTCCGTAGGCCGCGGTCTGGCGGTAGATCGGCCGTCGGAGGTCGAGCGCGGAGATGATGCCCGCCGGTCGGAGGTCGAAGTGGCGCTCGATGAGCGCCTGGATCTTCTCGTCCGGGATGCGCCCGGTCCCGAATGACTCGATCGACAGGCTGATCGGCCGGGCGATCCCGATACCGTAGGCCACCTCGACCTCGAACCGATCGGCGAGGCCTGCCGCCACGACGTTCTTGGCCACCCAGCGGGCCGCGTAAGCGGCGGACCGATCGACCTTCGTGGGGTCCTTCCCGCTGAACGCGCCGCCGCCGTGACGGGCCATCCCGCCGTAGCTGTCGACGATGATCTTGCGGCCGGTCAGCCCGGCGTCGCCCATCGGGCCGCCGGTGACGAAGCGGCCGGTCGGGTTGACGTGCATGACGGGGTCCGCGGACCGCAGCTCGTGGGGGATCGACGGGACGATGACCGCCTCGGCGATGTCGGCGCGAAGGTGCTCGGCCCGGACGTCCGGATCGTGCTGGGCCGACACGACCACGGTGCGCACCCGGCGCGGCTGGCCGTGCTCGTACTCGACGGTCACCTGGGTCTTGCCGTCCGGCCGGAGGTAGGGCAACTGGCCACTCTTGCGGGCCTCGGCCAGGCGGCGCGCCATCCGGTGCGCGAGGGCGATCGGGAGCGGCATGAGCTCCGGCGTCTCGCGGCAGGCGAACCCGAACATCATGCCCTGGTCGCCTGCGCCGAGCTCGTAGGCGGGCGCCGCGTCGGCCCGGACCTCGAGCGCGCTGTCGACGCCCATCGCGATGTCCGGCGACTGCTCCTTGACGCTGACCAGCGTGCCGCAGGTGAGGTAGTCGAAGCCGTAGTCGGCCTTCGTGTAGCCGATCTGGCGGACGGTCTCGCGGACGATCGCCTGGAAGTCGACGTAGGTGGTTGTCGAGATCTCGCCGAGGACCGCCACGAGGCCCGTGGTGGTGGCCGTCTCGCAGGCCACCCGCGCGTCGGGATCCTGCTCGATGATCGCGTCAAGGATGGCGTCGGAGATCTGGTCGCACATCTTGTCCGGATGGCCTTCAGTGACCGACTCGGACGTGAACAGGTAGTGGGCGGCGTCGACGATGCTCATCGCGGGCAAGCCTAGCATGACCCTCGGCCCAGATCGGGTCGCTAGACTGGCCCGCCGGAGCCGGGAGGAGGGCGCGATGACCGATGTCCTGGGGATCCCCGGGTTGTCGCGGGCGACGGCGCTCGACGCAGCCGATCCGCTCGCCGGGTTCCGCGACCGGTTCGTCATCGACGATCCCGCCCTCGTCTACCTCGACGGCAACTCGCTCGGGCGGCTGCCCCGGGCGACGATCGCCCGGCTCGACCGGCTGATCCGCGCGGAGTGGGGCGGCGAGCTCGTTCGCGGCTGGGACCGCTGGCTGGACGAACCGGCGCGGCTCGGGGAGCTGATCGGGACCGGCCTCCTCGGTGCCCGGCCCGACGAGACGGTCGTCGGCGACTCGACCACGGTCAACCTGTACAAGCTGGCGAGCGCCGCCCTCGACGCGCGGCCCGATCGGCCGGCGATCGTCGTGGCGACCGACGAGTTCCCGACCGATCGCTATGTCCTCGAGGGCCTGGCCGCCGCACGCGACCGCGAGATCCGCTGGCTCCGCGCCGATCCGGTCGACGGGCCGAACGCGGCGGACCTGGACGAGCTGCTCGACGGCGACGTCGCGCTCGTGGTGCTGTCGCTCGTGAACTACCGCTCCGCCGCGATCGCCGACCTCACCGGGATCACCGGGCGGGTACACGCCGCCGGGGCGCTGGTGCTGTGGGATCTCAGCCATGCCGTCGGCTCGATCCCGATCGACCTCGAGGCATCCGGCGCCGACCTCGCGGTGGGCTGCACCTACAAGTACCTCAACGCCGGGCCTGGGGCGCCCGCCTTCCTGTACGTCCGGCGTGTCCGCCAGGGCGAGCTCCGGACGCCGATCCAGGGCTGGTTCGGGCAGCGCGACCAGTTCGCGATGGGCCCGCGTTACGACCCCGCGCCGGGGATCCGGGCGTGGCTCGCCGGCACGCCCGGGATGCTCGCCCTGGCCGCGGTCGAGGAAGGCGCCCGGCTGACAGTCGAGGCCGGGATCGACGCGATCCGGGCGAAGGGGATCGCGCTGACCGGGTTCGCGATCGAGCTCCTCGACGAGCGGCTCGCCCCGCTCTGCTGCTCCCTCGGGAGCCCGCGCGACCCAGGTCGTCGCGGCGCCCACGTCGCGATCCGCCATCCCGCGGCGCGGCGGCTGACCGCCGAGCTCATCGAGCGTGGGGTCGTGCCGGACTTCCGTGAGCCGGACGTCGTCCGCTTCGGGCTCCCGCCGCTCACCACCCGGTTCGCCGACGTCGCGGTCGGCATCGACCGGCTCGCCGCGCTGCTGGGCTGATCACCTCGCAGCGCTGGGCGGCCAGATCAGGCGCCCGCGCGGACCGCCTCGAGGTCGAGGTCCCGCTCGACGATCCGGAGCGCCTCGTCGCCGATGACTCCGTCGTCGCGCAGCTGGATGACGGCATCGCGCTGGGCCGCCACGAGCGAGAGCCGGATCTCCTGGTGCTCGAGCCGTTCCTGGGCCGCCTCGTCGAGGTCGCCGTCGACCTCCCCGACGGCGTGGGCCGCCTCGTGGTCGAGCTCGGCCCGCAGGTTGTCGACGAGCGGGAGGTGGTCCGGGTACTCCGTCGCGAGCCCCTCGAGCCGCGCCCGGGCCGCGTCCATCGCAGCCTGGCGGGCGACCCGCTCCTCGACCTCGAGGCTGGACCCGGACACGACGCCGAGGCGTCGCACGATCCACGGCAGGGTCAGCCCCTGGCCGACGAGCGTGGCCAGGATCACGCACAGGGTCAGGTAGATCAGCAGCGAGCGATCGGGGGTGGAGATGGGCAGGGCGAGCGCCGCCGCGAGCGAGACGACGCCGCGCATCCCCGCCCAGGAGATGACGAAGACGGCGCCGACCGGCGGGGACGGGTCGCGGGCCCGCAGCTTCGCGCTGACCCAGCGCGGCAGATAGGTCGCCGGAAAGACCCAGGCGATCCGGGCCAGGATCACGGTCGCGCTGATCGCGACGCCGAGACCGACCAGACGCGCGGGGTCGAACGCCGTCAGGGCATCGAGGATGCCGGGCAGCTGGACGCCGATCAGCAGGAACGCGAACCCGTTGATCACGAACAGCATCACGCCCCACACTCCACCGCCGAGGAGCCGCGCGTTCGGCGACAGGACGCGCGCCGCCCGGCGGCCGGCGAGGATCCCGGCGGTCACGACGGCGAGCACGCCGCTGACCCCGATCGCCTCGGCCGGCAGGTAGGCGGCGAACGGGACGAGGAGCGAGATCACGATCTCGAGGGTCGGGTCCGAGATCCGCCGCCAGACCGCGGTCAGGACGGTCCCGATGACGAGCCCGACCACGATCCCGCCGGCCGCCACGACGACGAACCGGACGCTCGCCTCGAGCGGCGAGAACGAGCCGCCGGGCGCGAGCACCGCCAGCGCTGTGGCGTACAGGATGAGCGCCGTGGCGTCATTGACGAGGCTCTCGCCCTCGAGGATCGTGACGATCCGCGGCGCGACACCGAGCCGGCGGAAGATCGCCGTCGCGGCGATCGCATCGGGCGGCGCGACGATCGCCCCGAGGGCGAACGCCGCCGCCCCAAGCTCTGGCATCAGCGCCAGCGCGACACCGCCAACGACGAGCGTGGTGAACAGGACGAGCCCGACGGCCAGCAGGCCGATCGGTCGCAGGTTCGCCTTGAAGTCGCGGATCGGCGTGAAGTACCCGGCACCGAACAGGATCGGCGGCAGGAACAGCAGGAAGACGAGGCTCGGCTGGAGCTCGATCGACGGGGGGTTCGGCAGCGCCGACAGGACGAGGCCGAGGGCGAGGCCGCCGAGGACGAGCACGATCGGGTAAGCGATCCCGATCCGGCGTGCGACGAACGCCAGCCCCGTCGCGATGGTGATCAGGAACAGGACGAGCTCGATGGCGGCGGTCGGGTCCATGGAGCGGGTCAGGCGCGCGCCGTCGACCAGCCGAACAGCGCCCGTGTGGTCCCCGGGGCCGGCCACAGCAGGGTCGTCACGAGGAGGGCGCCGACGGCCGAGCCGCTCAGGCCCATCGCGAGGTCCTGAATCGTGTTGGCATACGTCAGCTGCAGCCCGGACTGGCCACTCTGCTGGACCACGTACTCGCCGATCTCCCACAGGATCGCGACGCTTGCCCCGAGGCCCACCCCGAGCCCGAACGCGACCGGGCGTCGATCGATGAGCGGGGCGATCGCCAGGCAGAATGCCACCGTGAATGAGAGCCAGCCGACGAAGTGCGGGATTGCGTCGAAGCCGGTGATCGCGAACCAGCCGAAGACGTTGCCGGCGGCGTCGAGCAGGAACGGCAGCACGAGGGCGATGTCGGCAAGGTACGGGTAGGGCGTCGGTCGATCACGTCTCCACCAGGCGAGTGGGATGACGACCGTCGAGATCGGCCAGAGGACCGCCCGGAGGCCCATCGCCTTGCCCTCGAAGTGGGACGACGACAGGTCGAACAGCGGCGCGACGGCCAGGCCGATCGCGGCGACCTTGACCGCGAGGTCGAGGACGGCCACGGGTGTGAGCCTCATCGGGGCGGCAGGCTTGGCGTCAGGTCCCGTGCTGCCAGGAGGACACGTAGGCGGCCTGCTCCGGGGTCATCGGCTCGAGCTCGATCCCGAGTGCCGCGAGCTTGAGCCGGGCGACTTCGGCGTCGATCGCCTCGGGCACGACGTAGACCCGGTCCTCGAGCTCGGCGTGGTGGGCGGCCACGTACTCGGCCGACAGCGCCTGGTTGGCGAAGCTCATGTCCATGACGGCGGCCGGGTGCCCCTCGGCCGCGCCGAGGTTGACCAGCCGACCTTCGGCGATGAGGTTGAGGCGCTTCCCGCCGAGGTCGAACTCCTGGACGTCCTGGCGGACGTCGCGGACGTGGCCCTCGGCCATCTCGCGGAGCGCGGCGAGGTCGAGCTCGGCGTCGAAGTGGCCGCTGTTGGCCATGATCGCGCCGTCGCGCATCGCGGCGAAGTGCTCGCGGCGGAACACGTTGAGGTTGCCCGTGGCCGTGACGAACAGCTCGCCCCAGGCGGCCGCCTCGGTGTGGGTCATCACGAGGTAGCCGTCCATCAGCGCCTCGAGGGCGCGGACGGGTCGACCTCGACCACGGCGACGTGCGCCCCGTGGCCGGCCATCCGGGAGGTGATCCCCTTGCCCACCCAGCCGTACCCGGCGACGACGACGTTCCGACCGGCGATGAGGATGTTCGTCGCCCGGAGGATCCCGTCGAGCGTGCTCTGGCCGGTCCCGTAGCGGTTGTCGAAGAGGTGCTTCGTCTGCGCCTCGTTGACGGCGACGACCGGGAAGCGGAGCGCGCCGTCGGCGGCCATCGCCTTGAGCCGGATCACCCCGGTGGTGGTCTCCTCGGTCCCCGCCAGCACCTCGTCGACCTGGCCCGGGCGCTCGGCATGGAGGAGCGATACGAGGTCGCAGCCGTCGTCCATCGTCAGCTGCGGATGGGTGTCCGCGACGGCGTTGAGGTGGGCGTAGTAGGTCGCCCTGTCCTCGCCACGTCGCGCGTAGCAGGCGATCCCGTAGGCGCTCACCAGGGCGGCCGCGACGTCGTCCTTCGTCGACAGCGGGTTCGAGGCGGCGAGCGCGACCTCCGCGCCGCCGGCCTTGAGCGTCCGCATCAGGTTCGCCGTCTCGGTGGTCACGTGGAGGCAGGCGCCGATGCGCAGGCCGGCCAGCGGTCGCTCCCGCTCGAACCGCTCGCGGATCAGCCGCAGCACCGGCATCTCGCGCTCGGCCCAGTCGATCCGGCGGACGCCCTCCTCGGCGAGTCCGAGGTCGGTGACGTCGTGGGGCGGAAGGTTCGTCGTGGCGGTCATCGGGGCGGTGTCTCCTTGGTGGTGGACAGGAAGCGGCGCAGCGGTCCGGGCAGGCCCGGCCAGGGCGAGCCGAGGCGGTGGACGAGCCGCTCCTCGAACCGGACGTGCTCCTGGTAGCCGAGCCGGCGGTACGCCTGCAGCGCGGGCGGGTTGTCGGACCGGACATTCAGGACGACCTGGTCACAGGTCCGCAGCAGCTCCGCGGTGACGGCGCCCGTGGTGGCGGTCGCGAAGCCCCGGCCGCGGAAGTCGGCGTTGGTCAGGACGTTGCCGACGACGGCGAGGCGCGCCTCGTGGCTGATCACGTGGGTTCCGGCCGCCGCGACCAGCCGGCCGCCGACGCGCATCCCGTAGTAGACGCCGTCCGCGATCGCCGAGGACGGCAGCCACGACGCGAAGCCCAGCTGGTAGAGCCGGTTGAGGTCGCCGATCTCCACCGGGAGCAGCCGGCGGACCTCGGACGGATACGGCCGGAAGGTCGTCCGGTCGACCCACATCCGGACCATCTGCGGGCCGTTGTCGATCCGGTAGCTGCCGGCGACGGCGGGTAGCGTCTCGGTCAGGGCGGCGACGTACGCCGCCCGCGGCCGGATGACGTCGCGGAGGACGGCGCCGATCCCGGCGTCGGTCCCGAGCACGAACAGCGGCTGCGGCGAGAGACCGGCGTACTCGAGCGCGACCGCGACGAGCGCGTCACCCTCGAACGCCCCGCCCCAGCGGGTCCGGGCGAACTCGCGATCGTCGAGGTCGCAGATCGCGTAGGCGGCGAACAGCCGGTCACGCTCGAGGAAGTCGCGCAGGAGCGCCCGATCGGAGAGTGTCCGGGCGACGATCCCCTCGCGCTGGCCCGGGATCGCCACGCTGGCCATCAGCTCGCCGCCGCCTGGGGCGTCGACGTCTGGGTCGACGGCACCGGGCCGCTGTCCGCGTCCGCATCGGGCGGCGGCGGTCCGGCTGGCGCGATGGGCGCGACCGGATCGGGCGCGGAGCGGGCGCGCTTCGCCTCGACGGCCGTGCGGAGCGCGGCGCCGAACGGCGCGACGAGCATGCCCTCCTCCGTGACGATCGCCGAGATGAGCGACGCCGGGGTGACGTCGAAGGCGGGGTTCCAGGCCGTCGCGCCCGGGGGCGCCGTCCGCACGCCGCCGTACTCGAGAACCTCTCCGGCCGGACGCTCCTCGATCGGGATGGCCGCGCCGACCGGCATCTCGAGGTCGACCGAGCTGAGCGGCGCGCAGACGTAGAACGGCACGCGGTGGCGGGCGGCCAGGGCGGCCAGCGGGTAGGTGCCGATCTTGTTGGCCGTGTCGCCGTTGGCGACGACCCGGTCGGCCCCGACGAGGACCGCGTCGATCCGGCCCGAGGCGAGCAGGGATCCGGCGGCCCCGTCGGCGATCAGCGTGTAGGGGACGCCCGCCTGCTCGAGCTCCCACGCCGTCAACCGGGCGCCCTGGAGATAGGGTCGCGTCTCGTCGACGTAGACGTGGATCTCGCGGCCGGCGTTCGCCGCCGCCTGGACGACCCCCAGCGCCGTCCCAAACTGGCCGCAGGCGAGCGGACCGGTGTTGCAGTGGGTGAGCACCCGGACCGGACGATCGAGCGGCTGGGGCAGCTGGGCGAGCCCGTGCTCGGCGAGCCGGCTGTGGTCGCGCGTCGCCTCGGCGCAGATCGCCTCGGCCTCGGCCCACAGCGCGTCGGCCACGATCGTCCCGTCGTCCTCGAGCGAGCCGACCGCCTCGAACCGGTCGAGCATACGATCGACCGCCCAGCCGAGGTTCACGGCGGTCGGCCGGGCGTTCCGGAGTGCGCTCGCGGCGGCCCGGATCGTGGCCCGTCGGGCGAACGGCATGAGCTCGACGGCATGCCGGGCGGTCAGCGCCAGGCCATAGGCCGCCGCCTGGCCGATCGCCGGCGCGCCGCGGATCACCATCTCCCGGATCGCCCAGGCGACGTCGGCTCCGCTCCGGCACTCGATCTCCGCGATCCGTGCGGGCAGCATCCGCTGGTCGACGAGGATCAGCCGATCGCCGTCGACCCGGAACGCCGTCCGGAAGCCGCGCGCCGTTCCGGTGGGTCCGGCGGCCGTCCCCGTCGCCGCGAGCGATGCCGCGGCCGAGGCGGGGTCGAGGATCGCGCTGGCCGCCTGGATCGACGTCTGCTGGAGCGCGTTCGCCGCGCCGACGACCGTCGCGGTCGCCTGGAACACGTCCGAGGCGAGCTGGCGGAAGAAGCGACGCCGGCCGAGGTCGGGCTCGGCGGTCGCGTCCGGGGCGATCTCGTCGGCCGACGGCGGCACGGCGGCGTCGACCGGCGGGTTCAGCGGATCGGCGGAACCCGCCGGCGCGTCAGTCGCGTCGGCAGCGGCGGTATCGTCCCGGGCGCCGTCGGCCATCGTCGGGCTCAGTACCGGATGACGCTCTCGACACGGTGGCCCTGGAGCCGGTCGCGGCCCTTCAGGAAGTCGAGCTCGACGAGGAAGCCCAGCCCGACGACCTCGCCCTGGAGTCGCTCCACGAGCTCGATCGTGCCGTGGACCGTGCCACCCGTCGCGAGCAGGTCGTCGATGATCAGCACGCGCTGACCGGGCTCGATCGCGTCGCGGTGGATCTCGAGCGTGTTCGAGCCGTACTCGAGGGCGTACTCGACGGTGATCGTCTCGGCCGGCAGCTTGCCGAGCTTGCGCACCGGGACCAGGCCCGCGTCGAGCAGGTAGGCCATCGGCGCGCTGAAGATGAAGCCACGCGATTCCATCCCCACGACGAGGTCGATCGTCTCGTCCCGGTAGGGCGCGAGCATCAGATCGATCGCGGCGTGGTAGGCGACCGGGTCCTTCAGCAGCGTGGTGATGTCGTAGAAGAGAATGCCGGGCTTCGGGAAGTCGGGGATCTCGCGGATCTTGGCGCGCAGATCCTCGGCGGTCGCGATCATCTGGGGTGGGCTCCTGCGACGGCCGTCATGGCAGCCGTCAGTCTACCCCAGCGGGCGTCGGCGACCGAACGGACCGCGCGCCGGACGGGCGTAGAATCGGTCTCCCCCGACCCATCCCGCCGGGCGAGTTCCCGACGGTGGGCCGAGACGCAGCAGGAGGGTGTCGATGAACGCGTTCATCGTGGACCTCGAGGATCGGCCCGGGAGCCTCGCCGCGGTCGCGGAGGCGCTCGCGATGAAGGGGATCAGCATCACGTCGCTGGCCGGGCTCGTGGCCCGCGGCACCGGCGGCGCGGCGATCCTGACGAACGACGAAGCGGGCACGCGCAAGGCGCTCGCCGACGCCCGGATGGCCGTCCGCGAGGTCGAGGTCGTGCCGCACGCGATCGAGGATCGGCCCGGCGCCTTCGCCGAGGTCGCCCGCCGGCTCGCCGACGCGGGCGTCAACCTGGAGGCCGTCCTGCCGACCGGGATGTCCGGCGGCAAGGTCTCGATCGCCTTCGCGACGAAGGAGGTTGCCAAGGCGCGCGAGGCGCTCGGTGCGATGACGACCGCCGATCGCTAGCGACCACGCAGCGCGGGGGACCCGCCGGTTCGCCGGCGGTCCCTCGTCCGATCAGCCGCGGAGGCGGGCGCCCAGGACGAACCCGAGCAGCCCGGCCGACGCTCCCACGCTGAACGCGCCGAGCAGGCCGACCCAGGGCTCTGCGCCCGCGGCGGCGCCGAAGGCGATGAGCGCGCCGCCGATGCCCGTGCCCAGCGCGGTCCCGAGCACGTCGCTCAGCTGGAGCCCGGAGGTGGCCACGCCCTCGGCCCCGGGTGAGGCCTCGCGGAGCACGGTCAGCGACAGCGGCGAGTACGACAGCCCCATCCCGAACCCGGCCACGGTCCAGGCGAGCACGCCCACCGCGACCGGCACCGATGGCGCGAGGACGGCCGCGAAGCCGGCGATCCCAATAATGACGGTCAGGAAGCCCGATCGGACGAGCCGGCGAACCCCCAGGTCCGCGATCCTCCGCGCCTGCACCCATGCGCCGGCGGTCCACGACAGGGTCGCCCCGGTGAGGGCGAGACCGGCGACGGCCGGGCTCAGGCCGCGCCAGTCCTGGAGGGCGAGCGGGACATAGGCGTCGGCCGCGAAGAACGTGAATGTCAGCACGCCGCGGAGCAGGACGGCGGCCGGCAGCCCGGGGAGCGCGCGGAGGGTGCCGGGGGTGTGAGTCGCGCGAAACCCGGCAGGATCAGGGCAACGCCGCCGATCGCCAGCGGGACGCCGGGCACGAGGCTCGCGCTCGTCAGACCGGCGACGAGGGCACCCGCCCCGAGGACCACGATCAGCGCCAGGCCCAGCCGGCGACCGAACTCCGACCGACTGCCTGCCGTGCCCGGCTCGGTCGCGGGCGGGACCGACCGGGCCAGCGCCGGCAGCGTGATCAGCGCGGCGAGCGCGATGAGCGGGAGCAACCCGAGGAAGACGACCCGCCAGCTCGTCGCGACGGCAACCGCACCGGCGAGCGCCGGCCCGATGATCCCCGGCAGGACCCAGGCCGTCGAGAGGACGGCGAACATCCTCGGCCGAAGCTGGTCCGGCAACGCCCGACCGATGCTGACGTAGGCGATCGGCGGGATCGCCCCGGCGCCGAGACCCTGGAGCACGCGGCCGCAGACGAGGACCGGCATCGACGGCGCCAGCCCGCCGATGACCAGGCCGATCGAAAACAGCCCGAGCGCGGCCGCCATCGGCTGGACGAGCCCGCCGCGATCGATCCAGCCGCCCGACACCACGATCCCGACCATGCTGGCGAGGAAGAACGCCGAGAAGACCCAGCCGTAGAGCTCGAGGTTGCCCAGCTCGGCGGCGACGCGCGGCATGACCGTCGAGATCGCGAGCGCCTCGAAGGCGACGAGGGTGATCGTCATGACCAGCCCGGCGGTCAGCGCGCGACGGCCCCGCGAGAAGAGCCCGCCGAGCCCCTCGAGGTCGGCCACCGGCTCGTCGCGCGGTCGGTCGATCGGGATGTCGGCGGTCCGGGGCTTCGAGACGCTCACCCGCACAGGATGACCGCTGGGGTCCGAGGACGCCGATCCGGTCCGCCGGAGGACGTTGATTCCGAGGCCGGCCGGCCTACGTCCCGGCCAGGCGTTCGACCACCGGAGCGAGCTCGTCGATCCCGCCGGTCATGAACGAGCTGATCCCGAACTGCTCGCGCAGGTCGACGAACTTCCGAGCCAGCCCGTCGATCGAGCCGATGAACGTGTGGGGCGATTCGAGCAGCTCGTCGGCGCTGATCTCGACGCCGGTCCGCCGGCGCATCCGGTCGGCTCGCGCCGCCGCCTCGGCCCGGGCGTGGTCGGTGACGACGATCGGGCCGCCGGTCGGGTAGGTGTTGAGCTCAAGCCCGGCGAAGCGCGGCCCGGCGGCGTCGCGGATCCAGCCGATCTTCTCCGCCGTCGCCGCGGCGGTCAGGCTGCGCGGGTCGGAGCGCGGCCGGCCGGTGTCGCCGGCCAGCAGGCGCGGCGCGAGGCCGACGATGTCCGCCTCGCGGCCGGCGAGGCTCAGGAGCCGCCGGCCGCCGCCGCCGAGGAAGAGCGGCGGGTGCGGTCGCTGGACCGGCTTCGGCTGACCGTCGTGCTCGACGATCGTGTAGTGCTCGCCGGCGAACGAGAACGGCCCGTCGCGCGAAGGCGCCCTTGAGCACCGCGATCGACTCGGCGAGGCGGCTCGACCCGCGTCGCGACCAGGTCGAAGGGCAGGCCGATCGCGTCGTACTCGGGCCGGTTCCAGCCGGCTCCGATCCCGATCTCCAGGCGACCGCCGCGACAGGACGTCGAGGCTGGCCAGCTCCTGGGCGAGGACGGCCGGGTGGCGCAGGTCGTTGTTGAAGACGAACGTCCCGATCCGGATCCGCTCGGTCGACGCGGCGATCGTGGCCATGGACCGGGACCGGGGCGAGCTGCTCCAGGAGGTGGTCCGGGATGACCAGGACCGAGTAGCCCATGCCCTCGGCGCGCCGGGCGTCGTCGCCGAGCCGGCGTCCGTCGACGATCTCGGTCGTCGCCTCGCCGAGGAAGCGGAACGGCCGCACCTCAGGCGATGAGGGCGAGCGCCTCGCCGGTCATCGCGATCGATTCCGGCGTCGACAGGACCGGGTTGTTGAACGTGAACCCGGTGAACCCGAGGTCGAGGTACGGGCGCAGGCCGTCGGCCAGCTGCTCCGGGGTTGTCGCCACGGAGCCGCGCCGCTCGGGCGGCAGGCGGGCGAGGAGCTCGGCGCCACGCGCCTCGTCGACCGCCGGGAGGACCGGGGTCGCCATCGTCAGCTCGATCGTAGCCGGGTCCCGCCCGATCGCGGCGCAATGGTCGGCCAGGACCTGCTTCTTGTGGGTCAGGGTCTCGAGCCCGAGCGGGAACCAGTGGGTCATGTCGGCGTGCTTCGCGGCGATCTTCAGCGTCCGCTGCTCGCCCCCGCCGCCGACGATGACCTTCGGCCCGCCGGGCTGGATCGGCCGCGGCGACGTCGAGCGCCTGCTCGATCTGGTAGTAGCGCCCGGTGAAGCTCGGGCGCTCCTCGCTGAACATCGCCCGGCAGATCGTCAGCGCCTCGTCGAGCCGGTCCATCCGCTCGCGGACGGCCGGGAAATCCAGGCCGTAGCCGCGGTGCTCATCGTCGTTCCAGGCCGCCCCGAGGCCGAGCACGGCCCGTCCGCCGGACAGGACGTCGAGCGTCGTGACCGTCTTGGCCAGGATCGCCGGGTTCCGGTAGGTGACCCCGGTCACGAGCGTCCCGAGCCGGACCCGCTTCGTCCGCTGGCTGAGGGCCGCCAGGGTCGTGTACGACTCGAGCATCGGGTCTGTCTCCGGGACCGACGCCGCGGATCTGGTAGAAGTGGTCCATGACCGTGACGAGCGAGAAGCCGGCGGTCTCGGCGGCGGACGCGAGATCGCGCCACGTGGTCGAACAGTCGCTCGGGGGGCGTGCCCGGGAACGTGTAGTTCGGAAGGTGCAGGCCGAACCAGGGGCGCATCGTGATCTCCAGAGTCGGCACGAGGGTACGTCGATCGGCGACGAGACGAGCCGCGGTCACCGTACCCTGTTCCGGGTGACGGCGCCGACGGCGGGATGAGGTGATGCGTGCCAATGCGGGAGGCCGCCGATGACCGGCTTCCTCGACGCGACGCGGTATTCGCCGTCGGTCGGACCTAGCCGGAGCCGCGGGGCGTCGTCCTCGCCAGGACGTGGTGGTAGGCGTACTGGCCGTCGTGCCACGGACCCTCGGCTTCGTCGACGATCTCGAAGCCCCCTTCGGCGATCCAGGCCCGTACCCGGTCCATCGTCGGGTAGTGATGGTAGTAGCCGTCCGGCTCCTCCCACATCACCTCTCCATCGACGACGGGAAGGCCCCGCTGGCGGAGGTCGGCGTTCGCCTCGCGGACCGCGTCCGGATCGGCCAGCTCGACCGTGAGGTAGAGCCAGCCGTCGGCGTGGAGCGCGTCGCGGAACCGGCCCAGGACGAGCGGCCAGTCCTCGGGCGGGATGAACTCCATCGCGTCGACGCAGATGACCCCGTCGAATTCGTCGCGGTGCTCGAGGTCCTGGATGTCGCCCTTCTCGCTCGGGACGTCCGGGAACCTGGCCGCCGCCCGGCCGAGGTAGCCGCCCGACTGATCGACGCCGAGGACGGACCGACCCGTCTCCAGCACCATCCCGAAGTACTTGCCGGTGCCACACGGGGCGTCGAGCACCCGCCCGCGGCGCGGCAGTTCCCCGAGGAACCGTTCGACGAACGCGCGGTGGTCGTCCTCGATCTCGCCCCACTCGGCGTCGAAGACCTCGACGAGCGCGTCCTCCTGTCGCTCGTTCTCCCGCCGCAACTCATGCAGCCAGCTGGCCCGATCAACGTTCATCTGGTGCCTCGCGGGATCCTCAGCCATGCCCGCCGGCCGGCATCAACCTGCCGCGGGGATGTGCGGGACGCTACTCCACGCCACCGGCCGCCGTCAGCCGCGCGACGACGGCCTGGGTGAGCTGCCACGACCGGCCCGGGTCGCGCGGCAGCCGGATGCGGAACTGGTTGCTCGCGAAGGTCAGGTCACCGGGACGGACGCCCGGCAGCCCGAGCGCCGCCGCCTGCTCGCCGCCACCGACTGGTGACAGGAGGCGCATCGCGGTCGCCCGGCTGAAGCCCCGCACCGAAGCGGACCACCAGCTGGCCGTCCTCGCGCGAGATCGACGAGACGCCGGCGGCCTCCGCCGCCAGCCGGAGCTCGGCCACCTCCACCAGCCGCGCGACCGGCTCTGGCAGCGGCCCGAACCGGTCGCTGACTTCCTGGCGGAACGCGGCGATGTCGTCCGTCGTCCGGGCCCGCGCGAGCCGGCGGTAGAGCTCGAGCTTCTGGGCCTCGTCGGGGACGTAGTCGTCGGGGAGATGGGCGTCGACCGGCAGGTCGAGCACCGCGCCGGGCTTCTCGAGGACCGGCGCGCGGCCCTCGCGCCGCGCCCTGCTCTCCTCCACCGCGTCGGCCAGGAGCCGCGAGTAGAGGTCGAACCCGACGGCCGCCATGTGGCCCGACTGCTCGCCGCCCAGGATGTTCCCGGCGCCGCGGATCTCGAGGTCGGACAGTGCGATCTGGAAGCCGGCACCGAGCTCCGACGCGTTGAAGATCGCCTGGAGCCGCTTGCGCGCCTCGTCGCTCAGCCGCTCGCGCCGCCGGTAGAGGAGGTAGGCGTACGCCCGCCGGCTCGACCGGCCGACCCGGCCGCGGAGCTGGTAGAGCTGGGCGAGCCCGAGCGTGTCCGCGCGGTCGATGACGATCGTGTTGGCGTTCGGGATGTCGAGCCCCGACTCGATGATCGTGGTGCACACGAGGACGTCGGCGGCGCCCTCGGAGAAGGCGATCATCACCTTCTCGAGCGCGCCCTCGGCCATCTGGCCGTGCCCGACGACCATCCGCGCGCCCGGGAGCATCGTCCGGAGCTGCTCGGCCTGCGCCTCGATCGTCTCGACCCGGTTATGGACGTAGAACACCTGGCCGCCCCGGTCGAGCTCCCGCAGGATGGCGTCGCGGACGAGCCCCGCCGACGCCTCGGCGACGCGGGTCTGGATCGGCAGCCGATCCTCGGGCGGCGTCTCGATGACGCTCAGATCGCGGATCCCGGCGAGGGCGAGGTTGAGCGTGCGCGGGATCGGCGTCGCCGACAGGGTGAGGACGTCGACCTCGTTCCGGAGCCGCTTGAGCCGCTCCTTGGCCGCCACGCCGAAGCGCTGCTCCTCGTCGACGACCACAAGCCCGAGATCGCGGAACCGGACGTCCTTCGAGAGCAACCGATGGGTGCCGATGACGAGGTCGACCGATCCTCCGGTCAGGCCCTCGACGGTCGTCGCCTGCTCGCGGTCGGACACGAACCGCGACAGCAACCGGACGGTCATCGGGAAGGCCGCGAACCGCTGGCCGAACGTCTGGAAGTGCTGCGCCGCGAGGACGGTCGTCGGGACCAGGACGGCGACCTGCTTGCCGTCCTGGACCGCCTTGAACGCCGCCCGGATGGCGACCTCGGTCTTGCCGTAGCCGACGTCCCCGACGACCAGCCGGTCCATCGGCCGGCCGGCCTCCATGTCGAGCTTTGTCTCGGCCACGGCCCGGAGCTGGTCGACCGTCTCCTCGTACGGGAAGCTCGCTTCCATCTCGGCCTGCCACGGCGTATCCGGGGCATAGGCGTGGCCGCGGGCCGAGGTGCGCGCGGCATACAGCGCGAGGAGCTCCTCGGCGAGGTCGTCGACGGCGCGCTTGACCCGCTGCTTCGTGCGCAGCCAGTCGGTTCCCCCGAGCCGGCTCAGCTGGGGTCGCTCGCCGCCGGAGTAGCGGCTCACCCGCTGGATCTGCTCGACCGGGACGTAGATCCGGTCGCCGTCGGCGAAGCGGAGCTCGAGGTAGTCGCGCTCCTCGCCCGCCCCGCCGCGACGCAGCATCTGCTCGTAGCGGGCGATCCCGTGATCGATGTGGACGACGAGGTCGCCCGGCGTGAGCCGCTCGAGGATGTCGCGCGGGACCACCCGCCGCATCGCCTTCGGGCGCCGGACGCGGACCGACCCGAAGAGCTCGCGATCGGTGACGAAGGCCAGCCCGTCGGGACCGCCGACGAAGCCGCCGTTGAGGCTGCGCTCGATGAGCGCGACGGCACCCGGCGGCGGGACGGCCTCGACCCGGTGGATCGCCGCGACCGGCCGGCCGGCCTCGCCGAGCAGCTCGGACAACCGGGCGGCCTGGTCCGAGGCGAGGACGATCCGCAGGCCGTCGGCGGCCCAGCCCTCGACCGCCTCGACGAGCCGGCCCGAGCGGAGCCCGGGGACGCCGGGCTCGCGCCACCCGAACAGGTCGCCCGAGCTGAGCCCGCCGCCGGCGATCGCCTCGCCGGGCTCGGACTCCCAGGTCAGCTCGAGCGTCCGGGCGCCGAGGAGCCGGCCCTTCCACTCGCGCGGCGGCAGGTAGGTCACCGGCCAGTCCTTCGGCAGGTCGCCGGCCGCGACGAGGTCGGCGCGCCGCTCGTCGGCCTGGCGCCACAGGAACGCGCTGGACTCGGCGATGTCGCCCGGCTCGTCGAGCACGAGCAGCGTGCCGGCGCCGACGTGATCGAGACCGGTGGCCGGGCAGACGACGCCGGCCCAGACCTCGGCGGCATCGCCGGCGTCGAGTGCCCGCGTGCCGGCCGACCGTGCCACGGCGGACCCCGCGGCCGGCGCCGGATCGTCGCTGCCGACGAACCGGGCGAGGTCGGCGGCAAGCCGCTCGGGCAGCCGGCCGGCGCCGCGCCCGAGGCTCCGTCGGAGCGCCTCGGCGCCGCCGGCCGGAACGAGGAACTCGCTGGCCGGGAGCAGCACCGCCTCGCCGGCGGGGCCGACGCTGCGCTGGTCGGTCGGGTCGAAGCGCCGGAGCGAGTCGATCTCGTCGCCGAAGAAGTCGAGCCGCACCGGGAGGGTCTCGCCAGGCGGGAAGAGGTCGACGATCCCGCCCCGTCGCGCGAACTCGCCGCGGCCGGCCACCTCGAGGGTCGGCTGGTAACCGAGGACGAGGAGCTCGCGGAGCAGGGCGTCGAGCCCGATCCGGGCGCCGGCCCTGAGCACGCGCGGCTCCGCGGGCAGGTCCGCCGGGTCGAGCGTCCGCTGGAGGAGCGCCTGGACGCTGGCCACCAGGATCCGGGCGCGGCCGGTCTTCCACGACGCGAGCGCGGCGACGCGGGCAGCCGTCTCGTCGGCAACGAGCTCGCTGCGCTCGTAGGCCAGCGCGCTCCTCGGCTCGAGAACGGCGACCGCGTCCGGATCGCCGAGCCACGCCCCGAGCTCCTCGGCGACGCGATCGCCGATCTCGGCGTCCCGGGCGATCCAGACGACCCGCTCGGGGTCGCCGGCCAGCGCGAGCGTCGCGGCGAGGAACGTCTTGGCGCCGTGCGGGACCGAGGTCAGCCCGGCGTGGCGGCCCCGGCGGTCGAGCGGATCGGTCGCCCGCCCGAGCCGCTCGCGGAGCGCGGCAAAGGAGCCGGTCCCGGCCAGCTGCGGCGGAAGCGCCGACAGGTCGGGCAGCCGGCGACCACCCCGTGGAGCTTGCGACGGCGTGGCGCCCTCGCGAGCCCGGGCGGCCGCCTCGGCGCGGCGCACGTCCTCGACCTCGCGATCGACCTCGGCGACGTCGAAGTCGACGGCCTCGTCGGTCCGCGCGCGGTGCCGCGCCCGGAAGTCCTCGCTGACGCGCTCGCCGAGCCGTCGCTCGGCTCCGCGCTTGCCGCGGAGGGGCGGGGTCGTCATCGATGGGTCCGGACGTCCACGGTCAGTCCTCGCCAGTCGACGGCCGTGGCTTCCGCCAGCCGGTCTTCGTCCGCCGGATCCCGTCGGGGCCGGGCGGGCCATCGACCTCGCCGGGCGGGGCCAGGCGTTCCGCGTCGGCCGGACGCAGCTGGAAGTTGTTGTAGCGATTGGCGGCCTTGCTGGTGCCATCTCGCGCCCAGGCTTCGACCGCGTCGGCCGCCTCGTCGATGAGCTCGTCGAGGCGCTGCCGCTCCTCGGGCGTGAACACGCTCAGGACATGGTCGATAGCGTGGCGGTCCGGCTCGCCGATGCCGACGCGGAGGCGGCTGAACTGCTGGTTGGCCAGCTCGTCGATGATCGAGCCGAGGCCGTTGTGGCCGCCGGGTCCGCCCTCGGGCCGAATGCGCAGCTTGCCGAACGGCAGGGCGAAGTCGTCCGTGACGACGAGGAGGTCGCGCATCGGCGCGTGCTCACGGGCGAGGACCTTGCGAACGGCGAGCCCGGATTCGTTCATGAACGTCAGCGGCTTGACGAGCGTCAGGTCGAGCCCGTGGAAGCGACCCTGGACGACCCGGGCGGCGTCCCGCTCGCGGCCCCTGCCCGCCCAGCCCGCCCGCTCGGCGAGCCGGTCGACGACCATCCAGCCGACGTTATGGCGGGTCCTGGCATAGCGCTCGCCCGGGTTGCCGAGCCCGACGACGATCTTCACTGCTCCTCCGCGCCCCGGGGCGGTCGCCCGCCACCGCCGGCCGAACGCCACGCCGAACGGGCCCGATCCCGTCCGGGAGGGCCCGTGGCGATGGTATCAGTCGCCGACGCGCTCGGCCCGACCCGGCGGAGCGAGACCGAGCAGCTCGGCCTCCAGGGCGCGCATCGCCGCCTCCTCGACCGGGTCCGCGTGGTCCCAGCCACAGACGTGAAGGACGCCGTGGGTCACCAGGAGCCGCAACTCGTCGGTCGGATCCCAGCGCCGGTCGCCGACCCACCCACCGCGCCCGCTCGTCGCCTGGTCGACGGCTCGCTCGACCGACACGACCACGTCACCGAGATGCAGCCGCCGGCCCGGCGGCAGGGCGAACGTCGCCGGGGACGCTCCGACTATCGGACCCCGGGGATGCACCGGGAACGAGTCGGGCGGGAGCAGGGGGAACGACAGGACGTCCGTCGGCCCGTCGACGCCCATGTGCCGGGCGTTGAGGGCGGTCAGCTCCCGGTTGTCGGCCAGGACGACCCCGAGCGACGCCGGCCGTGGGGCACCACCGGCGACCAGCGCCGCGGCAACCGTTCGGGCGAGCTCGGCCCGCGACAGGAGGCGGGGCACCCGGGGACGGACCGACAGGTCGACCCGCCAGGGCGGGCGGTAGATCGAGCGGGTCTCAGCCAGCGTCCGGACCCACCGGCCCGCCGGTGCCGCCGGGGCCGCCCCGGCCAGCGGGACCTCCGCCGCTCGACGCTGCCGCCCGAACCGCCGCCCGCGGCTGCCCGGCGCGCCTCGAGCTCGACGATCTTGCTCTGCGGGTAGGCGATCCGTTGGTGATACATCCCGAGCAGCTGGGCGACGAACGCCTCGCGGATCCGCTCGACATCGCGCAGCGTCAGGTCGCACTCGTCGAACTGGCCGTCGTTGAGCCGCTCCTCGATGATCCGGCTGACCATCGCCCGGATCGCCGGCTCGTCGCGCGCCCCGAGCGAGCGGACCGACGCCTCGACGCCGTCGGCCAGCATGATGAGCGCGGCCTCGCTGCTCTGCGGCTTCGGCCCGGCGTGCCGGTAGCGGGCCTGGTCGACGGCATTGGCCGCCTTCTCGCCCTCCGACGTCTGCAGCCCGCCGTACGGCGCGGCGGCGAGTTCGCGCGCCTTGGCGTAGAAGTAGCTGATGAGCGCCGTCCCGTGGTGCTGCGGGATGAACGCGATGAGCGGCTTGGGCAGCCGCGCCCGATAGGCGATGTCGATCCCGTCGGCGACGTGGGCCTTCAGGATCTGGGCCGACGTCTCCGGATCGAGCTCGTCGTGGACGTTGTCGCCGCCGGCCTGGTTCTCGATGAACGCGAGCGGGTTGGCCAGCTTGCCCACGTCGTGGTAGTAGGCCGCCACGCGGGTGAGCAGTGGATCGGCACCGATCGCCTCGGCAGCCCGCTCGGCGAGGTTGGCGACCATGATCGAGTGGTGGTACGTGCCCGGCGTCTCCATGAGCACGCGGCGGAGGAGCGGCTGCGACGGGTTCGCCAGCTCGAGGAGCTGGAAGGCGGTCAGGATCCCGAACACGTTGCCCAGGACCGCGAACGTGCCGACCGCGACGACCGCGCCACCGGCGCCGGCGGCCGCCGAGGCGCCCCATAGCTGGAGGACGCCGGTCAGGTCGCGCGTGCCGAGGAGGCTGAACGTGGTCACGACGAGCGCGTCGACGAGCGCGACGGCCACCCCAGCCTGGATGAACGCGTTGAGCGCGTCGCCCCGCCGGATCGCCACGATCCCGGCTGCGCCGCCGAAGAAGACGTATGCCGTCATCTCGAGCGAGCCACCGTTGACCGCCCCGGCCACGACCGCGATCACCGCGGTCAGCACAAGCGCCGTGCCGGCGTCAAGGAGCAACGCGACGAGGATCCCGACGGCGGCGGTCGGGACGATGAACGGGAGCCACGCCCGGCCGGCGGTCAGTTCGAGGGCGAAGGTCGAGAACACGAGCATCAGGCCGACGAGGGCCAGGACGTTCGTCCGGTGCCACAGCTCCGGCCGGAACCGCCAGACCCAGGCCAGGAGCAGCCCGACGAGCAGCAGCGCGAACAGCGCCCAGCCGGCCAGCTTGGCCACGTCCCAGCGCGCCGAGCTGAGGCCGAATGCGTCGACCTGCTCGACGACGTCGGCGGTGACCGGGTCGCCCTTGCGCACGATCGACTGGCCCTGGCTGATCGAGACGCTGATCGGGGCGACGAGCTCGGCGGCCCGAGCCCGTGCCGCGTCGGTCAGCGGCTGGCTGAACGCCGAGTTCGGCACGAGGAGCGGGGAGACGATCTCGGCGACGAGCTTGCGCTCGGACTGGTCGAGCCCGCCGAGGACCTGCCCCGGCAGCCCAGACTGCACCAGGGCCAGCGACGAGTCGCGCAGCTCGGTCGACTCGAGCTGATCGAGGATCCGGGCGCACTCGGCACGGATCGCCGGCCAGCGCGTCAACGGCAGCGCCAGCAGCGTGGCCCGGGCGTCGTCGCTCAACCCGGGCAGTGCATTCTCGAGGATCGGCAGGCGATCCTTCTCCGCTGTTGCCGGGTCGAACGCGGTGTCGACCGGGGCGACCGCCCGATCCAGCGCGAGCCCCTGCTGCTGGGCGACGGCGGCTGCCTTGGCCGGCGTGTAGTCGTACTGCGGCGAGATCGCCGCGCTCGCGGCCGCCTGGGCGGCCTTCGTCCGCAGGTCACTCGTGTAGGTGATCGCGCGCGGGGCGAGGATGTCAGCCGAGGCGACCTCGCCCACCGACACGCTGACCCGGCTTGGGACGATGTCGACCGCGAAGATCGCGGTCAGGGCCAGGACGAGGAGACCCGCTGCAGCAAGGAGGCGGGTGAGGTCACGGCGCGAGAAGGCCGCCCCCCGATCCCGAGGATCGGCACGCTGGGCAAGCATCGGTGGTCAGCGGCTCCCCGCCGCGTCGACCGCTGCCGGCGGCGTGGCCGTGAGGGCGCGGGCGACGAGCTCGCTGACCCGCTTCCCGTCGGCCCGGCCGCGGGTCCGCGGTGCGAGCCAGCCCATGACCTTGCCGAGGTCGCGACTCGACGTCGCTCCGGTGGTGGCGATCGCCTCGCGCACGAGGGCCTCGAGCTCGTCGTCTCCCAGCGAGGCCGGCAGGTACTCGGACAGAATCGCGATCTCGGCCTGCTCCTTGTCGGCGAGGTCCGTCCGCCCGCCGGCCCGGTAGGCCTCGACGGATTCGCGTCGGGTCTTGACCTCCCGCGTCAGGACCTGGAGCTCGTCGTCCGGGGAGAGCGGCGCGCCCTGCTTCTTCTCGACGAGGTACAGGGCGTTGCTGGCCATCCGCAGGGTGTCGCGGCGCAGCGTGTCACCCGACCGCATCGCGGCGGTCGTCTCGGTGTGGAGACGTTCCTTCAGGGTCACCGGATCTGGCACCTCGGGCGAGCTCAGCTGGGAGCGGCCCTCTGGGTTCGGTCGCGTCGGGCGACCTAGCCCTGCTGCGTGCGGGCGGCCTTCTTGCGCTTCGCTTCCTTGCGCTTGCGCTTCACGCTCGGCTTCTCGTAGTGCTCGCGGCGGCGAGCCTCAGCGAGAATGCCGCTCTGCTGGATCTTCTTGTTGAAACGGCGGAGCGCGCTCTCGAAGGTCTCGTTCTCACCCACTCGGACTTCAGCCAATCCCGGTTCACCTCCCGCGGCCACGTCTCGACGGTTCGTTCGGGCTCGGCGGCCGGTCGGCGCGAACGGCCTCGACGATGGCGCGAATGGGCGCTCGCCGACAGGCTGGCGGAGTGTAGACGAGGGTCCCGGTGCGGTCAAACGCCTCGGGTGGGCTCAACGGAGCGCTCCGCGCCGGCTCGATCAGGCGGTCCGGCGACCGTTTCCCTCCGCTCGGGCGACCTCGGCCGTGAACCGGGCGAGGGCGGCGCTGTAGGCCGACGGCCGATCGAGGTTGACGAGATGCGACGCGCGGCGGATGACGACGACGCGCGGATCGCGGGCCACCCGGCGGAAGCCCCCCTCGCCGAGGCGGAACGGGACGTCGAACTGGCCGTTGAGGATCAGGGTCGGTCCCGGATAGGCCGCGAAGGCCGCGCGCATGTCGCGGCCGATCAGCTGGCGCAGCGCCACCGACCCGGCAGCGAAGCCGAAGCCGCCGGCGAGGATGGCGTTCGACGTCGCCGGCGGGAAGCGCCGCCGGAACCACGATCGGTTGAGCCGCTCGACGCGCGGCCGCGATCCCTGGTCCATCATCAGCGCGAGGCCGCGGATCGCCGGTGGGAGCAGGAGGCCGCGCGGCTCGGCCGACGCCCCGGAGATCACGAGGCCGGCGACGCGCTCCGGGTGACGGACGGCCAGCTCGATCGCGAGATAGCCGCCGAGCGACAGCCCGCACACGACGGCCCGACCGCCGGCTGCCTCGTCGATCACCCGGGCGATCTCCTCGACCGACTCGTCCCAGTCGAACGCCCGGTCGCGCAGCGCCCCGTGGCCCGGCAGGTCGAGCGCCACGACGCGGAACCCGCCCGACAGCGCGCCCAGCTGCGGATGCCACATCCCGCGCGACATCCGGGTCCCGTGGACGAGGACGATGGCCGGCGCGTCGACGGGTCCGACGGCGGTGTACGAGATCGCCACGCCGCAAGCCTAGCGCCTCGCGCGGCGATCCCGTTCGCGGGCCACGGCGCGGCGTACCCTGTGCTCGATGGAGACGCTCCTCGACATCCTCGACCAGGCGGTCGCGACCTACGGCGACCGACCGGCGCTGTCGCTCCGGCGCGACGACGGCTCGAGCGAGGTCTGGTCGTTTCGCGAGCTCGATCGGCGCAGCCGGGCCGTGGCCTGGCGGCTCCGCGCCCTGGGCCTCCAGCCCGGCGACCGGATGCTGACCTGGTCGCCCTCGACCCCGGCCCTCCCGGCCGTCTACTTCGGGGCGATGCGGGTGGGCGTGGTGGTCGTGCCGCTCGACCTGCGCATGTCGCCCGACGCGATCGAGCGGATCGCCGAGAAGGCCGAGACGGCGCGCCTGGCGATCGGGACCGGCCGCGACGCGCCGGACCCGCGCGAGGCCCGGCTCGAGCACCATCCCGACCTCGACGGTCGAGGACCTCGCCGCGGTGCCCGACGCCGACTGGCCCGACGACTGGGCGGCCCAGGTCGCCGGCTGGCCGCGGCCCGCCCCGATCGACCTGTTCGAGATCATCTTCACCAGCGGCACCACCGGGACCCCGAAGGGCGTGATGCTGACCCACGCGAACATCGTCGCGACGGTCGAGACGGCCCACAACGCGATCCCTGCCGCAGGAGCACCGGCTCGTCTCGCTGCTGCCCCTGTCGCACCTCATGGAGCAGGCGATCGCGTTGTTCTACGCGCTCACGGTCGGCGCCGACATCCTGTACGTCCGGAGCCGCAACCCGCGGGTCATCTTCGAGGCGATCCGCGACCACCGCGTCACGACGATGCTGGTCGTGCCCCAGATCCTCGACCTGTTCTGGAGCGCGCTCGAGCGCGAGGTCGACCGGACCGGCCGGCGGGCGGCCTTCGACCGGCTGCGCGGCATCGCTCGGCACCTGCCCTACGGCGCCCGGCGGCGGCTCTTCCGCCGGGTCCATGCCCAGCTCGGCGGCGGGCTCAACCTGTTCGTGTGCGCCGCCGCGTTCCTGCCCCCCTCGCTCCAGCAGTCGTGGGAGGACGTCGGGGTCGTCGTGATGCAGGGCTACGGCGCCACCGAGTGCGGTCCCGGCCAGCGCCACGTCGAAGACCGACCACGGGCTGGGGACGGTCGGCCGGACGATCCCGCCGGTCGAGGTGAAGCTGGCCGACGACGGCGAGATCCTGGTCAAGGGTCCGACCGTCTTCTCGGGCTACTGGCGCGACCCCGCCGCGACCGCGGCCGCGTTCACCGCCGGACGGCTGGTACCGGACCGGCGACATCGGCCGCCACGACGAGGCCGGCCACCTGATCCTCATGGGCCGGATCAAGGACATCATCGTCCTGCCCAACGGGCTCAACGTCTACCCGGAGGACATCGAGAACGCGCTTCGGACGGCCGGCATCCGCGATTCGGTCGTGGTCGAGACGAAGCCCGGCCGGATCGAGGCCGTCGTCCTTGCGCCCGGGCACGGCGGTCGTCCCGCGCGGCGGCGACCTGCCGGGCCAGGGCGTCGAGGGCCTCCATCGCGATCCGGCCGAGCTCGGGGCCGAGATCGACGCGGCCGTGAAGCGGGCCAACGCGACCCTGGCCCAGAGCCAGCGGGTCGTGGCCTGGCGGCTGTGGCCGGACGCCGACTTCCCGCGGACGCACACGCTCAAGGTGAAGCGCGACCGGATCCGCGCCTGGGCCGTCGTCGAGCAGCCGCTGCCGGTGAGCCAGGACGCCGATCCCGCGGCAGGCGACCTCGAGCCGCTTCGCCCCGCCGGCGTCGGGGGTCCCCGCCGGCCGGCCTAGGGGACGATCGGGATGTCGACCCCGAGCGTGGTCAGCGCGGTCCCGACGTCGGCCGCGTGCCCGTTCGGCGAGTTGACCGGCGACCAGGTGTAGAAGACGAGGGTCGACCCGACCTGGCGGATGACGTGCCTGGCATCGTTCGGGAACTGGACGCGGCCCGGCCCGCTGGCGAGGTAGGCGGCGAGCTCGGTGCCCCCGGCGAAGGCCGCCTGTGGGGTCGCGAAGTCATAGACCACGATGAACCCCTGGGCATCGTCGTCGGGCAGCTCGGCCTTGAGAACGAGACGCGGCGTCGCCGCCAGCGTGGGCGACTCGCCGGGCCGGTACGGCACGGGCGACGCGATCACGGTCAGCCCGACGCCGTGGAGCGCCTGGTCGATCTGATTGGCCGTCACCGTGACCGCCGCGGACAGGACCTGCGTCGGGCTTGGCTCGACGCTCGGGATCGGCACGGTCGAGGCGGCGATCCCGCAGCCGGCCAACGACGCGGCGGCCACCATCGCGAGGAGCCCACGGAGCGAGGCCCGGCGCACCCGGCCGGGGGCGGGCCGGCGCGGCCTCATCCCGGGGGCCACGTCATCGACCGGCCGCCGAGCAGGTGGATATGGAGATGGTCGACGGTCTGGCCGCCCCAGCTCCCGACGTTGGTCACCAGCCGGTAGCCGTTGTCGGCGATCCCGTCCTGGCGCGCCAGTGTCGCCGCCACGGCGTAGAGCCGGCCGAGGAGCGGCCCGTCGGCGTCGATCAGGTCCGCCGCCGACGGGATGTGCGTCCGGGGCATGAGCAGGATGTGGGTGGGCGCCCGCGGGGCGATGTCGCGGATCGCGATGACCGCGTCGTCATCGTGGACGATCGTCGCCGGCAGCTCCCCGGCGACGATCCGGCAGAACAGGCAATCGGGGTCGCGGTTCGCTCGGCCGGTCATCGCTCAACCCTCCTCAGAGCTGGGGCTTCGCGCTCATCAGGTAGCCGATCACCCCGATCAGCCCCGCCATCGCGTACGACACGTAGCGCTGTCGCCGGGCCGCCGCGAGCCAGGTTCGATCGTCCCATGCGGCGCGCAGCCCGACGAGCCCCCGAAGGTTTGGCCGCTGGATGAACAGGGCGATCCCGAGGTTGAGCGCGTAGATCGCCAGGGCGACAAGGAGCCACGGCTGGTCAACGACCGTCAGGCCCAGGCTGCCGACGAGCAGCGCGCCGGTGACGATCAGCCCGATGCCGATCACCACGCTTCCTCCGCCCTGCATCCGGAGCAGGAAGCGGACGATTCGGCTCCGCGACTCGGTCGCCGGCCGCTCCGTGCGCAGCGCGAACGGCAGGAGGAGCGCCGGCACGAACAGGGCGATCGCCAGGGCGATGTGGATCGGCAGGACGATCGCGATCAGGGGCACGGCCCGGATTGTACGGGCGGCCGGACCGACGGGGGTCAGGCGGGCCGCGCCGCCTCGAGGGCGAGCCAGTCCCCTTCGACGGTCCGCCCGACGACCTCGAGCCCAGCCGCGCCCAGGGCGACGCGGACGTCGTCCTCGCGGTCGACGAAGATCCCCGAGGCGAGCAGGCGGCCGCCCGGCCGGAGCTCGGCGGCGAGCCCCGTCGCGAGCGCCTCGAGCAGCGAGGCGATGAGGTTCGCCAGCACGAGGTCGAACGGCGGGTCGCCGCTCGGCAGGCTGCCGCGGCGCGCCGCGAAACGTCCGTCCGAGGCCGTTTCGCCGCGCGTTGGCGACGCTCGCCTCGACGGCGATCGGATCGGTGTCGAGACCGACGATCGCGCCGGCACCGAACAGCCCCGCCGCGACCCCAAGGATCCCCGAGCCGCAGCCGACGTCGAGGACGCGGACGCCGGCGCCGGTCCGTCGGTCGGGTTCGAACCGGCGGTCGTCGGCCCACCGCTCGATCCCGGCCAGGCACAGCCGGGTCGTCGGGTGGAGGCCGGTCCCGAACGCCATCCCCGGATCGATCGCCAGCACGACGTCCCCGGCGGCGCGCCGATGTCGGCGCCAGGTCGGCTTGATGACCAGCCGCCGGCCGACCCGCATCACCGGGAAATGGGCCTTCCAGGCGTGCGCCCAGTCCTCTTCGTGGACGAGCCGCGTATCGAGCTCGCCGATCGGCCGCAAGCCGAACGCCTGGAGGTGCCCGAGGGCGCGCCGCGCGCCCTCGACGGCGGCGCGGACGGTTCGCGGGTCGGCGGCCGGGAGGTAGGCCCGGACGACCGCCGGGCGGCTCGGATCGAGCCGGGCTCCGAGGCCCTCGTCGACGAGCTCGAACGCCGGCTCGACGGTCGTGCCGCCGGGCGCGAAACGGGACAGGATCTCGCTGACTGCCTCGACTGCCTCCTGATCCGCCGTAATCGACAGCTCCAGCCAGGCACCCGCCGCCGAGGCGCCCTCGTCGGGCGCTCCGGCGCCGCTCAAGACAGGGCGTCCTTGACCCGATCGAGGATGCCGCTCCCGTTCGTGCCGACGGTCTCGCCCGCATCGGCCGCGTACGTCTCGAGCAGCTCGCGCTGCTTCTTCGACAGCTTCGTGGGGACGGCGACGCGGACGAAGACGTGGAGGTCGCCACGCAGGTTCGTCCGGCGCAGGTGCGGGACGCCCTTGCCGCGGAGCCGGATCTCGGCTCCAGGCTGAGTCCCGGGCTTGATCTCGAGCGCCTCGTCCCCGTCGACGGTCGGGATCGTCACGGTCGTGCCGAGCGCGGCCTGCGCGATCGAGATCTCCTGCTCGAGGAACAGCTCGGTGCCGTCGCGCTTGAGGACGGGATGGGGCTGGACGTGGACCGCGACGTACAGGCTGCCGGCGGGGCCGCCGCGCGGACCGACCTCGCCCTCGCCCGACAGCCGGATCTGGTGGCCCTCGTCGATGCCGGCCGGGATGGCCACCCGCAGCGTCCGCGTCCGCTCCGTCCGCCCCTCGCCGCGGCAGGTGTCGCACGGGGTGTCGACGAGCCGGCCCTCGCCACGGCAGCGCGGGCAGGGTGTCACGTTCACCATCTGCCCGAGCATCGTGCTGCGGACCGTCCGGATCTCGCCCCGACCCTCGCACTGGGGACAGGTCGTCGACGACGTCCCGGGTTTGGCCCCCGAACCCTCGCAGGTCGGGCAGCGTCCGAGCGCGGTGAACTCGATCTCCTTCTCCGTCCCGTGGATGGCCTCGGCGAAGCTGATCCGCAGGTCGTAGCGCAGGTCGGCACCGGGCGGCGGTCCGGTGCGGCGGGCCCGGCCGCCCGCCGCCGAGCCCCCGAAGAACGCGTCGAAGATATCGCCGAACCCGCCGAAGTCGCCGGCACCCGGGCCGCCCGCGGACCCGCTCACCCCGGCCCGCCCGAACAGGTCGTAGGCCTGCTTCTTCTGCGGATCCGACAGGACCTGGTACGCCTCGTTGAGCTCCTTGAACCGCTCGGCGGCCCCGGCGTCCATGTTCACGTCGGGGTGCCATTTCTGGGCGAGCCGGCGGAAGGAGCGCTTGATCTCGGCGTCGCTCGCCCCGCGCCGGAGCTCGAGGATCTCGTAGTAGTCGCGTTCGGTGACCATCGGACAAAGAGGATACGGGAGGCGCGTCCCATGGGTGGCCGAAGGACCCGGCGAGACGCGTTCCGGAGAACGCCCGCTCCGGCGAAGCCGATCGTCCGGATCAGCCGCCGAGCCGGAACGGCAGGCGCACGATCGATCCATCGTCGGTCTCGATCTGGAAGGCATAGGCCCCGCCGGTCCAGCCACCCGCCGACCAGTCGACCGGGTCGCCGGCCAGCGCCGTCGGCGACAGGAAGAACGTCCCCGACTTTCGCTCCCAGGCCGACGCCGCGGAACCGGGCAGCCCCCGCCAGCCGGCGGGCACGGGAGCCACGAGGCCTGGCAGGGCAACCGAGAGCGGGATCGTCCGCCGCTCCCGCGGCCCGAACGTGGCGCTCGAGCCGTCGGCCGGTCCGAGGTACTCGAGACGGACCCGGCGCGGGGCGATGCCGCTCGGCCAGGTCACGGCGAGGGCGACCGTGACGTGGTCGGCTCCGGCGATCGCCGGTCCCGGCGGCCGGCTTCCGGGCCGGATCGTGGTCCATGTCGCGACCGGCGTGATGGCACTGCCGGGCTCCCGGCTGGACCGCTCGATCGCATCGCGCAGCACCGCCGCCGTGGCCACGCCCCAGCCGTCCCGTCGGACGCGGGAGCCCATCCGGGACAGGTCGAGGCCGAGGAACGCGGGCTGGTCGGCCGAACCGCGAGTCGTGCTCGCGGTATCCGAATCAGCCGGGCTCGGCGGCTGCGCCGTATCTGGGGTTGCCGGGCTGGCCGCGACCAGCGTGCCGGACGCCGCGGCGGACGGCACTCGAGCCGCGACCCACGGCTTCCACCAACCCAGGCCGACGAGCGCGATCGACACGACGATGACCGCGAGGGCCGACCACGACCGGTGCCGCGCGACGAGCCGGACGAGCTCGGGCGACGGCTCGAGCGAGGCCCGCGGATCGTCCTCCCGACGGGGACCGGTCATCGCCGGATGGCCCTACGCGCCGGGACCGACCTCGGGTGCGCTCGGGACCTGGCCAAGGACCGACTGGATCGCCTGGACCGCACCGAGCAGGGCCGCCGATTCGGCCGGGATCACGATCTTCGCATTCGGGCTGGCGGCGAACTTCGACAGGGTGTCGAGCTGGAGGATCGCGACCAGCGTCGGGTCGGGCGCCGCGGCCGTGATCGCGCTGTAGACCGTGGTGATCGCCTGCGCCCGGCCCTCGGCCTCGAGGATCAGGGCCTGTCGCTCGCCCTCGGCGCGCAGGATCGCCGCCTGCCGGTCGCCTTCGGCGGTCTTGATCGCCGCCTGTCGCTCGCCGTCGGCGACGTTGACCGCCGACTGCTGGAGCCCCTCGGACTGGAGGATCTTGGCCCGCTTCTCCTGGTCGGCCTGCTTCTGGAGGGCGAGCGCCTGGAGGATCTGCGGCGGCGGGGTGATCTCGACGATCTCGATCCGGTTGATCCGGATCCCCCACTTGTCGGTCACCGCCTCCATCTGCTGCTGGACGTCGACGTTGATTCGCTCGCGCTCGGACAGGGCCTCGTCGAGTGACAGCGTGCCGATGACCGAGCGGAGCGCGGTCCGGGCCAGGGCGTCGATCGCGACGTCGAAGTTGGCGATGCTGAACAGGGCCTGCTTGGCATCGACGACCTGGGTGAAGATCGTGGCGTTGACGGCAACGACGACGTTGTCCTTGGTGATCACCTCCTGGCGATCGCCAGGGCGCGGGATCTCGCGCATGTCGACCATCACGATCGCGTCGATGAACGGGGCGATGATCACCATCCCCGGATCGTGGATGTTGTGGAACTCGCCGAGCCGCTTGACCACTCCCACGGAACCCTGCTGGACGAGGTTGACCGTGTTCCGGAACAGGTAGAACGCGAACAGGATGAACAGGATCGCGACGACGAACGCGACGATCAGGGCGACGAACGTGGAATCCATCTCTCAGCTCTCCGCGACAGCCTGCCGGGTCGCGGACTCGACGACCATCGTCGTCCCCCGGACCGCGGTCACGATGACGGGAGCGCCCGTCGCGATCGGTTGGTGGTCGTCGCTGAAGGCGAGCCACGTCTCACCCGCCAGGCGGACGTGGCCGGGGTGGAGCTCATCGCCGATGTCGTCGAGCGCCAGCGCCCGCTGGCCGACGAATCCGCCGTGGACGCCGGGCGTCAGCGGCGGCTCGCCACGGGTGCGGAGGCGGCGGCTCAGGAACGGTCGCCCGAGCACGACCCCGGCCCCCCCGACGCCAATCGCGACGATCGCCTGGATCCAGATCGGAGAGGTCGGTACGAAGAACGCGAGGACGCCGGCGGCGAAGGCCCCGATCGCCAGGAAGATCGAGAAGAACGACGTGCTGGCGAGTTCAAGCACGAGCAGCGCGAGGGCCGCCACGAACCACACCACGTACACCGACATGTGTCGAGTGTAGGCGTTCCCCGGCGCGGCGCAGGGACGTTCGGCGTCGCATCCTCGCGACCGCGGATCGGTCGTCTTGGGTCGCCCCGATGGTCAGGCCGGGCCGAGCCCCGCAAGCTCGCGCGCCCGCTCGACCACAGCCCCGAGCATCTCAGGCGTCAGCCGTCCGGTGAACGTGTTCTGCTGGCTCGGGTGGAACGAGCCGAGCAGGGCGTACGGTCCGACCCGCGTCTCTGCCCCGTGGCCGAAGCGCGGTCGCGGCCGCGGGATCGTCTGCCCCAGCCCGCCGAGGGCACGGAGCGCGCCGTCCCAGGCGAACGCGCCGAGGGCGACGATGACCCGGGCCTCGGGCAGCAGGGCCAGCTCGCGGACGAGATAGGGCAGGCAGCGGTCACGCTCGTCGGGCGTCGGCGCGTTGCCCGGCGGCGCGCAGCGGACCACGGCGGCGATCCACAGGCCGTCGAGCCTCAATCCGTCGTCGCGCCGCACCGAGACCGGCGAGCTGGCAGACCGTGGTCGTGGAGCACCCGGAAGAGCACGTCGCCCGAGCGGTCGCCGGTGAACACCCGGCCGGTCCGGTTGCCACCGTGGGCCGCCGGCGCAAGACCGACCGCGACGATCCGCGCGGCTGGGTCGCCGAACCCGGGCACCGGCCGGCCCCAGTAGGTCTCGTCGCGGAACCGGGCGACCTTCTCGCGGGCGGCCTGCTCGCGCCATGCGACGAGCCGCGGGCAGCGCCGGCAGGCCACGATCTCGGCCTCGAGCCGCTCGAGCGAGACGGCGCGCTCGGCCACCTACTTGAGCAGGAGCCGGGCGAGCCGACGGTCGACGACGACCAGGCCCGCCACGCCCATCACCAGCAGGTACCCGACGTGGACGAGCAGCCCGGGTCCGACCTGGCCGAGGGCGAGCGCCCGGAGGAGCTCGACGCCCTGCGACAGCGGAGTCAGGCTGACGAGCGTCCGCAGCGGCTCCGGGTAGACGGTGATCGGATAGAACGTCGCCGAGAACAGGAACAGGGGCAGCGTCACGACGAAGATCCAGTCGAAGTCGGTCCACCGCCGGACCCACGTCGTGGCCGCCATGCCCACGGCCGCGAACGCGAACCCGATGAGCATCGCCCCGGGGATGGTGAGCACGATCCAGGGCGACACGATCAGGCCGAGCACCGCCATCGCGACCAGGAAGCCGATGGCGTACAGGGTCCCCCGGATCAGCGCCCAGCCGATCTCGCCGAGGGCGACGTCGCGGACCCCGAGCGGAGTCGACAGCATCGCGTCGTACGTCTTGGCGTAGCGCAGCTTGAAGAAGATGTTGAAGGTCGAGTCGTAGATCGCCCCGTTCATCGCCGAGGAGGCGAGCAGCCCGGGCGCGACGAAGACGGCATAGCGGACCTGCTCGCCGCCGGGCAGGACGATCGCGCCCGACGAGACCGCCAAGCCCGAAGCCGATCGCCAGGAGGTAGAAGAGCGGCTCGAAGAAGCCCGACACGAGGACGATCCACGTCCGCCGGTAGACCATCACGTTGCGCTCGATCAGCCGGCCGGCCCGGGTCCCGGCGGCAAGCGGTGGCGCGATCCGGGTCGCGATCGCCATGGCTACTTCACCAGCGCCCGGCGGAAGGTCACGAGGCAGGCCGCCACGCCGACGATCACGTACGCCGCCAGTACGACCACGTGGGCCAGCTGCTCAAGCCCGGCGAGGACGGATCGCCGAGGCAGAGGTGGCGGGCCAGCGCGACCCCATGGTGGAGCGGCAGCAGCTCGGCCACGAGCTGCAGCCCGCCCGGCAGCTCGTCGATCGGGAAGAACGTCCCGCTGAACAGGAACATCGGGGTCAGCCCGAAGCGGAACAGCATCGTGAAGCCCTGGTCGTTCTTCTGGCTCGCGGAGAAGGCCATGATCGGCGCGGCGAACGCCAGCCCGGTCAGGACCGCGACCGGGATGGCCAGGACGCCGGTCGGCTCGAGAACCAGCCCGAAGGCGACCATCACGAGGAAGAACGCCGTGGCCATCATCGCCAGCCGGACGGCGACCCAGCCGAGCTCGCCGAGGATGATCGCCGGGATCGTGATCGGCGTGGCCAGCATCCCGTGGAACGTCCGGTCCCAGACGATCCCGCCCATGATCGGCCAGGTCGATTCGAAGCTCGCCGTCTGCATCGCCTGGCCGGCCAGCAGCCCGGGAGCGAGCCACGCCGCGTAGCTCACCGCCCCGAGGGCGTCCGAACCCGACCGATCGACGAAGCTGCCGAGACCGACGCCCATCGCCGCGAGGAAGATGACCGGCGACAGGAAGGTCGAAAAGAGCGAGCCGCGCCAGACCCGCCGGTAGCTCCAGGCGTTGTACTCGAGGACGTGCAGGGCCGCGGTCATGACCGGGTTACTCGATCAGGCTCCGGCCGGTGAGGCGGAGGAAGACGTCCTCGAGGGTCGACCGCCGGACGAGGCTGGTCTCGGGGCGGAGACCGCGCTGGTGGACCTCCACGGCCACGGCCTCGCCGTCGTCGGCGTAGAGCAGCACGCGGTCGGTCAGCCGCTCGACGCGGCTGCCGAGCCCGTCGAGCCGTCCGTTGAGCGCGTCCATCACGTCGGCCGGGAAGCGCAACTCGAGGACCTCGCGGGTCGAGTACCGGGCGATGAGCTCGCGGGGCGAGCCCTCGGCCGCGATCTTGGCCTTGTCCATGACCACGAGCCGGTCGCACAGCTGCTCGGCCTCGTCCATGTAGTGGGTCGTCAGCACGAGCGTCACCCCGCGCTGCTTGAGCTGGTAGAGCCGGTCCCAGAGCAGGTGACGGGCCTGCGGGTCGAGCCCGGTCGTCGGCTCGTCGAGCAGCAGCAGGCTCGGCTCGTTGATGAGCGAGCGGGCGATCGTCAGCCGTCGCTTCATCCCGCCCGACAGCGGCTCGACCGTCGATCCGGCGCGGTCGGTCAGCTGGACGAACTCGAGCAGCTCGTCGGCGCGCCGTCCGGCCTCGGCCCGCGACAGGTCGAAATAGCGCCCGTAGATCACGAGGTTCTCGCGGACGGTCAGCTCCATGTCGAGCGAGTCCTGCTGCGGCGCCACGCCGATCCGCGCCTTGATCCGCGCCGGCTCGGTCATCGGGTCGAGACCCAGGACCGTCAGGGTTCCCTCCGTCACCGGCGACACGCAGCCGATCATTCGCATGGTCGACGTCTTGCCCGCTCCGTTCGGACCGAGGAAGCCGAACGACTCGCCGGGCGCCACGTCGAAGTCGATCGCATCCACGGCGGTGAACGCGGCGAACCGTTTCGTCAGCTGGCGGGCATGGATGAGCGGAGGCTGGGCTAGCGTCGTCATCGGACCGACCATGCTACCCGGCCGGCCCGCCCGTCGCCCCCAGCGCGACTAGATCGAGGGGATCTCCCCGGGGAGCTCGACGACCCCGTCCACGTCGCCCGCGGCGAACGTCTCGCGCCAGGCGCGGGCCGGCCAGCGATAGTCGACCGCGCCGTCGTCGGGGCGCAGCACGGCCGTATAGAGCGTGCCGAAATGACCGGGTCCGGCGGTGTCCAGCAACGGAGGCACGAGGAACGCGGCCACGAACGCCTCGGCCGTGACCCCGGGGTCGTCGAGCAATGCGGCGATGAGGGCCTCCCGCTCGTGCGACCGGGTGATCGCGGCGTACTCGGGCCAGTCGGCGACGTGCTGGTGGTTCGTGGCCACCGATGCACCGGTGATCACCGGCCGTCGCTCGGGGGCGAGGTAGGCGGTGGCGACGCGCCCGTCCCGGTCGACCATCGTCAGGTTGTGGGCGAGGTGGAACGGCAACCGCTCGAGCGCCTCGACCGCCGCCGGGACCGTCGCGCAGGTCTCGAGCAGGTAGCGCACGACGAGCGGGATCCCGAACCCGTGCCCGACGAGCCGCCGACCGCCGAACGTCAGCGACACGGCCAGTCCGTCCTCGTTCAGCCCGTCGAGCAGGCCCCACAGGCTGTCGCCGGTCCCGATCACGCGACGGCCCGTCCAGGCGGTCGACCAGACGATCGCGTCGAGCCGGGTCGCGACGTAGTCGTAGTTCCGGACAAGGACCGGCGCCCCACGCCGCCAGACGCCCTGCGAGCAGGCGCCGAGGTACGGCGGTGGGTCGACCATCGACAGCGCCCGCGCGGCGACGTCGCCGCCGCCCGCCAGCTCGACCAGACGCTCGTAGGTCGGGACGAGCTCGGGCATGTGGCGCCGGAGCAGCCGGCTCGCCTCGAGGTAGCTCGGCCGGGCCGCCTCACCGTCCTGGAGGTACCAGTCGCGGTGGGCCGGCCAGCGCTCCGCATAGGCGGCCGCCCAGAGTGGGCCTGGTGTGCGCTCGCGGATCGCCCGGAAGGGGATCGTCACCGCCGCCGGGACCGGCCTTCAGGAGGCGTCGGCGGCGACGTCGCCCGGGTCGGTCTCGGTGGTCGCGGCCGGGGAGCTCGGCGGGCGACGTCGCCGGGGCTTGGTCGCTGCAACCGGCTCGCCTCCCTCGCCCGACGGTGAGACCGCCGCGGCGGGCTTGCGGTGCTGCCGGCGACGGCGCGGCTTGGCCGGCGCCGCGTCAGCGGTCGTTTCGCCGGCTCCGGCGGTGGCCCCGACGGAGGTCGTCGGCCGGCCGGGCACCGAGGCGGCGACGGCGCCGCTCAACGGCGGCGCCGGATCGATCGGCAGGAGCTCGTCTCGATGCGACCGCCGTCGCCGGACGCCGATCGCCATGCCCAGCCCCGCCACGAGGCCGGTGACGAGCGCGGCCGCCCCGAACATCCGTCGTTGCATCGTCGCTCCGCTCCCTTCTTTGCCGACCGATACCGGCCGGCTCAGACCTCCTTGAACTCGCCTTCGACCGTCTCCTCGCCCTCGGGCGTCTCGGCCGAGGCGGCGCCGTCCTCGGCGGGGCCCTGGCCATTGCCGGCGCTGTCCGATGGGGGGCCGGACGGCGACGCCTGGTAGGCGGCCGTGCCGACCCGCTGGAGGACGGATGCCAGGTCGGTGGCGGTCCGGTTGACGGCGTCGAGGTCGCTGCCCTTGAGCGCCTCGCGGACGGCCTCGACCGCCCGCTCGGTCGCGGCGCGATCGTCGGGCGAGACCTTGTCGCCGAGGTCGTTCAGCGTCCGCTCCGCCTGATAGGTGAGCTGCTCTGCCTGGTTGCGCGTCTCGACCTCGTCGCGGCGCTTGCGGTCCTCGTCCGCATGGTCCTGCGCGTCGCGGACCATCTTGTCGACGTCGTCCTTCGACAGCATCGACGAGGCGGTGATCCGGACCTGCTGCTCCTTGGACGTCGCCCGGTCCTTGGCCTTGACGTCGAGAATCCCGTTGGCGTCGATGTCGAACGTGACCTCGACCTGGGGGATCCCCCGCGGCGCCGGCGGGATCCCGTCGAGGATGAACCGGCCCAGCGTCTTGTTGTCGGTGGCGAACTCGCGCTCGCCCTGGAGGACGTGGATCTCGACCTGGTTCTGGTTGTCCGAGGCGGTCGAGAAGACCTGCGACTTCGAGGTCGGGATGGTCGTGTTCCGGTCGATCAGCTTGGTCATGACCCCGCCGAGCGTCTCGATCCCGAGCGACAGGGGCGTCACGTCGAGGAGCAGGACGTCCTTGACGTCGCCGGCCAGGACACCGGCCTGGATCGCCGCGCCGATCGCGACGACCTCGTCCGGGTTGACGCTCCGGTTCGGCTCCTTGCCGTTGAAGAAGCCCTTGACCGCCTCGATCACCGCCGGCATCCGGGTCATCCCGCCGACGAGCACGACCTCGTCGATGTCGGCCGGCTTGAGCCCGGCGTCCTTGAGCGCCTTGGCGACCGGGTCCTTCGTCTTCTCGATCAGGTCGCGGACGAGGTCCTCGAGCTTGGCCCGGCTGAGGCTCACGACGAGGTGCTTCGGGCCCGTCGCGTCGGCCGTGATGTACGGCAGGTTGATCTCGGTCGTCATCGTCGACGACAGCTCGATCTTGGCCTTCTCGGCGGCCTCCTTGAGCCGCTGGAGGGCCTGCTGGTCCTTCGACAGGTCCATGCCCTGGTCGCGCTTGAACTCGGCCAGCAGCCAGTCGATCACGCGCTGGTCGAAGTCGTCGCCGCCGAGGTGTGTGTCGCCGTTCGTGGCCTTGACCTCGAAGACGCCGTCGCCGAGCTCGAGGATCGAGATGTCGAAGGTGCCGCCACCGAGGTCGTAGACGGCGATCTTCTCGTCGTGCTTCTTGTCCAGGCCGTAGGCCAGGGCCGACGCGGTGGGCTCGTTGATGATCCGCTTGACGTCGAGGCCGGCGATCCGGCCGGCGTCCTTGGTGGCCTGGCGCTGGGTGTCGTCGAAGTAGGCCGGGACGGTGATGACCGCCTCGGTGATCTTCTCGCGCAGGTACGCCTCGGCGTCGGTCTTGAGCTTCTGGAGGATCATCGCGCTGATCTCGGGCGGGGTGTACGACTTGTCGCCGATGACCACCTTGATCCCGTCGCTCTTGGTGTCCTTCTCGACCTTGTACGGGACGAGCTCGCGCGAGTGCTTGACCTCAGGGTCGTCCCAGCGGCGGCCCATGAACCGCTTGATCGAGAACACCGTGTTCGCCGGGTTCGTGACCGCCTGGCGCTTGGCCAGCTGGCCGACGAGGCGCTCGCCGGTCTTCGTGAACGCGACAACCGACGGGACCGTCCGGCCGCCCTCGGCCGAGGCGATGACGGTCGGCTCGCCGCCCTCCATGACGGCCACGACCGAGTTCGTCGTGCCGAGGTCGATGCCGATGATCTTGCCCATTGGTGGGGTCTCCTATCGTGAGGGTGCAGGGTGGGTCGGGTGGTCAGTTCAGCGGGCCGTCGTCGGGAGTCACGGGCTCGTTCGTGGCGTCGTCGCCCGGCGGCCCGGAAGCGACCGCGACCATCGCCGGGCGGAGGACGCGGTCGCGGATGCGGTAGCCGCGCTGGAGCTCGCTGACGACCGTCCCCTCAGCATGGGCCGAGTCGGGCACGGTCACGATGGCGTCATGCTCGCGCGGGTCGAACGGGACGCCCGGCGTGACCTCGATCGGGGTGACCCCCTCGCTCTCGAGGAGCAGCCGGAGCTTCCGGTCGATGGCGGCGATGCCCTCGGCCCAGGCGTCGTCGGCCAGCGCCGGCGGGCGGGCCTCGATCGCCCGGTCGAAGTCGTCGGCCAGGGCAACCACCTTGCGCAGGAGCCCGTCGGCGGCCAACCCGGCGTCGCGCTCGCGCTCGTCGCTCGTCCGGCGCCGGAAGTTCTGGAACTCGGCGCGCTCCCGCTGCAGGCCGGCGAGGTACTCGGCGGCCTGGGCGTCGGACGCCTCGAGGCGTCCCTTCAGGTCGTCGATCTCGGCGAGCAGCTTCGTCGGCGAGACGTCGATCTGGTCGATGCGTTCCTGGGATCGAGTGCGTTGGGGCATGGCAGGCTCTCGCTGGCTTGGACGACGGGTCACGCGTAGAGGTGGTCGATGAGCTCGTTCATGAGGCCGGACACGAACCCGACGGTCCCGATCGCGTGCGGGTACGCCATCCGCGTCGGCCCGAGCACGCCGACGACCCCGACGGCCCGCCCCGGCCGGCCGTACGGGGCGAGGACGAGGGACACCTCGCGCATCTCCGCGGGGGTGTTCTCGTGGCCGATGAAGACATGGATCCCGCCGGTCCCGGAGATGAGCCCGACGAGCTCGCCGAGGTAGCTCCGGTTGGCCAGCGCGGTGAACACGCGGCGGAGCTTCTCGCTCTCGGCGAACTCCGGGGCCTCCATCACGTTGAGGAGGCCGTCGCTGTAGACCTCCTCGACCGCGGCGGCATCCGACTCGCGGAGGATTCGTGCGATCCGCTCGGCGACCTGGCTCGCGAGGCTGGCCCAGCGGGCGTCGTCGGCTTCCGGATCGGCCGTCCGTGAGGCGGCCGCGACGAGCGCCGGCAGGCGCGTCTCGACGCCGGCGGCGTCGAGCTCGGCAAGCTCGGCATTCAGCCGCTCCGCGACCCGGTTGAGGTCGGCCTGGCTCGTGGGCTCGGCGAGGGCGACGAGGGCCTGCTTGATCGTCCCTTCGCGCAGGACGAGGACGATGCTCGCGACGCGGTCCTGGAGGGCGACGAGGTCGATGCGCCGGATGCGCGCCGCGGCCGGCTTGGCGGCCGTCGCCAGCCCGGCCGCCCCGGTGACGCTGGCGAGCGTCGTCGCGGCGAGCCGGAACCAGTGCTCGCTGGCGAACTGGACTTGGCCGAACTGGTGGCGGATCATCAGCTGCTCGACGGGCGGCAGGACCATCCGGTCGGCCAGCGTCTCGACGTAGAGCCGGTAGCCGCGATCCGTTGGGATGCGTCCCGCACTCGTGTGCGGATGGGTCAGCAGCCCGGCCGTCTCGAGGTCGGCCAGGATCCCGCGGACCGTGGCCGAGCTGACGCCGAGCGGATAGCGCTCGACGAGGATCCGCGACCCGACCGGGGTCGCCGAGACCACGTACTCCTCGATGACCGCCCGCAGGACCGCCCGGGAACGGGGGTCGAGGGGGCCGGCGATGGGGCGACTGCGTCGCGCCACGGGCGAAGGCTCCTTCCTGTTAGCACTCTGCCGTTGAGAGTGCTAACCGCGTGAGTGCATCGTAGCAGTCGGGCCGCACGAGTGTCAACGCGGCCGGCCGGGCGGCGGAGCGTCAGATGAGGCGGGCGAAGATCTCGTTCGACAGGAGCCGGCCGTTGGTCGTCAGCCGGATCCGCCCGTCGGCCGTCTGCTCGACGAGGCCGGAGGCGTTCGCCCAGGCGAGCGTCTCGTCGAACGGCGGTTCGAGGAACGCGACGAGCGGGACGCCGACGTCGAGCCGGAGCCCGAGGATGATCTGCTCGGCGGCGGCGGCCGACGCCTCGAGCATCGGCTCCTCGCCCCCCGGCGGCAGGGTCGGTGTGCCGCCGGCTGCCGGGTGGAGCGCGCCGACGTAGGCGTCCAGGCGCGCGACGTTCCAGCGCCGGACCGCGCCGTCGAACGCGTGCGCGCCGGGGCCCACCGCCTCGACCGGCCGGCGATCCCAGTAGGCGAGGTTGTGGCGGCTCTCGTGACCGGGCCGCGCCCAGTTCGAGAGCTCGTAGCCACGGAAACGCGCCTCGGCCAGCCGGTGGACCGCGAAGTGGTACATCCCCGCGGCGCGGTCGTCGTCCTGGGCCTTGCGCGCCCGCTCCCGCCAGCGCCGGGCGCCGGCGGTGGTCGGCAGGTGGTCGCCGCCGGGACCGGTCAGCCCCTCGGCGTCGGGGTCGTCGAGCACGAGCGCGTAGAGGGACAGGTGGTCCGGACCGAGGGCGAGCGCCCGCTCCAGGCTGTCCGTCCAGGTGGCCAGCGTCTGGCCCGGGACGTCGTACAGCAGGTCGAGGTTGATCGACGGGATCGCGGCCGCGCGGGCAGCGGCGACGGCGTCGACGATGTCGCCCGGCGAGTGGCGCCGGCCGAGCTGGCCGAGCTCGCCGGCCTGGAAGCTCTGGGCGCCGAACGAGATCCGGGTGACGCCGGCCTCCTTGTGCGTGTCCGCATCGCCCCGCTCGTCCGGCCCGGGGTTCGCCTCCAGGGTGACCTCGGCGCCGTCCGCCAGGCCGTAGCGTCGCCGGACCCGGTCGATGATCGCGGCCAGGGCATCCGCCGACAGGAGCGACGGCGTTCCGCCGCCGATGTACAGCGAGCCGAGCGACGGGCGCCGGCCGACCGTCCGCCCGGGCCGCCCGAACCGCTCGTCGAGGCGGTCGGCGCGCAGGTCGAGCTCCGTCAGGAGCGCCTCGACGAACGAGCCGACCCGGTTGCGCGGACCGCGGGTGTCGGAGCCGGCGACGACGACGAAGTCGCAGTACGGGCAGATCGAGATGCAGAACGGAACGTGGACGTAGAGCCCGATCGGCGGGGTCGGTGCGGTGACGACTGGGGCGGTCACGCGCGGATGATGCGCCCGCCCCGACCGTGGGTCCAGCGGTCCGTCCGGCCGACCGGCCCGGGGTCGCCTCGAGCGACCTAGTGCTTCTGGTCGATCGACTCGCGCGACGTCCCGACCGTGGACCAGCCCTCGGGGATCCGCCGCCGCTTCTCGATCTCCTCGACCTCCCGGCCGACCGGGGCGGGCTGGCCGGCGTGACCGGTCGCCACGAACGTCGCGAAGCGGGTGATCGCGTGGCCCAGGAACGCGGCGCCGATGCCGCCGGTCCGAACCGTCACGTAGCCGGACGCGAGCCCGATCACGATCGACAGCACGAGCATGTAGCGGTCCCGGCCCGGGGCCCCGAGCCGCGTCGCCAGGCCGTACAGGATCGCCTGCAGGATGATCGCGTTGCCCGGATCGACCCCGATCAGGACCAGGAAGCCGAGGACGCAACCGCGGAAGGCGGCTTCGTCGATGAACGCGGTCGCGACGGAGTTGACGAGGGCGACGGGGTACGACGAGACCGCCGGCAGGCGGAGATGGCGGTAGCGCAGGAACGCGAAGGCCGCGGCCTGGGCGATCCCGATCGCGCCGTAGATCAGCCCGGCGACAAGGGCCGTCTGGCGGTCACCGAGCGCGAGGTAGAGGTTCGCCTGCGGATCGGGGACGGTGAACCAGGTCAGGGTCACGAGGCCGAACCCGATGAGGTACCAGGCGAGCCGCCGCCGGATCGGCGCCCGCCCGCCATAGCGGTCGACCTCCGCGTACTCGGCGGCGCCGAACCGGTCGGCCTCGAGCCGGAGCATCACCAGCAGCCCGGTGAACCCGAGCGCAGCAAGCAGCCGGATCGGCTCGTACCACTGCTCCATCGTCTCCTCAGACGCCGCGGGCCGAACGGGCGTGGCGGGTCATCCGTCGCCCATCCGGAGCACGGCGAGGAAGGCCTCCTGGGGGATCTCCACGGACCCGATCCGCTTCATCCGCTGCTTGCCTTCCTTCTGCTTCTCGAGCAGCTTCCGCTTCCGGGTGATGTCGCCACCGTAGCACTTGGCGAGCACGTTCTTGCGCATCGCCCGGACCGTCTCGCGGGCGACGACGTTCGAGCCGATGGCGGCCTGGACGGGCACCTCGAACATCTGGCGCGGGATCAGCTCCTTGAGCGCCTCGGTCAGCCGCCGCCCGGTCGCCTGGGCGGTCTCGCGATGGACGATCAGGCTGAGCGCGTCGACCGGCTCGCCGGCGACCACGATGTCCAGCTTGACGAGGTCGGCCGGCCGATAGCCCGCCGCCTCGTAGTCCATCGAGGCGTAGCCCTGGCTCCGGCTCTTGAGCTGGTCGTAGTAGTCGACGATGAGCTCGGCGAGCGGCATCTCGAAGGTCATCAGGACCCGCTGCGGATCGAGGTACTCCATCCCGACGAACGTGCCGCGATGGGTCGTCGAGAGCTCCATCAGCGGACCGATGTAGCCGCTCGGCGAGATGACCTGGACGCGCACCCAGGGCTCCTCGATCGCCTCGATGTCGCCCGCGTTCGGCATGAGCGCCGGGTTGTCGACCCGGACCGTCCCGCGACCGTTCATGAGCAGCACCTGGTACTCGACCGACGGGGCGCTGGCGATGAGGTCGAGGTCGAACTCGCGCTCGAGCCGCTCCTGGACGATCTCCATGTGGAGCAGGCCGAGGAACCCGCAGCGGAACCCGAAGCCGAGCGCGATCGAGCTCTCCGGCTGGTAGGTGAAGCTCGCATCATTGAGGTGGAGCTTCTCGAGCGCGTCGCGGAGGAGCGGGTAATCCTCGCCGCTGAGCGGGTAGATCCCGGCGAAGACGAGGCTCTTCGCCTCCTGGTAGCCGGGCAGCGGCGCGCTCGCCGGGGCCTTGGCGTTCGTGACGGTGTCGCCGACCTGCGCGTCGCGGACGCTCTTGAGACCGGTCGCCACATAGCCGACCTCGCCGGCGCGCAGCTCGCGGACCGGCACGAGCTGGGGCCGGAACACGCCGAGCTCGAGGAGCTCGGACTCGACCCCCGACGCCATCAGCCGGATCGTGTCGTGGGCGTGGAGCGTGCCCGCGGCCAGCCGGACGTAGACCACCACGCCCTTGTACGCGTCGTAGTGCGAATCGAAGATGAGGCCCTGGAGCGGCGCGGTCGGATCGCCCTTCGGCGGCGGCACCCGGGCGACGACCGCCTCGAGGATGTCCTCGATCCCGATGCCCTCCTTGGCGCTGGCCAGGATGACCTCCTCGCGCGGGATCGCGAGCACGCTCTCGAGCTCCTCGATGACGAGCTCGGGCTGCGCCGACGGCAGGTCGATCTTGTTGAGCACCGGCACGATCGTCAGGTTCTCGCGCAGGGCGAGGTGGACGTTGGCCAGGGTCTGCGCCTCGATCCCCTGGGCCGCGTCGACGACGAGGATCGCCCCTTCGCAGGCCTGCAGGCTCCGACTCACCTCGTACGAGAAGTCGACGTGGCCGGGCGTGTCGATCAGGTTGAGCCCGTACGTGTTGCCGTCGCGGGCCAGGTAGTCGAGCCGCACGGCGCGAGCCTTGATCGTGATCCCCTTCTCGCGCTCGAGGTCCATCGAGTCGAGCACCTGGCTCGTCATCTGCCGGGCGTCGATCGTGTGGGTGAACTCGAGGAGGCGATCCGCGAGCGTCGACTTCCCGTGATCGATGTGGGCAATGATGCTGAAGTTGCGCAGGCGTGACTGCGGAATCTGCTCAGTCATGGACCCTACCGAGCGCCGTCTGGTCTGCGAGACTCACGGGATGGAAGACTTGGTCGCGGTGGAGCTGACGACGCTCGATGGACCCGTCTGCTACTTCGTTACGTGGGGTCGAATCCAAGACGCTGTCGATCCGGAACCCATCGAGCAGCTGATCATGACCGTCGCCGACCACTTCTCGCTCCCGGGCACGCCAGCGTCCGCGAGGCTTTGTGAGTCGCTCCAGGAAGCACGGGAGGCTCCCTTCTTCTACGAGGCGCTCTTCGACTTCGCCCAGAAGCCGATCCCGTTTGGATCCGGGTATCAGAAGTGGCGTCGCCGAATGGACAAGTTGATGCGACAGGGCAAGGAGATCTACGCGGTAGGTCCGTTCAAGGCGACCTGATCCAGCTGGCGCTGGCGATGATGCGTCTAGACACTGTTGCAGGCGGTCCTGGGGGATGGTCACGAGGCGGCAGTGTACCGGGCCGCAGTTCAGCCCGGCCCCGCTGCCCGGCCGGATCGTCAGGCCGGGTCGCCCGGCGCCTCGCGGCGATTCGGGCGAACGGCGATCCTCGAGGCTGCCGTCGTGCGCTGCGACGGAGGCGATCGGACCGGTCAGGAATCGAGAAGCGCCCGTCGCCGAGGCGAGCCTAGAGTGACCGCCGGGCCTCCAAATCGATCTCAAGCCCGACCATCCCAGCGGGTCGCTGCGACCTCCGAGTTTCAGGAGTTGACCCCATGACCGGCACTTCGACCGAGGGAATCAAGACCGTGCTGCATCCCGTCTCGGACCTGGCGGCGGCAAAGGCGGTGTACACCGCCCTGCTCGGCATCGAGCCGCAGTCCGACGCGCCCTACTACGTCGGCTACGAGGTCGCGGGCCAGCAGATCGGGCTCGTGCCCAATGGCGGGCCGCAGGCCATCACCTCACCGGTCGCCTACTGGCACGTGCCGGACATCGAGGCGAAGCTGGACGAGGTGACGGCCGCGGGCGCGACCGTGAAGGAGGCCCCCACGACGTGGGTGGCGGACGCCTCGTGGCCAACTTCACCGACCCCGACGGCAACGTCCTGGGCCTGATCCAGGACCGCTGACGTCCGGCCTCAGATCGTCGTCGGCCCGGTAGCATGGTGGGTCGACGCCATCACGACCCCAGGAGGGATCCTGCGATGACACCAGCGAAGAGCACCACCGCCAAGGGCAGCGCGTCGAGCGACCACGCCGTGGTCTGGTCGGATGAAGAACGGGCCGCGATGGTGGCAAGCGCGAAGGAGCGCAAGGCGGCCGCCCGCCGCAGCCCGGCCGACGAACGGGCCGAGGGCGAACTCGAGGTCGCCGCGAAGATCGCCGCGATGCCGACGGCCGATCGCGCGATGGCCGAGCGGATCCACGAGCTCGTCACGAAGACGGCCCCGACCCTCGTGCCGAAGACGTACTACGGGATGCCGGCCTGGGCCAAGGACGGCAAGGTCATCTGCTTCTTCAAGCCGGCATCGAAGTTCAAGGTTCGCTACGCGACGTTCGAGTTCCAGCCAGACGCCCGCCTCGACGACGGCGAGATGTGGCCCGTCTCGTTCGCCGTGATCGAGCTGACCCCGCGCGCGGAGGCGAAGATCGCCGAGCTCGTCAAGCAGGCAGCGAGCTGAGGCCGTCGTGACGGACACGCTGGTCGCCCCATCGTCGATGCAAGCTGCCGACAGCCACGATCTGATCCGCGTGCAGGGCGCGCGGGTGAACAACCTCAAGGACATCAGCGTCGAGATCCCGAAGCGCCGGCTGACCGTGTTCACCGGCGTCTCGGGCTCGGGCAAGAGCTCGCTGGTGTTCGACACGATCGCCGCGGAGTCGCGACGGCTGATCGACGAGACCTACTCGACGTTCGTCCAGGTCTTCATGCCGACCCTGGCCCGGCCCGACGTCGACGTCCTCGACGGGCTGACGACCGCGATCATCGTCGACCAGGAGCGCCTCGGGGCGAACCCGCGCTCGACGCTCGGCACCGTCACCGACGCAAACGCCATGCTCAGGAGCCTGTTCAGCCGCCTCGGCAAGCCCTACATCGGCGGGCCGACGGCGTTCTCCTTCAACATCCCCACGACCCGGGCAAGCGGCGTCATGACCGGCCCCAAAGGCGAGAGGAAGATCGTCAAGGACGCGGTCTACCTCGGCGGGATGTGTGCCGAGTGCGAAGGTCGCGGCACCGTCTCCGACCTCGACCTGTCCGTGATCCTCGACGAATCGAAGTCTCTCGCCGAGGGAGCCATCCTCGTTCCGGGCTACACCGCCGACGGCTGGATGGTGACCCAGTTCGTCGAGTCCGGCTTCTTCGACCCGAACAAGCCGATCAAGGACTACACGGAGAAGGAGCGCCACGACCTCCTGTACCGGCAGACGACGAAGGTCAAGGCCCGGGGCATCAACGTCACGTATGACGGGCTGATCCCGAAGATCCGCAAGTCAATGTTCAGCAAGGACGTCGACTCGCTCCAGCCCCACATCAAGGCGTTCGTGGAGCGGGCCGCCGTGTTCAAGACCTGCCCGGTCTGCGACGGCAGCCGGCTCAACGAGGCTGCGCGCTCCTCGAAGATCAACGGCCTCAGCATCGCGGACGTCTGTGCCATGCAGGTCACCGACGCGGCCGAGTGGCTGCGCGGCATCGACGACAAGGGCGTTGCGCCGCTGGTCGCGAACCTCCTTCACCTCTTCGACTCGTTCGTCGAGATCGGACTGGGCTACCTGTCGCTCGACCGCCCATCGGGCACCCTGTCCGGTGGCGAGTCGCAGCGCACCAAGATGGTTCGGCACATCGGGTCCGCGCTGACCGACGTCACCTACGTCTTCGACGAGCCGACGATCGGGCTCCACCCGCACGACATCCAGCGGATGAACAAGCTGCTTCTCGAGCTCCGCGACAAGGGCAACACCGTGCTCGTCGTCGAGCACAAGCCGGAGACGATCGTCATCGCCGACCACGTCGTCGACCTCGGCCCCGGGGCCGGCACCGGCGGCGGCACGATCTGCTTCGAGGGCACGGTCGAGGGGCTGAAGGCCTCTGACACCCTCACCGGCCGTCATCTCGACCGACGGACGGCGCTCAAGGACACGGTCCGGACGCCGACCGGCCGGCTCGAGATCCGCGGCGCGGACTCGCACAACCTCCGGGATGTCGACGTCGACGTCCCGCTCGGCGTCCTCTGCGTCGTGACCGGCGTGGCCGGGTCCGGCAAGTCCTCGCTCGTGCACGGGTCGATCCCCGCCGGCGCGGACGTGGTGTCGATCGACCAGGGCGCGATCCACGGTTCGCGCCGGAGCAACCCCGCGACCTACACGGGTCTGCTCGACCCGATCCGGACCGCGTTCGCGAAGGCCAACGGCGTCAAGCCGGCGCTGTTCTCCTCGAACTCCGAGGGTGCCTGTCCGACCTGCAACGGCAACGGGATGATCTACACCGAGCTCTCCTTCATGGAGACGGTGGCGACCCCGTGCGAGGACTGCGGGGGCAAGCGGTTCCAGGCTGCGGTGCTGGATCTGCGGCTCGGCGGGCTCAACATCGCCGAGGTGCTCGACCTGCCGGTCGCGGAGGCCCACGCCTTCTTCGCCGAGGGCGACGCCAAGACGCCGGCGGCCGCGTCGATCCTTGAACGCCTCGTGGACGTCGGGCTGGGATACCTCAAGCTCGGCCAGCCACTGCCTTCGTTGTCGGGCGGCGAGCGGCAGCGGCTCAAGCTCGCCACCCGGATGGCCGAGAAGGGCGGGATCTACGTCCTCGACGAGCCGACGAGCGGTCTCCACCTGGCGGATGTCGAGCAGCTGCTCGGCTTGCTCGACCGGCTCGTCGACGCGGGGAAATCGATGATCGTCATCGCCCACCACCAGGCGGTCATGGCGCACGCTGACTGGATCATCGACCTCGGCCCCGGCGCCGGTCACGACGGCGGCCGGATCGTCTTCGAGGGCACGCCCGCCACCCTGGTCGCCACCCGCTCCACGCTCACCGGCGAGCACCTGGCGGCCTACGTCGGCAGCTGACCGGGCGGCGGACAACCACGACAGGAGACCGCTCATCTGTCTCGACCCGTCCCGATCGACGGCGCTGCGCGCGCCGCGGGCTCGAACCGCGAAGCCGCTTGCCCTGCACACGGTCGTCTGTGGCACGATCTGGCAGGTGACGACCAGATCCGCCGTGGAGCAGCACCTGCGCGACCTCGCCTGGCTGCGCCGTGTGCGCGACCGGATCGACCGGGACTACGAGCAACCACTGGACGTCGAGGCGCTCGCCCGCGGCGCGCACATGTCGGCCGGGCACCTCAGCCGCCAGTTCAAGCTCGCCTACGGCGAGTCGCCCTACGGCTACCTGATGACGCGGCGGATCGAGCGGGCGATGGCGCTGCTGCGTCGTGGCGACCTCAGCGTCACCGAGGTCTGCTTCGCGGTCGGCTGCTCGTCGCTGGGCACCTTCAGCAGCCGGTTCACCGAGCTGGTCGGGATGACGCCCAGCGCCTACCGGCTCCACGAGGCGCAGGCGACCGCGGGCATGCCGTCGTGCGTCGCGAAGCAGGTGACCAGGCCGATCAGGAATCGAGAAGCGTCGGTACCGAGCGGCACCTAGAGTGGCGGCCATGGACATCACCATCTCATCGGCGTTCCTGCCGCATGACGACCCGGACGCGTCCGTCGCCTTCTATCGCGACACCCTGGGCTTCGAGGTCCGCAATGACGTCGGCTACGGCGGGAGGCGCTGGATCACGGTCGGGCCGGCCGGTCAGCCCGGCACGTCGGTCGTCCTGTATCCGCCGTTCGCCACGCCCGGCATCACCGACGAGGAGCGCCGGACGATCGCCGAGATGATGGCCAAGGGCACGTACGGCATCATCGTCCTGGCCACCGCCGACCTCGACGGCGTCTTCGAGCGGCTGGAGGCCAGCGGCGCCGAGATCGTCCAGGAGCCGACTGACCAGCCGTACGGGATCCGCGACTGCGCCATCCGCGATCCCGCGGGCAACTTGATCCGCATCAACGAGCTGCGCTGAGCCATCCGGGGGTCGGCGGACCCCCGGCCGCGGGGTGGCCCGAGCGCGCTCCCCGTGCTACCATCGGCGTCCCGCGCCGGGCCACGTCGCCCCGCGCCCCCAGACCGAACGTATCGAGGTTCCGACTTGGCCAGTAAGCCCCGAGGCTGGACCGGCGCGCGGACGCCGTCCGCCCTGAAGCGGGTCCGCACCGCCGAGCGTCGCACGGCGATCAACCAGCCGCGCCGCAGCGCGGCGAAGACGCTCACCACGAAGGCCGTCCGGGTCGCCTCCGGCAGCCTCGAGGGCGACCCGGTCGAGGCGCTCGCGGCGGCGTTGAGCTCGCTCGACCGCGCGGCGAAGAGCGGCGCGATCCACCCGAACGCGGCCGCGCGCCGCAAGTCGCGCCTGACCCGGAAGGTCAACGCCGCGCTCGGTGGTGCCCACGTCCTGGCGGGCACGAAGGTCACGAAGACGACCGGCAAGGCGGCCGCCGCCAAGGCGGCCAAGACCCGGATCGCGCTCGGCAAGGCCGGCAAGGCCAAGGGCGCCCAGACCGCCGCCGGCAAGGCGCGCGCCGCCCTCAGCAAGACGGCTCGGGCCGAGGCCGCCGCGGCCTCGGCGGCCGCCACTGCCGCGGCCCCGGCCCAGCCCGCGAAGGCACCGGCGAAGGCACGCTCGAGCGCGGCCAAGCCGGCCGCTGCGAAGACCGGCGCGACCAAGGCGACCGCCGCGACGGCCGCACCGAAGGCGACCGCCAAGACCCCGACGCGCAAGCCGGCGGCCCGCAAGACGGCGGGCTAGTCGCCTCTCCGGGACCGTCGGCCGAGCCGGTGGCCGGTCCCACGACACACCGAAGCGCCCCGGGTCAGCCCGGGGCGCTTCTCGTTCGGCGGTGGGTGAGCGGATCCAGCGTCGCCGGTCAGTCGGAACCGGGTCGGGTCAAGCCGTAGACCACCCCGCCGAGCACCGCGGAGCCGCTCGTGAGCGCTAGGAGCAGGCCGGCCGTCGAGAGCTGTTGCTGCCAGTACAGCGCGCCGAACGAGCCGGTGTCCGTCACCCCGGCCGCTTCCAGCGCACTGCCGCGACCGGCCGCCAGGTAGCGGGCGTACGTGCAGGCGGGACCGGTCTGGCAGTACGGCGGGATCGGTTGCTGGGTCTTCGGGTCGACCCGGTTGAAGTCGGGGTAGCCGGTGTCGCCGAAGAAGAACAGCGCCTTCACGACGATGAGCAGGAGGGCGATCGTGAGCCCGGTCAGCACGCCCGCGTACAGGGCGTTCGGGACGATCCGCCGCCAGGCCCGGCGCGGGGCGAGTGATCGCTGGTTGGCGTAGTAGCCGATCAACAGCCCGGCGAACAGGCTGAGCAGCCAGTAGATCGGCTCGATCGGGATCACGAGCAGGAAGCTGACCCCGATCGTGACCGCCATCCCGATCCCGACCCAGCCGGCCACGATCGCGCCGTGATCGACGAGGCCGCGCCTGCCGGTCCCCGGAATCGGGGCGGCCATCTCGGGCGCCGCGGTCACCGTCCGCCGGCCAGGGCGGCCCGGCCGAGATACCGGCCAGTCGACCCGAGCTCGCCGTCGATCCGGAGGAGCCGGTTGTACTTGGCGACTCGTTCGGAGCGAGACGGGGCGCCGGTCTTGATCTGGCCCGTGCCCATCGCGACGACGAAGTCGGCGATCGTCGTGTCCTCGGTCTCGCCGGACCGATGGCTGACCATGGCCGTCCAGCCGGCGCGCCGGGCGAGGTCGATCGCCGCAATCGTCTCGGTCAGCGTCCCGATCTGGTTGAGCTTGATGAGCACCGAGTTGGCGGCGCGCTCGTCGATCCCCCGGGCGATGAACGCGGGGTTCGTCACGAGGAGGTCGTCGCCGACCAGCTGGACCCGGTCGCCGAGGCGGGCCGTCAGCTCCTGCCACGCGGGCCAGTCGTCCTCGGCCAGCCCGTCCTCGAGCGAGACGATCGGGTACTTCCCGATCCAGGTCGCCCAGAGCTCGATCAGCTCGGACGAGTCGAGCGTCCGGTCCTCGCGCTCGAGGCGATACTGTCCGGGGACGCCGCCGCTCCCGGTCCCCTCGACGAGGAACGAGCTGGCGGCCGGATCGAGGCCGATCGCGATCTGCTCGCCCGGCTGATAGCCGGCCTTCTCGATCGCCCGGAGGATGACCTCGACGGCGGCCTCGTTCGAGGGCAGCGACGGGGCAAAGCCGCCCTCATCACCCTGGCCGACCGCGAACCCGCCGTCGTGGAGGATGCCGCGCAGCGCGGCGAAGACCTCGGCGCCGGCCCGCAGCGCGTCCGGGTAGGTCGTGAGGCCGACCGGAGCGACCATGAACTCCTGGAAGTCGGTCGAGTCGACGGCGTGCTTGCCGCCGTTGAGGATGTTGAAGAACGGGACGGGCAGCGTGGTCGCGCCGACGCCGCCGAGGTAGCGGTAGAGCGGCAGGTCGTGCGCCGCGGCCGAGGCATGGGCGCAGGCGAGTGACACGCCGAGGATGGCATTCGCCCCGAGGTTGCCCTTGTTCGCGGTCCCGTCGAGTGCGATCAGGGCGGCGTCGATCGCCCCCTGGTCGGCGGCGTCCTCGCCCTCGAGCGCCGGCGCGATGGTATCGACGACGTTGGCGACCGCCTTGAGAACGCCCTTGCCCCCGAAGCGGCCCTTGTCGCCATCGCGGAGCTCGACGGCCTCGTTGGCGCCCGTCGAGGCACCCGAGGGCACGGCGGCGCGGCCGACGGAGCCGTCGTCGAGGATGACGTCGACCTCCACGGTCGGGTTGCCCCGCGAGTCGAGGATCTCGCGGGCGTCGATGGCGGCGATGAAGGTGCTGATCACTTGGTCTCCGGTCCATTGGCGGGGCGGTCCAGCAGGACGGCGATGCCCGGCAGCTCACGACCCTCGAGGAATTCGAGCGACGCCCCGCCGCCGGTGCTGATATGGGTCATCCGCTCGGCGAGGCCCTGCTGCTGGACGGCCGCTACCGAGTCGCCGCCACCGACGACGACGGTTGCGCCGCCATCGGCCTTGTCGGCGAGGAAGCGGGCCATGGCCCGGGTGCCCTGGGCGAAGGACGGGATCTCGAACACCCCGAGCGGTCCGTTCCAGAACACGGTCCGGGCCGGCTCGAGCGCGGCCTCCATCGCCGCCAGGCTCTGCTTGCCGACGTCGACGATGTGCCAGGACGCCGGGATCTTCTCGGCCAGCAGGGTCTTGTACTCGGTCCCCTGGGTGACCTCCTTGGCGACGATCACGTCGATCGGCAGGACGATCCGGACGCCCTTCGACTCGGCCATCGCGAGGATGCGCTTCGCGTCGTCGACCCGGTCGTACTCGGCGAGGCTCTTGCCGACGGACTTCCCCTGGGCGACGAGGAAGGTGTTGGCCATCCCGCCGCCGACCACGAACAGGTCGACCTTGTCCATCAGGTTGGTCAGGACCTCGATCTTGCCCGACACCTTGGCCCCGCCGACGACGGCGGCGAACGGCCGCTGAGGCCGCTCGAGGAGGCCGGACAGGGCCTTGATCTCGGCCTCCATGAGCAGGCCCGCATACGCCGGCAGGAGCTTGGCGATGCCGACCGTCGAGGCGTGGGCACGGTGGGCCGTGCCGAACGCGTCGTTGACGTAGAGCTCCGCGTAGTCGGCCAGCGCCTGAGCGAAGGCCGGATCGTTCTTCTCCTCCTCGACGTGGAAGCGGAGGTTCTCGAGCAGGAGCGCCTCGCCCGGCCGGAGCCGCTTGACGGCATCCTCGGTGCCGAGCCCGAGCGCGTCGCCCGTGCACGGGACGTTGAGCCGGAGGAGCTGGCTCAGGCGCTCGGCCACCGGCCGGAGCCGGAGCCCGTCCTGGACCTTGCCGTCTGGCCGCCCGAGGTGGCTGGCCAGGATCACGCGCGCACCCTGGCCGAGGAGCGCCCGGATCGTCGGGATCGACGCCCGGATGCGCGAGTCGTCGGTGACCTTGCCGTCCTGCAGCGGGACGTTGAAGTCGACCCGGACGAAGACGCGTTTGCCCGACGCGTCGACGTCGCGGATGGTCAGCTTGTCCATGGGGTTGCCGTCGGATTCGTCAGGCGACGCCGGCCGGGATCCGTTCGGCCACGTAGCGGATGAGGTCCGCGACGCGACAGCTGTAGCCCCACTCGTTGTCGTACCAGGCGATCACCTTGACCATCGTCCCGCCGATGACCATCGTCGAGGCGGCGTCGATGATCGAGCTGCGGGCGTCGCCCCGGAAGTCGGTCGAGACGAGCGGCTCGTCGCTGACGCCGAGGATGCCCTTTAACGGACCGGCCGCGGCCTCGCGGAACGCAGCATTGACCTCCTCGGCCGTCGTCGGTCGCTCGAGATCGGCGGTGAAGTCGACGACGCTGACGGTCGGAGTCGGCACGCGCAGGCTGAAGCCGTCGAACTTGCCCTTGAGGTCGGGGATGACGAGCGCGAGCGCCTTGGCGGCACCGGTCGTCGTCGGGATGATGTTGAGACCGGCGGCGCGGGCCCGGCGCGGGTCCTTGTGGGCGACGTCGAGGATGCGCTGGTCGTTCGTGTACGAGTGGATCGTGTTCATCAGCCCGCGCGTGATCACCCAGTTGTCGTGGACGACCTTCGCGGCCGGAGCCAGGCAGTTGGTCGTGCAACTCGCGTTGCTAATGATGTGGTGGGTCGCCGGGTCGTAGCGGTCCTCGTTGACCCCGAGCACGATCGTGATGTCCTCGCCCTTGGCCGGGGCGCTGATGAGGACCTTCTTCGCTCCGGCGTCGAGATGGGCTCGTGCCTTCGTGGCGTCGGTGAACAGGCCGGTCGATTCGAGCACGATGTCGACGCCGAGGTCACCCCACGGGAGCGCCGCGGGATCGCGCTCCTTGAGGACCTTGATCTCGTGCCCGTCGACGATGAGCGAGCTCTCGGTGTGGTCGACCGTCCCCGGGTAGGCGCCGTACGTCGAGTCGTGCTTGAACAGCAGGGCGTTCAGCTCGGTCTCGACCAGGTCGTTGACGGCGACGACCTCGATCTCCGGGGCGCGCTCGATGAGCGCCTTGAGCGACTGGCGGCCGATCCGGCCGAAGCCGTTGATCCCGACGCGAACGGTCATCGTGGTCCTCCCTGGGCCCGGGCGTCCGCTCACGGGCACTCGAACCGCGCATGGATGCAGTGGGTGGCGGCGGGGCGTGCGGGCGAGGGACCCGGCCGGCCGATCCGCTCCGTTGCCATCGTACGACGCGGGCGGCCGATTCGGCCACGTGCCATCGGCCCGGTGGCGCCCGTGCCGGGCGGATCAGGCCGACGGTGCCAGGCGTCCTGCCACGAGCGGGATCGCCCCGACCAGTCCGACGTCGTCGCCGAGCTCCGCGGCGACGATCCGGACTCGCGCGCGCCGCGATGGCGAACGACCTCTTGGCGACGGCGCGCCGGGCGGGCTCGAGCCAGCGCTCGCCTTGGCCCTGGGCGACGCTCCCGCCGACGACGATGAGCTCCGGCGCGAACATGTCGACCAGGCTGACCGCGGCGACCGCGAAGCCACTCCGGGCCGCGTCCATGATCCCGGCCGCGTCCCGATCCCCGTCGTCCTCGGCCGCAGCGACGTCGCGGGCCGTGAGCGGCGCCGGCGCGAGGCGACGAGCACGAGCCGCGAGGCCCGGCGCCTCGCCCAGGGCGATGGACTCGGCCGCGGCCCGGGCGATGGCGCTGCCCGAGGCGATGCCTCGAGGTGACCGCGTTCCCCGCAGCCGCACGGCGGCCCGTGCAGGTCCAGGGTGACGTGCCCGAGCTCGCCGCCGACACCGTCGGGTCCGGCGACGAGCCGCCCGTCGGCCACGATCGCCCCGCCGATCCCGGTCGACACGGTCAGGTAGAGGAAGTCCCGGACGCCGCGCGCGGCGCCGAAGGCCTGCTCCCCAAGCGCCGCGACGTGGGTGTCCCGGTCGATCGCCCAGGGCAGGCCGAGCGCGGCGCCGATCGGCTCGGCGAACGGGACGTCGGCGAAGGTCGCCGGCAGGTTCGGCGGGCGGCGCAGCCGACCGGTCGTGAGCTCGAGCGGGCCGATCGCGCTGATCGCCAGGGCGCCTGGATCGCCGAACGATCCTCGGCCGGCGACCGGTCGCGGACCCGGCGGAGCAGGTCGATCGCGTCGACGACGATCGCGTCCGGGCCATCCCCGGCGCGTGTCGGGCCGTCGTCGCGGCTGGCCAGCTGTCCGTCGGCCCGGACGACCGCCGCGCGGACCCGGCTGGCCCCCAGGTCGAGGGCGAGGACGGACCGCGCTGCGGGGTTCATGCCGGGCACGTCGCGATCGTACCAACCCTGGCTCGCCCTCCCGCGCCCGGTCGGGAGTGGAGGCGGGCCTTCGAGCTTCCCGGCCCCTGAATCGACGACCCCCGCCAGGGCTGGCGGGGGTCGCTCCGTTGCGTCAGGGACGCGGGGTCAGCCAGCGCCGATCCGGAAGACCTTGCCGCCGCACTTCGGGCAGGTGCCCTGGATGGCCGGCTTGCCGTTCTTCATCGTGATGTTCTGCGGATTCTGGACTTCGACCTTCATCTTGTCCTTGACGCAGTAGGCCTGGGCCATTGGTGGGTGACCTCCTCGACTCAGCGTGGCGTCACGGGACGGGCGCCCCGCATCCGCTTGCTCACGATCCGTTCCAGAGTGACGGCCGCCAGCGGTCCGTCTGGGCTTCGCGCTTCTGGCGCTCCATCGCGGCGAGGATCCGGAGTCCTTCGAGCCCGGTCTCGACGCAGGCCGCCTCGGCGCGTTGCCTGGCTTCGTCGGCCACGAAGTCGCCGGTGGTCCGCTGCGCGTAGACCGCGCAGACGACCCCCGCCCGACAACCGGCCAGGTGGGCCAGGACGAGCAGAGCCGATGCCTCCATCTCGAAGTTGAGGACGCGCTGGCGCGCCATCTCCGCTGCGAGGTCAGGGTAGCGGATGGGCAGTTGCGGGATCGGACGCCCTTGCGCCCCGAAGAACCCCGGTGCCGTCGCCGTCACCCCGACATGTGCCCGGTGTCCGAGCCCCGCCGCGGCCTCGACGAGCGCGACGATCGCCTCATAGTCGGCGATCGCCGGATACCCGTCGTGGACGAAGAAGCTCGTGGTCGCCTCGAGACGGACTGCGCCGCTCGAGATGATCAGGTCCCCGAGGCCGATCTCCGGCTGGAGCGAACCGCAGGAACCGACCCGGATGAAGGTCGGACGTTCCGTGATCGCCAGGATCTCCGCCACCACGATCTCGACGTTGTCCGTGCCGATCCCGGTCGACACGACGGATACCCGTTCGCCGCGATACATGCCGGTGACCGTGGCGAACTCCCGGTGACGCCGCTCGAGCTCGATCGAATCGAGACGCGCGGCGATCCGGGCCGTTCGTTCTGGGTCACCGGGGAGGAGGATGTACTCGGCCAACTCGCCGGGGCCGAGTGAGATGTGGTACTGCCGCTCCCCGACCGGGAGCGCGACGCGGTGGTCCGCGTTCGGCAAGACCGTCCCTCGCTCCTCTGAGGCGCTTCGCTGGCGCGAAACTCGGCGCGAGCATAGTCGGGCCCTCTCGCGAGCGTCAAGTTTGGCTGAGCGTGGGCCACGCTCACGGGACGGCCCTCGGACCGGCCAGCTCGGCCAGCCGGGCCGCGATCCGGGCGGCTGATCCGCGCCGTGCCCGGTAGCGCCGGCCGAACGCGACCGCCACGGTCAGGACCGACGACCAGGGCGAGCCAGCCGGCGCCGGCCGTCGTCAAGTCGGGCAGCCCGCCGAGACCGGTTGCCTCCGAGACGCGGCGCGAGCGCCGCCGTATCGCCGGGTGGGCCGGCCGGCGCCGAGGGGCCCGCGCTGGCCGATGCCGCGGCCGCTGGCACGCCGAGCTGCGCCGACACGAACCAGGTCGGCGGCGGCGGACACGACGACCGAGGCCGCGCCGTCGCCCGCCGCGCCGACGCGTCCGCCGGCCTCGATCGCGTCGCCGGGCTCGATGAGGCCGAGGTAGTCCGCCGCTTCCCCGACGAGCACGACCCGGCCGGTCGCGCTGCCATCGTCGACCGTGAACCCATCCGGCTCGAGGTCGACCACCAGGCCGCCGATCCGGACCCGCTCGCCGAGATGGGCGTCGAGCGTGCCGATCTCCACGGTCGGCGCGCCGCCGGCTCCCGGGCCACCGATGCCGCTGCCACGGTCGCGCGGGTCGAGCGAGGCGGGTGACCGCTCCGCCCGACTGGCCCGTGCTGCCGGGGGCCGCGCTCGACGGCTCCGCACCGCCCACGGCCACGTCGGCAGGCGACCGGGGCACCACGGCGAAGCGCCGATCCGCGGCGCCCGGGTACGGCCGGCGGACGATCCCGACCACGGTGGCATGGCGGCCCTCCACGATCGTGCCGCGGGTCGATCCGGGCGCCGGACAGACCGCTGATGACGACGGCCGTGGAGCCGACGCGCAGCTCTGCCCGCCAGCGGTCGCCGAGCTTGTGGACGTCCACGATCCGGCCGCTGACGCGCACCAGCCGCCACTCCAGCCCGACGCCGGGCGCCGAGGTGAGCGTCCGCGGTACCGGCATCGGCGCCGGTCCGAGATCGGACATGGATGCCGCCCGGACCCGCGGCGCGTCATATGCCCGGGCGACCTCACCGGCGACCCGGACCCGGTGACCCGGCGACGGTGACGCTGCGCCGGACGGCACGAGGACCTCGATCGCGGCGGTCGCGTCCTGGATCACGATCCGTCGCCCTGTGGCATCCAGCAGGGTCGCCGGGATCGTGACGACGCCGCCGATCGACACAGTCCGGCCTTGCATCGCGAGCGCGCTGGGCGATCGACACCTGCAGGCGCGCCGGGATGGATCCGCGGTGGGCGCCGGGCTGCGGGCCGGTGAGGCCGACGGTCCGGCGAGATGGACGACATCGCCTGGATCGCGAAGCCACAGCCGATAGCCGTCGAGCGCGCCCGTGCGCGACGCCCGCTGGCCGACGATCCCGGTCAACCGGTAGCGGTGGCCCGCCAGGAGTGCACCGGCGGCGATACCGCTCGGCGTCGCAACGAGGATCCGGGCACGCCCGCCGGCACCATCGACCAGCCAGGCGGAAAGCCCGCCGGACGTCTTCGCCGGTGCGTGCTCGATCGTGCCCACGAGGAAGGCCAGGCGACCCTCGGTCGCCTCGTCCAGGGTCGCCGCGGTGAGCTCGGCTGGCGCGACGGCCGTCCCGGGTTCGCTCGACGGCAGGATCCCTCCGACGGCCGTCCGGATCTCGAGCTGGCCGTACGGGTCGGCGAGCGTGCCGGCCACCACGACTCGGGCTCCGCGCGCCGGTCCGGCGACCCCCGTCGGAAGACGAACGAAGATCCCGCCGCTCCCGTCGCCGACGGTGAACAGCGTCGGGCTGCCCGTCCGTCCGGTCTCCGACGTCACGACGGCGTCGACGGTCACGGTCGAGCCGATCGGACGCCGGCGGATGTCCGCGAGCGGCATCGTCGTCGGAGCGGGCGCCGGCGACGCGGTCGGGGTCGGGTCGGGCGTTGCGCTCGGGGTCGGGGCCGACCGTCGGCGTCGGCGCGACGGACGAGGTCGGGCTGGCCGTGGGCGACGCGGTCGGGATGCGGACCGTCCGTCGGTGACGGCGGGGCGCATCACGCTGAGCTCGCCTGGATTCATGCCCTCGAGCCGGTAGCCGCTCGATCCCGATCCCGACGAGTCGCGCTGGCCGAGCGGTCCGGTCATGCTGACGGTCGAGCCCCGCACCGGGGTTGCGCCGCCGAGCGCCTCGGCGCCGACGATCGCGCCGGAGCGGACCGCTCCCGTCGTCGACGAGGAGCCCGAGGCCGTCGGCGTAGCTCGTCGGGGCCTCGACCACCTGGCCGCTGACCGCGAGGCGAACGCCTTCGAGCGCCTCACCGACGTCGCCGGTCGCCGTGACCACGGCCGCCGGCAGTGTGGCGGATCCGACGTCCTCGAGCCCGTCGAGCTCGACCCGGATCGTGCGTTCGGCGTAGCGCTCGTCGAGCGTCCCGATCAGGCGGACGAGCGTGCCGACCGGGAGGATCGTGGCCGGCGCGTCCTGGACATACACCGCGATGCCGCCGGTCGCATCCTGGACGAACCCGGCGTGCCCGCTGTCGAGGACTCCGAGGCCGACGGTGACCGTCCCGACGATCACGGCCGGCGTGCCGATCGGCAGGCTCCTGGCAGCCGCGATCGAGATCGGTGCACCGGTGGGGCTCGGCGTTGGCGTCGGGCTCGCGCTTGGCGTCGGCGTGGGCGTGGGCGTCGGGCTCGGGCTCGGGCTCGGCGAAGCGGTCGGGCTCGGGCTCGGCGAAGCGGTCGGGCTCGGGCTCGGCGTTGGGCTCGCCGTTGGCGCCGGGCTCACTGTGGGCGTGAAGCTCGGCGTGGGCGTCGGGCTCGGGGTCGGCGTCGCAGGGTTCGGTGTCGGCGTCGAAGGGCTCGGGGTCGGCAGCGGGCTCGCGCTCGGCGAGGCGGTCGGGCCCGGCGTCGCGGGCGAACCGAGGCCCTGGGCCACCGGCGTCGCGACCACGGCCCAGTCGGCGGCATTGTCGTTCGTGTCCACGCCGTTCCCGGCCGTTCCGCCGGGGCGTCGCTCGATGCTCGACCCGGCCGGTGGGGCGGCCGCCGCAAGGCCTTCGACGAACTCGTTCGATGCGTCACCCCAACCCACCGCGTCCATCGCCGTGCCGCCCACAGGGCGCACCACGAGCGCACCGCCGGTCGCCGCCAGCCCGCCGCTGTACGTCGCGTCGGCAAGCGGCGCATAGCTGCCCGCAGCGTTGGCCACGAGGAGATGCGCGCCCGGATCGAGCGGCCGGGGGCTCGTCCAGGTTGCCTTGCGGGTCACGGTCGAGCCGGAGGCGGTCACGTACGCCAGCTCGAGCCCGCCGAGGTCGACCGACGCACCGGAGGCATTCGTGATCTCGACGTACTCGTCCGATGCCGATCCCCCGCCGGTCACGACCTCGGCAACGAGGATCGCGGTCGACGGGGGCCACGGCACGGCAGCGCGAGGCAGGCTGCCGCCGACGGCCGTCACGAGGCGGCGATCGGAGGTCGCGCCGACACCGACAGCGAGCGAGACGAGAAGCACCAGGGCGGCGACTGCCGCCCGCCGGATGCGAGCCATCGAGACCTCCGGGACGGGCATGGCCGGCGGGCCCCTGGTTGTACCCGCCACCACTCATCCCGCGATCTCCTGCGCCTCACCGGTGGCTTACGTCGTGCGGTGCGCGCGCCAGGTCGCGGCGACCGTCCGCGCGCCCGGGTCCGGCGCTTCGTCTACGATGTCGCCCGACAGCCCGCCCGTCCGACGAGCTCACCGCTCGGACGCCGTTGCGATCCGTCCGGACTCGGCGTCCGCCAGGAGGAAACGTGCCCCGCGCCAAGAGGACTGCCCGTGCCGACGCGCGCCGTCGTGCCCGGGTCACGGCGGCAACCGAGGTCGCCGGATCCGACGACGAGTCGCCGGGACGCAGCGCCGCGCCGGCGAAGGGCTCCACGACTCCACCGGCGGCCCGACCGAGCGTCCTCGGGGCGCTCCGGGAGGCCTATCAGCCGGTCCATCTCCGGGACGACCTGCGAGCCCTCCCGTGGCTCGTGACGCGCACGCCGGCGGTGTGGCTGCCGACGCTGCTCATCGTGGCCTCGTCGATCTGGTTCCTCGCGTCGGGTGGATCGGTCGTCGAGATCGCGACCTCCCGCTACGGCAGCATCGCCGGGATCGCCTTCAGCCTGCTCGTGGCGCCCCCGCCGTTCGGCTCCGCGTTCCTGGCCGGCATCCTGGCGCCGCGGATGGCCTACCTGGCCGGGTTGATCGCCGGGGTGGTCTCGTTCCTCGCCTTCACGCTGGTCGTGGCGATCGCCCAGCCCGGCATCGTGACGGGCCTGCCACCGGGTCTCCGTGAGAGCTGGATCCTGTGGGCGCTGACGATCGGGCCGATCTCCGGGCTGGCGGTCGGGGCGTTCGCCGGCTTCTACCGACGCTTCCTCCGGCGGGCCAACCCGAATGCCGGCGGTCGCCGCCAGGATCCCAAGGCGAAGACCGCCAAGGCACCAGCGCGCCGCTGACGGGCTAGCCCATCCGGCGCATCCCGGCCCAGCCGAGCTGTCGGACACCCGGCGGACGGGCCGGGCCGCCCACGGCGGCGGTCGCTTCGGGGAGTGGACGCACGTCCCGGGCGATCACGTTGACCACCTCCCCCTCGCGCTGGAGCGTGCCGTCCACGAGCAGCAGCGCGTGGCGCCGGACGACCCCGCGCAACCGCGCCCAGGCATCCGGCCAGAGCGTGACGTTGACCATCCCCGTCTCGTCCTCGAGGGCGAGGAAGACCGTCCCCCGGGCGGTCATCGGATGCTGCCGCGTCACCACCAGGCCGCCGATCCGGACCGGACCGGGTCGATGCTCGTTGAGGGCCGAGTTGGGAACTGCCCCCAGCCGCTCCAGCGCCTCGCGGAAGAGCCCGATCACCTGGCGCTGCGCATCGAGCGAGATCACCGCGTAGGCGTCGCCGAGCCGCTCGATCTCGCCGATCGGCGGCAGGTCCGGTGCGGGGGTCGCCGGGAGGCGCAGGTCCATCGGTCGCCCGGCCGCCCGCTTCGACGCCCGCGCCGCCGTGCGCGTGGTCCGACCGTCGATCCGGCCGCCGCTCGCCCCCGTCACCTCGCGGAGCTGCCACAGGAGCTCGCGCCGAGGGCGACCCAGGCCGTCGAGCCCGCCCGCCCGGATGAGCCGCTCGACGACTTCCTCGGGCAACGCCGTGCGCTCGACCACGTCGACCAGGCTCTGGTACGGCCCACGGGCGAGCTCGGCGTCGAGCCGTTCGGCGTGCTCCTCGCCGATCCCCTTGACGAGTCGGAGCCCGAGCCGGACCCCCCAGCCGACCGCGCTGTCGGCCGCCCAGCGCCCGCGCGCCTCGTCGGAGGGGATGACGCACGCGGGCGAGCGCACGGGCGCGGGTCGCCGGTCGATCCCTGCCTCCGGCGGGAGGGGGTCGGGGTCGACGCCGACCCACTCCGTCGTCGTCAGGTAGGCGCTCGCGTTGACGTCGACCGGGAGGACCGCGACGCCGTGGCGCTTGGCGTCGTTGACGAGGACCTCGACCGGGTAGAAGCCCATCGGCTGGGCATTGACGAGCCCGGCCAGGAACTGGGCCGGGTAGAACAGCTTGAGGAACGCCGACTCGTAGGCGGTCCGGGCGAACGCGGCGGCATGGCTCTTGGCGAACCCGAAGCTGGCGAACGCGGCCACCTGGCGGAAGAGCTCCTCGGCCGTGGGCTCGTCCATGCCCGGCTGGAGGAGACAGCCGTCGACGAACCGGCGATGGAGCTTCTCCATCTCGCGCGTCGAGCGCCACGTCCCCATCGCCCGGCGGAAGCCGTCCGATTCGGCCGGCGAGAACCCGGCGACCTCGATCGCCACGCGCATGACCTGCTCCTGGTAGAGGATGACCCCGAGGCTGTCGGCGAGGATCGGCTCGAGGCTCGGGTGGAGGTAGGTCACCGGGTCGAGACCCTGCTTGCGACGCAGGTACGGGTGGACGGCGTTCCCCTGGATCGGGCCGGGCCGGATGATCGCCACCTCCACCACGAGGTCGTCGAGGCTGGCCGGCCGGCTCTTCGGGAGCGTCTGCATCTGGGCCCGGCTCTCGACCTGGAAGACCCCGACGGTATCGGCCGCCTGGAGCATCGCGAAGACCTCGGGGATCTCCTCGGGCAGCCGGTCGAGGTCGACGCAGGTCGCGCAATCCGCCTCGATCCGCTGGAGCGTCTCGTCGATCGCGGCCAGCATCCCGAGCCCGAGGAGATCGAGCTTGATCAGCTTGATCGTCTCGACGTCGCGCTTGTCGTACTGGACGACGACCCGGTCCTTCATCGTTGCCCGCTCGAGCGGGGCGATGTCGATGAGCGGGGCGGCCGTGATGAGCATCCCGCCGCTGTGGATGCTGAGGTGACGCGGGAAGCCGTCCATCCGGGCGCACAGCTCGAGCCAGCGATCCCAGTCCGAGAGCCCGACGATGCTCCCGCCGCGTCGCTGGGGTGGCGGCAACGGCTCGACCCGGGCCACGCTGGAATGCGGTCCTCCGCCGTCCCCGTCCCGTGCCGCGTCCCCGGTCCGTGCCCCCTCCCCGTCCCGTGCCGCGTCCCCGGTCCGTGCCCCCTCCCCGTTCCGTGCCCGGCCGGAGTCGCCCATGCGCCCAAGCTCGGCGCTGCGGGCGGCGGCACTCGGGCGGCCGGTGTCCCAATGAAGCGGCCGACCGAGTCGGTCCGTCCGACGCTCCGGGGGAAGGAGGACGCCCGACTCCGGGTCGATCGTCCGACCGTCGATCGTGCCGGGCGGCCCGTCGTTCCGGCGCGGTCGCCCCGCACCCGGCCCGAAGGACGGGCCGTGCTCCCGCGCTGGCGGCCGACCGGCCGATGCCGATGGCCGACTGGCCGATGCCGATGGCCGACTGGCCGATGCCCCACTCCACCCCGGGCGAGCCGGCCCGTCCGCCCGGTTCCGGCCCGACGTCGGCGCGTAGCCCGTGCCCCGCCCCGACCGGAGCCACGCCACGCTGGCCGGGGAATCGCCGGGACCGCCCTCGTCATCGCCGGGACCTCCGGGGCGGACCGACGGCTTCGAACCGGCGGCGGTCGGCCAGGTCCCGGACCCGGGATCCGGACCACGACGCGTAAGGCTGTCGATATCGACCCCGGCAGTAGCCGAGCCGTTGACGGCCCCGGGTTGCTGGGCCGAGGAGCCCGCCGACCCGGCCGCAGCGTCCATCCACGCACCGGTCTTGTTCTTTCCCAGCGGTTCAGGTTCCGGTTGATCGTCGAAACCGGGCGTTACCGAGCCAGATACCGATAGGGTCGATATCCGGATCGCCTTGGCCTCCGGGCCGTCCATCGCCGACGCAGCAGGTACGGCCGCCGCACCGGGCACGGCCGCCGCACCGGGCACGGCCGCCGCACCGGGCACGGCCACCGGCACGCCCCCTGCATCCGGCACGACCACCGGCCCGGGCACCGACCCGTCCGCCCGGCGTGCATCCTCGGGTCGGGGCAGCCGGCCGTCGCCGCGCTCGCCCGCGCCACCGGTCCGGATCCGTCCGCCGCGGGCATGGTTGAGCTGGCCCATCCGGTCGGTGAAGCCGCGGTCCCGGGCCAGTGCCGCCACCGCGTCGGGATCCACCGCGCCGGGATCCTCCGCGCCGGGATCCTCCGCGCCGACCTCGGTCGAGCTCGATCCGCTCCCCGCATCGGGACGGCGGAAGAAGTCGGCAAAGCCGCCGTCCGCCTCGAGGTCCCGCCGGACCATCACCGAGTCGTACGTCTCGAGCGCCTTGGCCACCCGGTCGACCAGCGGCCGCGGGAATCCCAGCGCCACCCCCACCTCGCGGACGACCGACCGGGCGCGGTAGGTCACCACGTTGCAGACCATCCCGGTGTGCTCCGGCCCGTAGCGCCCGTAGACGTACTGGATGACCTCCTCCCGCCGTTCGGAGCTGAAGTCGATGTCGACGTCGGGATACGTCGTCCGACCCTCGTTGATGAACCGCTCGAAGAGCAGGTTGTGGCGAATGGGGTCGACCCGGGTGATGCCGAGGACGTAGGCGACGATCGAGTCGGCCGCGCTGCCCCGCCCCTGGGCCGGGATCCCGCGCGACTTGGCGAAGCGCATCAGGTCCCAGCAGATCAGGAAGAACTCGGCCAGCCCGGTCCGCTCGATGACCTCGAGCTCGTGGGCGAGCTGGCGGACGACCGGCGGGGTCATCGGGTGGTAGCGCCGCCGGGCGCCCTCGTGGCACAGCTCGGCCAGGTACGAGAACGCCGTCTCCCCACCGGGCACCGCGAAGCCCGGGAAGCGATAGGCCTCGAACCCCAGGTCGACCTCGCAGCCGGCGGCCAGCTCGACGGCGTTGGCCAGGCCCTCCCGCCAGGCGTGCGCGGTCCGCGGATCGTCGGCCTCCGTCATGGGGTCGGCCGGGGGAAGCGCGAGCAGCTCGGCGGCGGACTTCAGGTAGGACTCGCCGTCGGGCCGTCGGAGATCGGCGAGTGTCCCGACCGTCCGCCCGTGGCGGATCGCCGCCAGGACGTCCTGGAGCTCGCGATCCTCGGGAAGGGCGTAGTGGACGTCGTTCGTGACGACGACCGGCAGCCCGAGCTCCTCGGCCAGGCGGGCCGTTTCGGCCACCAGCCAGTCGTCGTCGGGCAGGAGGTGGTGCTGGAGCTCGAGCACGAAGCCGGCGGCGGCGATCCCTGTCGCCAGGCGGCCTCCGCCGGCCGCGGCCGGGTGCGAGCCGAACAGCCGGGCATAGCCCTCGGCCACGATCCGTGCCCCGTCCCGATCGCCGACCCGGAGCCGCCTGGCGATCTCGCCGTCGCGACATCCCGACAGCGCCACGAGGCCATCCACGTGCTCGGCGAGCAGGGCCTGGGTGAACCGCGGGACGCCCTTCGTCCCGGCCAGGTTCGCCCGGCTGACGAGCCGGCACAGGCTTCGGTAGCCGGTCCGGTCGCGGGCCAGGAGGACGAGATGCGGACCGCGTCGGCCCTCGCCCACGCCGCGCAGGTCCTCCTTGACGACGTCGCGATGACCGGGCAGCCGCGTCCGCTCGGCCCGCGGCCGGACCGGGACACCGTCGACCGGCAGGTTGGGGAGCGCCTCGCCGGGGGCGCCGGACGAGACGCGCCGCCCGCCGCGCCGGGTCGGTCGACGAGCCGGGACGACAATCCCGCCGGGATCCGGGGCGGCCGCATCCAGGAGCTCGAGCTCGAGCCCGATCACCGGTCGGATCCCGGCCTCGCGGGCGGCGGTCGAGAACCGGACCACCCCGTAGAGGCCCTGGTGATCGGTGACCGCGAGGGCCGTCAGCCCGAGCTCGACCGCCCGGTCGACGAGGTCGTCGGCGGCCGAGGCACCGTCAAGGAAGGAGAAGTTGGTGTGGCAGTGGAGCTCGGCGTAGCGAGCCGTGGGCGAGGCTGGAGCGGACATTCTCGGGGTCCCGGAACGAGGGAGACGAGCGCCAGCCGATGATAGAACATCTGTTCGATAAATGGAACGTCGGTGCGCCGGCGCACCGGAACGCCGGACTGGTCCATGCGTCCCCGCTCGCTGGCCCCAAGGTACGGCTGGTCAAGCGTGGTACGGTGGCGTTGAGTACGCCCATGCACGACCTCCCTTGCGCGGGGTCGCGACTTCACGGCCGGGCATCCGCCGTCATCGCCGCTGTGGTCGCCGTCGCCCTGCTCGCCATCGCGCCGCTCGCCCCGAGCCCGCTGGCTGCGCCGGTTGCGCGCGCCGCGGACCCGGGCATCCAGCCGCGGGTCAAAGGCATCGCCCCGCTCGATCACCAGGTCTACGGGTACCTGCCCTACTGGCGGCTCGATTCGGGCACCGCGGGACGGCTCGACTACGACCTCGTCTCGACGCTCGCGTTCTTCGGCCTCGGGATCAAGCGCGACGGCAACATCGACACCGCCTGGCGCGGGTTCACCGCCTATACGTCGGCGAACGCGGTCGCGGTCACGAACGCCGCGCACGCCAAGGGCGTCCGGGTCGTCCCGACGTTCCAGCTGTTCGACTCGGGCAGCCTGATCAAGATGAGGGGCTTCCTCCACAGCCCGACCGCCCAGACGCGGTTCATCCGGCAGGCCATGGCGCTGATGGCCCGCCGGTCGGCCGACGGCGCGAACATCGACTTCGAACCGATGCCCGCGACCCTGTCGGTCGACTTCGGCAAGTTCGTCGGCAAGTTCAAGACGGCGATGAACAAGCACTTCCCCGGTGCGAAGCTCGTCGTCGCGACGTCCGCGGGTGCGCCGTTCACGTTGATCACGGCCCTCGCCCCGGTCGTCGACCAGATGCTGGTGATGACCTACAACTACCGCTGGTCGGGCTCGACGGTCACCGGGGCGATCGCGCCGCTCGACAACACGACCCGGACGGTCAAGCTCCACATCGCCCGCTACCTCACCCGGGTCCCGCCCTCGAAGCTGATCCTCGGCGTGCCGTACTACGGCTATGACTGGCCCGTCACGAGCGACGTCCCGAACGCGAACGTCCGGACGAGCCCGTCCAAGTGGGGCGGGGTCTGGAGCGTCACCTACGCCAGCGCGATGAACTGGCTCGCGGCGCATCCCGACGTCGTCCGCCAGGAGGACACGAGCGAGGGCAGCGGGTTCTTCACCTACTGGGACGCCACCGAGCAGACGTTCCGACAGGTGTACTTCGAGGACGAGATCAGCGTTGCCAAGAAGTACGACTACGCGATCGCGACGGGCCTGTCCGGGGTCGGCATCTGGACCCTCGACAACGACCGCGGCTACAGCCAGATGTACGACGTCCTCAAGGCCAAGTTCTACGACCCGATCCGGGCCGTGTCGATGAGCGCCAATGTGACGAGGGTGGTCCGGTCCGGCGCGAGCGTCACGGTGACGCAGGTCGATCGGTTCCGCAACGTCGGCAACGTGCCGGACCGCGGTACGGTCGTCTGGCGCGTCCTGAACCGGAGTGGTCACCTGCTCAAGAAGGGCTCGTTCGGGCTCCTCCTGTACCCCGGCGCGACTCGCCGCGTGACGATCTCCACGTCGATCGGGCTCGCCTCCAGGCTCGCCTCGGGGACCTACCGCCTGAGTGTCCAGTACGTCTCCCGGTCGGGGTTCCGGACCTCCGTCGCCGATCGGTTCCGACAGCCGTTCTGAACCCCCGAGCCGTGACCGGGCGGTCGGTCTCGGGACGACCAATCCGCGCAACACGCCACGGGACCCGGACGTCTCATGCCGTGTCACCTGATGGCCGCATGCCTGGGGGCGTGCGCCGAGGGAACGGCGTCGGTCGATCTTCATGGTCGGCCCGACGACCCGGTCGTCGACCTGGTGAGCGGGCCGACGACCCGAGGGGCCCCGTCGCGATGCGACGGGGCCCCGGCATATCCGGGTCGCGGCCGTCGCGCCCGCGCTCCGTCACGATGACGGGCGCACCGCTCGAACCAAGACCCGCCCGATGACCCGCGAGGCTCAGTCGTAGATCCGTTCCAAGTGCCAGGTGCCGTCGAGCCGGTCGAGATAGACGAGCGCCAGCCAGCGCGTCCCGACGACCTTGAAGTACTCCCGGTCGATCGGGTCGCGCCACCAGCCCTCGTCGACCCGCCAGCGGTTGCAGACCTCGACCGCTTCGCGACGGCCGGTCCAGCGGATCGCCACGAGCCGGCCGGTCGCGTCGAGCTCGGCGTCGATCGGCGGATGCTCGCGGAGGAGCCGGGTCACGGTCCGGCCCCGACCGGTCCGGACGGCGGCTGACCGGCCGCCGGGAGCAGCGGCCGGAACCCGCCTTCGGAGCCCGATCCGATCGGCACCCGCCGCCAGCGGCCCTCGGCCAGCGGCGCCTCCGCATCGGTCAGCTCGACGCGCCCGATCCGGTCCTCGCCGAAGGCAAGCGCCAGCCGGGCGAGCTGCCAGCCGAGCCGCGCGGCCCGGGCGGTCTGGGGCACGAACAAGCCGAGCTGCTGGCCGGCGGCCGGGCCGACCTCGGCGAGCTCGAGCTCGAGCCGGGCGACGGCGGCGGGGGGTGGCTCGCGCTCCAGCCGGGCGAAGAGGAGCCGCTCGATGGCCTCTGCCTCCGCGGTCGGTTCCGGGAACCGCTGCTCGACCGCCAGGGCGGTTGGCGTCCCCCGCCGGGCGAACGCGGGGTCGAGGATCAGCCGGAGCTCCACCCGTCCGGCCGCCGCCCCACGAGCGAGCAGCTGGTCGCCGAGCGTCCCGGCCAGCCGGTGGAGGACGAACCGGAGCGGCTCGAGATCCTCGATCGGCGGCTCCAGTCCCAGTCCCAGGACGAGTCGCTCGGGGGTGCGCTGCGGCCGGAAGGCGGCGACCTCCTGCCCGTTCGCTCGACCGTGGATCCGCTCCCCCTCCGTCCCGAAGCGGGCCACGAGCGCCGACCGGGGCAGCTCGGCGACGGCGCCGATCCGGCGCAGGCCGAACCGGGCGAGCCGAGCCCGGATGTCGAGATCGGGTGTGAGGAGAGCGGCCGGGAGCGGGGCGAGGAAGGCCGCCTCGTTGCCCGGCTCGACGATCCAGGGCTGCCCCGGTGCCTCGGCGACACCGGCCGCGCTGGTCGCGGCGAACCGGGTCCCGGCGATCCCGACCCGGGGCGGCCCGGGAAGGATCGCGGCGAGCGCGGTGACGATCTTCTCCACGATCACCGGCTCGGGACCCCACAGCCGGTCGAGCCCGTCCAGCTGGACTTCCAGCAGGCCGAACGTCCCGTCGGTCACATCGCTGGCGCCGGCGATCCCCGGGCTGAACGCCGCGAGCGTGTCGAGCGCCCGGGCGACCGTCGCCGCGTCGGCGACCGGGTCCGGGTCGAGGAACGTGGCCTCAGGGGCCAGGCGATGGGCCGATCCCAGCGGCATCCCCCGCCGGACGCCGAGCTCGCGGACGATCGGGCTGGCGTCGAGGACGATCCCGTCCGTCCACGGCTGCCCGCCCAGGACGAGCGGACCGGTCGGGAAGGAGCCGGAGCCCGGGTCGGCCAGGCCCCGGGACCTGGCGAGCCGGAGCGGGAGATGCGGCCACAGGAGGTGGAGGAGTCGCACGATCGTCAGTCCATGGCTGGAGGATGGTGGGGGCGTCGGTGAGGAGCGACTCGCGGACGAGGCAGGCATCGCGACCGCCACCCTCCGCGTAGAGGATCCGGAGCTCCGCCCGCCTCCCCGGCGGACCGGCCCGGTTGCGAGCGACAACCACCTCCGTTCGCTGGCCGACCACGTCCCGGCCGAGCCGGATCCACGACCGTTGGGCGAGCTCGAGGCGCAGGCCGGTCGATTCGGCGATCGCGCTGGAGACCGGACCCGGCAGGTCCGGGGGCTCCAGGACGACGAGGAGCACGTCGGCTCGTCGCGCCAGCGCCGCCAGCCGGCCGATCCGGTCCGCGACCGACGGCGATCGAGGTCCATCCCGCCGGGCTCGTGAGCGCGCGCCGGCGCGTCCACTTCCGCCCAGGGCGCCGCGCGGACCCGTCCGTTCCGCCGGCAGGTCGACGATGAGCAGGTCGACCGACCGTCCGCCGACCAGCGCCCCGGCCATCGCCAGCGCCTCGTCGATCGAGGTCGGTTCGAGAACGACCAACCACTCGAGACGGACGCCACGGGCAACCGCCTCGACCGGGTCGAGGCTGCGGGCGAGGTCCACGTAGGCCACGATCGAGCCGCCCGCCTGGGCCTCGGCGGCGAGCCGGAGGGCGAGCGTCGTCTTGCCGCTCGATCCCGATCCCCGGACGGCCAGGGCCGTGGACCGGGGCACCCCACCCGAGCCGAGGATGGCGTCGAGCGCGGCGAACCCGGTCGGGACAACCCGGTCGCGGTCCGGCGACTGCTCCGGATCCGCGGGCTCGGCCGGGAGCGGGACCGTCGCCAGCGCACCGACGACGGCCCCGGACCCATCGATCCCCGTCCCCCCGACCGCGCTCCCCCCGACCCGCGGCGCGACGTCACCCCAGCGTGTCAGGAGGGACGCCAGGGCCGCCGTCACGTCCGTGGAAAGGGTCGCCATCGGACGTCTCACGATAGAACAGATGTTCGATATCGTCAAGAGCAAACCCGCCGGGCAAACGGTCGCCGGCAGATCGTCCAGGCAGTGGATCGGTCGGGCGAGTGCTACACTCGGCCCCCGGTCCCGGGTGCCGCTCGCCGCCGCCCGGTAGCGTGCCGTCCGTGGGGATGTAGCTCAGCTGGGAGAGCGCCGCGTTCGCATCGCGGAGGCCAGGGGTTCGAGTCCCCTCATCTCCACCACCTCATCCTGCTGCCGCAGCGGATCGTCGGCCAGCGTCGCGTGCAGCTCGAGCGAGTGCTCCCGGAGCCAGCGTCGCCAGGCGGCGTGGTCGGGAACCCGCGACGCGACGAGCGCCCAGAACGCCGCGCCGTGACCGAACACCCGGAGATGGGACAGCTCGTGGACGACGACCGTCTCGAGAGCCTCCGGCGGAGCCAGGACGAGCCGCCACGAGAACGCCAACCGGCCGGTCCGGGCCGCGCTCCCCCAGCGCGTCCGCGGGTCGCGGACCGAGACGCCGGTCGGCCAGACGCCGAGCGCGGTCGCGTGGCGATCGATCGCCGCGTCGATGTCACCGGCTGCGCGGCCGCGCAGCCACGCCTCGAGCACGACGGCGAGCGGCCGCCGATCCGCCAGCGCGATCCGGACGACGAGCTCGCGGACCCCGCCAGACGCGGTCTCGACGAGATCGACCGGATCGCCGGCGACATCGAGCGCCGACCAGCCGCTGACGACCGACGATCGGCGCTGGCCCGATCGGGCGGGCTCGATCCGAAGCCGGTGGGCACGGCCGCGGAACAGGAGGCGCGCGCCGTCGACGAGGTCGTCCGGCCGCGACCCGGCCACGGCCAGCCGGGCGCGCTCCTGGGCGGCGAGATGACGGCGGATCCAGCCCTCGCGCTCGACCAGGAACGGCACGACGTGGGCCGCCGCGTCGCGCGATCCCGGACGGCCGGATGGGATCGTCACGACGACGCCCCGGACAGGGTCGACCACCAGGCGCAACCGGCGGGCGCGCCGCGACCGCCGGAGGGTGTAGCGCAGGGGGCCGTCACGGAGCTCGGCGCGCTCCTGCGACTCGACCGCGCCGGGGCGCGCATGGGACGGGACGGGCGTGGCCACCGTTCGATGGTGCCACGCCCGTCCGTCGATCGCGCGCTGACGGTGCCGGGCTGTGCCCCGGCGCCGAAGAGTTACGAGATCAGCTTGGCCTTGAGGGCCTCGAACTCGGCGTCGCTGATCGTGCCCGCGGCCTTGAGCTGCTGGAGCTTCGCCAGCTCGTCTGCCGTCGACACGCTGGCGGCCGCCTTGACGCCGGCCTCCATCTGGGTCATCTGCTGGACGTCCTGGGCGGTCATCTTCGGGCGGCTGATCATGTAGATCAGGATCCCGAGCAGCGGGAGGATGAAGATCGCCAGGATCCAGACCGCCTTCATGCCACCGCTGAGGTCGTTTCGCCGGAAGATGTCGGCGAAGACCGCGATGAACATCCAGATCAACATGAACCAGAAGAAGAACGCGATCATCGACCACAGGACGTCGCCGAAGGTGGTCTGGCCCAGGGTCGTGTTGCTCGTGCAGGCGCCCAGGACGATCGGGATCGCCGCGAGCAGGGCGGCCGTCCGGCCGAGCCGCAGGCCCGCCCAGCGGGTCCAACTGGTCGTCATTCTTGGTTGCTCCCTTCCGTGATCGGTCGCGGGGCTCCTCGTCCCTCGTCGACCCGTCTCATCGCGATCGGCCAGGCCGGGCTGGGCATCGGGGGCCAGCGCCCGGTCCGATCGCGACCTCAGGATGGTTCGGGGGCGTTCTCGTCGCATCATCCGCTCGGGATGATTGTCGAGCCCACCCGGCGCGCTTTCATCCGACCCGGATGATGTTCCGGCGGCTCGGCGCCGGGAGGATAATCGACATCCGCCGCACCGGTCCGTCGAGTGCACCGCGCGGCGCTTCCAAGTACGCTCATCGGGTCGCACGAAGGAGACGGAGCATGAGCATCGGACCGGTCGAGTACATGGTCGTTGCCTTTCCGGGCAACCAGTTCAACGGGAAGATGGCGCCCGCGCTCGCGGACCTCGTGGAAGCGGGCACGATCCGCGTTCTCGACCTGGCGATCGTGGTCAAGGACGCCGCCGGCGACGTCTCGGCGATGGAGATCGAGGGCGCCGGCTCGGCGGTGATGGACGCCTTCGAGGCGATGGCGGAGGACCGGGGTGGGCTGATCACCGCGGAAGACCTCGCCAAGGTCGGGGCCGCGCTCGATCCGGACTCGGCCGCGGCACTGCTCGTCTGGGAGGACCTGTGGGCCAGCCGGCTCGCCGACGAGATCCGCGCCTCGGGTGGCGTCCTCGTCGACATCCAGCGGGTGCCCCGCGACGTCGTCGAGGCCGCGATCATCTGGAATGCCGAGCACCAGGCCGAGATCGCGGCGGCCGAAGCCGCGGCCGCGTCCGCCTGACCACCGTCACCACGAGCAAGGAGCCGAGACCATGATGCGACGCAGGATGATGCGACCCGGGAGGGGTGTCGTCGGAATGGTTGCGACGACCGCCGTCGTGGCCGGCACTGCAGGAGCGGTGCAACACCACCAGCAGCAGAAGTACGCGAACCAGGCGGCCGAGCAGCAGGCTCAGCAACAGGCCGCCTACGACACTGATGCCGCGGCCCAGCAGCAGGCGGCGCCCGCCGCACCCGCCGAGGACGACCAGATGGCCCAGCTCCAGAAGCTGGCCGAGATGCACAGCGCCGGCATCCTGACCGACGAGGAGTTCGCGGCCGCCAAGGCGAAGGCGCTCGGGATCTAGCAACCGAACCCATCCCGTCGACAGTGAGGCCCGCGAACCCTCGGAAACGCCGAGTCCGCGGGCCTCGTGGCGTCCCGACCGGCGACCGCCATCCGGGCGACGGTCGACGCCGTGCGGTAGGATGACCCGCGCCGCGCCGCCCGCCGGCGCCCCCCCGTGGGGCTATAGCTCAGCTGGAAGAGCGCCTGCATGGCATGCAGGAGGTCCGGGGTTCGAGTCCCCGTAGCTCCACCACCATCTGCCGAAGCCGCGGACCACGTTCCAACCCCGCTCCGGTGGCCCCTTGAGCCCCGTTACGGTTGCCGCCAGCGAACCGTGAACGAGGCACCCGTCGCCGCAAGCGAAGCGACATTCGCGCGCGTCGTCCCGGCCGAGTTGACCATCGCCTCGCGGACGTGGACGAAGCGGGTGCCGTTGACCGGCCGGCGGACGCCGGCCAGGCTGAGCCACGCCTCGCTGAAGCGGAACGTCCGGAAGTCGGGCATCCGGAGCGTGTGGCAGTGGTTCGGGCAGCCGCCGGTCGGCGCCTCGACGATCCACTCCGCCGACGTGCGATCGACGATCGTGTTCGTCACCCGGAGCGCGAAGTGCTGGCGGTTCGTCAGGTCGGCCAGCGACAATCGGTAGTGCGACCCGTCGAGCCAGCGCGCCTGCGCCCAGATTCGGTCGCCGGCCGAGACCCGGATCGCCGAGCGGATCGAGAAGCGCTCCTTGGGCAGGGACTCGTGCCAGGCGGTCACGAGCGTCCCGAACGGACCGCAGGTCGCCTCGGTCCCGACCTGCACGAGACCACGCTGGTCGAACCCGCCGAGGCCGACCCAGAAGACGACCGACTGGGCGGTCGACCCGACGCAGCGGACCTTGGGCTGGGTCCAGGTCGCCTCGACGCAGGCAAACGTCATGGCGCCGGTCGCAACGTAGCCCGCCCAGTTGCGGCTCTGGCCGGTCGTCCCGCGGCCGGCCTGCGCCGGCGCTGTCGAGCCAGGGCAGGGATCCACGAGGGCCGGCGCGACCGGTGGGCTGGCGGTCGGCGTGACGCTCGGGATCGGGCTCGGCGTGGGCGTGGGCGTGGGCGTCGGCGTCGGGCTCGAGGTCGGTCGGGCGGTCGTCTGGCTCGATGGGGCCTCGGTCGGCAGGTCGGCGGCGGCGCTCGGGGTCGGGCTGACCGAGCTGTCGCAGCCGACGCCGAACACCAGGATGAGGCCGACGAGGGCGCCGGCACGGGCGATCCGACCGATCGGGCGGCGCGACGATCGGCGGTCCACGGACCGACTGTAGCGCGGCCGATCCGGCGTCGCTCGCGAACCGGTCGATTACACTTGGTCGCTCGTGGCGATGAGGGGCAGGCGATGACGACGACCGAACCGACCGGACGACGCGACTCCGGTTCGGCGCGTCAGCGGATCGAGCGCTACGACCCGACCGAGATCGAGCCGCGCTGGCAGGCCCGCTGGGCGGAGCTCGGCCTGCACGACACCGACCTGCGCGACGACTCGCGGCCGAAGCACTACATCCTGACCATGTACCCGTACCCGTCAGGCGATCTCCACATCGGCCACTGGTACATCGTCACGCCCACCGACGCCCTCGCCCGGTTCCATCGAATGCACGGCGAGAACGTCTTCTTCCCGATCGGCTTCGACGCGTTCGGCCTCCCTGCCGAGAACGCGGCGATCAAGAACAACATCAACCCGCGCGACTGGACGATGCAGAACATCGAGCGCGAGCGGCGGCAGTTCCGGTCGATGGGCGCGGTGTTCGACTGGCGCTACGAGCTGGTCACCTGCGAGCCCGAGTTCTACCGCTGGAACCAGTGGATGTTCCTGCGCTTCCTCGAAGCAGGCCTTGCGTACCGCCGGAAGTCCCCGGTCGACTGGTGCCCCAACGACGGGACGCTTGCGCGGGAGCAGGTCGAAGGCGCCGACCGCCACTGCTGGCGCTGCGGCGCCCAGGTCGAGAAGCGCGACCTCGAGCAGTGGTATCTGCGGACGACGAAGTACGCCGATGAGCTGCTCGACTTCAGTGCCATCGACTGGCCGGAGCCGATCCGCCTCCAGCAGACGAACTGGATCGGTCGCTCAGAGGGCGCCGAGATCGTCTTCACGACGGCACCCGACGACCACCAGCCCGGTGGTGATGAGCTGCGGGTGTTCACGACCCGGCCCGACACCCTGTTCGGCGCGACGTTCATGGTGCTCGCCCCGGAGCACTCGCTCGTCGACAAGCTCACGGCGCCCGAGCGACGGGCCGAGGTCGAGGCCTACATCGCGCGGGCCCAGGCGGAGACCGAGATCGAGCGGCTCTCGACCGAGCGCGAGAAGACCGGCGTCTCCATCGGCGCCGATGCGATCAACCCGGTCAATGGGGAGCGCATCCCGATCTGGATCGCCGACTACGTGCTGTCCGGCTACGGAACGGGCGCGATCATGGCTGTGCCCGCCCACGACGAGCGCGACTTCGCGTTCGCCCGCCAGTTCGGACTGCCGATCCGGCGGGTCATCGCTCCGGCCGGAGCCGACGACGACGAGCAGCTCGACGACGCGTACATCGCCCACACGCCCGACGAACGGCTGGTCAACTCCGGGCGGTTCAGCGGCATGGCCGCACCCGACGGGATGAAGGCGATCGTCGACTGGCTGGCCGAAGATGGCCGGGCCCAGGCAACCGTGACGTATCGGCTCCGCGACTGGACGTTCAGCCGGCAGCGCTACTGGGGCACGCCGATCCCGGTCATCTACTGCGAGCGCGACGGCATCGTTCCCGTCCCTGACGAGGACCTGCCGGTCCGGCTGCCCGACTCGGTCGACTACCACGGCCGCGGCGAGAATCCGCTCAACCACGACGAGGCCTTCCTCCACGTCGAATGTCCGCGCTGCGGAGGGCCCGCCCGCCGCGAGACCGACACGATGGACACGTTCGTGGACTCGTCGTGGTACTGGTTCCGCTACCTGTCGCCGCACAACACCGACGCGCCGATCGACCGGGCCATGGTTGATCGGTGGACGCCCGTCAAGCAGTACACGGGCGGCGCCGAGCACGCCGTGATGCACCTGATGTACAGCCGCTTCTGGACCAAGGCGATGCGCGACGTCGGCCTGGTCGCCCAGGACGAGCCATTCCTGCGGCTCTTCAACCAGGGCCAGATCCTGGGCGCCGACGGCGAGCGGATGTCCAAGTCGCGGGGCAACGTCCGGGACCCCGACGACCTCGTGCGTCGCTACGGGGCGGACGCCGTCCGCCTGTTCCTGATGTTCATGGGTCCGTGGGACCAGGGCGGCTCGTGGAGCTCGACCGGGATCGGCGGCGTCCACCGCTTCCTGAACCGGGTCTGGACCCTGACCCTCGATCCGCACGGGATCGAGCCCGGCGACCCGGATGCCGGCCGCCTGCCGGCCGGTGAGGACGCGGCGGCTGCGGAGCGGGCGATCCGGATGGCCGCCCACCGGACCCTGCGCGTCGTGACCGAGGAGTACGAGGGCTTCCGCTTCAACACGATGGTCGCCCATCTCATGGAGCTGGCCAACACGCTGTTCCGCTATCGGGGGACCGAGGTCGCCGGCGGCCCGGCCTGGAGCGAGGCGATCCGGCTCCTGCTGCTGATGCTCGCTCCGGCCGCCCCGCACGTCACCGACGAGCTGTGGTCGCGGATCGCCGCCGATGGCAGTGCCGCGACGTCGATCCACACCCAGTCTTGGCCGGAGGTCGACAGCGCCGCGATCGCCGACGAGACCCGGGAAGTCCCGATCCAGATCAACGGCAAGGTGCGTGACCGCGTCGTTGTCCCGGTCGGCACCGAGGCCGCCGAGCTCGAGCGGATCGTCCTCGGCCGGGAGCGGATCCGCGAGCTCCTCGCCGGGCGGACGCCGGAGCGGGTGATCCACGCCGGCGGCCGGCTCGTCAACATCGTCGTCCGGGACTGACCCGGTCCTTCGGCGCTCGCCTGCCGGACGCCGATCCCGGCGACCCGGCCGCGTGCCCGGGCGACGGTCAGCCCAAAGCGTCCGCCCGGACCCGCGCCCGATGGCGGCGGGCCTTGGCCCGGTTGCCGCAGCTCGCCATGTCGCACCAGCGTCGCCGGCCCGTCCGTGAGTCGTCGTAGAAGACCCAGCGGCACGTGTCGCTGGCGCACAGCCGCATCCGTTCCGGCCGACCCGACGTAAGTTCCTGAACGATCGGAGTAGCCAGGTTGGCGAGCGCATCGTCGACCGGGTCCCCGACGTGGCGATGGTCCAGGCGCAGGCCGTCCGGACCGGGAACCAGCTGGACGACCTCGCGACCGCGGAGCGCCCGGTTCACCTCGTCGATCGCGGCAGGCCGCGGTGCCCGCTGCTCGAACGTGGCATCGGCCAGCTCACGGAGGGCCGCACGGGTCAGCCGGATCCGCCGCAGGGCGGCATCGCCCGACCGACCGGGTCGGGCGGCCGTCTCGTGGATCAGGCCGTGCTCGCGCAACCAATCGAGGGCTGCCTGGGTTGTTCCCAGGTGATCGACGGGCTCGCCTCGTTCGAGCTCGAGGGTATTGACGAAGTCGAGCGCCGTCTCGAGATCGACGGCGTGATCGTGGGGGGCAGGAATCATCGTGCTAACCACTTTAAACCACTTGACAGGTTACGCGCAAGGGGGCATACTCCGAGTAACCAGTGAAGCCCGTAAGACAGGTTATTAAGGAGGCCCTCGATGGATGCCATCGCCGCCATCATTGCCATCATCGCGGGCATGCTCGCGTTCGATCTGGCCGCCGTTCGCTGGGGCGAGGACTCTCGCCCGGGCGTTGACGACGACCACCGCCGGTAAGGGGGGAGCAGCTCATGTGGCAGGTCTATTACCTCCGCGCCAGGCAGATTGCCCAGGAGCGGGCGGACGAGGCATCGCGCGAGCGGCTCGCGCGTGAAGCACACCTTCCAGCCGCTGCCGGCGGGTCGCGGCTCGATGGCCTCCGCCGGAGCGGCGCGATCGTCGCGGCCGGTATCGCCCGGCGGCTCGACGAATGCGTCGCCCGCGAGCAGCTGGCAGGCCGGACGTCGGACGATCGGGCGGTGCTGCCCGGCTAGTCCGGCGGCCCATACGAGATGGGCGTCAGCTTCGAATCTCACCCGGCACGACGCCGGTCCGGATCCTCCCAACCGGACCGGCGTCGCCGCGTCCGGGTCGGACGCGGTCGAGCGGCTCGCCGCCTGCTCGCGTACGCTGAAGCCACCGACCGTCAACCCACCCCGAGCCACCGCCCGGAGTCGATCGCATGCCCGATCCGATCAAGTTCGGCGCCCTGTGCTGGAACCAGTACACGGACTGGCCGAGCCTGCTCGAGGCGGGCATCCGGGCCGACCGCCTCGGCTTCGACACGCTCTGGACGTGGGACCACCTCTACCCGATCGTCGGCGACTCGCGCGGACCGAACTTCGAGGGCTGGCTCGTCCTGACGGCGTGGGCCCAGGCGACCGAGCGGATTCGGATCGGGCTGATGGTCGGTGCGAACACGTTCCGCGAGCCGACGCTCACCGCCAAGATGGCCACGACGCTCGACCACATCAGCAACGGCCGGGCCATCCTCGGCATCGGCGCGGCCTGGTTCGGCGAGGAGCATGAAGGCTTCGGGCTGCGCTTCGGCGAGGGACCGCCGGAGCGGTTGCGCTGGCTCGCCGAGGCGCTCCCGGTGATGCGCGGGATGCTCGACGGGACCGAGCCGTCCGCGGCCGGCCCGCGCTATGCCGCCCACTCGGTACGCAACCTGCCCGGGCCGATCCAGCACCACCTGCCGATCCTCGTCGGCGGCGGTGGCGAGCGGGTGACCCTCAAGCTCGTGGCGCAGTACGCCGACGCGAACAACGTCGGCGGCGGGATCGTCAACGTCCGGCGCAAGGAGCGGATCCTGCGCCAGCACTGCGAGGCGGTCGGGCGCGACCATCGCGAGATCGAGCGGACGACGGGGATCGGGACGGTGCTCATCCGCGACGACCGCGCCGAGGCCGAGCGGCTGTTCCGCGAGGCGTTCCAGCGCAACCGCGTCGCCACCCCCTGGGTCGACCAGCCGGTGGGCACCCCGGAGGACGTCGCCGAGCGGCTGGCACCGTATCTCGAGCTCGGCTACCGCCACTTCGTCGCCGGGCTGCCGGCGACCTACGACGAGGAATTGATGACGCGGCTGATCGGCGAGGTCAAGCCGCTCCTGGAGCGCTGGAGCTGACGATGAACGGACGGATCGGGCACGGGATCGGGATCGCCGCCGTCTCGTGGGGCCACGACCGGATCGACGTGTTCGAGCGGACGGCCGACGGCGGGCTCACGCATCGGAGCTTCGACGGGGACCGCTGGGCGCGCGATCGAGGACCTCGGCGGGACGCTCGCCTCGGGACCCGCGGTCACGGCCTGGGCGGTCGGACCGGATGGAGGTCTTCGCGGTCTTCGCCGACGGCGAGCTGTGGGATCGCTACTGGGACGGCGAGTCGTGGCACCCCTGGGAATTGCTCGGCGGCGAGCTCGATCCGGCCGGCGGCTGCGCCGCGTCGTCGTGGGGCCCCGACCGGCTCGACGTCTTCGCCCGCGGCCGCGACGGCCGGACGTGGCACCGCTGGTGGGACGGCACCCGCTGGGTCGACTGGGAGCAGCGCTAGCGTCCGAGATCCCGGGCCGCCGAACCCGCCCTCTACCCGGATAAGTCGCAGCTAACCGCCGCGGGCTACCGTCACCCCGACGCCCACCGCGTCGAATGTGCCCACGACGCGGTGGGCGGCTTCGGCCCCCGCCACCCCGAATCCCGCCGGGGAGGGTCCCCGTGGATCGCAACGGCGCGCCGTGGCGCGTGCTCGAGGACCCGGGAACGGCCGACGACCCGGCGGACGGCGTACTGGCCGGTCGGGTCGCAGCGGGGATGGCCGGACTCCCGGTTCCCTGGCTGGTCGCCGGAGCGATCGCGATCATGATCGGGCTGGCCGTTTTGGCGGTCCTCCTCAGCGACGGCGCCCGGCCGCAGATCGAACTCCCGGTCGACGTCGCGGCCGCCGGGTCGAGCTCCGGGCCGGACGACTCCGGCAGCGGCGGCGAGCTCGTCGTCGAGGTGGCCGGGGCGGTCGCCCATCCCGGGCTCTACCGATTGTCGACGGGTGGACGCGTCGCCGACGCGATCGCGGCCGCCGGCGGCTATGGGCCGCGCGTGGACGCCACCCGGGCGACGGAGCAGCTCAACCTTGCAGCCCGGGTGAAGGACGGCGATCGGATCGTCGTCCCGTCGCGGGACGACCCGTCGCCGAGCGGGAATCCGGCCGGTGGCGGGTCCGCGGCCGGTGGCGGGTCCGCGGCCGGGGCGGCGGGCCGGCCGGGAGCGGGGCCGTGGTCGTGGACCTCAACCGCGCGACCGCGGCCGAGCTCGATGCGCTGCCGGGCATCGGGCCGGTGACGGCGGCCAAGATCATCGCCGCGCGCGACGCGCAGCCGTTCGGGTCGGTCGACGACCTCCGCACCCGGAAGCTCGTCGGCCAGGCCACGTTCGACAAGCTCCGTGCCCTCGTCACCGTCCGCTGACGAGCGGCGCCGCACGGCCGTCCCGACGAGCGGCTGGCTCGCCGTCGGGGCCATCGCGGCCGCGCTTGCCGGACCGTCAATCGAGACGCGACTCGAGGGCCGGGCGGGGCTCGCGATCGGGCTCCTGGTCGCGCTCACCGGCGCGGCGCTGGCATCGATCCTCGCCCGGTCACGCGAGCCCGGTCCCGGGCGGCGAGGCCGGCGAACCGCCGCCCTGGTGCTCGGCGCGGCCCTGATCCTCGCCCGGCTGGCCGTGGCCGGGGGCCCGCCGGGCGAACCGACGGTCCCGGCCGGGGACGGACCGTGGACCGCCGTGGTGCTCGGGATCGGGACGCCGCGTGACGGCCACCAGGTCGCCACCCTCGGGCTGGAACCGGGCGGGCTGCACGTCGCCGCGACCCTGCCGCGCTACCCCGAGATCGCGCCGGGCGACCGGGTATCGGCCGGCGGGGCGATGGAGCCGTTGCCGGCGGACGATGGGGGCTACGGGACCTACCTGCGCCGGATCGGCGTCGCGGCCACGCTCGACTCGCGGGCGCTCGAACGGATCGGCGACGACGGGACCGCCGCGAGCGCCGTCGAACGCCTCCGGAGGTCGTCCGGCGAGGCGCTCGCGCGATCCCTGCCCGAGCCGGAGGCCGGCCTGGCCGAGGGGATCCTGGTCGGGCTGCGTGACCGCGTGGACCGCGATCTGGCGGCCGCGTTCACCGCCGCCGGCGTCAGCCACGTCGTCGCGATCTCGGGCTGGAACATCGCGATCGTGGCAGCGCTCGTCGCGGGGTTCCTGCGCCGCCGCGCCGGCCGGCGCGCGCGGTCGGTCGTGACCCTCGCCGCGATCGTGGCCTACACGGTCTTCGCGGGGGCCTCCGCGTCGGTGGTTCGGGCGGCCGTCATGGCCGCGGTCGTCCTGCTGGCCCGCGAGTCGGGCCGTGCGGGTATGGCGTCGACGGCGCTCGGCTGGGCCGTCGTCGTCCTCTTCGCGGCGGACCCGGCGACCGTCGGCCGATCCCGGGTTCCAGCTGTCGGCCCTGGCGACCGCCGGGTTGATCGCCTGGTCGACCCGGATCACCGAGCGGCTCCGGCGACTCGGCAACGGGCGGCTGCCGGGCTGGCTCGCGGAAAGCCTCGGCGTCTCCTTCGCCGCCGAGGCGGCGACCCTGCCGGTCGTCCTGGCCGGCTTCGGTCGGTTCGCCGTGCTCGCACCTGCTGGTCAACCTCCTCGTCGTCCCACTCGTCCCGCCGGCCATGGCCGCCGCGACGCTGGCCCTCGCCGGCGGCTGGCTCACGGCGCTCGGGGCGCCCGGAGCGGTGGCGACGGTCGGCGGGCTGCCGGCCTGGCTCGTCCTCACGGCCCTGGTCCGGATTGTGCGGACAGCGGCCGCGCTCCCGTTCGCGAGCCTGCTCCTGCCGGCACCCTGGTCGGCCATTGCCGGCGGGCTGACGGGCATCGCTGATCGTGCTCGCTGCGAGCGGCGGCTGGCGACGGGTCCGGCGATGGACGACCAGCCGCCCGGTGGCGTCGGGCCCGCATCCGGCGTCGCCGGAGCGTGAACCGGCGCCGAGCGACCGACGCGTTCGCCCGGACGGTCGACGGCATGTTCCACGCTCGGGCCGGATCCTCGCGGCGACCGTCGCGCTCACGCTCGCCGCCATCGTCGTTGTCGCGGCGAACCGGCCGGACGGGCAGGTCCGGGTCACCGTCCTCGACGTCGGCCAGGGTGACGCGATCCTCGTCGAGGGCGGGCAGGGTGGGCGGATGCTCGTCGACGGCGGACCGATCCGGACCGTCTGCTCGTCGCCCTCGATGCCCGGCTGCCGCCGTGGGACCGCCGGATCGACCTCCTCGTGCTGACCCATCCCCACGAGGACCATGTCGCGGGCCTGGCGCTGCTGCTGGCGCGCTACCGGGTGGGCCGGACGTTCGAACCCGGGATGATCGGACCGGGCCCCGGCTACCGGGCCTGGGAGGCGGCCGTCGCGCGGCTCGGTTTCCACCCGAGCGCCCTCTCGACAGGCGATCGGTTCGGCCTCGACGAGGTCCGCTTCCGGGTGCTGTGGCCGGATCGCGATGCCGTGCCTCGCCAGCCGGCCGACGGCGGGACGGCCATCAACAACGTCTCGATCGTCCTGCTCGGCGAGGTCGGACGACAGCGCTTCCTCCTCGCCGGTGACATCGAGGAGGGGATCGACCCGATCCTCGTCGCCCGCGGGCTGCCCCACGTCGACCTGCTGAAGATCGCCCACCACGGCAGCCGGACGTCGTCGACCGGCCCGTTCCTCGACGCCGTGCGCCCTCGGGTCGCGATCGCCTCGGCCGGCGCCGGGAACCCGTACGGCCACCCGAACCCGGCGACCCTCGAGCGGGTCGCCGCACGCGGAGCGCGGGTGCTGCGGACGGACCGCAACGGAAGCGTCGAGGTCACCCTCGACGGCGTCGCGCGCCTGGAGGTCAGGCCGGATCGGGTGGCTGCCACGAATCGCGCCGCCGGTATCCCGGCGGGGAGGAAAGCGCGGGCGACGGGACCGCCCGTCGTTGCGGTCGCTCCCGGCCGGGCCACGTTCGGCTGTGCGATCCCGCTGGCAGTCGGCTGAGGTGCCGGTGAGTCAGGGCCGAGACAACCGGGCGGGCGACGACGGCCGGTGTCCATCCCGGCGGTGGACGTCGGGCGCGCCCGACGACGTCCGGCGCGACCCCGTCCTATCATCGGCTCGATGTCGGTTCCCGATCGCGAGACGGCCGCGGCCCTGCTCCTGGAGCTCGATCCCCCGGCGTGGGGCGTCCGCCATGCTCGCGCCGTGGCCGAGGTGGCGGCCTGGCTCGCGGTCCGGATCGATCGCCGCGGGACCCCGGTCGACCGTCGGCTCGTCGAATCGGCCGCGCTCCTCCACGACGTCGACAAACTGCTCCCGCCCGACGACCCGATGCGCGCCCTGGCCCACGGCGACGGTTCGGCGGCGTGGCTGAGCGCGCATGGCTATCCGGAGCTCGGACGGGTCGTGCAGGGTCATCCGGTGACCCGGTTGGCCGACGAGACCCGCTACCGGCAGTGGGCGGCGTTTGCCAGCCGCGAGGAGCGGATCGTCGCCTACGCCGACAAGCGGGCGACCCAGCGCCTCGTGTCGATGGACGAGCGCTTCGCCGGCTGGCTTCGTAGGCACGGCAGCATCGACCCGGTGGTGGCCGGGCGGGTCCGCGCCCGGGCCGAGCGTCTCGAATCCGACGTGTGCGCCGCGGCCGGCGTCCAGCCGGGTGAGGTCGGGCGGCTGCGCTGGACGAGCGCGGCGCTGCGGGCCGCCCGGGCCCGGTCCGACAGGCCCGCTGGACGCGCGAGCGCGACGGGATGAGCCCGCCGGCGGCGCCGACCGCCCCGCTCGCCTATTTCTTCGGCGACGACGTCTTCTCGGTCGAGCGGGCGGCCGCCGCGTTCGGCCGGCGGGTCGGCGGCGATGGCCCGCCGCTCCAGCGCTGGCTGGCCGTCGGCCAGGCGACCAGCGCGGCTGCCATCGGCGAGCGCGTTGCCACGGGCGCCCTGTTCGGTGGCGGCACCCTGGCCGTGATCGGCGACCCGGCGCCGCTCATCCGGTCGAAGGCCGGTCGCGAGGCGCTCGCCGCCGTCTTCCCCGCCGTGGCGCCGGGGAACGCGCTCGTCTTCCTCGACGCGCTCGATCGCTGGCCGAAGGACGGTCGCCTGACCGGTGACCGGGCGGCGCTGGCTGGGTCGATCGAGGCCGCCGGCGGCGAGGTCCGCGGCTTCGCCGCCCCGACGCAGGGCGGCATGGCGCGCTGGATCGAGGATCGGGCGACCGAGCGCGGTCTCCGTCTCGACCGGGGGGCCGCGCAGGTCCTCGCCGAGCGGGTCGGCGCATTCGTCCGCGAGGGCGACGTGGACCGCCGCCGCCAGGGGCAGCTCGCCGTCCAGGAGCTCGAGAAGCTCGCCCTCTACCGGCTCGACGGCCCGGTCGGTGCCGACGACGTGCGGGCGCTCGTCGCCGAGGCCGTGCCGGCGTCGACCTGGGCCCTCCTCGACGCGATCGCCTGGCGCCGGATCGGCGACGCCGCCGACCTCCTCGAGCGGGTGCTGGACGTGACGCCGGAGCCGGTGGTCCTCGTCCAGCTTCACCGCCGGTTGCGCGAGCTCATCGCGGTCGCGGATCTCATCGCGACCGGGACGCCATTGCGCGAGCTGCCACGGATGCTCAAGCTCCATCCGTTCCGCGCCGAGACGCTGGCCAAGCAGGCGGCGGGCTGGTCGCTCGTCGAGCTCGGGGCCGCGCTCGACGGCCTGCTCGAGCTCGACGCAATCGTCAAGGGCGCCGGCCGGGCCCCGGTGGGCGAGCGCACGCGCCGGCTGGCGTTCGCGGTCTGGCTGGCGACGGAGGTCGCGCCGCGGCGGGTGGTCGTGGGCGGAGCCGCCGCCGGCTGACCGGCGGGATGGGCGGGCCTAGCGGCCCGACGACCAGGCCTGCTCCTGGAGCACGAGGTCGGACTCGATCGCGAAGGTGCAGACCGCGCGGTCGAGGTCGAGCAGGTCGAGCAGGTCCGGGTCCACGAACAGCTGGACGCAGCCCTGGCACAGGCTGCCCGGGATGCCGAAGCACAGGCGCTCGGAGCTGTCGTCCAGCCGGAAGGCCGTGTCGAAGCGGCTGACGACGAGCTTGCTGCTGCAGCGCGGGCAGCGCTCGCGAGTGCGCGACATTCCGGTCCCTGACCTCTGGACTGGGGCGCCTCGTGGAGCCCGGGACCGGATTCAACGCTGGACCCATGGGGGCCCGACATGACCCGACGGTACTACCCCGGTCGGCGGTCGGCGGGATCCCGAGCCACGTGGGCTACTGGACGCGGAGGACCGTCTTCGCCTCGGACCAGTGCTTTTCGAGCTGGTAGAAGTCGCGTTCCGGCGGCGTGAAGATGTGGACGATCACCCCGCCGAAGTCGAGCAGCACCCAGTGCGAGGCGGCGATGCCCTCGCGCCCGATCGGGCGGATCGCCTCGGTCCGCAGCCCCGACACGATCCCGTCGGCGATCGCGTCGAGCTGGCGCTCGGAGCCGCCGGAGCAGATGACGAACGCGTCGGCGAGCGTCGTCAGCTCGCTGACGTCGAGGAGCACGATGTCGGCCGCCTTCTTATCCTCGGCCAGCTCGACGACGCGCCGGGCCACGTCGACCGAGGCCCGCCCGTCGAGCGGCGCCGGCGTCTCGCGTGCCGGCAGGCCGAGCCGGGGCTTCGAGCGGGTCGTCTTGGCGCGGGTCGGCTTGGCGGGCGTGGTGGCAGGATCGGTCACGGCGTTGGCGTCCTCATGGGTCGATCGGCTCGGGGGCGGCGTACAGGGCATGGTCGCCGATGTAGGCGATCACCGCAGCGGGTACGAGGTAGCGGATCGAGCGGCCGGCCGCGATCCGTGTCCGGATCGCCGATCCGGACACGCCGAGCAGCGGGCCGTCGACGACGATCGTGCGCAGGGCGGCGCCGGGGACCAGCCGGTCCATTGCCAGTGGGTCGGTCGGGGCGGCCCCGGGCCGGGGCACGACGGCCATCCGGCACAGCTCGAGGATCCGCGCCGGGCGATGCCAGGTCGCCAGGCCGGCGTACGCCTCCGCCGACAGGATGAACGTGAGATCGGGCTCGCGGCCGTCTTCGCGGGCCTCGGCCGCGAGCCGCTCGAGGGTGTCGACCGAGTACGACGGGCCGTCACGGTCGACCTCGATCCGGCTGACCGCGAACGCCGGGTTGTCGGCGATCGCCAGGCCGACCATCGCGAAGCGGTCCTCGGCGGAGCTCACCGGCCGGCCCGCCTTGTGGACCGGCGCGCGGGTCGGGACGAACAGGATGCGCTCGAGGCCGAGGGCCTCGCGGGCTTCCTCGGCGATCGCGAGGTGACCATGGTGGATCGGATCGAACGTCCCCCCGAGGATCCCGAGCGAACCGGCGATCACCGGGACCGGGCGGTCGGATCCCGTCCGCGCCGCCATCAGCGGACCTCCCATGCCTCGCGGTCCCACTCGAGCTCGACGCCGCCGATCCGGACGGTGTCGCCGGGTTCCACGCCCGCCCGTCGGAGCTCGGCCTCGATCCCGAGCCGGGCGAGGTCGCGCTGGAAGCGGTCGGCCGACTCGTCGACGGTGAAGTCCGTCTGGGCCGCGATCCGCTCGATGCGCCGTCCGCGGACCCGGAACGCCCCGTCCGCGTCGTGCTCGACGACGAACCCGTCGCCGAGCGAATCCATCCGGTGGACGACCACCCCGGCCGGCTCGACCGGTCGGCCGAGCTCCGCCGCGTCGGGGAGGCGCTCCGCGAGCTCGCGGCGGAGCTCGCTGAGCCCCTCTCCGGTGGCCGCCGAGATCGCGACCACGGGCAGGCCGTCACGCCTTCGGGCCGCCCGGAAGGCCGGCCATGCGGCCTGGGCGGCCGGCTGGTCGAGCTTGTTGAACGCGACGATCATTGGCTTCTCGAGGAGCGCCGGGTCGTGCGCCTCGAGCTCGTCGCGGATGACCCCGTGAGCCCACTCGGGGTCGCGACCCGACCCGTCGACGACGTGGACGAGGAGCCGGGTCCGCTCGACGTGACGAAGAAACGCATGGCCCAGTCCGGCCCCCTGGCTCGCGCCCTCGATGAGCCCGGGGACGTCGGCGATCGTCGGGCGCCGCTCGTCACCCTCACCGAGATCGAGTACCCCGAGGTTGGGCTCGAGCGTGGTGAATGGGTAGTCGGCGATCTTTGGATGGGCCGCCGTCAGCGCGGCGAGCAGGGTCGACTTGCCCGCGTTCGGCAGGCCGACGAGCCCGACGTCGGCGATCAGGCGGAGCTCGAGCCGCAGCCAGCGCTCCTCGCCGGGCTCGCCCTTCTGGGCATGCTTCGGGGTCCGGTGCGTCGCCGTGGCGAAGTGGACGTTGCCGAGGCCACCCCGGCCGCCACGCGCGACCATCGCGAGCTGCTCGCTCGACACGAGGTCGGCGACGAGCTCGCCGGTCGCGTCGTCGAGGACGGCCGTGCCCGGCGGGACGGCCAGCACGAGATCGCCACCGGCCTTGCCGTGGCGCTTCGCGCCCGTGCCGCGGCCGCCCGAGTCGGCCTTGAAGCGGCGGTGCTGGCGGTAGTCGCCGAGCGTTGTCTGGCCCGGGTCGACCCGCAGGCTGATCGATCCGCCGCGACCTCCGTCGCCGCCATCCGGTCCGCCGCGCGGGACGTGCGCCTCGTGCCGGAACGTCGCCGCCCCATCGCCGCCGTCGCCGGCGCGGACGAGGATCTTCACCTGGTCGAGGAACATCGGCTGGATCGTCGCACACCGGCGCTGGGACCGCGCCGGACCACGCGGTCCGGGATCAGCGCGGCCGGCGGTGCCGGATTACAGGTACGACAGCGGGTTGACCCGGTAGGACGAGTTGTCCCAGGGGTGACCGCGCCAGACCTCAAAGTGGCAGTGCGGGCCGGTGGCCCAGCCGGACTGGCCGACCCGGCCGACCTGCTGGGAGCGACCGACCGACTGGCCGACCCCGACCGTGATCGCCGACATATGGTTGTAGGTGGTGTACAGCCCGGACCCGTGGGCGATCCAGACCTGGTAGCCGCCGCCGTTGTCCTTCCAGCCGGCGAAGATGACCGTGCCCGAGGCGGCGGCGACGATCCGCGACCCATACGGTGCCGCGATGTCGAGCGCCGGGTGGCCGTAGTGGAAGTACTGGCTGATGTAGCCACCCGGAACCGGCCATGCGAACTGGCCGCCGCCGTAGTGCTGCGGCACGCTGCCCCCACCGCCGCCACCGCTCGCGGCGACCGGCCGCGGCTGTGCCTTTGGGGTCGGGATCGGCTTGCCGTGCCCACCCGGCAGGATGAGCGTCTGGCCGACCGTGACCGTCTCGTCGGTCAGGCCGTTGAACGAGACGATGTCCGCCTCGGAGACGTTCGCCCCGTCGGCAATGCCGGCCAGCGTCTCGCCCGCCTTGACGATGTGGATCGTGCCGTCGACCGGCGGGATGACCAGCTTCTGGCCGACCTTGAGGTCGTCCTTCGACTTGAGGTGGTTGGCCCACCACAGCGTCATCATCGAGACCCCGAAGTGATGGGCGATCCCGGTCAGCGTGTCGCCCGACCGGACCCGATAGGTCTGGAGCGACTCGGACGCGTCGGCGATCGACGTGTCGACCGCGATCGGCTTAAGGAGCGTCCCGTCCGAGAGGTAGGGGCCGGCGGGCTGCGCATCAGGCTGGCCATCGGCCGAGCCGTCGAGCCGCGCCGCGCCCGCGTTGTCGATCGTGCCGTCGACACCGACGCTGGGATCCGTCGCATCGCCGCTGTTCTCGAGCCCCGCAACAGCCAGCCGGGGCGCCTGGCCGGCGCCGTTCGTGCCGCCGGTCGCCCCGGTGGTGGGTGGGTTGGCGATCGAGCTGAGCGAACCGATCAGGACGAGCAGCGCGACGACGATCGGCAGCACCCGCTCGCGACCACCGAGGCGCGCGCGGAGGGCCGCCGCCGTCCCGGGCGTCCAGCCGATCCGGTCGGCGACGCGCTCGCGAAGCGTGACGCGATGGGCGCCGTAGGGGATCGGGCTACGCGCGGGCGCCGGGTTGCTGGACGGGAAGCCGGTGGCGATGGCCTGGACCAGCGCGCGCGTCCGATCGCGGAGGGCACGGGTCGCGGGATGCATCGACGAGGTGCGGTCCGGCCGGTAACGCCGCAGGGCGTCGCGGGCCCGGACCGTCGCGTTCTGCAATACGGTCTCCCTGCAGGGACGGACGGCTTCGCTGGGTGGGGGCGCTGGAGGTCGCCGTCCGGTCGGGGCGCGATATCGAGCTGGGGGTCTCTACGCGCGGGCTCCGACGCTACGTCGGTGTGTCCCGATGTGGCTCACACGGTAGCAGACCCCGGCCGGGGCTGGCAACCGAGGGTCCCGGTAGCCTACTGGTCGAGGCTCTTCGTCAGGCCGGCCAGGAACTGGGCGTTGTTGTCGGTCTTCGAGAGGCGGTTGAGCAGGAGCTCGATGCCCTCGTTCGTGCCGACCGCGGACAGCATCCGGCGCATCGTCCAGACCATCTTGAGGGTGCCCTCCTCGAGGAGCAGCTCCTCGCGGCGGGTGCCCGAGCGCTGGACGTCGATGGCCGGGAAGATCCGCTTCTCGGCCAGCTTCCGGTCGAGGATGAGCTCGGAGTTGCCGGTGCCCTTGAACTCCTCGTAAATGACGTCGTCCATCCGCGAGCCGGTGTCGACGAGGCAGGTCCCGATGATCGTCAGGCTGCCGCCCTCCTCGATGTTCCGGGCCGCTCCGAAGAACCGCTTCGGCGGGTAGAGGGCGATCGGGTCGAGGCCGCCGGTGAGCGTCCGGCCGCTCGGCGGGAGGGCCAGGTTGTAGGCCCGGGCGAGGCGGGTGATCGAGTCGAGCAGGATGACCACGTCGCGACCGGTCTCGACCTGCCGCTTGGCGATCTCGAGGGCCATCTCGGCGACGTGGGTGTGGTTCTCGGTCGGCTCGTCGAAGGTCGAGCTGATGACCTCGCCCTTGACGCTCCGGCGCATGTCGGTGACCTCCTCCGGCCGCTCGCCGATGAGCGCGACCATGAGCAGAATCTCCGGGTAGTTCGTCGTGATCCCGTTGGCGATCTGCTTGAGCAGCATCGTCTTGCCGGCCTTGGGCGGGCTGACGATGAGCGCGCGCTGGCCCTTGCCGAGCGGGTTGACGAGGTTGATCAGCCGCTGGCTCAGGTTCTTCGGATCCGACTCGAGGTTGAGCAGCTCGTCGGGATGGATCGGGGTCTGGTCGCCGAAGTGCGGCCGTCGCGCGGCGGTCCCGGGATCGACGCCGTTGACCGAGTCGACCCGCAGCAGGCCCCAGTACTTCTCCGCCTCGCGCGGGGCGCGGACCGCACCGGACACCCGGTCGCCGATGCGGAGCCCGAACCGGCGGACCTGGCTCGACGAGACGTACACGTCGTCCGGGCTCGGCAGCAGCCCGTGGCGGCGCATGAACCCGAAGCCCTCGTCGACGATGTCGAGGATGCCGGTCGCGTAGGCGTGCCCGGCGCGCTCGGTCTGGCGACGCAGGATCTGGTCGACTAGCTCCTCGCGGCGCACGCCGACGAGGCCGTCGAGCTCGAGGTCCTGGCCGACGGACCGGAGCTCCTTCTCCGACATCGCGCCGAGGTCGGCGATGTTCAGGTCGTTCCGCTCGCGGGCGGCCTCAAGCTCCTGCTGCTCGTCGAACTCGCTGACCGGCGGGCGCGTCGTCCCCTGGGGACGACGCCGCGGGCGGCGGTTACGGGTGCGCTGATCGGGACCGATGGAAGGCATCTGGGCAGGACTCTCGAACGGAAATGGGTGGGGCCGTTGGCTCGCGCGGAATCGCTCCGCAGCGCAGGCCTCGGTGGGAACGCAATGAGCATAGACGGGCGCCGCACCGGCGTCAATGGGGCACGAGCAGCCCCGACGCGCCGCTGCTCCGGGCGCGCCGCGACGGGAACCGCCCCGTGCCATCCTGTGCTCGATGGATCGTCTCCGGGACCGGATCTGCATGGTCACCGGCTCGACTGGCATTGCCGCGGCGAGCGCCCGGCGGCTGGCGGCCGAGGGTGCGGCCGTGGTCGTGGTGTCGCGGACGCCCGGTCACGCCGAGACGCTCGCGGCGGCCGTGGCGCAGGCGGGCGGGACGGCCCTCGGGATCGCCGCCGACCTCACGGTCGAACCGGAGGCCGACGTCGCGGTCGCCGCCGCCATCGAGCGGTTCGGACGGCTCGACGGGCTGTTCGCGGTCGCCGGGGGGAGCGGCCGCCGCTATGGCGACGGGCCGATCCACGAGCTGACCGCCGAGGGCTGGGACCGGACCCTCGAGATCAACCTGCGCAGCCAGGCGCTGACCTGCCGGGCGGTCGTCCGCCAGATGCTCGCCCAGCCGCCGAACAGCTCGGGATCCCGCGGCGCGATCCTGCTGATGGGCAGCGTCACCGCCACGGACCCGGCGCCGACGTTCTTCGCCACCCACGCCTACGCCGCGGCGAAGGGAGGGACAACGGCGTTGATGACGGCCATGGCGGCGACCTATGCGGCGGACGGGATCCGGGTGAACGCGGTGGCGCCGTCGCTGACGGACACGCCGATGGCATCTCGCGCGGCGTCGGACGCGCGAATCCGGGCGTTCGCCGCGCGCAAGCAGCCGCTGGCCGGCGAGATGATGGACCCGGACGAAGTCGCCCACGCGGCCGTCTACCTGCTGTCCGACGAGTCGCGCGTCGTGACCGGCCAGCTGCTCAAGGTCGACGGCGGCTGGTCCGTGCTGTCGGTCTCGCCCGAGCCCGGGCCGTGAACCGGCAGGTGACCACCGCCCGGGGCGGGCGATGACGTTCGCGCGCACCGTCCTCGGCGACGTCGACCCGGCGACGCTCGGGATCACCTACGCCCACGAGCACCTGGTCATCGATGGCGGCCGGGCGGTCCAGCTGTTCCCCGAGTTCGACCTCGGCGACGTCGACGCGATGGCGGCGGAGGTCGCCGAGGCCACGGTCCTCGGGTTGCGCACCGTGGTCGATGCAATGCCGTGCGACACGGGGCGGAGCGCCGAGAAGCTGGCCGACCTGGCTCGCCGAACCGGCCTGCACCTGATCGCGCCGACCGGCCTCCACCACGATCGCTTCTACGGTCCGGCACACTGGAGCCACCGGGTGACCGTCGACGAGCTCGCCGAGCTGTTCGAGGCCGACGTCCAGGACGGGATCGACGCGAACGACTACAGCGGACCGGTCGTCCGGCGGACGGCCTACCGTGCCGGCGTGATCAAGATCGCCGGCAGTGCCGGGGGTCCGTCCGAGCGGGACCGGGGCATCTTCGCGGCCGCCGCCGAGACGCACCGGCGGACCGGGGTCCCGATCCTGACCCATTGCGAGGACGGGACCGGCGCCCTCGAGCAGGTCCGGCTGCTCCAGGAGCTGGGCGTCGAGATCGGGCACGTGGCGCTGAGCCACGTGGACAAGGTCGTCGACCGGGGTTACCACCGCGAGCTGCTGTCGAGCGGGGCGTTCGCCGAGTACGACCAGTCGTTCCGCTGGGGCGACCAGCCGAACGGCACCGTCCAGCTCATCGACTGGATGATCGCGGATGGGCTCGACGGCCAGATCGTGGTCGGGATGGACGCCGCCAGGCGCGGCTACTACCACGTCTTCGGTGGCCAGCCCGGGCTGGCCTGGCTGCTCGACGGGTTCCGCCGGCTCCTCGACGCCGCCGGGATCGGGTCGCCAGTCCGCGAGCGACTGTTCGTCGCCAACCCCGCCCGGCTGTACGCGTTCGCAGCGCGCCAACGGAGGAAGCCCCGCATGAGCGACGAGATCCGGACCAGTGTCGTCGGGTCGCACGCGCGGCCGTCGTGGTTCGTCTCCGGGATCGCGGCGGCGGAGCGCGGCGACTTCGGGCCGGCCGACCTCGCCGAGATGCTGGACGACGCCGTCGACCTCGCGATCCGGGACCAGGAGGAGGCCGGGATCGACATCGTGACCGACGGCGAGATGCGCCGCGCGGGCTTCTTCACGGCCGAGTTCTACCGGCACCTGACCGGGCTCCGGCCGCTGCCGGCCGAGCGCCGGCTCGGCGCCGGCGGACACGACCAGCAGCATCGCTTCGAGGTCCTCGAACCGATCGCCGCGCCCAACGGCCTGGGAGTCGTCGCCGAGTACCGCGCCGCCGTGCCGCGGACCCGGCGGCCGCTCAAGGTGACGCTGCCCGGCCCGTACACGCTGTCCGGCCGGCTGCGCACGGGTCCGGGCGAGGTCTATCCGCACCGGAACGACGCCGCCGAGGCGTTCGTCCCGATCCTCCGGGCAGAGCTCGAAGGTCTCGTGGCGGCCGGTGCCGGCCTCATCCAGATCGACGAGCCGTCGCCGGCGATCCACCCGGACGCGCCGGCCGACTTCTCGGCGCTGTTCAACGCGGCCGTCGCGCCGATCGTGGGGCGAGCCCGGATCGGCGCGCACCTCTGCTTCGGCAACTACCTCGGCCGGCCGCTCGCCCGGCGCACCTACCGCCCGGTCGTCGGCTCGATGCTCGGCTTCACAGTCGACGAGCTCGTGCTCGAGTTCGCGAACCGCGAGATGGCCGAGGTCGAGATCCTCGGCGAGATCGCCGCCGCCGGCCGCGATGTCGCGGCCGGCGTCGTCGACGTCAAGAACTCGTACGTGGAGACCGCGACGGACGTCGCCGAACGTACCGCCGCGGTCCTGGCGGCGGGCGTCCCGGCGGAGCGCCTGACGCTCGTCCCCGACTGCGGCTTCAGCCAGACCCCACGGCACGCGACAACGGCCAAGCTCCGGGCCCTCGTCGCCGGCCGGGATCTCGTGCTCGGACGGATGCCGCGAGGAGGCGCACCGCATGAACGGCCACGCGATCACGATGCTCGGCACCGGGCTGATCGGCGACTTCTACACGAACACCCTCCACGGCCAGCGCGGTCGCGATCGGGTGCGGGTCGTCTATTCGCGGAGTGCCGAGCGCGGCGCGGCCTTCCGCGAGCGCTGGGGCATCCCCGAATCCACCACCGACCTCGCCGCCGCGATCAACCATCCCGAGACCGACGTCGTGGTCGTCGGCCTGCCGAACTTCCTGCACGAGGAGGCGATCGCTCTGACGGCCGCCGCCGGGAAGGCCGTCCTGTGCACGAAGCCGCTCGGTCGCACGGCCGAGGAGGCGCGCCGGATGCTCGAGACCGTCGAGCGGGCCGGCGTGTTCGCCGGCTATCTCGAGGACCTCTGCTACACCCCCAAGACACTCAAGGCGGAGGCGTCGGTCCGGGCCGGGGCGATCGGCGCCGTGACCTGGGTCCGCTCGCGAGAGACCCATCCGGGTCCCCATTCGGCCTGGTTCTGGGATGGCGCGCCTGACCGGCGGCGGCGCGATCATCGACCTCGGCTGCCACTGCATCGAGATCATCCGGACTTCGCCGGAAAGGGGAACCGCCCGCTCGAGGTGCTCTGCCAGACCGACACGCTCGTCCACCCGATCGCCGACGAGGACAACGCGGTCGCGCTCATCCGGTTCGAGTCGGGGGCCATGGGCCAGTTCGAGGTGAGCTGGACGTTCCGCGGCGGGATGGACCTGCGCGACGAGGTGGCCGGCACCCACGGCACGATCTGGATGAACCACTTCCTCCGGACGGGGTTCGAGATGTTCACAAGCCGGGGGTGGCGGCGGCTACGTCGCCGAGAAAGCCGAGACGTCGGCCGGCTGGCTCTTCCCCGTCGGCGACGAGGTCAGCGAGCTCGGCTACATGGACATGTTCAGCGACATGTTCGGTGCCCTCGACTCCGGGGGGACGCCGCGGGAGACCTTCTACGACGGGTACGTCGTGAACGCGATCATGGACGCCGCCTACCGCTCGGCGCAGCGCGCACGCCTGGGAGCCGGTCGAGCTCGACTGGCGCGGCGGGTCCACGGCGCGGATCGTCGCGACGCCAGAGATGTTCGAGGGCCAGGTCGTCATCAAGCGCGAGGTCCTGCCCGACGGGCGCCAGAAGCTGATCCTCAAGGACCCGGCCTCCGGCGACTTCACGGACCGGATCGTCGCGGGCGGCTGACCCACTGGCCGCGGCCGCGGGCCGTCACGGACGGGGACGCTCAGGCGGACGCGCTCGCGCCGACCTCGACGAAGCCAGGCCCGGCGTCCCGCTTGGCTCGCCCTGCTCGATCCAGCGACCGATCGTGTCGCGCGCGAACAGCTGGTCGAGCACCATCGCCGACGCACCGATCACGCCGGCCAGCCCGCCGAGCGAGGAAGGCTGGATGAGCAGGTCGCGGGTCGCCAGCGGGAGCGATCGCCGGTAGATCGTCTCGCGGATGACCGCCAGCAGCAGGTCGGGGCTGTTGGCGACCCCACCGCCGATGACGATCAGCGACGGGTTGAAGAAGTTGACGATGCTGGCGAGCATCGACCCGACGAGCCGTGCCGCGTCCTGGAGCATCGCCACCGCGACGGGATCGCCGAACGACGCGGCGCGGGCGACGTCCTCGGCCGTGACCGCGCCGGCCTGGTCGAGGGCGGCGCGCAGGCGCGGGCTCCGGCCGTCTCGGGCGGCGGCCTCACCCGCCGCAGGCGAGGGCGGCCCCGCCGGCGAGCGCCTCGAGGCAGCCGATGTTGCCGCAGCGGCAGATGACCGACGGGTCGTCGACGACCTGGATGTGGCCCACGTCCCCGGCACTGCCCTGCGCGCCGCGATGGAGCCGGCCCTCGGAGATGATCCCCGCCCCGATGCCTGTCCCGATCTTGACGACCACGACGTTGTCATGGCCGATCGCAACGCCCGCGCGCCACTCGCCCGAGCGCCAGCAGGTTGACGTCGTTGTCGACCCACACGGGGGCCCGATAGCGCGCGGCGAAGCGCTCCCGGACCGGATAGCCGTCCCAGCCGGGCATGATCGGCGGCGAGATCGGCCGGCCCGACTCGAACTCGACCGGGCCGGGCACGCCGATCCCGATCCCCCATAGGTTGCCGGGCACGCCGTCGACGGTGCCCAGGAGCCGCTCGAACAGGGTCTCGACCCGGTCGAGGCAGCGCTCCGGGCCGGCGTCGACCCGGGCCGCCTCGGCGTGGTGGCCGAGGATCTCGACCGTCGAGCGTGGTGATGGCCACGTCGATGCTCGTCGCCCCGATGTCGGCGACGAGGACGTGCCCGGCGTCGGCGCGGAAGGTGAGCTGGCGCGGCGGGCGACCGCCGGTGCTCGGGCCGACGTCGCCTTCGACGACGAGACCACGCTCGATCAGCTCGCCGATGCGCTGGGCCACGATCGCCCGGCCGAGCCCCGTGCCGGCGGCCAGTTCGGATCGCGACCGCGATCGACCGAGGCGGACCTCGTCGAGGATGGTGACGAGCGCGTCGAGCGCCTCGTCGGGCAGTGGCGCGAAGCGACGCGACGGCAGCCCGCCGCGGACCGGCGCCCCCGCCGGATCGACGACCCCGGAACCGGATCCCGTCATCCGCTGAACCACCCCGCGATCATACGCCTGCGATCGCACTTTTGCACTTGACAAAGCAAAGTACGATGGATGGCGTACGAAGTTCGAGTCGCCCTCGAACACGAGGCACGATCGCTGCCTCGGTTCTCGACCGTCACCGCGCCCCGATCCAGCTAGACTGCCTAGACGTTGGCAGCGCAAACCAGCAGGTGGGTGAGCAGGTCATGAGGAGGATCGCCGACGTCCGTGCCGCAGTCATCGGCACGGGGTTCATCGGCACCGTCCACGTCGAGCAGCTGCGCCGCATCGGCGTCCACGTGTCCGGCGTGCTCGGCAGCACGCCGGAGCGCGGGCAGGCCCGGGCCGACGCCCTTGGCGTGCCGCGCGCGTACCCGTCGCTCGATGCCCTCCTCGACGACCCCGCGGTCGACGTCGTCCACGTCACGTCGCCGAACCACCTCCACGTCCCGCAGGCGCGACCGATCCTCGCCGCCGGCCGGCACGTCGTCTGCGAGAAGCCGCTGGCGATGACGGCGGCCGAGTCCGCCGAGCTGGTCGACCTGGCCGCGGCGAGCGGCCTCGTCAACGCCGTCAACTTCAACATCCGCTTCTATCCGCTCAACCAGCACGCCCGCGAGGTCGTGGCCGACGGGGCGATCGGCGACGTCCGGCTCGTGACCGGCCACTACTTCCAGGACTGGCTCCTCCTCGAGACCGACTGGAACTGGCGGCTCGAGCCCGACAAGGGCGGCGCGCTGCGCGCCGTCGGCGACATCGGGTCCCACTGGCTCGACCTCGTGACGTTCCTGACCGGCCAGCCGGTCATCGCGGTGATGGCCGACCTCGCTACGTTCATGCCGTCCGCCACGAGCCGCGCGGGCCGGTCGAGTCGTTCTCGACCGAGCGGAGCAGCGACACCGTCGAGCGCGATATGACGACCGAGGACGTCGCCTGCATCCTGCTCCGCTTCGCGAACGGTGCCCGCGGCTCGGTTGCCGTGTCGCAGATCAGCGCCGGACGCAAGAACTCGCTCCAGTGGGAGATCGACGGCTCGACCGCGTCGGCCGCCTGGGACTCCGAGACACCCGACCACCTGTGGCTCGGCCACCGCGATCGGCCGAACGAGATCCTGCTCCGCAACCCCGCCCTGATGGGCAGCGCGGGACGGGCGGCGGCGGCGCTCCCCGGCGGTCACGTCGAGGGCTTCGCCGACACGTTCGGGGCGCTCTTCCGGGCGATCTACGCTGACGTCGTCGCCGGGCGACCGGCCGAGCGGCCGCCGTACGCGACGTTCGCCGACGGTCACGACGAGATGCTGGTCGGCGATGCGATCGCCGAGAGCGCCCGGCTCGGCCACTGGGTGGACGTCGTCCGTGCGCCGGCCGCCGTGACCAGCGGTGGCATCCGATGAGCGAGCCCGGCGTGCGAACCCAACGGCACCGGTCGATGGAGGCCACGCGATGAGGCTCGGCCTCCTGACCGCCCCGTTCCCGTCGACACGCCGCTCCTGGAGGTGGTCGACTGGACCGCGGCCAACGGCTTCGAGATCATCGAGATCGCCTGCTGGCCGCGGCGAGCGGGCCGACCCGCCGCTACGCCGGCACGAGCCACATCGACGTCGCCGAACCTCTCGGCCGGGCGAGGCGACCGAGCTCGCCGACGAGATCGCAGCGAAGGGCCTGACGATCTCGGGCCTCGGCTACTACCCCAACCCGCTCCATCCCGATCCGGCCCATCGGGCGGAGGTGATCGGCCACCTCCGCCACGTGATCGTCGGCGGCCGAGAAGATGGGCGTCCCGCTCGTGAACACGTTCATGGGCGCGGACGGGGCGAAGCACCACGACGACAACTGGGAGGAGGCGCTCCGGGTCTGGCCGGACATCGTCGTCGTTCGCCGAGGACCACGGGCGGCGGCTCACCATCGAGAACTGCCCGATGCTGTTCAGCTACGACGAGTGGCCGGGCGGCCACAACCTGGCGACGTCGCCGCGGATCTGGCGCCGGATCCTCGAGCAGTGGGGCGGCACGATCGGGCTCAACTTCGACCCGTCGCACCTGATCCTCCAGATGATCGACATCCCGCGGTTCATCCGCGAGTTCGGGCCGCACATCCTCCACGTGCAGGCCAAGGACCTGTGGATCGATCGCGACGCCCTGTACGAGCGCGGCGTCTTCTCGCTCGGGATGGGCTGGCAGGTGCCGCGCCTGCCGGGGCTCGGCGACGTCGAGTGGGGCCTCCTGTTCGGGGCGCTGTGGCGGACCGGCTACGACGGCGACGTGATCATCGAGCACGAGGACCGCAACTTCGAGCAGACCGACGAGCTCGTGAAGCGCGGCTTCCTGCTCGCTCGCGACGTGCTGCGGCCGTACGTCAAGTGACCACCGTCGCGCGGCCTTCGATCGACACCCTCACGGAACGCGACATCGCCAAGACGATCGACCATTCGCTGCTCCGACCGGAGCTCGACGATTCGTTCGTGGAGGACGGCTGCCGCCTCGCGGCCGAGTACGACGTCGCCTCGGTCTGCGTCCGTCCCGCCGACGTCCGGCGGGCCGTCGCGCTGCTGCGGGACAGCGACGTCGCCGTGGGCACGGTCGATCGGCTTCCCGCACGGCAACCACCTGACCGCGACGAAGGTCTTCGAGGCTCGCCAGGCGCTCGCCGACGGGGCGACCGAGCTCGACATGGTCATCCAGATCGGCGCCCTCAAGTCGGGCCGCGACGAAGATGTCCGGGCCGACATCGCGGCCGTCGTAGACGTCGCCCACGCGAACGGGGCGATCGTCAAGGTGATCTTCGAGAACGCCTACCTGAGCGACGACGAGAAGGTCCGCGCCTGCCACCTGTCGGAGTCCGCCGGCGCGGACTTCGTCAAGACCTCGACCGGGTTCGCGCCGGGGGGCGCGACCCACGACGACCTGCGGCTGATGCGCGCGAACACGTCGGCGCACATCCAGATCAAGGCCGCCGGCGGCGTCCGCACGCTCGACGCGCTCCTCGACGTCATGGCCCTCGGCGTCACCCGGATCGGGGCGACGGCCACGAAGACGATCATCGACGACTTCCGGGCCCGCAAGGCGGGCGGCCCCGCCGGCGTCGCGGCCCCCACGGCCGGGAGCGACGGATGACCGGCAGGTTCTCCCAATGAGCCCGACGGGCACGGCCGTCCCGGCACCCGCCGTGCGCTGGATCGGCGCGGCCGCCGAGGTGATGGACCGCATCGCCCGAACCCAGGCGGCCGCGATCGAGCAGGCCAGCGGCTGGTGCGCCGAGGCGATCGCCGCCGACGGCCTGGTCCACCTGTTCGGGACGGGCCATTCGCGCATCCCGGTGGAGGAGATGTTCCCGCGCTACGGCTCGTACCCCGGGTTCAACCCGATCGTCGAGCTGTCGATGACGTTCCACACCCAGGTGGTCGGGCGCCAACGGGCAGCGCCAGGCGATGTTCATCGAACGGGTCCCCGGCCTGGCCGAGGTCATCCTCTCGAACTTCACCTTCGGGCCGAAGGACGTGATGATCGTCTTCTCGGCGAGCGGGCTGTCGGCCGTGCCGGTCGAGATCGCGCGGGGTGCGCGGAAGCGGGGGCTGCGGGTCATCGCCGTGACCTCGGTCGCCCAGTCGCTCGCCGCAGAGGTCGATCCGACGGCCGGGGCGCGGCTCCTCGACGAGGCCGATCTCGTGATCGACCTGTGCTCGCCGCCGGCCGACGCGATGTGCCGCGTGGATGGCCTGGACACGCCGGTTGGCCCTGTCTCGACGGCGGCAGCGGTCGCCATCGTCAATTCGCTCAAGGTGCGGATCGCCGAACTGCTCGTCGAGCGGGGAGCGATGCCGCCGGTCCTGACCCGAGCCTCGGTGGTAGGCGCCGAGCGCTCACAACGGTTGTTCGACGATGCCTATCGAGAGCACGCGCGGCGACTTGCTCATGCCATCATCCGGTCCTCGGATGCTGGAGAGCCCGCGGAGGAGGTGACCAGCGAACGAGGGCGGTGATCATCGTCGCGCGGCGACGTCGTCGCCGACCGTCGGGACCTTCGGGCTCGGGGGCCGGGGACGTGGAACACGGTCGGATCGGCGGGACCATTCGGCCCGCAGATCGCACCAGGAGGAGAGTCGATGTTCATGAAACGAACCGGCTGGCTGAAGACGATCGCCGGCATCAGCGCGATCGTCATCATTGCCGCCGCCTGCAGCTCGAGCGGCTCGTCGCCGAGCGCGGCGGCGAAGTCGTTCAAGATCGGGTATTCCAACGGCGGCGGCGTGGGCAACGGGTTCCGCGAGGAGCAGGTCTGCACCGCGAAGGCGCAGGCCCTCGTGTCGGGCGCGGTGTCCGACCTCACCGTGATCCATCGCAACACGGACGCGGCGGGCCAGCTGTCCGACATCCGCGACCTGATCTCCAAGGGCGTCAACGCGATCGTGTTCAACCCGAACGACAAGGCGGCCCTGAACCCGGCCCTCGCCGAGGCGAAGGCTGCCGGGATCAAGACCGTCTCGGTCGACGCCTATGTCACCGACCCGAATACGTACAACCTGTACAACAACCAGGTGAAGTACGCGGAGCTCGGCGCCAAGTGGCTGTTCGACCAGATGGGCGGCACGGGCACGGTCTACTACATGCGCGGTCTCGCCGGCCATCCGGCCGACTCCGACCGTGACATCGGGTTCAAGAACATCCTCAAGAACTACCCGAACATCAAGGTCGTCCCGAATGCGGACGGTGTCGCCACTGGGTGGGACCCAGCGACCGCGACCAAGCTCATCAACGACTTCATCGCGAGCGGCCAGTACGACACGATCCAGGGCATCTGGACGTCCGGCATGGACTCGATGGTCGTTGACGCGATCAAGGCATCCGGCAAGCCGTACGTGCCGATCGTCGGCGCCGACCTCGGCGCATTCGTCAAGCAGCTCCTCGACCCGGTCGGCTATCCGGGCCTCAAGGGCGTCGCGGTCACCAACACCGCCGCTGTCGGCGGCGCGGGCGTGGCCCTTGCCCTCAAGCTCCTCAACGGCGAGACCGTCACGACCGATCCGTCGGCCAGCCAGCCGAACACGGTCCTCCTGGACCCGAAGGCGGTTGACAACCTGACGGACGCCAACAAGGCGACGTTGAAGTCGTGGCAGTCGGTGCCGGGCCTCGACCCGACCTGGCCGCTCGGCATCCAGATCGACGGCTGGACCACCTACACCCCCGACCAGGCGATCGCCTGCAAGGGCCCCGGCGGCCAGTAACCGAACCCTCAGTCAAAGCTGACGCGGGGGATGCCGTTCACCGGCATCCCCCGCACCACACCCCCACCAGGACGTCCATGACGGGCATCGCGACCACCACCGACCTCCTGCTCTCCGCCACCGGCGTCTCGAAGACCTACGGCGCCGTCGTGGCGCTCAAGTCGGCCTCCCTGGCCGTGCGCCCCGGCGAGGTGCATGCCCTGATGGGCGCGAACGGCGCGGGCAAGAGCACGCTGGTCAAGATCCTGACCGGCGCGGTCCGGCCCGACGCCGGAACGATCACCGTGCGCGGGGCGGAGCGCACCGTCCACTCGCCGGCCGAGGCCCGCCGCGGCGGGCTCGTCTCGGTCTACCAGGAGCCGGCGCTCATCCCGGACCTCGACATCCGGTCCAACCTGCGCCTCACGGCGACGCCGATCGAGGCCGTTCCGGCACTGGGTCCACGAGCTCGGCCTCGCCGACCTCGACCTGTCGCGGCTCGCCCGACGCGTTCCGCTCGCCTCGCTGCGGATCATCGATCTCGCCCGGGCGATGGCGATCGAGCCCGACGTCCTGATGCTCGACGAGATGACCGCGGCGCTGCCGGCCAACCTGACCGAGCGGGTGCTCGACGTCGTCGGTCGCCAGCGGGGCGGCGACCGGTCGGTGATCTTCATCTCGCACCGGATGATCGAGATCGCCGCCGTGTGCGACCGGGCGACCGTGCTGCGCGAAGGCGAGACCGTCGGCGTCGTCGACGTCACGCCGGGCTCCGAGGAGCGGATCGTCGAGCTCATGCTCGGCCAGGTCGTCGAGGGCATGACCGAGGTCGCCGAGCGGACCGCAGCGGGCTCGCACGTCGTCGGGCACGACGCCCCGGCTGACCGCGCGCGGCCTCAGCTCGGGGACGAAGCTGAATGACGTCTCGTTCGACCTGCTGCCCGGGCGAGGTGCTCGGCGTGGTGGCGCTCGAGGGCCAGGGCCAGGACGAGCTGTTCGACATCCTCGCCGGCTCCGAGCGACCGAGCGGCGGCGAGCTCCTCGTGGACGGAGCCGCCGTGTCGTTCCGCCACCCGGCCGACGCCATCCGGGCCGGCCTGGTGTACGTCGCGGCGGATCGCGCGGAGGCCCTGCTGATGCAGCGCTCCGTGCGCGAGAACATCGCCCTCCCGTTCACGACGCGGATCCGCACCTGGGGCCCGATCGACCTGCGCGGGGAGGGCCGGACGGTCGACTCAGCCGTGGCCCGGCTCCAGATCGACGCCCGGGCCGGAGGCGAGGTGCGCCGGCTGTCCGGCGGCAACCAGCAGAAGGTCACGATCGCCCGCTGGGTCGCCGGCGGCGTGCACACGATGCTGTGCTTCGATCCGACCCGCGGCATCGACATCCGGACCAAGCACCAGATCTACGTCCTGCTCCGTGAGCTGGCCGAGGCCGGCGCGGCCGTGCTCCTGTACACCTCCGAGCTCAAGGAGGTCCAGCTCGTGTGCGACCGGGCCATCGTGATCTTCGGCGGCCGCGTCGTGGCCGAGATCGGCGTCGCGGACGCCGACGAGCCGGCGCTCCTGCGGGCCGCGTACAACCTGAAGGTCGACGCGCCGATGCCCGAGGAGGTGGCCGGCGAGGCCGTCGCCGAGGCCGTTGCGGCCGCCGCGCGCGAGGCGACCGACGGCGCCGCGCAGTCCAGCTCCGCGAGCGACCGATGAGCGCCGCGTCCGGCACGATCGACACCGAGCGCGCCCGTCCGGCCGAGGCGATCGCCGCGTGGGCGCAGCGCAACTCGTGGAACCTCGGCCTGCTCGGATCGCTCGTCGTCCTGCTCGTGTTCACGAGGCTCATCCAGCCGAGCTACGGCGTGCCGGGCGTGCAGGGCCTGGCGATCTCGGTGCTGCCGCTGGCCCTGGCCGCCGTGGCCCAGGCGATCGTGGTCCTGTCGGGCGGGATCGACCTGTCGATCGGCTCGATGATGGCGCTGGTCAACGTCGTGGCGGCCGTCCTCATGCTGAACCAGTCGGAGGAGTTCGGCGTCGTCGTCGTGATCGGCATGCTCCTTCTCGGGCTCGTGCTCGGGGCGATCAACGGCAGCCTGATCGTCCTCACCCGTGTCCCGGACATCGTGGTCACCCTGGCGATGTCGTTCGTGTGGGCGGGCTGCGCGCTGCTGGTGCTCCCGACCCCGGGCGGCGGCTCGGCGAAATGGCTGCCCGAGCTCGTCCTCGGGTCGCTCGGCAACGAGTGGGTCCCGAAGGCGGCGGTCGTGCTGCTCGTCGTCGTCGCGGTCATCTGGATCCCGATCCGGCGATCGTCGCTCGGGCTGTCCCTCTACGCGATCGGCAGCAACCGGCTGGCGGCGTTCCGGAGCGGTGTCGCGGTCGGCCGGACGCGGGTGCTCGCCTATACCCTGATGGGCCTCTTCGCCGCCCTCGGCGGCCTGTCGCTCACCGCGAGCACGAGCATCGGGACCCCGGTCCCGGGACCGTACACGCTGCTCAGCGTGGCCGCCGTCGTCCTCGGCGGCATCAGCCTGGCCGGCGGCCGGGGCAGCGTCTTCGGACCGATCCTCGCGGTCATCATCCTCCAGCTGATCCGGACCGACATGACGTTCCTCAACGTGAACACGAACCTCGCCACGGTCCTCCAGGGCGTGATCCTGATCGGCGTGGTGATGATCGGCAGCCTCGTCCAGATCCGGGCCGCGCGGCGATGAGCGACCTCGCCGGCACCTCGAACGAGCGCAGCCCGTGGCTCACCGCCAGCGGTTGGCGCGCGCTCTTCCGCGACCGGCCGATGATCCCGCTGCTCGGACTGCTCGCCGTCCTCGTCGTGATCAGCGACCTCGTCCGCCCGGGGATCGTGGGTCCCGAGTGGGTCGGCGTGATCCTCCGCGCGGCGGTGCTCCTGGCGATCCTCGCCGGCTGTCAGACGCTGACAATGCTGACCGGCGGGATCGACCTGTCCGTCGGGGCCGTCGCGTCGATGGCGGGCTTCGTCGTAGCCTCGTTCGCGGCCGGCGCCGGGACGCCGGTCGGGATCGTGGTGGCGCTCGTTGCGGCCGCCCTCGCCGGGTTCGTGACCGGCATCGGCGTCGGCGTCTTCCGGGTCCACCCACTGATCATGACCCTGGGCATGAGCTTCGTCGTGCTTGGGCTGGCGAACGTCTGGCAGCTCCAGTCGGTCGTGACCTCGACGGGCGTGCCGCCCGCCTTCCGCACCCTCGGGTCGGGGGCCGTCGGGGGCGTGTTGCCGTACAGCCTCGTCATCTTCGTCCCGATCGCCGCGCTCATCCTGTTCAGTCTCAAGCGAACGGGCTACGGCCGGCTGCTGTACGCGATCGGCGACAACCCGGTCGCGGCGCGCCTGTCGGGGGCCCGGTCGTGGCAGATCCTGATCGTGCTGTACGTCATCTCGGCGCTCCTCGCCGCGATCGCCGGCTTCCTCTTCTCGGGCTACACGAACGTCGCCAGCGTGTCGCTGGTGGACAGCGCAGTCCTGCCGTCGGTGGCAGCCGCGGTCATCGGCGGCGTGTCGATCATGGGCGGCCGGGGCGGCTACGGCGGGGCGATCATCGGGGCCCTGATCCTCACCGTCGTATCCTCGCTGCTGTCGTCGCTGGGGTATCCCGAGGCGGTCCGCCAGATCCTGTTCGGAGCGATCATTGTCCTCGTCGCGGCCGCCTACACGCGCGTCACCGCCGAGACCTGAGCGGATGCCGGGGGCGGCCGGATGAGCCAGGGCGCGGCGACCCGCCATCTCGGGCTGGATCTCGGCGCGACGAACCTCAAGTGGGCTGTGCTGGAGCAGCACGACGGCGGCTGGACGACGCTTGCCACCGAGGGCGCGCCGACGCGCATCGCCGCCGACCCCGACGACGTGCCGGCGACGATCGTCCGCCAGCTCGCCGAGGTGGCGGCCGACGCCATCGCGCGACTGGGCCCCGTCGCGACGATCGGCATCGGCGTGCCCGGGCTGTACGACCCCGTGGCGGGCACGAGCCGGTTCCTCGTCAACCTGCCCGGACGGTGGGCCGGGCAGCCCGTGGCCGGCCCGGTGGCCGAGGCGGTCGGCGTCCCGGCCGCGCTCATCAACGACGCCCGCGCCTTTGGCCTCGGCGAACTGCGGCTCGGGGCCGGCCGGGGCGCCCGCTCGATGATCGGCCTGACCCTCGGGACCGGGATCGGCGGGGTGATCGTGATCGACGGCCGGGTGCTGCTCGGGCATGACGGCACCGCCGGCGAGATCGGCCACCAGACGATCGACCCCGACGGACCGCCGTGCGGCTGCGGGAACCACGGCTGCCTCGAGGCCTTCGCCCGGGCCGACCGGATCGCCCTCGCCTGCGGGACCGCGACGGCTGAGGAGGGCGTGGCCCGGGCGCGCGCGGGGGACGCGCGCGCGATCGAGGGCCTCGCCCGGGTCGGCGGCTACCTCGGCATCGGCATCGCCAACATGATCACGGTCATCTCGCCAGACCGGGTCGTCCTCGGCGGCGGGATCTCGGCCGCGGGCGACCTGCTGCTCGGCCCGATCCGCGACGAGCTCGGGCGCCGCGTCCGCACGACCGCCCTCGACCGCGTCGACCTGGTGACGGCGGAGCTGGGGACCTGGGCCGGGGCAATCGGGGCGGCGATCCACGGCGCGGAGGCGGCCGGAGCGGCGAGCCGGGATGCCGGCGTCGGCGATCCCACCGCCGCCCGGCCGGGCCGGCCGGCGACGAGCGACGTGGCCGTTCCGTGATCGCCGGCCAGCAGCCCCAGTACCGGCGGATCGAGCGGTCGCTGCGGGAGCGGATCCTCGCCCTGCCGCCCGGCAAGCGGGTGCCGTCCGACGCCGAGCTGTGCGTCGAGTTCGGGGTCAGCCGGATGACCGCGCGGCACGCGATGCAGCAGCTCGCCGAGGACGGCCTGATCACCCGGGAGCCCGGACGCGGCAGCTTCGTGGCCACCCCGCCGGCCCATCGGCGCACGAACCGATTGATGACGTTCACCCAGGAGATGACCCGCGCGGGGCGGGTCCCGAGCTCGCGGGTGCTGACGCGGGTCATCCGCCCGTCCTCGGTGGCCGAGGCAGCCAGCCTCGGGATCCCGGTCCGCCAGCCGGTCGTCCACCTGCGCCGGCTGCGGCTGGCGGATGGCGTCCCGATGGCGCTCGAGTCGTCGGTCCTGATCGGCGCCACGGCACCGCTGGTGATGACGGCCGACCTGGCATCCGGCTCGCTCCACGAGGCGCTCGGGCGCGCCGGATTCGAGCCGCGCCGCGGGACGGGCACGATCTCGGCCGCGGCCGCCACGGCCGGCGATGCCCGCCTGCTCGAGATCCGGTCGGGCGACCCACTCCTCGTGGAGCAGCGCGTCATCGCCGACCGCCACGGCCGGCGGGTCGAGGCCACCGAGTCACGCTATCCAGCAGCCCGGTACGGCCTGGTCGTCCAGTTCGACGTGGAGGCCCCGGATGACGCCGCGGCCGCGAACGCCGACGCTACGGCCGACTCGGCGCCCGACGGGGTCGTCCGGTGACCGGGTCCGGGGCGACGACCGTCGCGGGACGGCTCGTCCTCGACGATCGGGTGGCAAGCGGCTCGGTCGTCGTCGAGGACGGTCGGATCGTCGTGGTCGAGATCGGCGGCGAGGCGCCCGCCGACGGCCCGTTCATCGCCCCGGGCTTCGTCGACGTCCACGTCCACGGCTGGGGCGGCCACGACGCGATGGGCGGCCGCGCGGCGCTCGACGGGATGGCCCGCCGGCTGCTCCGCCGCGGCGTCACGTCCTTCCTGCCGACCGCAGTCACAGCCCCGCTCGACGAGCTCGCCGCGTTCGCCGAGCGGGTGCAGACCTGGCGAACCGACGCGCCGAACGACGGCGCCGACCCGCTCGGGTTCAACCTCGAGGGCCCGTTCCTCGCGGCCGCGCGGCGAGGCGCCCACGACCCGGCCATGCTGCTGGCCCCGGTGGATGCCCCCCGGCCGGCGATCGAGCGGCTCGTCGACGGGCTGCGCGTGATCACGATCGCGCCCGAGCTGCCCGGGGCCACGGAGCTCATCGGCCGGCTCGCCGAGCGCGGCGTGGCGGTCTCCATCGGCCACTCGGCCGCAACGCTCGACGAGGCGCGCGCCGGCTTCGCGGCGGGGGCCACGTCGACAACGCACCTGTTCAACGCGATGACCGGCCTCGATCACCGCAACCCCGGGGTCGCGCTGGCGGCGCTCCTCGACGACGCCGTGTTCGTCGAGCTCATCGCCGACGGCATCCACGTCCACCCGGCGCTGTGGCCGCTCATCCGGCGGCTGAAGCCGGTGGACCGGCTGCTGCTCGTCAGCGACGCGATCGCGATCGCCGGAACGGGCGACGGCCGTGGCCGGATCGGCGGCCTCGAGGTCGAGGTGGTCGGAGGGCGGGCGACCCTGGCCGGGACGTCGACCCTGGCCGGATCGGTCATCGCGCTCGACGATGGCGGTGCGCAACCTCGTCGCCTCGGGCGTGCCGCTCCCGGACGCCGTCGCGGCCGCAGGACGCAACCCGCTCAGCCTCCTCGGCGTCACCGACCGCGGCCGGATCGCGGCCGGCCAGCGGGCCGATCTCGTCGAGCTCGACCCGCGCCTCCGCGTCCGCCGGGTGATGCGCGCCGGGACCTGGTTCGACGCCGACGGCTGAGCGGGCCGCAGGCCGCCTCGCCGCGCCTTCGCGGCTCCGTCTCGGCGCCGACCCAGTACGCCCGCCGCTGCCTACTCCAGTGATGCGAGTCGCCGCATCGGTCGGTGCGGACACGGTCAGGTGGTGATGCGGCGACAGGCATCGCGGGGACCACCCCATCTGCGCAAGGTCGTCGTTGGCAGCCGACACGACTCACGGCGCCTCGCGCGATCGGGATCGGGCCCGACCGGCCCGAGTCGCTTAGCGTTCCGGCATCGCCTCGAACGTCCGCTCGATGTCGTCGAGCATCCGGATCGTCGACTCGACCACGACATCGAGGTAGCGCCGGCCGAACTCCGCCGTCGCCTCGCGGGCATCCCCCCACGTCCCCGACCGCGTCGCCCGGTGGACCGAGCCCGGCGCCGAGAAGAAGAACGCGGTGTGCACCGGCGCCGGGCTGGTGACCTCAGGAAACGGCGGGAACTCGACGTTGGCCAGCTCCATGTCGACGAGCCCCGGATCGATCGCCAGGACCGCCGACGTCTCGCCGCGGTTCGCGTGGAGCCCGTTCGACGGGTCGAAGAACTCGGCGGCCTGGGCCGGTGTCATCCCGTCCCAGTAGTTGATCGGGAAGGCGCGGGCCCCGGCCGGCATCCGGTCGGCCGCGTTGGCGCAGGCGTAGGCGATCGCGTAGGTGTTGTCGTAGTGGCCGTTGAGGAAGACGATCCGCCGGAAGCCGACCGCGGCCAGCGAGAGGCAGAGGTCCTCGACGAGCGCCATGAACGTCGGGATGCGCAGGTGAACGACTCCGGTGAACCCGACGTGGGGATACGACAGCCCGTAGTTGATCGGTGGCGCCACGAGGGCGCCGACGACCGGAGCCACCCGGCGGGCCACCTCCTGCGGGACGAGGACATCGGTCAGCAGCGGCGCATGGGGACCGTGCTGCTCGGTCGACCCGGTCGGCACGATCACCGTCCGGTGGTCGCGCAGGAACGCCTCGACCTCGGGGTCGGTCATCTCGCCGAGGAACACGGTCGGCGGTTTCATCGCTGCGTCCTCCTTCGTCCAGGTCAGGCGACGATCGTCGTGAGCTCCCCGATCCCCTCGATCCAGGCCGTGACCTCGTCGCCGGCCTCAAGGTGGCGGTCCGGTCCCGGCGGCCCGTCGAGCCGCGCCGGCGTTCCCGTCGCGATGAGGTCCCCGCTCTCCAGCCGCACGTGGCGGCTCAGGAAAGCGATCACCTGCGCGATCGAGAAGCGCATCGCCGAGGTTCGGCCATCCTGGATGGCCAGCCCGCCGATCGTGCAGCCGAGCCGGACATCGGACGGATCGAGCTCGTCGGCGCTGACCACCCACGGACCGACCGGGCAGAAGCCCGGCATCGACTTGCCGAGCAGCCACTGGTCGCCGTCGAGCCACGGATCCCGCGACGAGACATCGTTGACGATGGTGTAGCCGAAGACGTGATCCTGCGCAGCCTCGGGCGTGACGTTCCAGGCCGGCGCGCCGACGACGACGCCGAGCTCGACCTCGGCGTCGACGTTCGCGGTCAGCGAACGGTCCCAGCGCAGCGTCGCGCCGTCGCCGCCGACCGAGCTTCGAGCCTTGCCGTAGACGAGCGGCCTGGGGATCACGTCGCCCACCTCGTCCCGTCCGCGGTAGTTGAGGCCGATCGTGTATATCGCGCCCGGATCGGGCACGGCCGGACCGAGCGACACGCGATCGAGCGGGCTCCAGGCCCCGGCCGGCTGCGCGTCGGCCCAGGCGTCGATCGTGCGACGACCGTCGGCGCCGGCCGCGGCGATCTCGCGCAGGGTGTGGAACGGGGCGGACGCGGGCCCGAGCGAGATCACGCGCGGACCGCGCACGAGGACGACGTCGGGTGGGTCGCCGGCGAGCGTGGCGAGCCGCATCGCTCAGGCGGATACCGCGGGGTCGGCCAGCAGCGGCGCGACCGCGACGCGCATGACCTCGGCCATGCCGCCCACGCCGGTCCAGCGCTCGAAGGCGATCGCCGCCTGCTGGATGAGCATCTCGGATCCGTTCGCCGCCCGCAGCCCGCGCGCCCGGGCGGCCCGGACGAGCGGGGTCTCGGACGGGACGTAGACCAGGTCGAAGACGGTTGCCACCGCCGGGAGCGACTCGACGGCGATGGTCGTGCCGGGGTCGAGCATGCCGACCGTCGTCGCGTTCACGGCGAGATCGGCGGTTCGGAGTGCCTGCTCGAATGCGGAGTCGGACAGCGCCACCGCCGCGCGGTCTCCCGGTCCCACGCCGCCGAACCGCTCGACGAGGGCGAGCGCCGACGCCGGCGTCCGGTTGCCGACCGTCACGCGGGCGGCCCCGGCTTGCAGACAGGCGAACACGACCGCGTGGGCGGCGCCACCGGCTCCGGCAACGACGACGTGGGCATCCGCCAGCGACCGGCCCATGGCGAGCTCGACCCCGGCCCGGAAGCCCGGCGCGTCGGTGTTGATCCCGACGAGGCGACCCTCGTCGGTCCGCACGACGTTGTTGACGGCGCCGATCGCCGCCGCGTCGGCCTCGACCTCGTCGACGAGGTCCGCGACGACGCGTTTGTAGGGAGCGGTGACGCCGAGGCCGAGCCAGTCCGGTCCGCGTGCCTCGCGGACGGCGGGCTCGACCGCCTCGGGCTCGAGCTCGAGGAGGACGTAGCGCGCGTCGATCCCGGCAGCGTCGAACGCCGCGTCGTGCATGACCACGGAGTGGCGCCGCTTCAGTGGCCTGCCGATCAGGCCGACGCGGCGGGTCACCGCCAGGGAGTCGGCGGACGGCGGACGGGCCCGGCGGTGGCCGGGAACGTCACGTTCGGAATGATCTCGTCGACCCACAGCTGGAGCTGGTCGGGGTCGGGGGTCATCGTGTGCAGGAAGAAGTACTCGACGCCGGCGTCCACTCGCGCCTGAAGCGAGGCGACGATCTCGTCGGGCGTTCCGAACAGGTAGACCGTCTCGAGGTAGTCCGCGCCTCGCTCGCTGCTCATGACCTTGAGGAACGCGCGGTGCTGCTCCTCGCGCGCCTTGACCGGGTCGTCGGTCAGGACCAGGTGCAGGAAGTTCTCGTGCGCGACCAGGCAGTCCGCCGGGTCCCGGGCGGCCGCGCGGAAGGCGGCCTGGAGCTCCTGCCAGTCGCGGGCGATGTCCTGCGGCGGGCACGTCGGCCGCGGGATCCAGCCGTCGGCCTTCACCGTCCGCGCCTTGACCGAGCCGACGAACCGAGGCACGTCCGGCGACTTGGGGTCCGCGAGCTGCGATCCGCCGCCGATCCACAGCAGCGGCCGCTGCGTCGTGCGCGGCTCGATGAACACGTCGTCGACGTCGTAGTACGTGCCGTGGTAGCTCACGGTCTCGCCTTCGAGCAGCGGCATCATGATGTCGAGCATCTCGTCGGTACGCTTACCGCGCTCCGACTTGTGGACGCCCACCGCTTCGTACTCCACGTCGTTCCAGCCCACGCCGGCGCCGAGAATGACCCGGTTGTCGGACAGGAACTGGAGCGTCGCCAGCTCCTTGGCCAGGATGACCGGATTGCGCAGCGGCATGATCAGGATCGAGGTACCGAGCCGGACCCTCTCGGTCGCACCAGCCGCCACGGCGAGCGTGGTGAGCGGCTCGAGCCAGTTGACGCTGTAGAAGCGCTTCGCCGCCAGCAGGTGGTCGGTGATGAACAGCGAATCGAAGCCGAGCTCCTCGACGCGTCGGGCGAAGGCCTTGATCCCGCGCGCCCGCTCCGGCCCGTCGCCCGCCCAGACATACGACGGCAGGAAGACGCCGAACCTGCCCACGTCGGTCATCTGCGCTCACCCCTCCGCATGCAGCACGTCCTTACCGGCCGCGATAGTCGGGGTTGCGCTTGGCGAAGAAGGCGGCCACGCCCTCGGCCAGGTCTTCGCTGGCGAAGAGCCGGTCCGCGGCGTCGAGCTCCGCGGCGAGGCCCGTCTCGACGTCCACACTCGCGGCCAGGTCAACGAGGCGCTTGGCCTCGCGCACTGCGAGCGGGCCACGCTCGGCGATCTCCGCCGCGATCGCATCGGCGCGCGCGCGCGCCTGCCCCGCCGGTACCACCTCGTGGACGAGCCCGATCCGCTCCGCCTCTGCCGCGCTGAGGACGCGACCGGTCAGGATCAGCTCCCGCGCGCGCGACAGGCCCACGACGCGGGGAGTCGCTGGGTGCCGCCGGCCCCGGGCGTGACCGCCAGGCGGACCTCCGGCAGGCCGAGCCGGGCGCGCTCCGACGCGATCCGGATGTCGCAGCACAGGGCGAGCTCCAGGCCGCCGCCGAGCGCGTTGCCCTCGATCGCGGCGATCGTCGGCATCGGCAGCTCGGCCAGCCGCCGGGCGACGCCGGATTCGAGCTCGTGACGCTCACGGCCCCCCGGGCCCCGCTGCGCCTCGAACTCGCCGACATCCGACCCGGCCGAGAAGACCCGGTCTCCTCCGCTGACGACCAGTGCGCGGACGTCGCCGGCCGAGGTCGCGGCGAGCGTTGCGAGGGCAATGTCCAGCTCGGCCAACAGGTCGCCGCTGACGAGGTTGAGCGGCGGATGCACGAGCTCGAGGTGGGCGATCCGGCCGAGCTCCAGCGCGATCCGTCCGCTCACCCGGCGCTCCCGAAGTCCGCCGCCAGCCCCATCGGCCCGGTCGCGTAGAGCCGGCGGTCCATCGTCCGCATGTCGTCGGCGACCCGAGGCCTGAAGCCCATCTGCCCGAGCACGTCGCGCTCAACATCGATGCCCGGCGCGACCTCGGTGAGCACCAGGCCGTCGTCGTCGAGGGCGAACACCGCCCGCTCGGTGATGTAGCGGACCTGCTGGCCACGCTCGCGGGCCAGGTGACCGTTGAACGAGACCTCGCGCACGTGCGGCACGAACTTGGCCAGGCTGCCCTCGGCGACGATGCGCACGCCGTCCTCGATCTCGAGCTTCAGCCCCTGCGCCGTGAGCGTGCCCACGAAGTTGATCCGCGGCGTCCGGGCGCTGATGTTCGGGAACCCGCCGGGCCCGCGGACCCGCCCCTCGAAGGCATGCACGTTGACGTTCCCCTCGGCGTCGACCTCGGCGAACGACAGGCTCGCCACGTCGAGGCCACCGCCGTCGTAGAAGTCGAACATGTACGGCTGGTCGATCATCGCCTGGTAGTTGAACCCGGCGCCGCCCTCGTTCCCGGCGACGGGCACGCCGCCGAAGATCCCCTGCTCGACCGTCAGCACCAGCCGGTCGCTGATCCCCTCCTCCCAGGCCACCCGCCCGATGAGCTGGCTGATCCCGAACCCGAGGTTGCAGATCGCACCGGGCGGGAACTCGAGCAGCGAGCGCCGGGCGATGACCTTGCGGACGTCGAGCGGCAATGGCGGCTCGGGGACCGGCGGCTTACGCAAGGCGCCGGCGTAGTACGGCGAGTCGCGGGTGATGTAGGTCTGCCACTGGTCCGGATCGACGTAGACATGGTCGATCAGCGCCCCAGGGACCCGGACGTCGCGCATGCGCAGGCTGCCGCGGGTCGCCAGCTGGCGCACCTGGGCGATCACGATGCCACCGCTGTTGCGGGCGGCCATCGCCATCGCCAGCATCTCGCCCTGGACCGCCTCACCCTCCATCGTCAGGTTGCCGTCCTCGTCGGCGGTCGTGCCGCGGATGACGGCCACGTCGATCGGGAAGGCGTGGTAGAGCAGCCACTCGCGGCCGCGCAGGGTGACGAGCTCGACGAGGTCCTCGGTCGTGGCCGCGTTCTGCTTGCCGCCCGTCTGGCGCGGGTCGACGTAGGTCCCGAGGCCGACCGCGGTCACGAGCCCCGGTCGGCCGGCCGCGATCTCGCGCATGAGCTGCGACAGCACGCCCTGCGGGAGCGAGTACGACTCGACGTCGTTGGCCTCGACGAGCGCCCCGAGCCGCGGCTCGTTGCCGATGTTGCTCCCGATCGTGCGGCGCATGAGCCCGGGCAGCCCGAGCTGCGAGAAGCCGCGGTCGGCGAAGTCGCCGATCCCGACGATCCGGACCGTGGTCAGGTCGCGCGGCCGGCCGTGGGCGGCGAAGACCGTCGCGAGCTCGTCGATGAACCGCTGCGGCAGCGCGTGCCCGGCGCCGGAGCCGCCGATCGCCACCGTGGAGCCGTCGTGCACGAGGTCGACCGCCGCGCGGACGTCGATGACCTTCGTCACGGCATGTAGCCCCCGGCGTTCGGGTTGAGGGTCTGGCCGAGGAACAGGCTGGAGGCGTCCGACAGCAGGAAGATCACCGCGTCGGCAACCTCGTCGGCGCGGCCGAACCGCCCGAGCGGCATGTCGCGCAGGCGGCGGCGGCCCTCCTCGCTGTCGGCGAGATCGGCGGTCATCTCGGTCACCGTCACCGCGGGCGCCACCGCGTTGACCCGGATCCCGCGCGGCCCGAACTCGCGGGCGAGCGCCCGGGTGAGGCCGATGAGCCCGGCCTTCGCGGCGCTGTAGGCGGCGGTCTCGGCGACGCCCATCTGGCCGAGCCGCGACGCGACGTTGACGATCGTGCCGCTGCCGCGCTCGACCATCCCGGGCAGCGCCGCGCGGCAGGTGTGGAACGCCGCCGTCAGGTCGGTCCGGATGACCTCGTCCCAGTCGGCCGGCTGGACGTCGAGGAACGGCCCCACCAGCGTCCGCCCGGCGTTGTTGACCAGGCCGTCGAGCCGGCCGAAGCGATCGACCACCCGCCGAACCAGGTCCTCGGCCGCGTCCCCGTCGGCGAGGTCGGCCGCGAACCGGTCGGCCTCGGCTCCGGCGTCGCGCGCCCGGGCCAGCGTCCGCTCGGCGCCCTCGGCCGACGTGCGGTAGTGGACCGCCACGACAGCGCCCTCCGCCGCCGCCTTGACCGCCACTTCGGCGCCGATGCCGCGGCTGCTCCCGGTGACCAGCACGACCCGGCCGGCGAGCGCATCGCCCATCAGAACGGGAACGACGGCGGCTCGTCGCGCACCGTCACCCACTGCCACTCCGTGAACGTGTCGAAGTTGGCCTCCCCGCCGAACCGGCTGCCGTTGCCCGAGGCCCCCATCCCGCCGAACGGGATGATCGCCTCGTCGTTGAGCGTCCCGTCGTTGACGTGGACCATGCCGGCCCGGATCCGGTTCGCGATGGCCAGCCCGTGCGAGATCGAGCGGCTGTACACCGAGGCGACCAGGCCGTACTCGCTCGCGTTCGCCAGGGCGATCGCTTCGTCGTCCGTGTCGAACGTGATGACCGGGGCGACCGGCCCGAAGATCTCGTCGGTCCAGGCCGGCAGGTCGGTCGTCACCTCGGCGAGTACCGTCGGACGGTAGAACAGCCCCTCGTGCGTGCCGCCCTCGGCCAGCCGGGCGCCGCCCGCTACCGACCGCTGGACGATCCCGTCGACCCGCGCGAGCTGCTTGTCGTTGACGATCGGTCCGAGCTGGACGTCCTCGCGGTACGGATCACCGAGGCGGAGACGACGCGCCTTCTCCGTGAGCGCATCGACGTAGTCGCGGGCGACGCTGCGATGGACGATGTGGCGGCCGGCCGCGAAGCAGACCTGGCCCTGGAACTGGAACGAGGCGAAGGCGCCGGCGGCGGCGGCCGCGTCGAGATCGGCGTCGTCGAGCACCACGAACGCGTTGTTGCCGCCCAGCTCGAGCGACACCTTCTTGAGCAGCCCGCCGGCGAGCTGGCCGACTCGGCGCCCCGCGGCCGTCGAGCCGGTGAACGACACGAGCGCGACTGCCGGATCGGTGACGATCGCCTCGCCCACGTCCGCACCGCCGACGACGACCTGGAGCACGCCGTCGGGCAGGCCCGCCTCGGCGAACACCGCGGCGAAGATCGCCCCACCGGCGACCGGCGTCTGCGGATCCGGCTTGAGGACGACGGCGTTGCCGAGCGCCAGCGCCGGTCCGACGACCCGCATCCCGAGCACCGTCGGCGAGTTCCAGGGCGTGATCGCGCCGACGACCCCGACCGGGACGCGGCGGACCATCGACAGGCGGCCCTTCTGCGCGGTCGGCATGAGCGAGCCGTACGGCTGGGACGGCATCGTGGCCGCGTTCAGCAGCTCCTGGTAGGCGAAGTTCTGCTCGTGGTGCATCTTGCTGTGCGAGGCGCCCGTTTCGCGCATGGTCCAGCTGCCGAACTCCTCGCGATGCGCGTCGTAGATGTCGGCCGCCCGGCGCAGGATCCGCGCCCGCTCCTGGTAGCTCGTCTCGGCCCAGGCCGGCTGCGCCGCGGCGGCCGCGGCGGCCGCCCGCGCGACGTCCCCCGGCGTCGACCCCGGGATCGTGAGCAGGTGGATGCCGGTCGCCGGCTCGCGGTCGTCGAGCGATTCGCCCGAGCCCGGTCGCCAGTCCGCGAGGAAGGGATCCAGCCATGTCGTCGAGGCGGGTGCGACCATCGGGGTGTCTCCTGCTGGGCTGCGGCGAGTTCAGCGCGGCTCGGCGCGACGGCCGGTTGCCGGGTCGCGCCAGATCGGGCCGCGGGCGAGCACCTGGTCGGTGAGGCCCTCGGCGAGGTAGGCGGGGTACTGCCAGGAGTAGAGCTGCTTCGCCACCTGGCCCGGGTAGCCAAGCCGGTCGCGGACGTCCGCGTCGGTGTAGTAGCCGCCGACGACGGCGAGGAGCAGGGCGGCATGGTTCGCCGGTTCGTCGCGCTCAAGGGTCGCCAGGCGGGTCGCGGGGTCGACACCGAGCTCGGGTCGCAGCGCCGCGGCCAGCGGCTCGGCGAGGTCGGACCGGGCGTCGAGCACGAACCGGAGGCGCGCCTCGCCGACGACGGCGCCCGCCGACGGCATCCCATGCGCCGCGGGAATCAGGTAGTCGGCCACCGCGGCGAAGGCCGCGCGACGGCCGTCGTCGATCGGCGCGAGCCGATCGGCGGGGGTCCCCGACGCCGTCACAGCGGCACCCGCTGGTCGAACCGGGTCTCGACCATGTGGTCCGCGGCACGCAGGGCGAGCGCGCAGATCGACGAGGTCGGGTTCACCCCGGCCGAGGTGACGAAGCAGCTGCCGTCGACGACGTACAGGTTGGGGACATCGTGGGTCCGGTTCCAGCGATCGAGGACCGACGTCGCGGGGTCGTCGCCCATGCGGGCGGTCCCGAGCAGGTGCCAGCCCGAGTAGCGCATCAGCCGGTCGACCTCGACCGTGTACGCGCCGGCCTCGAGCAGCGACTCGGACGCCTTCTCGATGTGGAAGTCGAGCAGCCGACGCGAGTTCTCCGAGACCTGGTAGTGGATCTCGGGCGCGGCGATCCCCGACGAGTCGGTGAGGGACCCGGACAGCGTCACCTGGTTGGCCTCGTCCGGCAGGTCCTCGCCGAACAGACCCCAGTTCGCGCCGCGGCCCAGGTGCGCCCGGACGTGGAGGTGATGGTCGGGCCCCCAGGTCTTCGCGCCGGCCCGGGTCGGAAGGGCGGCGTTGATTGGCCCGAAGGTGGGCGCAAGGCCCCACTTGGCCCCGCGCACGAAGCCGCGCCGCTCGTCGGTCTCGTAGAACTCGAACGACTCGATCGAGCAACCGAACTGGCCCTGCCAGCTCTCGAGGTCCTCGTCGAACAGCCCGCCGACGTTGGCGAAGGGATGCATCATCAGCCGCCGGCCGACGAGGCCGGACGTGTTCGCCAGCCCGTCCGGGTGCGCGGCCGAGTCGGACAGCAGCAGCAGCCGCGGCGTGCCGATCGCGTTCGCGGCGAGGACCACCACCTGGGCCGCCTGGAAGTGCTCGGCCCCGTCGCGGTCGAGCCACGTCGCGCCCGTCACGAGCCCGGCCGCGTTCGTCTCGAGCCGGCGGACCCGGGCGCCGGTCACGAGGCGAGCGCCCGCGGCGATCGCCTTCGGCCAGTGGGTCAGGTCGGTCGACGCCTTGGCGCCCTCGCCGCAGCCCTGCTGGCAGGTGCCCCGCTGGACGCACGGATGGCGCCCGTCGTACGCGACTGACAGGATGGAGTTGGGCTCCGGCCACCAGTGCCAGCCGAGCCGGGTGTGGGCCCGGGCGACCTTCAGCCCGCCGGCCCCGATCGGCAGCGGCGGCAGCGGCGGGTCCTCGCCACCCGCCGGATAGGCCGGATCGCCGCCCATGCCCGAGACGCCGAAGTGGCGGTCGCTCCGCTCGTAGTACGGCAGCAGCTCGTCGTAGGTCAGCGGCCAGTCATCGGCCATGCCGTCGAGCGAGCGGACGCGGAAGTCCGATGGCAGCATCCGCGGCCATGCGCCGGCGAAGATCAGCATCGAGCCGCCGACGGCCGAGAACATCAGGGGCGAGACCTCGGCGTCGGCCTCGTCGATCGGGTAGTCCTCCGGGAGCCCGCGGATGTTCGGGCTCGTCGACCACTGCTTGCGCATCGTGAGCTCCCAATCGAGCTCGGCGCCGCGGTACTCGGTCCGGTCGTGCCAGTCGCCCTGCTCCAGGCAGACCACACGGAACCCCGCCTCCGCCAGGCGCCGCGCGACGACGCCACCCGAGGCGCCGGCGCCGACGATCAGGACGTCTGCAGGTTCGCTCGCCAAGCCCGACTCCTCCTCGTCTGCGCGGACGTCGACCCTACCTTGCCGCCCCGACCGGCCGCGCGGCCGGAGCGCCACCGGGCAGCAGCCCGACTTCGGCCAGCACGCCCTCGAGCCGGACCCGCTCGGCGTCCTCGAGCGGAAGCAGCGGCCGCCGGACGTGCGCCGCCTCGAGGACGCCGAGGATGCGCAGGCACTCCTTGAGCCTGACGCGGTAGTCGCCGACGGGCGCGGCGAAGACGACGTCGGCGAGCCGCTGGACCCGGACCCCGAGCGCGCGGGCCTCATCGATCCGGCCGGCGTTCCAGGCGTCGATCATCGCGACCTGCTCGCGGGTCATGACCGCCCCGAAGCCGATCAGGGCGCCCGTCGCGCCGAGCATGAACGACTCGAGGATGAAGTTGTCGTTGCCGGTCAGCAGGGTGATCGGCCGGGGCAGCTCCGCGATCAGCCGGGCCGTGTCGACGAAGCGTCGGGCATCGAACGAGGCCTCCTTGATCGCCACGACGCCCTCGACCGAGGCCATCGCCTGCAGCGTGTCGGGCGCGAAGTTCAACCCGGCGAGCGCCGGCTGGAGCTGGAACAGGATCAGCGGCAGCCCGACCTCGGCGATCGCACGGTGGTAGAGCACCGGGACCCGGGGGTCGAGCGGCTCGCTCAGGTAGGCAGGGATCGGGAAGACGAGCAGGGCGTCGGCACCGGCCGCCTTGAAGTCGCGCGCCTGGCGGACCGCGGCGTCGGTCGACGGCCCGGCGAGACCCGCGACGATCGGCAGGTCGGTCGTCTCGCGGACGACGTGCAGGACGCGCACCTTCTCGTCGTGGCTGAGGTGGGGACCCTCGCCGGTATCGACGTTGATCGCCAGCGCCACCGGGCCCTGGTCGGCGATCCAGCCGATGTAGGACCTCAGCGCCACCTCGTCGATGCCGCCGTCGGCGTGCATCGGCAGGACGGTCGCCGGGATCAGGCCGTTGAGGTTCAGGGTCATGACGCCTCCGGATCGTGATGCGCGAGGCCGGCGGACGGAACCCATCTTATTCGCGCCGCGCGAGCGACACCACGGCGCCCGGGCCCCGGGCGCCGCGGCAGCTCGCCCGTGCCGGGCGCCCGTCCCGGCGGTCAGCCGATCACGTCGTAGGTCGCGATCTCGTTCGTCGAGTACAGCGCGATCAGCTCGGGCTGGAGGCCCTGGTGCACCGCCGAGGTCCGCCAGCCGGCGGCGCCGTCCGCGTCGGCGAAGCGGAGGACCATCTGGTAGCGCGTCGGGCTGTCGGCCTCGCGGAGGAGCTCCGCACGCACAAACCCGGGCGAGGCGGTCATGGCCGGCCGGTAGGTGTCCGCGAAGAACCGCTCGAACCCGCCGGTCGCCTCGGGATGGACGTTGAACGTGATGTGCCGTTCGATCATGGTCGACCTCGCCGGAGCTGCAGGGTGGGTTGGTCGGGCAAGTTGACCACGACTACCATGGCTCGTGTGAGCCGACCCGCCCGATGAGGATCCACGGCATGCGCACGCTCGAGGCGCCGCGCGATCGGGTGTTCGCCGCGATCTGCGATCCCGGGGCACTGCTCGCCGTGATCCCCGGCTGCCGGGCGATCGAGCAGGTCGGCGACGAGTATCACGGGGAGATCGCCCTCCGCCTGCCGGGCATCGCCGGCACCTTCCGGACTACCGTCCGTCTCGTCGACACCGAGGCACCGACGTCCGGCCGGCTCCTGGGCGAGGTCGTCGGTCGGCCGGGGTCGATCCGTGGCTGGGCCACCTTCCGGCTGGTCGAGGCTGACGGCGGGACGACGGTCGAGTACGACGGCCAGGCCGAGCTCGGCGGCCCGCTCGCCCGGCTCGACAGCCGCTTCGCGGAGGGTCTCGCCGGGACGCTGATCGGCCAGGGGCTCGGCAACCTCGACGCGCGCCTGCGCTCGGAGCGACCCGGCGAGGCGGTCGCCCGCCCCGCCGCGGCACCGGGGACGCCGGCCACCGCGCCGGGAACGCCCGGGGCGCCGCGGTGACCGTCGCGAGCTACCACCTGCCGCGCTCGAAGACCGAGGCACTCGACCTGCTTGCCAGGCACGGCTCGGAGCTGCTCGTGGTCGCCGGCGGCACGGTCGCGATGCCGCTGATCAACGAGGGCATCTCGCTGCCCGAGATCGTGATGGGCTTGCGCCGGGCCGGCCTGGACGGGCTCGAGCGGCGGGAGGACGTGCTGAGGATCGGGGCCACAGCGACCCTCACCCAGCTCGCCGGCCAGGACGCGGTCCCGATGCTCCGCGATGCGGCGCGGAGCACGGCCAGCTGGTCGGTCCGGAACATGGCAACGGTCGGCGGCAACCTGTTCACCCCGCCGCCGGGCGGCGACGTCGCCGTCGCGCTGCTCGCCCTGGACGCGGAGGTGACCCTCGCCGGTTCCGAGGGCGAGCGGACGATGCCACTCGCCGATTTCTTCACGGGCTTCCTCACGAACCGCCTGGCCGACGACGAGCTGCTCATCGAAATCGGAGTGCCGATCGGGTCCGACGCGACGGCCTACGTCAAGTTCGGGCGCAAGCACGCCAACACGCCGGCCGTGGTCACCGTCGCCGCCCGCGTCGCCTGGGAGGCGGACCGGGTCGCCGATGCGCGGATCGTGCTCGGGGCGGTCGGGCCGCATCCGATCCGCGCCCGGGCCGCCGAGCGGCTCCTCGTCGGGACGGGCCTCGACGCCGACACCATCGCCGCAGCGGCCGCCCTGACCGCCGACGAATCCGAGCCAGCGACCGATGCCATCGCCAGCGAGTGGTACCGCCGCCGGATGACCCAGCTGTTCGTCGGCCGCGTCCTTGGCGAGCTGGCCGCGGCGGGCCGATCCGGAGACCGCCGGTCATGACGTCGACGATCGTCACGTTCACGCTCGGCGAGCGCGAGGTCGAAGTCATGGTCCGGCCCATGACGACGCTCCAGTCCGTGCTCCGCACGCAGCTCGGATCGAGCGCGACGAAGGAGGGCTGCCGGCAGGGCGGCTGCGGCAGCTGCACCGTCCTCGTCGACGGCCAGCCGATGCTGTCCTGCCTCCTGCCCGTCGAGGACGTGACCGGCCGGCGGGTCACGACCCTCGAGTCCCTGACCCCGACCGAGGGGCTCCACCCGATCCAGCAGGCGTTCCTCGACGGCGGCGCGTTCCAGTGCGGCTACTGCACCCCCGGCATGGTCATGGTGGCGACGGCCCTGCTCCATGAGAACCCGGCCCCGACCGCCGACGAGATCGCCCTGGCCCTGTCCGGGAACATCTGCCGCTGCACGGGCTACCGGCCGATCGTCGACGCGATCGAGGCTGCCGCGGCCGCGCTCGCCGGCGTGCCGAACACGGCACCCACCGCCGCCGCGCCGGATCCCGCCCGATGAAGGCCCTCAACGTCGTCGGCCGGTCCGGTCCGCCGGAGCGACGGCATCGGCCACGTGACCGGCCGGACCGTCTACACGGCCGACCGCGTCTTCCCCGGGATGCTTCATCTCAAGATGGTCCGCAGCCCGCTCCATCATGCGCGGATCCGGAGCATCGACCTGTCCGACGCCGAGCGGGTGCCCGGCTTCGTCCGCGCCCTGACCGCGCAGGACGTGCCGCACAACGTCTACACGATCCTGGGGCTCATCGGCGTCGAGCCGGAAGAGGAGTTCGTGCTGCGCCGAGGAGCGCGTCCGGTTCAAGGGCGAGGCGATCGCGGCCATCCTCGCCGAGACCGAGGAGGCCGCGCTGGAGGCCGTCGCCGCGGGTCCGCCTCGATCTCGAGGAGCTGCCCGCGGTGTTCGACGTCGAGGAGGCGCTCAAGCCCGGCGCCCCGATCGTGACCCACTGGGGCAACAACACCTTCATGTACGAGGGTCACCCGTGCCGGCGGGTGCGGCTGGGCGACGTCGAGGCCGGCGTTCGCGCGAGGCGGACCACATCGTCGAGGGCGTCTACAACACGAGCCCGATCGAGCACGCCCCGACCGAGACGACCGGCTGCATCGCCGTGCCCGAGGCCAACGGCCGGACCACCGTCTACACGAACACCCAGGCGCTCTACTTCAGCCTCGACAACACCTCGATCATCCTGCAGGTCCCCGGCAACCGGCTCCACTTCGTGGGCGGCACCGTAGGCGGCGGCTTCGGCGGCAAGGTCGACGTCATCGTCGAGCCGATCGCCACGCTGGCCGCGATGAAGACCGAACCGGCCGGTCCGCTTCGTGTACAGCCGGTCCGAGGAGATGCAGGTGTCGTCGACGCGCAGCGCCTGGCGCATCTATCTGAAGGACGGCGTGATGGCCGACGGTCGGATCATCGCCCGCAAGGTCACGAGCTACGCCGACTCGGGCGCGTACAGCCGCCAGACGCCGTACGCGCTGACGAAGCACGCCGCCAACGCCGCCGGACCGTATGCCATCCCGAACGTGTCGATCGACGCGTACTGCGTCTACACGAACCGCCAGCCGACGAGCGCCATGCGCGGCTTCGGGATCACGATGGCCTCGTTCGCGCTCGAGGTCCAGATGGACAAGATCGCCGAGACGGTCGGGCTCGACCCATGGACGGTCCGCTTCCGCAACGCCTACCGGAACGGCGACCTGAAGCCGCACCGGAAGCTGGTCGAGGACGCGACCCTGATCGAGACGATGCAGGCGGCCGCGGCGCTCGTCGGCCACGAGCTGGCCCCCGAGCTCAAGGTGATGACCTCGGCGCCGCGCGACCCCGGAACGGACGGCGGCCAGCGATGACGAAGCTTCGCGGGACCGGGATCGCCGCCGTCAACTACCCGACCGGGATGAACCTCGGCGGCGACCCGTCGCAGGCGCTCATCCATGCCACGACGAGCGGCTCGTTCGTCGTCACCCTCTCGGCGACCGACCTCGGCCAGGGCCTGCGGACGGTCATCGGCCAGATCGCCGCCGAGACGATGGGCGTCCCGTTCGAGGAGATCGTCGTCGACACCGCCGACACGGACACCGGACCGCACGACATGGGGACCTTCGCGAGCCGGGCAACCCACCGCGTCGGCAACGCCGTGATCGCCGCGGCCACGGAGGCACGCGCGGCGCTCTTCGACGTGGCCGCCGAGGAGCTCGAGGCGAGCGCCGACGACCTGGAGATCGGACGGCCAGGGCAACCTCATGGTCAAGGGCGTGCCCCGGCCGGTCGATCCGGGTGGCCGACGTCGCCTCGGCCGCGCAGTTCAAGTACGGCCGGACGATCGCCGGCCGGGGCAGCTTCATGAAGCCGAAGAGCGAGGTCGATCCCGAGACCGGCGCGATGGATCCCGACTCGACCGAGGCGCACGCCTGCACCGTCGCCGAGGTCGAGGTCGACACCGAGACCGGCGAGGTGACCGTCCTCAGCATCCGGAGCGCCTACGAGGTCGGGCGACAGGTCAACCCGGCCCTCGTCCAGGGCCAGATCGCCGGCGGGGCCTGGATGGGCATGTCGCATGCGCTGTACGAAACGACGGCGCCTTACTACCCGGCGCCCGACCACAGCCCGAAGGACTTCAGCGAGTACCTCATGCCGGGCCCGCTGGAGATGCCCGAGGTCGAGTCGGTCGTCCTCGAGGTGCCGTCGTCGAACGGCCCGTACGGCGTCAAGGGCATCGGCGAGATGACCGCCAACTCGCCGATCCCGGCGATCGTCAATGCCATCTACCACGCGACCGGCGTCCGGATCGACGAGCTGCCCATCACCCCGGAGAAGGTGCTGCGCGGCCTCGACGCCCGGCGGGCCGGACCGGCCTGAGTCGACCAAGCGCAGGAGACCCGATGGGCCAGATCACGACCTGGGACGAGTTCCCGACCATCGAGTACGTGCCCGGCGTCTTCCGCCAGACCGTCTCGGGCGAGAAGACCATGCTCACCCGGATCGTCTACCGCGGCGGGGTCGTCATCCCGGCCCACTTCCACCCGGCCGAGCAGCTGATGCTCGTCGAGCAGGGCCGGCTGTGGGCGAAGGTCGGCGACGAGGAGGCCGAGGTCGGTCCGGGCTCGCTCCTGGTCATCCCCTCGGACTGCGTCCACGCCTTCCGCCAGCTGTCCGACGAGGACGTCGTCTTCTACGAGGCGTTCGCCCCGATCCGCCTCGAGTACCTCATCGGCTACAAGGGCCCGGACAAGTCGCTCGGGATGATCCGAAAGGGCCTCGAGGGCACCTAGTCCCGCGCCTGGCGCGCCGTCGGTGGCGACCGGGCCGGCGCCCGGTGGGGTCGCGGCCTACCAACCCCCGTGGTCGAATGCGCAGGATCCGGCCGGTTCCGCCAAGCAGCCGGCTTCGACCACGCTCCGTGCGGCCCGGTCCGGGCCTGACTCCGATCGCGGAAGGCGCTTACCACCACCTCGGTTGGTAGATGGCGAAAATCGCCGTCAACTCGGGTCGGCCGTCACCAACGCTGCGGTGAATCACAGCGCGAGACGATCCAGGCGCGAGCCTCGCCGCGTTGACGCCGAGAGTCTCGCTGGCGTATTCTCGATAATCGATCAAACGGCGGGGCGGAACTGAACTGCGGTGCTCACTTCGGCCGCACGAAGGCGTCCCGGTCGCCTGGCGAGGAGGACGATGGGTCAGCTCGACATCTTCGGCCTGGAGGGCCGGGTCGCCCTCGTCCCGGGCGGTGGCGGCGGCATCGGATCGGCCCTCGCGGAGGCGCTCGCCGGGGCGGGAGCCCATGTCGCCGTCGCGGGACGGACGCAGGAGAGCTGCGAGGCCACGGTCGAGCGCATCCGGGCGGCCGGCTCGGAGGGGCTGGCGATCACGGCCGACGCGACCCGCGAGGCAGACTGCGAGCGGATGGTCGAGCAGACGGTCGCCCGCTTCGGCCGGATCGACATCGTCGTCAACGCCATCGGCGGCGGCGCCGGAAAGGCGCTCCACCCGGCCGAGGACTACCCGCGCTCCGACTGGGACTGGATCATGGAGCTGAATGTACGCAGCACTGTCCTGCCGACCCAGGCGGCGGCGCGCGCCATGATCGCCGCGGGCCACGGCGGTGCCGTGCTCAACATCTCGTCGGTCCGCGCCAATCTCGGCATCAACGCCGGCTATGCGGCCTACGTCGCGGCGAAGGGGGCGATCAGCTCGCTCACCCGCCAGTGGGCCACCGAGTGGGCGAAACACGGGATCCGGGTGAACGCGATCATGCCCACGTTCGTCGACACGCCGCAGGTGGCGATGCTCCTCGAGGACCCGGCCTTCAAGGCCGGCATCGTGAGCCGGATCCCGCTCGGCCGTGTCGGCGAGACCCGCGACCTCGTCGGCCCGGCGATCTTCCTGTGCTCCGACGCCGCCTCGTTCGTGACCGGCCAGGTGCTGGGGATCGACGGCGGCCTCACTGCGACTCAGTAAAGGCGAGGAGCCCGACATGCCGACCGCCACGCTCGATCTCGAACGCGTCACGCCGAACATCTACACGACGACGAAGCTGCGCGGCTGCAACCCGAGCTTCGTCACGACCTCGGACGGCGTCGTCGCGATCGACACGCCCCAGCTCCCTACTCGCGCCGTCGCGATGCGCGCGGAGGCGGAGTCGCACGGGCCGATCCGCTACCTCATCAACACGGAGCACCACGTCGACCACATCTTCGGCAACTACTGGTACAAGGGCGTGCCGGTGGTCAACCACCAGGGCCTGTACGACAACTTCATGGACCCGAACGCGGCCCTCGATCCGTTCGCCTACGCCCTCGAGGCGATCCCGACCGACGACCCGGAGGCGGCGCCGCTCATCCCCGACCGCGAGGTCTACTACCAGGACCCGAACAAGGGATCGATCGTGTTCACCGGCGACCTCACCCTGCGGGTCGGCGACCACACGTTCCGCCTGCTCCACACGCCGGGGCACACGCCGGGCCAGCTTGCGGTGCACGTGCCGGAGGAGCGCGCCGTCTTCACCGGCGACACGATCTTCTCCGAGTGCCAGACCTGGCTCATGACCTCGAACGTCGACCAGTGGCTCGAGGCGCTCGAGCGGATCCGCGCATTGCCGGACGTCGACCACCTGGTCCCCGGCCACGGCCCGGTCCAGAGCCTCGCCTACGTCGAGACCCAGCGGTCCGTCCTGCTCCAGTGGAAGGCGGCCGTCGCCGACGCGGTGGCGAAGGGCTGGACGCGCGAGGAGACGATCGCCCGGGTCCGCTTCGACGACGCGTTCGGCCCGGTTGACGTCGGACAGGCCTACATGATGGATCACATCCAGAACAACAACGCCGGCTCGCTGTGGGACAAGCTCACCGCCCTCGGGTACGCCAAAGGTCGCTGAATCCGCGGGCTAGGCGCGACCCGCCGCGACCTCGTCCGCCCGGCTGCGGCCGGCGAGCTGGATCAGGTCCTCGTGGAGCTCGAACCAGACCCCGTGGTAGCTGTCGACCCGGGGTGACGCGACATGGCGCCCGTCGCCGGCGAGCGCCGCTTCGAGCGCCCGGCCGAGGCGAACGCGGTAGTCGGCCAGTCGCGGGCAGTCGGCCTCGATCGGGCCGAGCCAGGCGGTCGCGTCGGCGTGCAGGCCCGTAAGGCGGTCGAGCACGGACCGGTCGTAGCCCGCGTCGGCGTGGTCGTTGACGACCTGGGCGTCGACGTCGCGGAGCTGCCAAGCGGTCACGGTGTCCTTCATCCGGCGGTCGAGGTCGAGGAAGCCGTCGAGGGCGGCGACTGCCGCGTCGGTCCCCCATCGGGCGCGCTCCTCGTCGGCAAGTGCCGTCGCCCGGGCCGTCCCGGCGTCGGTCAGGCGGTACGCCCCGGCGACCGTCGTGACGAGCCCGTCCGCGACGAGCCCCTCGACGACCGGTTCGACGTCGGTCGGCGTCGACAGGACGGCGTCGGCGAGGCCCTGGAGCGGTGCGAAGCCCTTGATCGCGATCGCTCGGAGGCAACGCTCCGGGGTGACCTCGATGGCCGCGGGGGCGGCAGGCGGTGACGGGCTGGCGGCCGGTACAGAGGCGGCCGGCGCGGTGGCGGGTGGCGCCGCGTTGATCGGGATGCCCAGCTCCTGCGCCCAGGCGAGCAGCGTGGCGGCTTCGGGCACGACCTCCGTCGCCCCCTCCACGGCCCCCTCGAACACCTCTCCGGTCGTCCCGTCGATCGTGATCACGTCGCCCGCCTGCAGCGTCCGCCCGCCGATCTCGACCCGACCGCCGCCCACGTCGATGTCGCTCGCCCCGACCACGGCCGGGATGCCCCAGCCGCGGGCGACGACCGCGGCGTGACTGGCCAGGCCGCCGCGCGAGGTCAGGATTCCCGCCGCGCGGGCCATCCCGTGAACGTCGTCGGGGGAGGTCTCGGCCCGGACGAGGATGGCCGCCCGCCCGGCGTCGGCCGACGCCTGGGCCGCCTCCGGGTCGGTCACGATCGGGCCGCTGGCGATCCCCGGCGACGCTGGCAGCCCGCGCACGAGCGGCGGCGCCGCCACGGCGCGGACGCTGGCGAGCGTTGGCGGCTGGGCGAGCAGCGGCCGCACGCGCTCGACGGCTTGCGAGCGCGACAGCGGGAACGCCGCATCCTCGGCCATGTCGACGGCGATCCGCAGCGCCGCCTGCGGGCTCCGCTTGCCGACCCGGACCTGGAGCATCCAGAGCCGGCCGTCCTCGATGGTGAACTCGATGTCGCACATGTCGGCGAAGTGCCGCTCAAGCCGGCCGGCGTAGTCGCGCAGGTCGGCCGCGGCGGCCGGCAGGCGGTCGTCGAGGACGGCGATCGGCTCGGTCCGCTGGGATCCCGAGACCACGTCCTCGCCCTGGGCGTCGAACAGGACGTCGCCGTAGAGGGTCGGCTCGCCCGTCGCCGGGTTCCGGGTGAACAGCACGCCGGTGGCCGAGGTCGGGCCGCGGTTGCCGAAGACCATCGCCTGGACGGTCACGCCCGTCCCGAGGTCGTCGGGGATGTCCTCCTTCCGGCGGTACGTCCGGGCGCGGTCGCTGTTCCACGAGCGGAACACCGCCTCGATCGCCAGGCGGAGCTGGTCCCACGGGTCGGCCGGGACGTCGGACACCCCGACGATCGAGCGGAAGGACGCCTCGAAGCGTTCGCGACAGCCGCGGGCGAAGGCCGCGTCACCCGAGGCCCGAGCGAGCCCGTCGGTGGTCGCGTCGTTGAGGCCGAGGTCGAGGATCGTGTCCATCATCCCCGGCATCGACACCGGCGCACCCGAGCGAACGCTGACGAGCAGCGGGTCGGACGGGTCGCCGAAGCGTCGCCCGACGGCCGCCTCGATCGCCGCCATCCGCTCGGGCAGCTCGTCGTCGAGCCCGGCCGGCCAGCCGGTCGCGAGAAAGACCTGGCAGGTCGCGGTGGTGATCGCGAAGCCCGGCGGCACCGGCAGGCCGAGCTCGCGGGCCATGACGCCGAGGTTGGCGGCCTTGCCGCCGACGAGCGCCTTCGCATCGGCGAGCGACGCCGAGTGCGGGGCGTCGAGCGCGTATGCGTAGGTCATCAGACGCGTGGCTCGGCCGGCCCCGGCTCCGGACGGCCCGCCTCGTCGCGGAGCGCCCGCCAGACCCGCTCGGGCGTCAACGGCAGGTCGCGGATGACGACGCCGGTCGCGTCGCGGACAGCGGCGGCCACTGCGGGCGCGACCGGCAGCAGGGCACCCTCGCTCATCCCCTTCGCCCCGTAGGGCCCCGGCCCGTCCCCGTTCTCGACGATGTCACTGACCATCTCGAGGGGCAGGTCCATGCTCGTCGGGATGCGGTAGTCGATCGCCCCAAGGTTCCGGATCCGGCCGGTCTCGTCGAGGATGTAGTGCTCCATCAGGGTGTGGCCCAGGCCCATGATCGCGGCGCCTTCGTCCTGGCCGCGGACCTGGGTCGGGTTGAGCGCCTTGCCGACGTCCGAGACCGTGACATGGCGGGTGACCGTGACGTCGCCCGTCTCGCGGTCGACCTCGACCTCGACGGCCGTCGCGTTGAATTCGAAGAACGCCGCCGTGCCACCGAGCGGATGATCGGGGTCCGCGTCCTTGCGCCCCTGCCCGAACCCGATGACCTCGCCACCGAGCCGGCCGAGCCCGCGGATCAGGACATCGCGCAACGGGAGGACCCGGTCACCGATCCGGACCTCGCCGTGCGCGACGACGACCTCGTCCTCCTCGACCGACTCCAGCCGCGAGGCCATCTCCCGGAGCTTCTCCTGGATGTCGCGGCAGGCGCCCTGGATCGCGCGACCCATGATGACGGTCGAGCGGCTGGCCGAGGTCTGCTGGTCGTACGGCACCACGGCCGTGTCGCCCATCACCACCGTGATCGCGTCGACCGGCACGCCGAGCTCCTCGGCGACGATCTGGGCGAAGATCGTCCGCGCCCCCTGGCCCATGTCGGACGTGCCCGAGTAGAGGACGGCGCTGCCGTCTGCGAGGAGCCGCACGGTGGCGTTGGAGAGACCGGTCGTCGGGCCGGACTTGAGCCCGACGGCGATGCCGCGGCCGCGACCGGGCGACGGCGGGGTCCCCCAGCCGATGAGCTCGGCCGCTCGCTCCAGCGCGACGCGCCAGTCGCCGTCGGCCGGCGTGTCGCCGGGGATGAACGGGTCGCCCGGCCGGGCCAGGTTCCGCAGCCGGAGCACGAGGGGATCGATGACGAGGATCTGCGCGGCCTCGTTCATGTTCGACTCGACCGCCCAGATCTGCTGGGGATTGCCGAAGCCGCGGAACGCCGTCGAGGGAACGGTGTGCGAGAGGACGCTCCGCGCGAAGATCCGCACCGCCGGGACGGCGTACGGCCCGTTCGAGCTGAAGCTGCCCTTGCCGACGGTCCGATCGGCGATGTCGGCGTAGGCGCCGATGAGGTAGTCCGCGCGAATGTCGCGAAACACGATCGTCCCGTCGGACCGGAAGCCGGTCCGGACATGGACGCTCGACGCGCCGCGGCGGACGGCCTGGAACGTCTCCTCGAGGGTGAGCACGAGCCGGACCGGGCGCCCGGTCCGGAGGGCGAGGAAGGCCACGAGCGGCTCGTACTTGGCGTGCTGCTTGCCGCCGAACGCGCCACCGGGATCGGGCGCGAAGACGCGGACCTTGGCGAGCGGCATGCTGAGCACGCCGGCGACGACGCGCTGGAGCCAGTACGGATGCTGGATCGAGCTCCAGATGGCGATCCCGTCGCCGTCCGGCGCGGCCAGGAACGCGTGCGGCTCGATGGCGAACTGGGTGACCATCGGGAAGCGGTAACGACCTTCCACGACGACGTCCGCCCCAGCCTCGGCGGCGTCCACGTCGCCCCAGCCGTAGTGGTGCTCGCGCAGGACGTTGGTCAGCGCGAGCGGGTCGCCGGGTCGCAGGGCGGGATCCTGCACGAGCGGCGCATCCGGGGCCAGGGCCGCCTCGATCGAGGCGACCGCCGGGAGGGGTTCGCAGGCGACCCGGACCAGCCGGGCGGCGGCCTCGGCGGCATCGAGTGTCTCCGCCGCGACGGCCGCGACCGGTTCGCCGTGGTAGTGGACCTCGTCGAGGGCGATCACCGGACGGTCGCTGAACTGCGGCCCGAAGCGGGGCATCGGCCGTGGCAGGTCCGCCGCGGTCAGCACCGCCCGGACGCCCGGGACGGCGAGGGCGGCGCTCGCGTCGATCCCGTCGATCCGCGCCCGCGCGTGCTCGATGGTCACGAGCTTGACGTGGAGCTCGCCCTCGAGATGGATGTCGGCGACGTAGGCCTGCTGGCCCGTGACCCGGGCGAGCCCGCCGACCCGGGCCGGCGAGGCGCCGATCACGACGTCGCCTCCGCCGCCGCGAGCACGGCCTCGATGATCTGCTCGTAGCCGGCGCACCGGCAGAGATTCCCGGCCAGCCCCTCCTCGACCTCGGCGCGGCTGGGCCGCGGCGTGGTCGCGAGCAGCGCACGTGCCGAGACCAGCTGACCGGGGATGCAGAACCCGCACTGCGCGGCCCCGTGGTCCAGGAACGCCTGTTGGAGCGGATCGAGAGCGCCGTCGCTCGAGGCGAGGCCTTCGACCGTGGTCACCCGCGCGCCGTCCGCCTCGATCGCGAGGACGAGGCACGAGTCCACGCTCCGCCCGTCGAGCAGGACCGTGCAGGCGCCGCACTCCCCGACCAGGCAGCACTCCTTGGTCCCGGTGAGCCCCAGGTCGTCGCGCAGGACCTCGAGCAGGGTGTGGTGCGCCTCGACCTCGACGGAGCGGTCGCGGCCGTTGACCAGCAGCTGGATCCGTTGGCGCATCGTCAGGCCGCCGCCAGGCGCTCGATGGCGGTGTGCACGGCGCGCAGCCCGAGGACGTGGAGCATCGCGAGGCGATACTCGGGTCCCGAGCGCATCGACGTCGGCGACGGGCTGGCGTCGACGAACAGTGCCGCCAGGCGTTCCCGCTTGGCGTCATCGCTCGCCGAGGGATCGGCGAGCAGGCCGGACGCGTCGACGACGAGGAGCGGTCGCGGACCGAGGCTGCCGTAGGCGATCCGGGTGACCCCGTCCGGAGCGACCGCGCAGGCCAGGGTGACCGCGGCGAGATCGTGGCCACGCCGGCGCGTCCGGCGGACATGCACCGTTCCGCGGGGCGTCGCCGGCCGTGGCAGCTCGATCGCCGTGACGAGCTCGTCGCCGGCCAGCGTGGTGACCCCGGATCGGACGAAGAACGCGTCGATCGGGATCCGCCGGCTGGCGCTCGGTCCCGTGGCGACGACTCGTGCATCGTCGACGAGCAGCGCCGGGACCGTGTCCGCGGCCGGCGAGGCGTTGCAGATGTTGCCCGCGAGCGTCGCCCGGTTCCGGATCTGGACCGCACCCACGACTGCCGCGGCCTCGGCGAGGGCCTGGTGGTCGCGCCGGATCCGCTCGTCGGCGGCGATGTCGGTCATCACCGTCGTCGCCCCGATCTCGAGGTCTCCGTCCCGCTCCCGGATCTCGCCGTCGAGCTCGGCGATGCCCTTGACGTCGACGACGAGGCTCGGCTGGATCGTCCCGTCGCGCAGGCGGATGATCAGGTCGGTCCCCCCGGCGAGCAGGCGCGCCTCCGGCCCGTGCCCGGCGAGCAGCCGGAGCGCGTCCTCGAGGTGGGCCGGCCGCTCGTAGGCGAAGGGGCGCATCGGCGGCCTACAGCACCCGGTCGACCTCGTCCAGGAGCACCTGCGGGGTGGCCGCCCGGACGAAGAAGTAGGGCCGCTCGGCGAAGCGGCGGACGAAGTCGGCCCGATCCGCGCGCAGCGCCGGGGTGTCGACGACGGGCATCGCGAAGCCGGGCGCCAGCAGCTCGTTGAGGAGGAAGTAGTTCTGGACCGAGTGGAAGGTCTGGAACTGGCGCTCGAAGGGGATCATCTCGACGCACGACGCGTCGAAGTTGCCGTCGATCGCGGGGACGACGACGACGTCGATCGGGCTCGGATCGGTGTGGATCTTCCAGCTCGGCAGCGACCCGAAGAACTTCTCAACGCCGCGGTCCGGGGCCGCCTTGTCGGCCCGCTCGGTGCCCTCGGTGCGCTTCTTGATGAACGGCTCCTTCGAACCGACGACCGCGACGCCGTGCTCGTCGATGACCGTGGTCTCGGTCGACACGAGGAGCGCCCCCCGGCGGCAGGCCTCGACCTGGCCCATCGTCTTGCCGTGGTTCGACTCGCCGCCGAGGAACAGCACGGTCCGGTCGCGGTAGCGGACGGCCGAGGCGTGGAAGGGGTGGAGCCCGAGCGCCTCCATGCGCAGCGCGAGCATCGTCACGACGACCTTCTGGATCGGCCCGGCGGGCCACGGCCCGGAGAACGTCATCCGCCGGCTGTCGTAGGCGATGTCCTTTGCGGCGTCCTGGTTCCAGACGATGTCGGGCTCGGGCAGCCTGACCTCGGGCGAGACTCGCACGTCGGCGAGCCGGTAGTTGAGGAAGCTCATGTCCTCGAGCACCTGCGCGACGGGTGTCGAGCCGTGGACGTCGATGCGGAGCCGGGCCGGGCCGGCGGACAGCTCCTCGGATCGCTGCAGCGTGCCGCTCATGCGCGTCGCCGCGTCCGCGGCAGAGTGGTGACCTCGGGCGGCTCGTCATCGGGCCAGCGGCGCGCCATGTTCTCGCTCACCTCGTCGAAATGTCGCTGGAGAGCCTGGACGACAGCCTCGGTGTCGCGTCGCTCGAGCGCGGCCAGGATCGGCGCGTGGAGGTCCGCCGACCACTGCGGGTCGGCACCCGGAACGACCAGGGTGAGGTACGTCCGGGAGAACGGCTCGAGCGACCGCCAGACGCGGAGGAGCGTGCCGTTGTCGGCAAGCTCGACGATCCGGGCATGGAACTGCGCGTCGGCCTCGGCCACGCCGTGGCCATCGTCGCGGTGGGCGGCGACCTGCATCGCGTCGAGGTGGCCGCGCAACTGGCGCAGATCGGCGTCGGTCAGCCGCGGGACGCCCAGCCGGGTCGCGAGTGCCTCGAGCGTGGAGCGAACGGCGTAGGCCTCGAGGATCTCGCGCCGCGACGGCCGGCGAACGCGGGCGCCGCGGAACGGGGCGATCTCGACGACGCCGAGCGCCTCGAGCCCGCGCAGAGCCTCGCGGACCGGCGCCTGGCTCGTGCCGAGCTCGCGGGCAACCTGGGTCTCCACGATCCGCGAGTCGGGTGGGTAGTGGCCGCTCAGGATGCCCTCCAGGATCCGGTCCTTGACCTGGTCGGCCAGGACGCTCCGGGAGAGCCCGCCGGCGATTGCCATCGGGTCCCTCAGCGCCCGATCGCGGCGGTCGGCTCGGCGGCCGAGCCGGGCGTCGCGCGCTCGAGGACCTCGACCCGGCCGGCGGTCCCGTCGAGCCGGAGCCGGTCGCCGGTCATGATCCGCGCCGTCGCCACCGAGGTGCCGATCACCGCCGGGATGCCGAACTCGCGGGCGAGCACGGCCGGATGCGAGGTCGTGCCGCCGGTGTCGGTGACCAGCCCGGCGATCTTCGTGAACAGCACGACCCATGCCGGGTTGGTCATCTGGCAGACCAGGATGTCGCCGTCGCGGACCTCGTCGAACTCGTCGACCGTCCGGACGACCCGGGCAGTGCCCTCGATGACCCCGGGCGACGCGCCGAGCCCCGTGATCAGCCGCTGGTCGTCGGATTGCTGCTGGTGGAATTGGTCCGGGTAGCCCCAGTTGACGAGGTACGGGAACGCCAGCTGCGACGGCGTGACCGTCCCGACCCAGTCGCGTGGATGGAGGCGTTCGGCCGCGTCCCGCTCCCGGCGGCGGGCGGCCACGATCTCGTGCGCCGCGATGGCGTCAGCGCTGCCGATCAGGCTGCGCAGCTCGTTGTAGCGGAGGAACATGACGTCGTCGGGTCGATCGAGCCGGCCGGCCTCGATCAGCTTGCGGCCGACCGCCAGCAGGACCAGCCGCAGGTGGGCGTTCGCGCCCTGGTCGATGTAGAAGTGGTGATCGGGCGTGAGCGGCGCCATCCGCAGGTTCACCGCATTCGCCGCGCGCATCTCCTCCAGCGCCTCACCGGTCAGCCCGTCGAGGATCTCCTGCGATGCGGCCTCGATGTCGCGGCGCATCGCCTCGATGGCGCTCGGGAAGTCGTAGTCGGTGGTGAGGTAGCCATTGACGAGCTCGAGGACCGGCTCCATCTGCTCGCGCACGGTCGGGAAGATGAACTCGTGGCTCCAGACCGCGTGCCAGCCGAACTCGCCCTGGTACGGCTCGACCCGCCCGTCGATGAACCGCCGGCCGCGATCGGTGGCCCGGAGCGAGCGGGCGATCTCGGCGCTGTCGCCCGAGGCGAAGGCGGAGCGCAGCTCGGGATCGTCGCGGACCTCGTTCTTCATCCGCCACAGCGCCTCGATCGAGTCCCAGTTGCGGTCCGAGGCCGAGTTCTGGAGCCGGCCGAGCAGCTGTTCGTCGACTGCGCCGCGGGTGTTCTCCATTACCGCCCGCAGGTTGAGCGTCGCCGACAGCTGAGCGAAGTTGAGCATCCAGTGGATCTTCCAGTGCCGGTCGTGGATGTCGATCGCGTCCTCGAGGAGACAGGCCAGGTCGGCGAGGTCCATCCCATTGGCGGCGTCGAGGCGGGCCTCGAGGAACGCGAAGTTGCGCTCCATCTCGGGCCGCAGGCGATCCTTCCACCAGTCGGCGAAGTCGCGACCGTAGACCGGCAGGACGGTGTCGAGGTAGGCCCCCATCGTCGCCGCGAACGTCGCGTCGCGCGGGACCCGGGCGCCGTAGCGCGAGCTGTACTCGGTCCCCTCGATCCGGAGGTCGGGATCGGCCGGGATGGCCGTGGTGTAGACGTAGCCGTTGACGTTCTTGGCCAGCCAGTCGACCGCGAACGGCGTGCCGAACCGGCGGAACATGTGGTCGCAGCTGAGCCACCAGCCGCCGATGTCGAAGAACATCGGGCTGACCGGGTGCGGGATGTGCAGGTCGTCGTAGACCCAGAAGAAGTCCTTCTCGACCTCGGAATCCCAGTGCACCGGGAACGTCTCGTCGCCCAGAAACTGGCCGAGGATCTCCTCCGTCGCCGCCACGCGCTGGCCCTCCACGGTCTCTGCTGGTCCGCGAATCACCAATCTCGCAAGGTCATCGATCATCGATTATGGTACATGGTTCGCGAGTGACCCGGCGTGGCTCCGACAGACCGCGTGGGAGCCTCGCGGACCGGCCCCGCCGAGCCATGTGGCCCTTTCGGCGGGCGCCGTGGAGCCGGACGATCCGATGGGAATCCGTTCCTTCGCGGCCAGCCATCGGAGAGCGTCATGACGCCGTACCCGAACCTCTTCAGCCCGATCCAGCTGGGGCACCTGACCCTGCCGAACCGGATCGTCCACGTCCCCACGGACATCAGCTCGTCGCACGCCGACGGCGAGGTCAGCGAGCGCGATCTCCACCATCACGGCGAGATCGCCCGGGGCGGCTCTGGCTTCATCATCGTCGGGGCCACAACGCCGGACCGATCGACCGGCCGCCCGACGGTGACCTGTCTTGTCGCCGACGGGGACAACTACATCCCCGGGCTGGCCCGCCTGGCCGAGAGCATGCACCGCTACGGGGCGGCCTGCGCCGTCCAGCTCCAGCATCCCGGCCGGCAGTGCGCGATCCCGCGTTACAACACGCTCGGCGCCACGGACCGTGTCCTCAAGCTGCCGTGGTCGGCCGGTCACGAGATCGTCTACGAGAACGCCGAGGAGAAAGGCAAGGAGATCCGCGAGGCGTCGATCGCCGAGATCCTCGAGCTCGTCGACCTGTTCAGCGAGGCGGCCTGGCGGGTCAAGCAGGCCGGCTTCGACGCGGTCGAGCTCCACGCCGCGCACGGCTACCTGCTGTCGGAGTTCATGAGCCCGTTCCTCAACATGCGCACCGACCGCTTCGGCGGCAGCTTCGAGAACCGCATGCGCTTCCCGCTCGCGGTCGTTGACGCGATCCAGAAGAAGTGCGGCCGGGGCTTCCCGCTCCTCGTGCGCTACTCGTTCGACGAGTGGTGCGAGGGCGGTCGCGGCCTCGAGGAGGGGATCGAGATCGCCCGGGTGCTCGAGCGGGCCGGTTGCGCGGCGGTCGACCTGTCGATGGGCATGCAGGAGAGCCCGGGCGCCGGGTTCGACCCGATGCCCTATCCGCAGGGCTGGGCGACGTACGCGGCCGAGGCGGTCAAGCAGGTCGTGCGGATCCCGGTCATCACCAGCCACTCGCTGCGCGATCCCGACTACTGCGAGCAGATCCTGGCCGAGGGCAAGACCGATCTCGTCGGCCTCGCCCGGCAGCTCCTCGCCGATCCGTACTGGCCGGTCAAGGCGAAGTACGGGCGGGTCCGCCAGATCCGCCGCTGCATCTCGTGCCTTGGCGGCTGCTGGCAGGAGTCGCTCATGGCCCAGAAGGAGATCGCCTGCTCGATCAACGCGGCCTGCGGCAACGCGGCCTACGACCGGATGACGCGGACGGCGACGCCCGTCCACGTCGCCGTCGTCGGCGGCGGACCGGCCGGGATGGAGGCGGCCCGGATCGCGACCGAGCGCGGCCACCTGGTGACCCTGTTCGAGAAGGGCGGCGAGCTCGGCGGCGCGCTGAAGTACGTCTGCCTGGTGCCGGGCAAGGAGAAGATGCGCTGGTACCTGGACTGGATCCGCAATCAGCTCGTCGACCTCCACGTCGACGTCCGGCTGAACCACGAGCCGACGATCGAGGAGCTGCGCGCCTTCGACGTCGTCCTCAACGCGACGGGCGCCACCTCGTACGTCCCGCCGGTCGTCGGCGACGCCAATCGCGTCGTCCCGTTCGAAGAGTCGATGGCCTGCCCGAAGATCGCCTGCGAGTGCCACCCTGGTGGCCGGCGGATGCGCAAGCTCGGGGCGCGCGTGCTGCTGTGGGGCGACGGCTACGCCGCGGCCGACACGGCGGCCTTCCTGGCCAGCATCGGCAAGCAGGTCACGATCGTCACCGAGCAGCGCGAGTTCGGCTCGGAGCTCGAGGTGATCCACCGCTACGTCGAGCTCAAGCGGTTCGCCCAGGGCGACGCCGAGGTCCTCGACAGCAAGCCGTACAAGTTCCCGGTCACGATCGTGACGAGCACCACGGTCCACGAGATCCGCGAGGGCGAGGTCGTCCTCCAGGACAGCGGCGTTCAACCGCCGGACGATCGAGGTGGACGACGTCGTGACCTGCCACGTCCGGTCGGAGGCGGGGCTGTTCGGCGAGCTGCGGGCGGCCGGCATCCCGGTCATCAACGCGGGCGACGCGGTTCGGCCGCGCAACCTCTTCGCGGCGGTCAAGGAGGGCTCGGCCTTCGGCCTGGCCGTCGACGAGCACCTGCTGTTCAACCCGAACCACGCGATCCTCAACGAGCTGCCAATGGACGTCCTCGGCCAGCTGACGCGCGACGAGGGCCCGAGCTACAGCGCCAGCCAGATGCTCGCGCTGGCCGGCATCGCGGCCACGAGCGGGTCGCGCATCGAGGCCAAGCCATGACGGCGACCGTCCTGGCCCCGCCTCCGCGCGCAACGGTGAGCGTGCCCGGGGTTGACCGTTCGATCGTCCTCCGCGAGGCGGTCCCGGCGGATATCCCGGCGTGCGGCCGGATCCTGTACGAGGCGTTCGCGACGCTCGCGGCGGAGCACGGCTTCCCGCCGGACTTCCCGACGGTCGCCGTGGCCACGGGCTGCATGCGCGGGCTGGTCACGAACCCCGGCTTCTTCGGGGTCGTGGCCGAACGGGACGGGCAGATCCTGGGCAGCAGCTTCCTCGACGAGCGGTCGATCATCCACGCGATCGGGCCGGTCAGCGTCGACCCGGCAGCGCAGGACCGGGGGGTCGGCCGGGCGCTCATGGAATCGATGCTCGAGCGAGCGGCCGAACGGCACGCGGCCGGCGTCCGCCTGCTCCAGATCAGCTACCACAACCGGTCGTTGAGTCTCTACGCGAAGCTCGGCTTCGACGTCCGCGAGACGTTCGCCGCGATGTACGGCGAGCCGCTGCGGCTGGCGCTCCCCGGCTACGACGTCCGCCACGCGACGGCCGATGACGCCGCGGCCTGCAACGCGATGTGCGTGCGGGTCCACGGCCACGACCGCGCCGCCGAGGTGGACCACGCGATCACCCGGAGCAAGGCGCGGGTCGTCGAGCGACTCGGCCGGATCACCGGTTATACCACCGGGATCGGCTACTTCAACCACTCGGTGGCCGAGACGAACGACGACCTCGCGGCGCTCATCGGCGCAGCGAGCCATGTCGACCGGCCGGGGATCGTCGTCCCGCTCGGGAACGCCGAGCTGTTCCGCTGGTGCCTCGCCCAGGGGCTGCGCGTGTTCTTCGTCATGAACATGATGACGATCGGACTGTACCGGCAGCCGAGGGGCGCCTACCTCGCATCCGTCGGCTACTGACCGCGGTTCATCCGGCGTCGGAGCGGGTCGCGACGCCAGGGCGTCAACTCTTGGCGGCGGCCGCCTCGCGCGCCTTCTCCCAGTCGGCCTTGAACTGGACGATCCCCTTGTCGGTCAGCGGGTGGTGGACCATCTGCTGGAGGACCTTGAACGGGATCGTCGCGATGTGCGCCCCGGCGAGGGCCGACTGGGTCACGTGGAGCGGGTTCCGGATTGAGGCCGACAGGATCTCCGCCTCGATCTCGTGGATGGCGAAGATCTCGGCCAGCTCGCGGATGACGATCATCCCGTCCTGGTTGATGTCGTCGAGCCGGCCGACGAAAGGCGAGATGAGCGAAGCCCCGGCCTTCGCCGCGAGGAGGCCCTGGTTGGCCGTGAAGATCAGGGTGCAGTTCGTGCGGATGCCCTCGTCGGCCAGCCGACTGATCGCCTCCAGCCCGTTCTCGCTCATCGCCACCTTGACGACGATGTTCGGGGCGATCTTGGCGAAGTGGCGGCCCTCCTCGAGCATCCCGTCGACCTCGTCGGCGATCACCTCCGCGGAGACCGGTCCGGAGGTGATCCGGCAGACCTCGGCGAGGATCTCGTCGTACGATCCGCCGACCTTCGAGTAGAGCGTCGGGTTGGTGGTGACGCCATCGAGGATGCCCCAACGGGCGGCGGTCCGGATCTCTTCGATGTCGGCGGTGTCGAGGAAGATCTTCATGGGGCGCTCCAGTCGTCGGTCCGCGTCGGCGGGCGGGTCGGGGCGCGATTCTAGCCGGAACCGGGCGATAGACTGCGGCCCATGGCGGTATGTCGCTCGTGCGGAGCCGAGAGCCGGGCCGGGGCACGCTTCTGCGACACGTGTGGCGCCCGCCTCGATGGATCGGACACCATCGCCTCACCGGTCCGCAAGACGGTCACCGTTCTGTTTTCCGACGTCACCGGTTCCACGTCACTCGGCGAGCGGTCCGACCCGGAGATGGTACGGACCCTGATGACCCGGTTCTTCTCGGTGGCCCGGGAGATCATCGAAGCCCATGGCGGGACGGTCGAGAAGTACATCGGCGACGCGGTCATGGCGGTCTTCGGCGTCCCGACCGTCCATGAGGACGATGCGCTCCGCGCGGTCCGCGCGGCAGCCCAGCTGATGGACCGCGTCAACGACCTGGCGACGGAGCTCAGAGGCGAAGGCGGGATCGAGCTCGCGATCCGGACGGGCGTCAACACCGGGCCCGTCGTCGTTGGCGACGGGACCTCCGGCGAGACCCTGGCGACCGGCGATGCCGTCAACGTCGCCGCTCGGCTCCAGCAGAATGCGCGACCAGGCGAGGTGTGGATCGGCGAGTCGACCTACCGCCTCACGCGGACGGCCGTTGTCGTCGAGCCGCTTGGCCCCCTGGCGCTTCGCGGTCGTGGCGAACCGGTCGGTGCGTATCGACTGCTCTCGGTCGAAGCCGCAGCCCGACTGAGAGCTCAGCGACTCGATCTGCCGATCGTCGGACGGGAGCGCGAGCTATCCCTCCTTGGGCGGGTTCTCGACGATGTGATCGCCGAGCGACGCTGCCATCTGTTCACGCTCCTGGGCGTGCCAGGTGTCGGGAAGAGCCGGCTGGTCCGCGCGTTCCTGGACTCGACGGCCGTGACGGACTCCGGCTGCATTGTCCTGCGCGGGCAGTGCCTTCCCTACGGCGAGGGTCTTACCTATTGGGCGATCGCGGACGCGGTGAAGCAGGCTGCCGGGATCACCGATGCCGACAGCCTGGAAGGGGCTCGCGAACGACTGCGCGAGCTCGTGCGTCGGCTCAACGGCGGGGCCGTCCTCGAGGCGCGGATCGGCGAGCTCGTCGGGCTCGAGGAGGGTGAGGCGCCGACGGATGAGCTGACGTGGGCGGCCCGGTCCCTGCTCGAGTCGCTGGCCGCATCCGCACCGGTGATCCTCGTCCTCGACGATGTGCAATGGGCCGGGGCGCCGCTGCTCGACCTGATCGAGCATGTCGTCGATCTCAGCCGCGACGCCCCGATCCTCGTGCTCTGCCTCGCCCGACCGGACCTCCTCGAGATCCGTCCCGGCTGGGCGGGCGGCAAGCTCAACGCAACGACGCAGCTGCTCGAGGCCCTGCCAACCGCAGACGCGGAGGCCTTGGCCGTGCGGCTCCTGGGAGATGAGCTTACAGAGCCGGTCCGCCGGAGGATCGTGGAGGCCGCCGAAGGGAACCCCCTGTTCGTCGAGGAATACGCCCGCATGCTCGCGGACGAGCGGCTCGTATCGGGAGCTGACGGGCGCACCGAACCCGAGCTCACCGTCGGTGCCGTCCCACCGACGATCCAGGCCTTGCTCGCCGCCCGACTCGACCGCCTTCCGTCACCGGAGCGCGCGGTCGCAGGACGCGCCTCGATCGTCGGTCGCGTCTTCGAGGCGGGGGCGGTCGCCGCTCTCTCACCCGAGGCCGAGCGAAGCGGGATTGGCGATCAGCTGGGAAGCCTTGTCCGGAAGGAGCTCGTCAGGCCCGAGCGGCCCGGCGCTGACGGTCAGGAGACGTACCGGTTTCGCCACCTCCTGATCCGTGATGCCGCCTATGAGGCACTGTCGAAGGGCGACCGGGCCAGGCTCCACGAGCAATTCGCCGACTGGCTGACCGAAGTGGCGGCTGACCGGCTGGTCGAATACGAGGAAATCGTCGGCTACCACCTGGAGCAGGCGTATCGCTACGCCGAGGACCTCGGCGTCAAGGACGATCACGGCCGCGTCTTGGCGGCCCGCGCGGCTGCGCACCTCGGGGCCGCAGCACGGCGTGCCGCCGCCCGCGAGGATACGGGCGCGGCGAGCGATCTCCTGCGCTCGGCACTGGTCCTCGCGCGTGTTGGATCGCCGGCGGACACGACGGCTCTGACTCTTGAGCTCGCCGATGCACTGGTGGCCGCCGGCCAGTGGGAAGAGGTTCGGCACCTTCTGGACGAGCTCCCGTTCGAAGCGCTCGCCGATCCGCTCGTGGCTGCGCGCATCCGGTTCGAGCGGCTCGCGATTGTCATCAACACGGATCCGACGACGCCCTTCGAATCCATCGACGCCGGATTGGCCGAGCTGGTCGAGACGTTCGCGCACGCGAGCGATGAACGGCATTGGATCAAGGCCCTCAGAACGCGCGGGTTCGTCCTCTTCGCCCGCGGGCAGGCCGCCACCGCCACCGACCTGCTGGCGAATGCCATCGAGGTGGGAAGACAGTCGGGCTCCTCGCTCTGGCTCGAGCCAGCGACGTGGTTATCGATCTTCGATGCCTTCGGCCCGCGCACGGTCCGCGAGTCGATCGACCGTGGAGAGGCAATGTTGTCGATGGTCGCCGGGCACCCGGGTGTTACGGCGATGACGCTCCTCGGTTTGGGGGCCAGCCGGGTTGCCAATGACGACGTCGACCGGGGCATTCGCGAGTTCACCGACGGCGCCGCACAGCTTGCCGAGCTGGGCAACGGCCTCTGGCAGGGGGGCGGTCTCCAGCTCATGGGCTACAGCCGGATGACGGTGGGTGATCTCCCTGGGGCCGAGCGGGATCTGCGCGCGGCGGATGCCCTGCTCGAGGCCATGAACGAGACCGGCTTCCGCTCCACGGTCGATGTGTTGCTCGCGAAGGTCCTGCTCGAGCTGGGTCGGCACGACGACGCTCGGGTGTCGAATAGGCTCGGCCGATCGCTGGCCGCTCAGGACGACTTCCTCACTCAGTCCCTGTGGCGGTCGGTCGAGTCGCGCCTGGCGTCGGCGACTGGCCAGCACGACGAGGCCCTTGCGCTCGGTCGCGAGGCCGTCGCGATCGCCCGGACGAGCGATTATCTCGCGCTGACCGCCGACGCCCTGCTCGACGTGGCAGAGGTCGAGCGCGCGGCGGGCGACGGTTCGTCCGCGGTCGGCTCCGCCACTGCCGCACGCGATCTCTACCTGCGAAAAGGCTCGCGCCCGGGCTTGCGCCGCGCCGAACGGGTCCTCGCGGTCCTGGCCGCCCCCACCTGAGGCCGGGTCGAGCGCTCCTGAGCGACCCGGTCAGGCCTGGCTGGGCGCGGTCTCGTCGACCGGATCGGCCTCGGCCATCGGGACCGCGACCGGCGCGGCATCGCCCGCGGGGGTCTCGGCCGGGCGCGCCATGACCCGCACGCCGAGCTCCGGTTGGCGCCCCTCGGCGACGGCGATCGCGCTGGCGATGAACCCGTCGAACAGCGGGTGCGGCCGGTCGGGGCGGCTCTTGAACTCGGGGTGGAACTGGCTGGCCACGAACCACGGGTGATCGCGCAGCTCGACGATCTCGACGAGCCGGCCGTCGGGCGACTGGCCGCTCAGCTCCATGCCCGCCGCCTCGAGCGTCTGGCGGTAGCGGTTGTTGACCTCGAAGCGATGCCGATGGCGCTCGTAGATGAGCTCCTGGCCGTAGACCGCCGCGGCCTTCGAGCCCGGCGTGAGGCGCGCCGGGTAGAGCCCGAGCCGCATCGTCCCGCCCTTGTCCTCGAGCTCGCGCTGGTCGGGCATGAAGTCGATGACCTTGTTCTCGGTGAACTGGTCGAACTCGGTCGAGTTGGCGTCGTTCGTCCCGAGGATGTCGCGGGCGAGCTCGATCACCGCGCACTGGAGCCCGAGGCACAGCCCGAGGTACGGGATCCCGCGCTCGCGGGCGTAGTGCGCGGCGAGCACCTTGCCCTCGATCCCGCGGTGGCCGAAGCCGCCCGGGACGAGGACCGCGGCCACCCCGTCGAGCGCGGCGGCGGTGTTCTCGGGGGTCAGGGTCTCGGAGTTGACCCAGCGGATCTTGGCGTCGACGCCGTTCGCCCAGGCCGCGTGGCGGACCGCCTCGGTGACGCTGAGGTAGGCGTCGGGCAGCTCGATGTACTTCCCGACGAGGCCGACCTCGAGGGTCGGCTTGGGCCGCTTGATGAGCTCGACGAGCGCCGACCAGGCCGCGAGGTCGGGTGGCCCGGCGACCTCCGCCAGGCCGAGATCGCGGACGACGAGGTCCCCGAGGCCGGCCGCCTCGAACTGGAGCGGCACCTCGTAGATCGTGTCGGCGGTGACGGCCGGGATGACCGCCTCGGACGGGACGTCGGTGAACAGGGCGATCTTCTCGCGGACCTCATCGCTCACCGGGTGGTCCGAACGCAGGACGATGACGTCGGGCTGGATGCCGATCCCACGCAGCTCCTTGACCGAGTGCTGGGTCGGCTTCGTCTTGAGCTCGCCCGTGGCGGCCAGCGCCGGGAGCAGGGTGACGTGGACGTACAGCACGTTGCTCCGCCCGACGTCCTTGCGCATCTGGCGGATCGCCTCGAGGAACGGCAGGCTCTCGATGTCGCCGACCGTCCCGCCGACCTCGACGATCACCACGTCGGCCCGTCCGTCGCGGGTCAGGCGCTGGATCCGCTCCTTGATCTCGTTGGTGATGTGCGGGATCACCTGGACCGTCCCGCCGAGGTAGTCGCCGCGGCGCTCCTTGGCGATCACGGCCTGGTAGATGCGGCCGGTCGTGACGTTGCTCGACTGGCTGAGGTTCTCGTCGATGAACCGCTCGTAGTGCCCCAGGTCGAGGTCGGTCTCGGCGCCGTCGTCGGTCACGAAGACCTCGCCATGCTGGTACGGCGACATCGTCCCGGGGTCCACGTTGATATACGGATCGAGCTTGAGGATCGAGACGTGGAGCCCGCGTGCCTTGAGCAGGCGACCGATGCTGGCGGCGGTGATGCCCTTGCCCAGAGAGGAGGTCACGCCTCCGGTCACAAAGACATACTTCGCCATGGGTCGGGTCCTCCGGGGGTTTTTCCAATGCTATCGGAATGCCGGTTCCGGGGCAACCCGGGCGACCCGGCTAGACTTGCCGTGAACCGGTGATCCGAGCCCAGCAGGAACGGAGCGAGCGATGGTCGAGCAGGGAGCGGCGGCGGCCTCCACGCCCATCTCGTGGCGGACGGTCATCTACGGGACCCCGGTCACGGCCTCGGACGGCGTTCGCGTCGGGACGGTCCGCGAGGTGCTCGGATCGGATTCCGAGGACATCTTCCATGGGTTGCGCGTCAGCCTCGACGGGTCGAAGCGCGATGTCATGGTCGCAGCCGCCGACGTGGCCAGCCTGGCGAGCGGTGGGATCGACCTCGGCGTGGACCGGGCGACCGTCACCGCCCTGCCCGACTTCGACGAGCCCGCCACGTATCACCTGAGCTCGGTCGGCTGGCTCCGCAAGCACGTCGGCTGGAAGGCCGACTCCGACAGCGACGAGGAGCCCGGCTGAGGCGCTCGACCCGGGGTCGCGCCCGCCGCTGACCGCGTCCGGGCGGACGGCGGTCCGGCGGCTCGGCGGCTGGCCGGGCGCCCACGTCAGCCGGCGGGCGGCCCGACGGCGCGCCCGCGGCTCGCAGGCCGCGAAGTCATTCGGCGGGCGGATCCCAGCGGCCCTCGCCCCAGACCTCGGGGCCGCAGAAGAACGGCTTGCCGACCGGGCGCGGCATGACCGGCGTCGTCGGGTCGCGACGCCAGGCGGTCAGCACTTCGTCGAGCCAGGCGTGGATCTCGGCGAACTCGGTCCAGCGAAGAAACGGCCAGCCGTTGGCGACGCAGATCGGGACGAGGCCGCGCTTGGCGAACACGACGTCCGCGTAGCCGGCGGCATAGCGATCGCTCTCCCCGTCGCCGATGAAGACCACCGCCCGGCCGGCCGCCTGCTGGGCGAGCACCCGCTGCCGCTTGCAGGTGCCGCACACGAAGCAGCTCGGATGGCCGTTCGGGAACGTGATCCTCGCTCGGCCTCCGGCGAAGGTGGTCCGGGCCGTGATGACCGGCAGCTCCGGCAACCCGAGCCGCTCGAGCGCCGGGGCGATGAAGAATCCGAACCCGTCGCTGACGACCTCGACCGGGGCGCCGGCTGCCTGCGCTCGCCTCACGAATGGCGCGAAGCCCGGGTCGTGCGGCTGGCGCGCCGCGGTCGCCAGGAGGTCGGACCCGTCCGCCCGGATCAGGCTCATTTCGTACTCCATGAGCCCCCGCGAGCCGATCTCGCCCCGGTCGTACCGGGCGGCCATCGCCTCCCAGGCCGCGTTCGTGTGCTCGGCCATCACCGTGTCGGAGACGTCGGTCAGCGCGATCGTCCCGTCGTAGTCGACAAGGATCGCCAGCGGCGCGGCGCCCGACTCGAGCGGTTGGACGGGCGGCGCGGCTCCGGGCTCGTCGGCCGGGGACGGCGCCGCCGAACGTGCTGGTGATCGGTCGCCCGTCGTCATCCAGCCGTCCTCAATATCGCCCCCATCAGTAGGAAGCACGCTTCCCAGCACCCGAGAACGTCATGCCGGCGGGATCCAGCCGTTGACGCGCCATTTCACGCCGGCGTTGAGCACGATCGCGGGGAAGTCGAGCCCGTACAGGCGGTGGGCCGCCTCGCGGATCGGCCTGAAGCAGGTTGGATACTGCTCCGGTCGATATTTCGAGCGGCTTCAACGACGGCCTGCCCGGGCCTGGCGACCGGCCACCGCACCCGGCCGCCGACTGATCCCGACCGCCGCAGCGGCGCGCTGCCCGGCCCGACCTGCGACGGTCCCCACCGGACAGCGCGACGCCCGGCGCGACGAGCGCGACGGGCGTCGGATGCGGGTCGGTCATGGGCGGCCGGACGGCCGCCGGTGGATCAGACGCCTTCCTGGTCGAGCTCCAGGACGTCCTCGTCATCGCCTTCGGTGACCTTGAGCCAGATGAACAGCCCGGCCAGGACGAGGAGCGGGATGACGATCAGCGCTCCAAGGGTGATCCCGAGGGCGACGATGACGGTCTTCATGGCGTTTCACGTCCTTTCCTGCATGATCGCGCGTTTCCCGCGCGACGGTCTAGGCGCCGGCTGGCTTGGCCTTGTTCGGTCCGTGCTCCGGATCGCGGAGGGCGGGACCCTGGGCGATCATGGCGTCGATGTCGTCTCGCGTGAACTCGGCCAGGACGTGCCGGCTGCCGGTGGGACTCGGCATCAAGAGCCGCACCACGAACGCGCCGTCCTGCTCGAAGAAGAACGTGTCCCGTGGCTTCTGCTCGTCCATGTACCGGCCGAGGACCCGGAAGGCCCGTTCATAGTAGCCCGCCTTCGACCAGTCGTCGGCGGCCGCCTTGTTGCGCCGGGACACCGCCTCTTCCATGAACCGGGCGATGTCGTCGTCGAGGAAGGTCAGCGTCTCCTTCGTCTGGGTGCCGATCGCCTCGGACCAGGTCCCGGCGTCGACCTCGGACGACACGAGACCCTGGACGATGAACCCGTCGGGCGCCTCGGCGAGAAGGACCTCCTTCATCGCTCGCTGGTCGAGGAACGCCCCGATCGAACGGAACACCTCCTCGAAGTCCTGGCGCGGCGAGCCCTCGTAGATCCGCACGAACGGTCCTCCTCTGGACGGCCGGGTGAGTTCCGACGAACGCCGCTCAGGAGCCCGTCGTCTGGTCGATGAGCCCGCGATCCTTGGCTCGCCGCTCGCTCCACTGGAACGCCACGGCCGCCCCGAGTGTAACGACGGCCCCGGTCACGAGCAAGGCGAGGACGATCGTCGGACCGTCCGGCCGGGCCTGTCCGGTGAGCTCCGTGAACAGCGATCCGGTGCCCCCGATCGCGCTCGTCCCGGCCGGGAACAGGGCGAGCCGGACGCCCTCGAGCCACCAGGTCAGCGGGTTGAGCAGCCCAATCGCCTGGATCGCCAGCGGCAGCACCGACAGCGGGAAGACGGCACCCGAGACGAGGAACAGGGCGCCGGCGACGGCCTCCGGGTAGGACCACGCCTCCTGGCGGGTCTGGAGGCAGATCGCCGCGAGGATCACCCCGACGACGACGATCGACTGGAGCCCTGCCGCCATGACGACGACGAACAGCGGCCAGTCGGCCGCGGCCGGGTCGAATGCGACGCCGAGCAGGAGGACGCCGATGGCCAGCGTGATCGCAGCGCCCATCGCGCCGACCGCGATCCGGGCGGTCCCTCGTCCCAGGAGCACGACCAGGAAGTCGCTCGGGCTGACGTAGACGTACTTGAGCATCCGATAGCGCTCGCGATCGTCGAGCACCGACCAGGCCAGGCCGGCGATGCCTGAGATCACGAACGACCACAGCGCGCTGCCGACGACTACGAAGCCGCGGTACTCGTGGCCCGACGCCCCGGCGATCACCTCGAGCATCGCCACGAGGATCAGGGCGGAGCTGACTGGCTTGGCGACCGAGTAGATGAAGAACAGGACCGGGTCGGTCCAGTTGGCCTCCATCTTCCAGCCGAGCGCGGCGGCGGTGCGGAAGCTGCGGACGAGGTCGGCCGATCCGCGACCGCGTGTCCGGCGCGGGTCGAACAGGCGCCGGGAGGCCTCGTCGAGGACGGCGGCGGGCGCGGTCATCGCCAGCGCACCGTGAGCCGGCCCTCGCGCCGCGCCCGGGTCTCGAGGGTGCGGAGCATGTACCGGGCGAGCAGGGTGAAGAACACGGTCATCAGCACGAGGATCGCGGCCTCGGCCTCGGGCGGCAGGATCGCCGGCGTTCCGCTGCTCCCGGCGAAGGCCAGCTGGCGCATCGCGTCGAGGCCCGTCGCGAGCGGGATCGTGGCCAGCGCGAGCGCGCCGATCCGACCGAGCGCGACGATCGGGAAGTTGAGCCCGGACACGAAGTAGACCGGCTCGACCATGAGCTGGGTCATGTGCCAGGCCTCGCGGCCCCACATCAGGAACAGGCTGGCGAGGACCATCCCCAGCCCGTACAGCGCCGCCAGGGTGAGGAAGAACACGAGCAACAGCAGGCCCCACTGGTCCACCGAGAACTGGACATGGAAGACGAGCGAGGCGACGACGAGCACGACCGCCGCCCGCGTGGCGCTCATGACCAGCCCGCCGATCGCCATTCCGAACAGCACGCTCATCACGTCCATCGGGGCGGCGAAGTAGAGCTCGAGGTTGCCCTGGTCCTTCTCCCAGTACAGCTGGGCGGCCATCATCCACACGACGTTGAGCCAGAACGCGGTCATCGCCCCGCCGAGGACGACGAACCCGATGTACTGCTGTGGCGCCTGGAGCGCCCGGTAGACGAACACGAACGAGCACGTCGTCAGGAACGGCAGCAGGATCTCGAAGAACAGCCACGACGGCTCGCGGACCATCCCGCGGACGCGCGGGAACGCCCGCCCGACGACGCTGTGCAGGTCGTTGGCCAGGATCCGGCGGCGGCTCCAGTCGGCGGCCTCGCGAGGACCGGCCGACGGACGACCGACGAACGCGCGGGTCGTCATCCGACCTCCTCGGGCTCGGGCTCCCCGGGCTCGTGGGCCGTCGCGGGCCGATCGGGACCCTCCGACCGGCCACCGGTCCCGTTCCTGCTGGCGGGCTTGTCGGCGTCGTCGAAGCCGCGGCCGACGAGCTCGACGAAGACCTCCTCGAGGGTGGGCTCCGACTTGCGCAGGGCGAGGATTCGCGAGCCGAGCCCGCCGAGCGCGCCCACGACCCCGCCGAGCGCCGCGTCCTCGACGAGGACGAGGCTGACCTCGACGGTCTGGCGCGGGGCTGCCCCGGCGGCAACCCCGTTGCCGGCCGTGGCCGCCGTCGCGCTCACGACGCCCGGCAACCGGGCCAGCGCACCTGGGCCGCCGGCGAGCCGGTCGAGCTCGATCCGGAAGATCGACTCGCGTTGGACACGCTGCTTGAGCTCGGCCGGCGTCCCGATCGCCAGGACGCGGCCACGGTCGACGATGGCGATCCGCTCGCACATCTCGTCGGCCTCGGCCATGTAGTGCGTGGTCAGGAGCACCGTCCGGCCCGGCACGGACGCCTGCCAGCCGGTCACGAGCTCGCGGACGGCCCGGGCAGCGGATACGTCGAGCCCGAGCGTCGGCTCGTCGAGGAACAGGATCCACGGATCGTTGAGCAGGCCGCGCGCGAAGTTCATCTTCTGGCGCTGGCCGGTCGACAGGCCGCTCACGCGCTGGCTGCGCTGCTCCGCGAGACCGACCGCCTCGATGAGCTCGTCCACGCGGGCCCAGCCCTCGCGGGCGCCCAGGCCGTAGAACTGGCTGAACATCCAGAGCTGCTCGCGGACGGTCAGGATGCCGTAGCCCGACTGCTCGCCGCCGGCGACCATGTTCATGATCCGCCGGATCTTCTTCGTCTCGCGCTCGATGTCGAAGCCGAACACGCGGGCGGTCCCGGCGCTCGGCAGGAGGAGCGTCGTGAGGATCTTGATCAGGGTCGTCTTGCCCGCCCCGTTCGGCCCGAGCAGCCCGAACAGCTCGCCCGGCTCGACCTCGAGGTCCACGCCGGCGAGCGCCGTCACGGGCTCGGGCTTGGCGGCATAGACGCGGCGGATGCCGCGGGCGTCGATGGCCGGCGCCAGGATCTGGGCGGTCATGGTGCTCCGGCAACGGTTCGATGCGGGGCTGGTGAGTCTACCACCGAGGGCCCGATGGGGGAAGCCTGTGGTCTGACGTTTGGCAGATGCCCATCGAACACGCGACGGCATCGCGGGGGCCAGGAATGGGTCGGTCCGGGGGCTGGCTGTGGTCCCGAGGGACGTCGTTGACGGCCGACTCGAGCTGACGGCGACTCTCGCCATCTACCAACCAGGGTGGTGGGATGCGCCTCGCGCGACCAAAATCAGGCCCCGACCGGGTCGCACGGAGCGTGGTCGGGGCCGGCTGCTTGGCGGCACCAGCCGGATCCTGTGCGTACGACCACAGGAGTTGGTACACCGCGACCTACGGACCGCCGGCCAGGGCGACGGCATCGCCGGGTCTTCGTGAATGGGTCCCCGGCGCTCCTAGCCGGCCAGCGCGACCGCGAGCCGGCCGGCGACCCGGGCGTCGTTCTCGATGAGCGCGACGTTCGCCCGGAGGCTGGCGCTGTCGGTCAGCTCGGCGATCCGGGCGAGCAGCCACGGCGTCAGGGCCGGGCCGTGGATCCCGGCCCCCGACGCCTCCGCGACGGCCCGGTCCACCGCGCGCCGGGCGACCTCCGGGGGCAGGGCGGCCTCGACCGGCACCGGCACGCAGACGAGGATCCCCGATCCGAGCCCGAGAACGAGATGGGTGGCGATCAGCTCCGCCGCGGCGCGCTCGTCGGGGACCGACAGGGGCGCAGGGACGCCGCTCCTCCGGGCGTAGAACCCGGGCACCTCGTCCTGACCGATCGCCACCACCGGGACGCCGCGGGTCTCGAGGTACTCGAGGGTGAGCGGCAGGTCGAGGATGGCCTTCGGCCCGGCGCACACGACCGCGACCGGCGTCCGGGCAAGCTCCTCGAGATCCGACGAGATGTCGAGCGTCCCGAGGATCGATTCGGCCGCCGGGCCGACGCCGTAGATCGACGACAGCGCCCCGCGATGGACCCCGCCGATCCCGCCCGTCGCGAACACCGCGATCCCGGCCGCCGCGGCGGCGATCATCGTGGCCGAGACCGTGGTCGCGGCCCATCCGGACCGATCGAGCGCCGCCGCCAGGCTCGGCCGGGCCGCCTTGAGGACCGACCCGGCCGGAGCGGTCGCGAGCGCCTCGAGCTCCGCGTCGGCGAGTCCGACCCGCAGCCGTCCGTCGCGGATCGCGACGGTTGCCGGGATCGCGCCCGATGCCCGGACGGCGGCCTCCGACGCGCGCGCAACCGCGACGTTGTCGGGGTACGGCAGCCCATGGCTGATCAGCGTCGACTCGAGGGCGACGACCGGCCGGCCGGCGGCCAGCGCGGCGGCCACCTCATCGTGGATCTCCAGGCGATCGGCGATCGACATCCCCGCGAGGGTAGCGCAGCCGTGCCCGCGGCCGGCACCCGCGGCCGGTTGTCCGCGGTGGGCGAGGGGTGGCGCCGGGCGGTTGCCCGCGCGCGGGGCCGGCTCAGCCCAGCTGGAGCTCCCGTCGCGGGACGGCGACCTGGCGGGCCGCGGTCCGGTTGCCCGCCACGGCCGCCCGGCGCAGGCCGACGATCGCGGACCGACCCGCCCGGACCGAGGCGAGCCACTCCGCGATGAACCCCGCGTCGAAGGCGTCGCCGGCGCCGGTGGTGTCGGCCGCGACGATCGGCCGGGTCGCGACGTCGAACCGGATCGCGACGCCCGCCGAACGAGCTGCGGCTCGTTCCAGCGGACCCGGGTCGTCGCGAACGAGGACCGTGACGCCCGCGGCGCCGCGCTTGATCACGACGATCGGCGCCAGTCCGACGGCCCGCGCGTCCGTTCGGCCGCCGGCGCCGAGCAGCCCGTGGAGCTCCGCGGCCGTCGCGAGGAGGAGGTCCGGGGCGACCTCGCGGACGAGCGCCTCGGCCGCGCCGCGCCCGTCCGCGAGCAACGGTCCGATCGACGCCAGGTCGAGGCTGACTCGTGCCCCGGCGGCTCGCGCCAGGCGCACGGCCGCGCGACCGGCCGTCCCGAGCGGCACGCCGAGCAGCGAGTAAGCCGGCAGGTGGAGGAGGTCGGCGCCCTCGAACCAGGCGCTCCGCAGGTCCGCCGGCGCGAGCGCATCCGCCGCGCCTCGGTCGGCGACGAACGAGCGCTCGCCGTCCGGACCAACGAGCACCCCGATCCGGCCGGTCCGGGCGCCGCCGACCCGGAGGATGCGGGTCGTGACGTGATCGGCCCGGAGGGCCTCGACGAGCGCCCGGCCGGCGGCGTCGCGGCCGACCGAGCCGACGAGCGTCGTCGGGACGTCCAGCCGCGCCAGCCAGCGGGCGGTGTTCGCCGCCGAGCCGCCCTGGTGGAGCGTGACACGGCCCGGGACGTCGCTCCCGGTCGCGAGCGGACGGCCCGGGGCGAGCGCGACGTCGAGGACGAGGTCGCCGACAACGACGACCCTCGGCCGGCCCGCGGAGCCCGGCGGGCGGCGCGCGCGGACCCGCGGCCGGTGGGGCCGGACGGCGGTGATCCGCGAGAAGCTCGGCACCGGACGAGGATAGCGACCGGGCTACAATGACCGCCCGCAGCGAGCCCGAGCTGGAAGGAGCGCGAGAGAGGGATGACGATCGCCACGGACCGGCTCGACCGCCTCGCGATCGACACGATCCGGACCCTCTCGATCGACGCGGTCCAGAAGGCGAACTCCGGGCATCCGGGGGCGCCGATGGGTGCCGCACCGATGGCCTACGTCCTGTGGACCCGCCACCTGCGCCACGCCCCGACGCGGCCCGACTGGCCCGACCGCGACCGGTTCGTGCTGAGTGCCGGGCACGCCTCGATGCTGCTCTACTCGCTCCTTTACCTGACCGGCTACGACCTGTCCCTGGCCGACATCGAGCAGTTCCGCCAGTGGGGCTCGCGGACGCCCGGCCATCCGGAGTACGGGCTGACCCCAGGCGTCGAGGCGACGACCGGACCGCTCGGCCAGGGCGTCGCGAACGCCGTCGGGATGGCCATCGCCGAGCGCCGGCTGGGAGCCGAGTTCAACCGCCCCGGGCACCCGATCGTCGACCATCGGACGTTCGTGATCTGCTCCGACGGCGATCTCCAGGAGGGGATCGCGTCGGAGGCGGCCTCGCTCGCCGGGCACCTCCGGCTCGGCAAGCTGACGATGCTCTACGACGACAACCACGTCCAGCTCGACGGTCCCACGGCCATGGCCTTCAGCGAGGATGTCCCGGCCCGCTTCGACGCCTACGGCTGGCACACCGCCCGGGTCGCCGACGGCAACGACCTCGAGGCGATCGACGCGGCGATCTCGACGGCCCTCGAGGACGGCCGCCCGAGCCTCATCGCCGTGCGAACCCACATCGGCTACGGGTCGCCGAACAAGCAGGACTCCCAGAAGGCCCACGGCTCGCCGCTCGGCGCGGACGAGGTCCGCCTCGTCAAGGAGGCCTACGGCTGGGACCCGGATCGCAGCTTCTACGTCCCCGACGAGGCGGCCGCGATGTTCTCGCGGGCAATCCCGCGGGGCGAGCAGCTCGCCGAGGAGTGGGCCGCGCGGCTGAGAAGCTACCGCGACGCCTTTCCGGCCGATGCCGCGGAGCTCGAGCGCCGCCTCGACGGCGACCTTCGGCCCGGCGCGACGGACGGCCTCGCGACGTACGCCGTGGGCGAGGACCTCGCCACGCGGCAGGCGAGCCAGGCCGCGATCCAGGCCCTGGCCGAGCCGGTTCCCGAGCTGTTCGGCGGCGCAGCCGACCTGTCCGAGTCGAACCTCACCGACGTCAAGGGCGGCGGCGACTTCAGCGCCGACGACCCGGGGCGGAACCTGCGCTTCGGCGTTCGCGAGCACGCGATGGGCGGGATCGCCAACGGGATCGCCTACCACGGCGGGTTCATCCCGTACGCGGGCACGTTCCTCAACTTCAGCGACTACATGCGCGGCTCGGTCCGGCTCGCCGCGCTGTCCGGAGTCCACGTGATCTACGTCTGGACCCACGACTCGGTCGGGCTCGGCGAGGACGGCCCGACCCATCAGCCGGTCGAGCACTACGCGGCGCTGCGCGCAATCCCGAACCTGTGGTTCGTCCGGCCCGGCGACGCGAACGAGACGTCGGCGGCGTGGGCGATCGCGCTCCGCCGGCCGGACGGCCCGGTCGCCCTGGCGCTGACGCGGCAGAAGCTGGCCACCCTGCCCGAGACCGCCGAGCGGGCACGGGACGGTGTCGCGCGGGGCGGCTACGTCGTGCGCGAGTCGAGCGGAGGACCGGAGGCCATCGACCTGATCCTCATCGCCACGGGCTCGGAGCTGCCGCTCGTCGCGGCGGCGTCGGACGCGCTCGCCGCGGAGGGCATCCGCACCCGCGTCGTGTCGATCCCGTGCTGGGAGCTGTTCGACCTCCAGCCGGCCGCGTACCGGGACGAGGTCCTTCCGCCGCGCGTCCGCAAGCGGGTGAGCGTCGAGGCGGGGGTGTCGCTCGGCTGGGAGCGGTTCGTCGGCGACGAAGGCGCGATCGTCGGGATCGACCATTTCGGGGCGAGCGCTCCCGGCGCGACCATCTTCGAACACTTCGGGTTCACCCCGGAGCGCGTCGCGGACGTCGGCCGGCGGGTGGTCCGCGACGGGCTGCACGGTCGCGTGCCCACCGTCGACCACGGCCACCAGCCCGCGGGCCTCCACCTGGCGGGCCCGAAGCTCGGCCACGGCGGCGATGCCGAGCCCGGGCGCTGAGTCCGGCACCAGGACCGAACCGATGCGCGTCGCCTTCGCCGCGGATCACGCCGGTGCCGCCCTCAAGGACGAGCTCGTGGCGCGGCTTGCCGCGGACGGCCTCGGCCACGAGCTGATCGACCTCGGCGGCGACGGCTCGGATCCTCACGACGACTACCCCGAGTATGCCGAGCGACTCGGCCGGGCGATCCAGGGTGGCACGGCCGACCGGGGCATCCTCGTCTGTGGCTCGGGCGTCGGGGCGTCGGTCGCGGCGAACAAGATGCGCGGGATCCGCGCCGCGGTCTGCCACGACACGTACTCGGCCCACCAGGGCGTCGAGCACGACGACATGAACGTGCTGACCCTCGGCGCCCGGGTGATCGGGATCGAGCTGGCGGTCGAGTGCAGCGTCGCCTTCCTCCGCGCGACGTTCTCGGGCGAGCCACGCCACCGGCGCCGCGTCGCCGAGGTCCTGGCGATCGAGGCACGCGGGGACTAGGCCGGCGGGGCCCCGGCGTGGACACTCCGTTCAGCGGCACGGGATACCATCGCGGCGTATGGAGGAAGGGACCCCGTGACTGACACCACCGCCGACGAGGCGCCACAGCTGCCGTCCGCGCCCGCCGCGCTCGTGGCCCGTGCGCGGGGCGAGCGCTGGATCGAGCGGCTGTTCGAGCGCGACGCCAGCCTGTGGTCCGCCGATCCGGAGGTCCAGGCGACGATCGCCGAGCGGCTCGGCTGGCTCGACGCACCGAACCACTTCGCCGGCGAGATCGGCCCGCTCGAGGCGTTCGGCGAGGCGATCCGCGACGGCGGGTTCACCACGGCGATCGTCGGCGGCATGGGCGGCAGCAGCCTCGCCCCGGAGGTGCTCAAGAAGGCGTTCGGCGACGGCGGCGACTGGCTGACCCTCCGCGTGCTCGACTCGACCGACCCGGCGGCCGTCGCCGCGATCGTCGACGACGCCTACCCCCTCGAGACCCTGTTCATCGTGGCGACGAAGTCGGGCACCACGGCCGAGCCGCTCGCGTTCCAGGCCGACGCGTGGTCCCGGATCGAGGCGGCGCTCGAGGCCCGCGACATGCGCCGCGTGTCGCCCGGCGGCTATATGGTCGCGATCACCGATCCGGAGCGGCTGGCGGCGATCCCCCACCACGACAACTTCCGGGAGGTCTTCCTCAACCCCCCGGACATCGGCGGTCGCTATGCCGCGCTGACGTACGTCGGGCTCGTCCCGGCGAGCCTGATCGGGCTCGATCTCGACCCGTTCCTCGGCAGCGCCCGCTCGATGCTCGACCGGTGCCACGCGAAGGACCCGGCGGGCAACCCCGGCGTGAGCCTCGGGCTGTTCCTCGGGTCGAACGCCGTCGCCGGGCGCGACAAGCTCACCCTGATCGCCGACCCGGAGATCGCCGGCTTCGGTGCCTGGGCGGAGCAGCTCATCGCCGAGAGCACCGGCAAGCACGGCGTCGGGATCGTCCCGGTCGACCTCGAGCCCCTCGGGCCGCTGGCGGCATACGGGGACGACCGGATGTTCGTCCGCCTGACGCTGGCCGGTTCGACCGGTCCCGTGGCGGCGTCCGACGGCACCTCGGCGGATGCCCTGCTCGGCGCCCTCGAAGCGGCCGGTCATCCGGTGGCCCGGCTGGCGATCGACGACCCGATCGACCTCGCCGGCGAGTTCATCCGCTGGGAGGTGGCGACCGCAATGGCCGGGATCGTGCTCGGGATCGACCCGTTCGATCAACCGAATGTCGAGGAGGCCAAGGAGCGGACGCGCGAGACGCTGGACGAGATCGGGCGCGGGGGCGACCTCGGGCCGTCGATCGGCCCGTGGGACGCTGGTGTCGCGTCCGACGGCGGGCGGCCGTCGCCGGAGGGCGTGCCGATCGTCGCCGCCGGTGACGGGATCGCCGTCATCGGCGCCGCGAGCACGGCGCCTGCGCCGACCGTGGCCGACGCCTTGCGGACCCACCTCGGGGCGCTCAAGCCGAACGGTTACGCCTGCCTGCAGGCCTATCTCGCGCCGACCGAGGCGCGCGACGCGGCACTGGCCCGGATTCGCGCGGCCCTGCGCGACGCCACCCAGCGGGCCACGACGGCCGGCTACGGCCCGCGCTTCCTCCACTCCACCGGGCAGCTCCACAAGGGCGGCCCGCCGACCGGCTGGTTCCTCCAGCTGACTGCCGACCACCCGACCGACCGTCCGATCCCGGGCAAGGCCTACACCTTCGGCCAGCTCATCGACGCCCAGGCGCTCGGGGACTTCGGCGCACTCGAGGCGCACGGGCTGCCGGTCCTGCGGATCCATCTCGGCCCCGATCCCGATGCCGGCCTGGCCGCCCTCGAGCGGGCGCTGAACGCCGCCCTCCAGGAGGCCTGAGGTCATGCGCATCGGGTTCATCGGGCTCGGCCGGATGGGATCGAACATGGTCCGCCGGCTCATCCGCGACGGGCACGAGGTCGTCGCGTTCAACCGCACCGCCGAGAAGACCCGCGAGATCGCCAGCGAGGGGGCGATCCCGTCGTTCAGCCTCGAGGAGCTCGTCGCCAAGCTCGAGGCCCCGCGGGCGGTCTGGGTGATGGTCCCTGCCGGCGATGCCACTGAGGCCCAGATCGACGAGCTGACGGCGCTCCTGGCGCCGGGCGACACGATCGTCGATGGCGGCAACACGAACTTCCACGACGATGTCCGCCGTCACGCCGCGCTGGCGGCCAAGGGGATCCGCTACGTCGACGCCGGCGTATCGGGTGGCATCTGGGGCCTGGCCAACGGCTTCTGCCTGATGGTCGGCGGCGAGGCCGACGCGGTCGGCCCGCTCGAGCCGGTCTTCCGCTCGCTCGCGCCGGCGGACGGCTACCTCCACGTCGGCGGGCCGGGGTCGGGGCACTACGTGAAGATGGTCCACAACGGAATCGAGTACGGGCTGATGCAGGCCTACGCCGAGGGCTTCGAGATCATGCACGCGAGCGACTACACGCTCGACCTCGCGGCGATCTCCAAGCTCTGGAACCACGGCTCCGTGGTCCGCTCCTGGCTGCTCGAGCTCGCGGAGCGGGCGTTCGACGCCAACGGCCAGGAGCTCGACCACCTGCAGGGCTGGGTGGCCGATTCGGGCGAGGGGCGCTGGACCGTCCAGGAGGCGATCGACCACGACGTGCCGGCGCCGATCATCACCCTGTCGCTCCAGACGCGCTTCCGTTCGCGCCAGGACGACTCGTACGGCGCGAAGGTCCTCGCCGCGCTCCGCAACGAGTTCGGCGGGCACGCGGTCAAGACCGAGTAAGCCGACCGTGACCACGACCGCCGACCCGAAGCCGGGCACGGCGGCGCCCGCCGCAAAGCCGGCCAAGGACGCCCCGCGGACGATCCGCGAGCTGCGCCTGGCGCGGGCCGGGAAGCGCAAGGTCACCCCGCCGAAGCTCGACAACCCGCTCCGCGACGGCCTGCGCCTCGAGCGCGTCCCCGATCCGGCCTGCCTCGTCCTGTTCGGGGCGACCGGCGACCTGGCCCATCGGAAGGTCTTCCCGGCGCTCTACCAGCTGTGGCGAACGAACCTGCTGCCCCACGAGTTCATGCTCGTCGCCGTCGGTCGCCGGCCGTACGACGACGAGACCTTCCGGGCCGACATCGCCACTTCCCTTGGGCTGTACTCGCGGGTCACGGTCGAGGAGGCGCCGAAGAAGGAGTTCCTCGCCCGGATCGCCTACCACGAGGGCGACTTCGCCGACTCGGGCGCGTTCGACCGGCTCGCCAAGCGGCTGGACACGATGGACCGCGAGCACGGCACCCGCGGCAACCGGCTGTACTACCTGGCGACCCAGCCGTCCGCCTTCCCGGAGGTCATCGGCCAGCTCGGACGGGCCGGCCTCGACCATGAGGTCCACGGCGCCGGCTGGCGGCGGATCGTCATCGAGAAGCCGTTCGGCCGCGACCTCGACTCGGCGATCCGGCTCAACCGCGAGGTCCTCAAGGTCTTCCGCGAGAAGCAGGTCTACCGGATCGACCACTACCTGGGCAAGGAGACTGTCCGCAACCTGCTCGTCTTCCGGTTCGGCAACGGGATCTTCGAGCCGCTCTGGAATTGGCGCTACGTCGACCACGTCCAGATCACGGTGGCCGAATCACTCGGCGTCGAGACCCGCGGCGCCTTCTACGAGGAGACCGGGGCGTGCCGGGACGTCGTCCAGAACCACCTCATGCAGCTGCTCTCGCTCGTGGCGATGGAGCCACCGGCGACGTTCGAGGCCGACGCCCTCCGCGACGAGAAGGTCAAGGTGCTCCGGGCGATCGCGCCGCTGACGCCCGACGAGGTCGCGGCCGACGTCGTCCGCGGCCAGTACGCTCCGGGCTGGGTCGCCGCCCAGCCGGTCGCCGGCTACCGTGCCGAGCCGAACGTCAACCCGGAGTCGGAGACCGAGACGTTCGTCGCCGCTCGGCTCGAGATCGACGACTGGCGCTGGGCCGGCGTCCCGTTCTTCGTGCGTACCGGCAAGCGGCTGCCGAAGCGGGCGAGCGAGATCGCGATCCAGTTCCGCCCGGTCCCCCACCGGCTGTTCAAGGACAGCTCGGTCGACCCGGAGCCGAACCTGCTCGCGCTGCGGATCCAGCCCGACGAGGGGATCCTGCTCCGCTTCGGGGCCAAGGTCCCTGGGCTCGGGCTCGACGTCCGGGCGGTGAACATGGACTTCACCTACGGCTCGGCGTTCAACGTCGACTCGCCCGACGCCTACGAGACGCTCATCCTCGACGCCCTCCTCGGCGACGCGTCGCTGTTCACCCGGGCCGACGAGGTCGAGGAGGCGTGGAGCATCGTCACCCCGATCATCGACGCCTGGATCGACATGCCGGCGCCCGACTTCCCGAACTACGAGGCCGGCTCGTGGGGACCCGAGGCGGCCGACGAGCTGATGGCCCGCGAGGGACGCCGATGGCGACGGATCTGACCGAGGGTCCGCGACCGAACGAGCCCCAGCTCCGCTGGACGTCACGGGCCAAGACGATCGACGGGATCGAGCGCGAGCTGGCCAAGATCTGGGCCTCGCCGAAGCTGATGACGACGATCGACGGCGAGGAGGGCCGCCACGTCGCCGCCCGGACGAGCGTGATGAACCTCGTGGTCGTCGCCCGCCGGCCCGAGATCGGCGAGCACTGCGCCGCGATCATGTCGCAGCTCACCGGCCGCCACCCGTCGCGGACCCTCATCTGCTCGCCGACCGACCCCGACGGCCCGGGCTGGCTCGACGCCCGGATCACCGCCTACTGCATGCTCCCCCGCGAGGACGCGGCGGAGACCTGCGCCGAGACGATCTACATCACCGCGGGCGGCGACACCGGCCGGCACATCGCGGCGATCGTCGAGCCGCTGCTCGTCCACGACCTGCCGGTCACGGTCTGGTGGCCGGGCGAGCCACCGCTCGGCTCGGTCCAGGCGAACGACCTGCTCGAGGACGCCGACCGGCTGGTGATCGACGGCTCGAGCTGGAGCGGTGACGGGCTCGCCCGCCTGCGGGAGCTGGCGCGCCTCGTCGAGGGCGGGAAGGTCGTCGTGTTCGACTTCGCCCTCGTCCGCCAGTCGCGCTGGCGCGAGGCGATCGCCTCGACCTTCGACCTGCCCGAGTTCCTGCCGTTCCTGCGCTCCATCCGGCGCATCGCGATCACCTATGGGACGCACGACGAGCTCGGCCGTCCGGGCAGCGCGAACATGGTCAAGCCGCTCTACCACGCCGCCTGGATCGCCTCGCGGCTCGGCATGGCGGTCCACCAGCCACTGGCCCCGATCGGCGGCGGAGCGGCGTCCGCGCCACGCCCGGGCCCCGGGTCGGGTTCGAAGGACGGACCCGCCCGCCACGATGGCGCGAAGCCGGTTGCCGGGCGCGGCTACGCCGCCATGCTCCGCCACGGCCACACCGACGTCAGCGTGGTCATGCGACCCGTGCTCAGCGCGATGCCGTCCGGGACGACCCTCCGCGTCGAGCTGCTGGCCGAGCGGCGCGGGTCCGAGCTGCGGATCGACGTCACGGCCGAGGCGGAGACGGTCGTCGTCCACGCCTGGCAGGACGGCGTCGAGGTCCTCGACCGGCGGTTCCACGCGCCGCGCAGCACGGAGGTGGACCTGCTCGCCGAGGCGATCGAGTCGCCCGGTCGCGACGCGGTCGCCGACGGTGCCATCCGGATGGCGGCCCGGATCGTCGCCGCCCCGCACGACGCGGGTGCCGTGGCTTGAGCGCCGGCCTCGCCGAGCTCGGGCCGCGTGGCGGCCGGCCGGTCCTGCCGGCGATCGACGACGACGCGGCCGGGGAGCCCGAGATCATCGCGGCCGCCGATCCCGAGGCGGTCGCCGACCTCTCGGCGGGCCGGGTCGTCGAGGCGACCGTCGAGGCGATCCGGCGACGCGGCCGCGCCGACCTCGCCCTGACCGGCGGCTCGACGCCGCTGGCGAAGTACCGCCGGCTGGTGGCCGCGGACCTCCGCGACCGGGTCGACTGGTCGCGCGTCCACCTGTGGTGGGGCGACGATCGCTTCGTGCCGCGCTCCGATCCCCGCTCGAATGTGGCGCCCGTCGACCAGGTCCTGCTCGGCCCGGGCGGACTGCCGATCCCGGCGGCGAACGTCCACCCGTTCCCGACCGATCGGGCGATCGAGGGCGGTTTCGGCCCCGCCTGGTGCGCGGCGACGCTCGCCGCCGAGGCCGTGGCGGCGCTGCCACTCGTCGATGGCTGGCCGTCGTTCGACCTCGTGCTCCTCGGCATCGGTCCCGACGGCCATCTCCTGTCCGTGTTCCCCGGCAGCCCGGCCCTGACGAGCGACCGGATCGCGCTCGCCATCCCGGCGCCGACCCACGTCGAGCCACATGTCGTGCGGGTCACGTTCAACCCGGCGATCCTTCAAGCCGCCGGCCGGGTCCTGGCCGTGGTGACCGGGAGCGGGAAGGCCGACGTGGTCGCCCGGATCCTCGACGGGCCGCGAGATCCCGCGCTCCTGCCGGGCGTCCTCGCCCGCCGGTCCTCGGCGACGTGGATCCTGGACGCCGCGGCGGCAGCCGGCCTGGGCGCCGCGTCGGCAGCCGGCCTGGGCGCCGCATCGGGCAACCCGACCGCCGTCGTCCGCGCCGTCGTCCGCCCCGCGCGCGCCGGCGACGCGGCGGATGTGGCCGACGTCTGGCTGGCCGCCTTCGCCGCGACGTACGACTTCCCGCACGCCCACACCGACGACGAGGTGCGGGGCTGGATCCGCGACGAGCTGCTGCCCGCGTCCGAGACATGGCTGGCGATCGACCCGGACGGTTCGGTTGTCGGGTTCATGGCGCTCGGGCCGGACATGCTCGATCACCTCTACGTCCGTCCCGGCCGGACGGGGATGGGCCTCGGCAGCCGGTTCGTGCGGCTGGCCAAGACGCGCCGCCCCGATGGCCTCGACCTGTACACGTTCCAGGTCAACGCCGGCGCCCGCCGCTTCTACGAGCGGCACGGCTTCCGGGTCGTGGACATGGACGACGGGGCACGGAACGAGGAGCACCAGCCGGACGTGCGCTATCGCTGGCGTCCAGGGGTCGGATCGATCGTCTGACTCAGGGGTCGGACGCGACCTCGGGTCGGCGGGCGTCCGACGGGTGGCGTCCGACCGGGCTCGGTTCGGCGAGGGCGGGGCCACCGAATCGTGCAGTCCGGAAGACGGACAGCCGGGTGAGCGAGTCGCGCCACGAGTCGGCCGGCAGACCGGCCTTCCGGCAGACGGCCTCGACCATCTCGCGTCCGCCCCAGTGGAGCCGATCGGCGACCTCGGGCAGGAGCAGCCCGGCGGCTCGACCGCGTTCGACGATCACCCCGTCGACGCCCGGACGAAGGTCAGCCGGCGTGCGCATCGGAGCCAGCGGTCCGAGGACCGAGATCTCGATCCGGATCGCGGGCAGCTCGCAGGCCGCGAGCGGAAGGAAGCGCGGGTCAACCAGGGCGGCGGCGCAGGCGGCGTCGGCGACCGCCTCGGCGATGGGCCGGTCGGCGGCCATGCTGCCCATGCAACCGCGCAGGTCACCGGCCTCGGTCAGCGTGACGAAGACGGCCGCGGGCGCGTCGTAGCCGGCCGCGGATGCGAGCGCCGCGCCCAGTGCATGCGGCGGCGCCAGGCCGGTCGCGGTGGCCACGGCGGCCCGGGCGAGCCGCAGGAGAGCGGCCTGTTCGTCCGACGGCAGCGTCACCGGATCGGGGGCAGGCTGCGGTGATGGCGCGACCGTAGACGAGCCGGCCGGCGGCATCGAACGGATCCGGAGCGCGAGTTGAGTGGGCATCGCCGGCTCCTGGAGCACCATCCGGATCGTGGTCCCGGAGGGCGTCGCTGGACAGTGCGGAACGGGCCCACGATCGGGGCCGGCCGGCACTGGGTCCGCCGGGCGGTCGCGGCCCACACTCGGTCGAGGAGACTCCCGATGGTCGTCTCGATCGCACCCACGCGTCCCCTCGCCGACGCTGTCCCGACGATCCTCGCCGACGAGCTGCCCGACGGCAGCGTGCGCTGCGGCGTGTGCGCCCATCGATGCCTGGTCCGGCCCGGACGGACCGGGATCTGCGCCGTCCGCAGGAACGAAGGCGGACACCTGGTCTGCCACGCCTACGGTGCGGCAGTCGCGATCGGCATCGACCCGATCGAGAAGAAGCCCCTCTTCCACGTCGCCCCGGGCACCCTGGCGTACTCGATCGCGACGGCCGGCTGCCCATTCCACTGCCGGTTCTGCCAGAACTGGGAGATCGCCCAGGGGCCACGGCTGGGCCTCGAGCTGCCGAGCCGTCCTCTTCCGCCCCAGCGTGTCGTCGAGGCGGCGGTCGGCCACCGCGCCGGTGCAGTCGCCTACACCTACGTCGAGCCGACGGTCTTCCTGGAGTACGCCCTCGACACCGGACGGCTTGCCCACGACGCCGGGTTGCTCAACCTGTTCATCACCGACGGCTATGCGACCCCCGAGGCGATCGCGCTGCTCGCCCCCGTGCTCGACGCCGCGAACGTCGATCTGAAGGCCTTCGACGACGCGTTCTATCGGCGCCTGTGCGGGGCACGACTCGCCCACGTCCTCGAGTCGATCGTGGCAATGCGGCGAGCCGGCATCTGGCTCGAGCTGACGACGCTCATCGTGCCGGGTCACAACGACGACCCCGCCGAGCTTCGGGCGCTGACCGACTGGATCGTCCAGACCCTCGGGGTCGAGACGCCGTGGCACGTCAGCCGCTTCTTCCCGGCCTACCGGATGCCCGACACTCCGCCGACATCGCTCGAGACGCTCCGCCGGGCGGCCGACTTGGGCCGCGAGGCGGGATTGGTCCACGTCTATGTCGGGAATGCGCCTGAGCTCGGCCTCGAGCACACGACGTGCGCCGGCTGCGGAAGACGGCTGATCGAGCGACACGGCTATCGGGTCCGAACCGACCTCGCCGAGGACGGCACCTGTCCGGCCTGCGCACGGCCGCTGGCCGGAGTCCGGCTCGGGCGGACTTCGACCCGGCCGTCCGGCGCCTGGTGCGGTTGAGGGAGCGATGGGATGACGGGTGCGCGCCCGGAGGCGATTCCGGTGCCGGTCCGCCGACCGGCGGTCGCGGGAAGCTTCTATCCGGCGGAGCGGGATGAGCTCGCCTGGCTCGTCGGACGGCTCCTGGACGCAGCGGCGGGCCCGGTTCCAGCCGCGCCTCACGACCCGGTGCCCCTCGGGATCCTCGTCCCACATGCCGGGCTGAGCTATTCGGGACTCGTTGCCGCCGCCGCCTGGCGTCGTCTCGGGCCGCGACCTCGCTCGGTGCCCGTGGCTGGGAGCGCGGCGGCGAGCACCCCAGCCGCCACGATCGTCCTCCTCGGCACGAACCACGGGGCGGGCTGGCTCGACGGAATCGGTGCCTGCGAGGCCGGGACGTGGCGCACGCCGCTCGGCGACGTCGAGGTCGACGTTGATCTCGTCCGGGCGATCCTCGACCAGGGCCCGCCGTTCGTCGTCGATCGGCTGGCCCACGCGGGGGAGCACTCGATCGAGGTCCAGCTGCCGTTCGTCCAGCTCGTCACCCCCGGGGCGCGGATCGTCCCGCTCGCCGTTGCGTCGGGGACCGGAGCCGTCGCCATGCGGGCCGGTCAGCGACTGGGAACGCTCCTGGCAGGGCGACTGCGGGCCGGCGAGCGCATCGTCCTGGCGATCAGCTCGGACATGGCCCATTACCCGCCGGCGGACCAGTGCTCGGCGGCGACCGAGGCCCTGCTCCCGTCGATCGCCGCCCTCGACCCGTCCGGTCTCGCCCGGGTCGAGACGCGGCTCCGCGCTGCCGGCATCCCGGGCCTCCTCTGCGGCATGTGCGGGATCGAGCCGGCCGTGCTCGGGCTCGCCGCAGTTGTCGCGATGGGGGCGCGCAGCGCGATCCGCCTCGCCACGGCGACCTCGCGTGACGTCGGGGGCCCGGCCGACCGGTCCGTCGGCTACCTCGCGGTGGCCTTCGAACCCTGAGCCGCGCCGCTCTGGACTCCGCCGATCGCGAGGAGGTCGACCCCTCGTCCGTCGCCGGGCGGACGATCGGCCGGCAGACCCCCTAGGCTGTCCGCAATGCCCACCGCGACGGACGGCCGAGGTTCATGCTCCGGTGACTGAGACGCGCGGCACGACGCGCTCGCCGAACGGCACGACCGATCGCCTGGTTCCGCTCGGGGACGGGTCCGCCGATGGTGCTGGTCCACGGGGCGACCGCCGACCACACGGCGTGGCGGACCGTCGCCCCGCTCCTCGCCCCCAGCCACACGCTCTACGCGATCGACCGGCGCGGGCGCGGCGCGAGCGGCGACACGCCGCCGTATGCGATCGCCCGCGAATACGAGGACGTCGCGTCGGTCGTCGACGCGGTGGCCGCGGCCGAGGGCCGGCCGGTCGATGTCGTCGGCCATTCGTACGGCGGCCGCGTCGAGCCTCGGAGCCGCCCTGCTCAGCCCGAACCTGCGCCGGCTCGTCGTGTACGAGGGCGCGCCGGCCCCCGATGGCCGCTCGTTCCAGGGTGTCGGGGTGATGAACCGGCTCGAGGCGCTCGCGGCGGCCGACGATCGCGAGGGCCTCCTGTCCTTCTTCCTGGCCAGCGTGGTCGGGATGAGCGCGGACGAACTGGCTTCGTATCGCCACGCCCCGAGCTGGCCGGCCCGCGTCGAGGCCGCGCCGACGGTGGTGCGGGAGATGTGGGCCGAGGCCGCCGAGGACGCCGGACCGGAGCGCTACGCGGGCGTCCGGATCCCGGTCCTCCAGATCATCGGCGGCGACAGCCCGCCGGTCTTCAGCGACGGCACGTGGGCCCTCGACCGCCGCCTGTCGAACGGGCATCGTGGCGATCATCCCGGGCGCAAAGCACGCCGCCCACCACACCCATCCCGAGCGCTTCGCGGCCGAGGTCCGCGCCTTCACGCGAGTCCGACTTACCATTCGGCCATGACTGACCTCGCGGCCCCCGTCGCCGCCCCGGCCGCAACCGCCGACGAGCGGCCTTATTCGCCCGGCCTGGAGGGCGTCGTCGGGGCCGAGAGCGCGATCGGTCTCGTCGACGGCCAGAACGGGCGCCTCCTGTACCGCGGCTACCCGATCGGCCAGCTCGTCGCCCGCGGCACGTACGCCGAGGTCGCCGACCTGCTGTGGACCGGCGAGTGGCATCCCGGCGTCGAGTTCCACCCGGCGCCCGTCCCCGAGCCGGTCCTTGTGGCGCTCCGGACGCTTCCGCTGGACGCCCACCCGATGGACGCCCTGCGGACGGCGGTGTCCGTCTGGGGCGCCAGCGAGAAGCTGGCCTGGCCGCCCACGCCCGAGCAGGCACGGGCGCTGACGGCGTTCTCGCCGTCGGCGCTGGCCGCCTTCGGGCGGCTCCGGCAGGGCCTCGAGCCGATCGAGCCCGACGAGGGCCTCGACCTCGCCGGCGGCTTCCTCCAGCAGCTGACCGGGCAAGATCCCCGGATCGCGACACGGCGCGCGCCCTCGACGCGTACTTCATCGTCGGCGCGGAGCACGGGCTCAACGCGTCGACGTTCACCGCCCGGGTCATCACCGCGACCCGCTCGGACCTCGCCTCGGCGGTCGTCGGCGCGATCGGGGCGCTCAAGGGACCGCTCCACGGCGGCGCCCCGGCGGAGGTGGTCAACCAGCTCCTCGAGATCGGCTCGCCCGAGCGCGCCGAGGCATGGGTCCGCGAGACCGTCGCCTCGGGCGGCCGGATCATGGGCTTCGGCCATCGGGTCTACCGCGCCTACGACCCGCGCGCCGCCGCGCTCCGCCAGGTCGCCGAGGCGATGGACCACCGGCCCGACTGGCTCGATCTCGCCATCCAGGTCGAGGACGTCGTCCTGCGCGTGCTCGCCGAGCTCAAGCCGAACCGCGTCCTCAAGACCAACGTCGAGTACTACGCGGCGGCCGTCCTCCAGGGCGTCGGCCTGACGCCGGACCTCTTCCCGGCCACGTTCGCCCTCGCCCGCCATGCCGGCTGGACGGCCCACGCGATCGAGCAGGTCCAGGCGAACAAGCTCATCCGGCCCGACATGCGCTACACCGGACCGGCCGAGCGCGACCTGCCGGCCTGACGCGCCCGGACCGAGTCGCGGCCGTCCGAGCGGCTCGCCGGTCCGGCCCGCGCGTCGTCAGCCGATCGGCTCGTACCCGGCGGGACGCGGGCTGCGCCGGGCGACGACCACGGCACCGGCGAGGTAGATCGCCGCGCCGAGCCAGAACGGCGCCCACAGCCCGACGCTGACCACGATCGCGGCGAGCGCCGGACCGATGATCCCGGCCACGTACAGCGGCAGGTAGACGAGGTTGAGCGTCGCCGACCGGCGCTCGGCCGGGACCTCGATCGCGAGCAGCCCGAAGACCATCGCGCTGATCACCGCGCTGCACGCCGCGAGCGACGACCGCGATGACCGCCAGCGCCGGCACCGTCCCCACGATCGGCATGACGAGCGCCGCCACTCCGCCGCCGGCCAGCGCCCCGACGAGCACTGGCCGGAACCCGACGTGATCGCCGATCCAGCCGCCGATCGGCGAGACGAGCGCCCCGACGAGCGCGGCGGTGCCGGCCACGATCGCGATCCCGCCGGCCGGCGCCCGCGGACCCGGTCACCGTCTCGACGAGCACCGGGATGTACGGCCGGGTCATCTGCGTCGCCAGGAAGGCCGTCCCGAAGATCGCGAAGATCCGGCGGACCGCCGGGTCGGCCAGCACGCCCCGCACCGCCCCGAAGGCAAGCGCGAGGATCCGACCCTGCGGAACGACCTCGGGGCGGACCTCGCGCGAGCCGAACGCGACGAGGAGCGGCGGTCCCGACCGACAGCGCCGCCGAGACCCAGAAGATCGTCGATACGGGCAGCCCGAGACCGGCGACGATGAACCCGCCGAGCACCGGTCCGATCGCGAACCCGATCGGGCCGCTCGACCCCGAAGACCGCGATCAGCGTGCCGAGGCGTCCGAGCGGCACGACGTCGCGGATCGCGGCCAGCATCACTCCGGTGTTGCCGAGCTGGAAGCCGACGAGAAGCATGCACAGGGCCAGCTGCCACGGCTCGCGGCTGAGCGCCACGCCGGCGAAGACGACCGCCTCGACCAGGCGCGCTCCGGGCGATGACCGCCTTGCGGCTGTACTTGTCGGCCCACACGCCCCACAGCGGGACGAGCGGCGCCCCGACGACGAAGATCAGGGCGCTGAAGATCCCGACGAAGCGGAGACGATCCGGCTCCGGCACGCCCATCTGGCCCAGGTACAGGGGCATGAAGGCGAAGACCTGCGACACCCCGATCCCCTCGACCATCGAGGTGACCGAGAAGATCGCGAGGATCCGTCGCCAGTCGTCGCGCGGGTGGCCGCACGGCCGCCTTGGGCGGCACGGAGCTGGGAGGCGAGGTCGGCCATGACCGCGACAGGCTAGCCGACGCCATCGGCCGGCGTCAGTCGGCAGGCCCGGGCATGATTCGGGCGATGACCGAGATCGAGCTGCCGGCCAGCGCGCTGGTCGTCCTGGTTGGCGTGTCCGGCGCGGGCAAGACGACATTCGCCGCCCGGCACTTCGGGCCGACCCAGGTCCTGTCGTCGGACGCGTTCCGGGCGATCGTGGCCGACGATCCGGCCGACCAGCGGGCGACCCGGGCCGCCTTCGAGCTGCTCCACCTCGCCGCCCGGCGGCGGCTCGAACGAGGCCGACTGACCGTCATCGACGCCACGAACGTGACCCGCCCCGCGCGGATCCAGCTCATCGCCATCGCCGAGCGGGCCCACCGGCCGGCGGTCGCGATCGTGCTCGATCCGGCGACCGAGATCGCCGTCGCCCGCAACGCCTCGCGCGACGGCCGGACCGTGGCCGCGAAGGTCGTCGAGCGCCAGGCGGCCGAGCTGGCCCGCTGGGTCGGCGGCGGTCGAGCGCTTGACGGCGAGGGGTTCGCCGCCGTGCATCACGTGGCCGATCCCGAGGCGACGGTCGACATCGTGATCGCCGGCCGGGCGCCGCGCCCGAGCCACGAGAAGCCGCCGGGCGCGGGTACGATGGGCCGTGCGCCGATCGCCCGGCGCCGAACGCGGAGGAGCGCCCGATGACCGAGCAGCGCTGGCGAAGCGTCGCGATCGTCCTGACGGTCGTGCTGGTGGGCCTCATCGGGCTGATCTTCTTCACGGACCTGCCGCCTGGCTCGCCGGGCCCCACGACCGGGCCGTCGCTCGGACTCGGATCGCCGTCCGCGAGCGCCAGCGGCGAGCTGCCCTCAGGATCGCCGGGGACGTCGGTCGTGCCGAGCGCATCGGTCGAGCCGAGCGCCTCGGCCTCGACGGGACCGAGCGCCAGCCCGACGAACCAGCCGACCGCGGCCCAGAACCGGATCACGTTCACGGGCGTCAAGCTCGACGCGCGATCGGATCCCAAGGGCAAATCGCGGACGTTCACGTTCCGCACCGACGGTCCCGGGTCGGTCACGGCCAAGCTCGTGGCGAAGAGCCCGCAGGGCACCACCCGGTTCTGCCTCAAGGTCGGCGCGACCGGCACCCCGCTGTGCCGGACCTGGGCCGCCGGCACGCTCACGGGGCTGACCACGGCCAAGGGCAAGACGACCTTCTCGGTCACCGCGATCGGCCAGGGCATCGCGACCCCGACGGTCGACGTCCAGCTGACGTTCCGCGCGCTGGCCCCCTCGGTGACCGTGACGAACGCGCGCTTCGACGGGACGGACACGCCCGACTACAACGGGCTCAACGGGCAGCTCAAGATCAAGGCCGGCGGCAGCATCTCGGTCAAGGCCTCGTGGGGCGGCCATCCGTTCGACTACACGTACTCGCTGGTCGACCTGACCGATCCCTCCGGCGGCGGCGTCTTCACCGGCAACGGCGTCGGGGTCGAGCGGACCGACAGCGCGACCCCCGACCACCAGATGGCCTTCAGCCTGGTGAACTCCGATTCCGGCTTCGGGATCACCCCGCTGACGATGACCATCTCCTGGAAGTAGGCGGGCTCAGCCGAGCCGGACGAGGACAATCGCCACGAGGGCGGCCACGACGCCCAGCGCATGGACGCCGACGACCCGTTCCTTGAGAACGAGCGCGGCGAGGACCAGCGTGGCGACCGGATAGAGCGACGACAGGATCGCGGCGACGTCGAGGCGTCCCGCGTGGGCGGCGAGGATGAACAACCCGTTGCCGGCCATGTCGAGCCCGCCGACGAGCACAACGAGGGGCCACACGGGACGCGGCAGGCGCCAGGTCCGGCGGGCGACCAGCACCACCGCGCCGATGACCGCCGCCTCGACCAGCCGGAGGAGCACGAGCGGCCCGAACACCGCGCCGGGCGACAGCCGGCTGATGACGACGTTCAGGACACCCAGTGACACGCCGGCGAGGATCGCCGTCGCGGCATCGGCCGGGAGCGGCCCCAGCCGCGGGATCGGCGGAGCTCCGGGCCCGCCATGGCCCGGGGCGCTCGAGACGAGGATGACGGCCACGAGCGCGAGCGCGATCCCGGCCAGTGCCGCCGGCCCCGGGAGGCCCTGGAGGAGGATCCCGACGCTGACCGGGACGACCGCCGAGAGGACGCCGCTGATCGGCGCGACGACGCCCATCCGGCCCGTCGCCAGCCCGCGGTAGAGGGTGCCGATCCCGATCCCCCCGACCACGCCCGCCACGACGGCGATCCCGAGGTCGGGCCCGGCCGGGATTCGCTCGCCGCGAAGGACGGCGAAGGCGAGGGCGACCCCGCAGCCGGCGAGCTGGCTGAAGAAGATGACCCCGAACAACGGCGCGCGACGACCGGCCAGCCCGCCGCCGAAGTCGGCCGAGCCCCAGGCGGCGGCCGACGCCAGCCCGAGGGCGACGACGGCGGTCTGGGGATCCATCGACGCGCGACGGCCTCGAGGGTCAGCCGGCGGCGGCCGGTCGGGCTCGATCCTCGTCGCGGTCGACGGCCGTCGGTCCGGGCAGCTCGACCACCGCGTCGGCCGCGGCGTCGTAGCGATCGGTCGCCGTGAGGTAGATCACCTGGTGATCCGTCGTCAGGTCGCGGAGCAGCTCGAAGCCGCGCGCCGCATGGGCGTCATCGAACGTGACGAACGGGTCGTCGAGGACGAGCGGGGGACGCCCGCCGCCGGTCGCGTAGCGGATGAGCCCCAGCCGGGCGGCGAGGTAGACCTGGCCGAGGATCCCGTCGGACAGGTCGCGCACGTTCGACCCAGTCACCCTTCTCGGGGGCAACGACCGAGATGACCAGCGTCTCGTCGTCGATCCGGACTCGTCGATAGCGCCCGTCCGTGATCCGGCTCACGGCTTCGGTCATCCGCTTCTCGAGGTAGCGGGTGGCCCGCGCCATCGTCGACTCGGTGGCCCGCTCGAGGCCACCGAGGGTCGTCTCGATGACCCGGGCACGGTGCTGGAGGGCGGCGAGCTGCTCCCGCCACTGGGCCAACCGCTCGGCCTCGCCGGCGACCTGCTCGGCGTCGACGGTGTTCGCGCCGACCTGCGCCCGGAGGGTCGCCTCGGCGGCGTGCGCCGCGTCGACGTTGGCCTGGGCGGTCTTGACGTCCGCCTCGAATCGGCCCCGTGCGCCGGCCTCGCGGGCGGCCGGGTCGAGCTCGGCGAGCTTCGCGGCGGCCGCAGCCGCCTCCTTGGCCGCAGCGTCGCGGTTCGGGGCGAGCGTCTCGACCGGCTCGCGCCCGACGAGTCCTTCGAGCCGGGCGTTGAGCTGGTCGATCGAGGCGACGTGCGCCTCCTCGCGGGCGAGCAGATCCTCGGCCGCCGCGAGGTCGGGCAGCCCGAGCCCCTGGAGCTGGGCCGCGCTGTCGTCCTCGGCCTGATGGAGCTCGGCCTCCATCTGGGAGCGACCGCGGAGCCGGCGTTCGACCTCGCTCTCGGCCATCTCCTTCTGCTTGCGGAAGTCGCGGGCGGTCCGCCGTCCGCGATAGGCGATCGCGCCGAGGATCAGCCCGAGGATCGCGGCGCCGACACCGACGACGGTGAGGGCGAGCATGCCGGCGACCAGCTGGCCGGCGATCGCCAGGCCAACCCCGGCGAGGATCGTCACGAGCGCGGCGACGGCGATCGGGTCGCCAGGTCGTCGTGGCGGCAGCCACCTCGTACGTGACGCTGACCTCGCCGGACAGCATCGCCCGGAGCTCGGCCATCTTCGTCTCGAGGACACGCAGCCGCTCGACGGTCTGGCGAACGACGGGCAGCGGGTTCGGGGACGGATGCGAATCGTGGAGCCGGGCCAGCTCGGCGGCCGCGGTGACGGCCTCCTCGTAGCGGGCATGGCGCTCCGTCGCGGCGGCCTGCTCGGCCGTCAGCCGCTCGGCGTCGCGCGCCTGGTCGAGCAGGATCCGCCGGCCGTCGAGATCGGTGGTCGCCGCCTCGCTCGCGGCCTCCGCCCCGCCGAGCGCCTCGCGATCGGCGAGCAGCCGGGCGAGCGCCGCGTCGCCGGCGGCCACGACGGCTTCCGAGCGGCTTACCGCCTCCTCGGCCACCCCGAGCCGGCCGGGGTCGCGCTCGCTCCGCCGGTTGAGGTCCCCGAGGACGCGCTGGAGCTCCTCGATGGCGGACGTCGTCCCGTTGTCGGCGGCGCTGATCGAGGCGCTGAGGCGCTCGCGCAGCGTCGCGTCGTCGCGATCGAGGTCCTCGAGCTCGCCGTGGCCGATCATCGCCGAGGAGCGGAAGAAGGCCGCCGTCGGAACGCCGGTCAGGTCGGCCAGCGTCGTGGCGATCGCGGCCGGTTCGACGACCGTCGCGCCGTCGAAGGTCAGTGACGCGGACCCGCCGGGTCCCAGCGATCGCGCGATCGCGCCGGTGCGCGGCGGATCGCCCGACCCGTCGCCGTCGACCGCGAAATCGACCGTGACCGTCGGCAGGGCCGTCGGCTCGGCGTCCCACGACCGGAGCCCGTCGAGGCCACCGGCCGCCTCACGCGCGTCGCCCACGATCGCCAGCTCGATGGCCCGGGCGATCGTCGACTTCCCCGCCTCGTTCGGGCCGCGGATGATCGTCAGGCCCGGGGCGAGATCGATCTGCAGGTCGCGGTAGCGCTTCACGTCGCGCAGCTGGAGGCGCGAGATCCTCATTGTCCGGATCCCTGGCCGGCGAGGAGCCGCCGGCCGAGCCGGAGCGCCTCGCGCAGCTCGCTCCCGGCCGCGTCGCCGCCGGCCGTCTCAGCCTCGGCGATCCGGGCCTCGAGGTCGCGCAGGAACGCGCCGGCGATCGTGTCGGGGGGCGGCAGCACACCGGTCGTCAGGGTCGGTCGCGCCTCGTTCCGGATGCCGATCCGGAGGAAGCGATCGGCGAGCGACGCGGCGGCATCCTCGGGGGACAGCTCCACGCCATCGGGCCAGTCACCGACCAGCCGGACGTCGAGCACGAGGTCCGGGTCGGCCTTGGCCCGCAGCGCCTCGACCAGGCCTGCCTGGCCGGCGAGCCCCGCAAGCTCGAGGTCCAGCCGCTCGTAGCGCGTCCGCCCGACCTTCAGCTGCTCCATCGTCGGCCGCGCCGCCGCCTCGTCGAGGGTCACCAGGAGGACTTCGCCAGCCCGATCGTGCTCGACGTCGACGAGCTCGGGCGCCCCGCTCGCCCCCCAGCTCACGTTCGCCGCCCGGCCGTTCGCCGCTTCGTGCGGGCCGCCGATCGCGAGATAGTCGACACCGGAGGCCGCGATCTCGTCGTCTCGCGGCCGCGTCGCGCGGTGGACGATCCCGATCCGCCAGCCCTCCTCGGGCAGGTCGCTCGCCGGGAACCGGGCGGTCACCCGGGCGGAGACCGACGGAAGGACCACGTCCTGGGCCTCGGCGTCGAGGATCGTGAGCGAGCCGGCACCCGGTCCGTCCCCGACGAGCCCGACGACGTCGTTCGCGTGGTAGAGCGAGGCCCGGCCCGGAGCGTCACTTGCGCCGGGGATGAGCACGATCGGGATCCCCGCCGCGACGAGCTTGCGGAGCAGGCCGGCAGCGCGCTCGACGGCCGTCTTCGACGGGACCGCCGAGTCGAACAGGTCGCCGGCGACGAGGACGAGATCCGCCGGCGTCGCGAGCGCGATCTCGACGGCCCGGCCGAGGGCGGCGAACTGCCGCTCGCGCTGGTCGGCGGCCCGCTCGCCGAGCGACGGATGGCGCGCGCCGAGGTGGACGTCGGAGAGCTGGACGAGACGGAGCATCGCCGCTGGGGACCTCCTGCTCGGCTCCTGGGCAAGGCACCCGGGGCCCGGGCCGTCGGCGTCACCCGGCCGGACGTCCGACCCCCGGCCGGGCGTCCTCCGCGCGGATCCGGTGCGAGCGAGGAGCCCCCTTGCCCTCGCTCGCCAACCCGAGTCTCGCGCCGCATTGTGACAGGTTCGCTGGCGCGCGGGCAGGTCCCGAAACGCCCGGCGGACGCTCGATCCGGTGCCCGGCGGCCGGTTCAGAGGTTCGGTGCTATCCTGCCGGGCACATCACCGGTGCGCCCGAAACAGGCACCTCGAAGATCGGATCCTGGGTCGCGCGGCACCCGGCCTCTCCCGCCATCCGCCCTCCCGTCCGGCTTCGGCGTGTCCGGAACGCGCCACAAGTCGCTTCATGACTGTCCTTGGAGGACCGGATTGACCTATCTCGATCGAACCCTCACCTGCGTCGATTGCGGCGTCGAGTTCATCCACTCGGCCGCCGACCAGGAGTTCTATGCAGAGAAGGGGTTCGTCTCCGAACCCAAGCGCTGCACCAGCTGCCGGGCCAGCCGACGGGCGGCCCGCGACACCGGCGACACGGACGTCCGGGACATCGGCGGCCCGCGCGGCTACGAGCGCGGCGATCGGCCGGCCCGCGAGTACTTCGCGGTCCTCTGCTCGTCGTGCGGTAACCAGGCGCAGGTCCCGTTCAAGCCACGGATGGACCGGCCCGTCTACTGCTCCGACTGCTTCCGCTCGCACTCGGCGGGCTGACGATTTCGACAGACCGGCCGCGCCGGCAGACATCCCGACTTCGAGGCCGGTCCCAGCGCGGGGCCGGCTTCGTCGATTCGGGGGCTGGCCCAGGTGGCCGACAGGCCGGCGCCTCGTGAGTTACGGGCTACCAACCCCCGTGGTCGTACCTGCATGATCCGGCCGGAGCCGCCAATCAGACGGCCCTGGCCACGCTCGGTGCCGCCCGGTCCGGGCCTGATTCCGATCGCCGGAGGCCCCTACCACCACCCCGGTTGGTAGATCGCGAAAGTCGCCGTCAGCTCGTGTCGGCCACCGACAACGCCGCGGAGTCACAGCCAGTCCCGCCCCCGGTCGCCACGACCTCGGCGCGGCGGCGCCGGTGGCGCGGCTCGCCCGAGAAACGTCGCCCCGGAGACGCGATGGCCGGTCGGTTCGGGCCGCTCACCGGTGAGCGACGTCGATCCGCCCGGCCTTCGCCAACGAGCCGACCCGGTGCCGGCCGACTCGACTCGTTGCCCCTTGATACCGGCCGATGGGCCGGTGGGTTCACGTCGGGCTCCGGACGGGCCGCAGACGGGGCCACGCCTGCGCGTCTCGACGGTCGGGGACCCCGAACGCGGCGAGACCCCGATGCAGCAATCGGGGTCTCGCGGAGGTCCGACCTGGGAGGAGGCCAGGTCAGCCGAGGAATGAGCGACGCGAGCACAGTCTCCGACCCGGCCATTAGCGACGGATCATCGCCGAGTAAACCCTGTCGCGGCACGGTCCGAGAAGAGCGCCCTGGGTCGGCCCGGCCCTGAATCAGGTCCGGAAGGCGTCGCCGTCCCGGTAGCGCTCGCGATGGCGGCCGCGCCAGACGGTCACCCGGCCGCGCCCGCGGACCTGCCAGTCGCCGTCCCGGCCGATCGCGGCCGTTCCCTCGTCCAGCCCGAGGATCGTCACGGCCCGCGGGGCCGGCAGCATCATGAGCACGGCCATCGGCTCCGGGAACGCGTCGTAGTGCGGGAAGGCGACGACGCCGGGCACGATCCCGAGCGCCGCCTCGTAGCGCAGCGGGAGGTGCGGCGGGCGGCGGACGAGGACCTGTCGGTCGCACAGGACCATCGCCCCGGCGGAGCAGCCCGCGAGGACGCCACCACGGTCGTGAACGGCCCGCGCCGCCGCCCAGGCCGCGCTTCCCGCCAACGACCGGAGCAGGTGGTCCGGGTGGCCGCCCGACAGGTACACCAGATCGGCCTCGGCGATGGCCTGGACGGCCGCCGGATCGTCGGCCTCGGAGCGATCGCGAATGAGGACCGCCTCGACCTCGGCGCCGAGCGCCTGGAAGTGCTCGACGCCCATCGCCGCCCAGCGCCGGAACACGTCCTCCCCGTCGGGCGCGGAGGCCGTCGGCACGATCGCGACCCGCGGTCGGGCCCGGCCCGTCGCGGCGAGCAGCTCGGCGTCGAGCGCGGCGACGGCCGGCAGGAACTCGTCCGCGCCCAGGAGCGCCACCGGTCCGTTCATCGCGCGGAAGTCTAGCGACGATCGGTCGATCGGGCTCCGGGCCGGCCGATCGGCCGGTCGCCGGTCCGCCGGGACGCCGCCAGCGGGAGCGATCGGAGCAGGCTTGCCTCACCGCGAGCGCGGTCGCAGACTGCGCCGATGCAGACCCGCCAGCGCTGGACGATGGTCGCGGCCGTCCTCGGCTCCTCGATCGTCTTCCTCGACGGGACTGTGGTCAACGTGGCCCTGCCGAAGATCGGCAAGGAGCTCCCGGCAACCGTCATCGGCGTGCTCGAGGGGCAGACCTACGTCAACACCGGCTACCTCGGCGTCCTCGCCGCGCTGCTGATCATCGGCGGGGCACTGTCGGACCGCTACGGCCGGAAGCGCATCTTCGCCATCGGGCTGGTCGGATTCGGGAGCGTGAGCGTCCTGTGCGGCCTGGCCCCGAGCCTCGAGGCGCTCGTCCTGTTCCGCCTCCTGCAGGGAGCGGCGGCGGCACTGCTGGTGCCCGGCTCGCTGGCGCTGATCACCTCGACGTTCGAGGGTCCCGAGCTGGCGGCCGCATTCGGAGTGTGGGCCGCCGCGACGTCCGCGGCGACCGTGCTCGGTCCGGTGGTCGGCGGGCTCGTCGTCCAGGACCTGACCTGGCGACTGGCCTTCCTGATCAACGTGCCGCTCGTCCTCATCGCGCTGCTCGGCCTTGCCCGCGGCGTCGACGAGACGATCCTCGAGGGTGCCAGCGGCCGCTTCGACTGGCTCGGGGCGATCGACGTCGTCCTCCTCGTCGGCGGCCTGTCGTTCGGGCTGATCCGTGGCCAGCAGGAGCTGTGGCGCGATCCGCTCGCCTTCGCCGCGATCGCGGTCGGGCTGCTGGCGCTGCTCGCGTTCCCGTACCTGATGTCGCGCCGGCCGGACCCGCTCGTCCCGCTGAGCCTGTTCCGGAACCACCGCTTCGCGGTGATCAACGTCGCGACGTTCCTCGTCTACGGCGCGCTCTACGTGTTCCTCGGCTACCAGGCGATCTTCCTGCAGGGGACCCTTGGCTACACCGCGATCGCCGCGGCGATCGTGGGCCTGCCGGCCGGGATCATGCTGACGCTGCTGTCGACCCGGGTCGGCCGGCTGGCCGGCCGGTACGGCCCGCGACGCTTCCTCGTCGCCGGTCCGCTGCTCATGGCCGCCGGGCTCGTCTGGTACGCCCGGATCCCGGCGACGAGCACGGCCTGGCTGGCCGACATCCAGAGCCCGTCGTCGTTCGTGCCGCCGGCGTCGACGATCGTCGACGTCCTGCCGGCGATGATCGTCTACGGGCTCGGGATCTCGATGGTCGTCGCCCCGCTGACGAGCACGCTGATGATGTCGATCCCGGTGTCGCGGGCCGGGATCGGCTCGGCGATCAACAACTCGATCTCGCGGATCGGCTACCCGCTCATCGGGGCTTTGATCTTCATCGCGATCACGGCGACCTTTTACTCGACCCTGGCGGCCAGCGTGCCCGGGCTGAACCCCGACGACCCGACCGTGCGGGCGACGATCTCACCGCTCAACCCGGCCCCGGCCGGCTCCGCGGCGCAGCTCGTGGAGGCGGTCAAGAGCGCCTCGACCGACGCCTTCCGGCTGGCCATGCTCGTGGCCGCCGGGCTGCTGGTCGTCGGTGCCGTCGTGGACGCCCTCGGCCTGCGCGAGCCGCGCGGGGAGGGCTCCCCGGCGGGAGACCGCGCTACCATTCGGCCGGGGGAAGAGTCGCTGACGGGACCAGCGGGAGGCTGAAGGTGGGCATCCGGCGCAAGGCCGCGGTCGGGGCGGGCGTCGCGGTCGGCGGGGCCGGCCTCGTTCGGGCCCGTCGCACGTCACGCCATCCGGCGTTCCCACCGGGGCCGGACGCGATCCGGGCCGAGGATGCGAAGGCCGCGACCAAGCGCCTCCTCGACCAGGACCGCGTCGCGCGCCGTGACCTTGCGCTCGACCTGGCCGCGGCCGAAGCCACGTCGGTCGATCCGCTGCTCCACGGGCGGCGCTACTTCCCGCGGATGCTCGACGACATCGCGGCCGCCACGGACTCGATCCATCTCCTGATCTACGGCTATAAGCCCGGTGAGATCGGGACGACCTTCCGCGACGCGCTGGCGGCCAAGGTCCAGGCCGGCATCGAGGTCCGCCTCCAGGTCGACGCGATCGGCAGCGAGGTCGACCTGGGCAGCCGCGGCCTGTTCCGCGACCTGCGTGAGTGCGGGATCTCGATCGTCGCCAACGACGGCATCCTGCCCGACCGCGACGGGTTGCTCGGGGCGCGCCGGTTCGACTGGCGGCTCGACGACTTCGGCCACTTCGACCATCGCAAGATGATGGTCGTCGACGGCCGCGTGGCGTACGTCGGCGGGAGCGGCATCGAGGACCACTACAACGACGAGCGGTTCTACGACGTCATGTGCCGGGTCACCGGTCCCGTCGTCGCCCAGCTCCAGCTGACCTTCTTCGCGAGTTGGCGCTACCAGGGCGGGCCGCTCCCCGACCGATCGCTCGAGCCGTACTTCCCCGCCGACGTCCTCGACGTCCCGGCCGACGCCGCCCTGGCGGCGCCGACGACGGTCCTGCGGAACGTGCCCGGGGCCGGGCACCACCCGATCAGTGACGCGATCGAGCAGTCGCTCGACGAGGCGAAGCGGGTGATCCACATCGTCAACCCGTACATCGCCGACCGGGCGATCCTGGCCGGGCTCCTCGCCGCGGCACAGCGCGGGGTCGAGACGCGGATCGTGGCGCCGGGCAAGCCCACGCCGCCCTATCCCGCGGCGGCGTTCCGCCACCACTACGAGCGGCTGCTCGGCGCGGGCGCGACGATCCTGCTCCATCCGCAGATGGCCCACGCCAAGGTCATCCGGATCGACGATCGGGTGTTCATCGGCGGCTGCAATCTCGATGACCTCAGCCTGTTCCGGAACGACGAGCTCGACCTGATGTTCGACAGCCCCACGGTGGCCGAGCTGACCGAGCGCCAGGTGTTCGACGAGCTCGTCGCGATGTCCACGCCGGCGACGATCCCGGGCGGACGCCGCGAGAAGGCCTGGAACGCCACGATGGATCGGATCTCGCGCTTCCTGTGACCCCCCGGCCGGGCGCCCTCGCGCAGCGGCCGCCGTGACCCAGGACTGGGACGCCGCGACCTACGACCGGATCGCCGACCCCATGACCCGCTGGGGCACGGCGGTCCTCGACCGGCTGCCGCTGGCCGGTGACGAGACGGTGCTCGACGCCGGCTGTGGGTCCGGTCGCGTCACGGAACGCCTGGCCGACCGCCTCCCGCGTGGACGGGTGGTCGCCCTCGACGGGTCGCCGGCGATGATCGCCGAGGCCCGCCGTCGGCTCGCCCGCTTCCGCGCGCGGATCGACTACGTCGTGGCCGATCTCGGCCGGCCGCTCCCGCTCGACGGGCCGGTTGACGCGATCCTGTCGACGGCGACGTTCCACTGGGTCCCCGATCACGACGCGCTCTTCCGCAACCTCGCCGCCGTCGTCCGCCCCGGCGGCCGGCTCGTGGCTCAGTGCGGCGGCGTCGGCAACATCGCCTCGATCCGGGCGATCCTCGCGACGATCGGCGACGGCTGGCTCGGACCGGCCCACTTCGAGAGCCCGGCGGCCACCCGCGAGCGGCTGCGGGCGGCCGGCTTCATCGAGGCCGAGACCTGGCTCAACCCGGAACCGACGCCGCTCGACCCGGGCGAGCCGCTCGAGACCTACCTGGCCACGGTCGTGCTTGGGGCGCACCTCGAGCGCCTCCCGCCGGCCGAGCGAGCCGCCTTCGTCCACCGCGTCGCGAGCCGGCTCCCGGCCCCCGAGATCGACTACGTTCGGCTCAACATCCAGGCTGTGCGGCGCGGTTGATCCGATGCCGTTGCGAGGCTACGGTGGGCGGGCGAAACCGGCGCCGCGGCGGGGTCGTACCCGACCGTGGGCCCCGCTGCCGGCCCTGAACCGGCAGCGCCGCGACTCCGACCCGGCCGGGGAGCACGGACCCGCGACAGCCCACGGAGGTGGCCGATGACCCGCCAACGAGCCAGCGCCATCCTGACCGCGATCGTCGCGGTCGTGGTCGCCGCGTGCTCCGGGACGGCCGGCACCTCCGCCGGCGCGCCCAGCGCATCCAGCGCGCCCGCAGCCTCGGCGGCGGGGGCGGCGAGCGGCGGTGGTGGTCCGTACGACTACGGCAAGGGCGGCGACAACGGCGGCGGTGCCGCGGTCTCGGTCCCGCCGGACACCGTCGCGCTGAGCGGCTACGCGTTCCAGCCGGACACGCTGTCGGTCGCGACGGGGACGACGGTCACCTTCACCAACAGCGACTCGGTGGCCCATGCGATCGTTGAGGGCCAGAACGGCACCCCCGCGACCGGCCAGACGGCGCAGATGGTCCAGCCCGGTCAGTCCGTCACCCACGCCTTCCCGACGGCGGGCACGGTCATGCTGACGTGCACGATCCACCCGTCGATGCACCTGACGGTGACCGTCGGGCCCTGACCTGCGGATCAGCGACGGCGCGCGGCAGCGTCGCCGCCGCAGGTGAGTTGGTCAGGCGGTCGCCGGCGTGAGCGCCGCCTTCGCCTCGAGCACGACCGGCGCAAGGACGTCGGACAGCCGCGGGCCGCTGACTTCCTCGAGCTCGTAGCGGACGCGGACGATCGGCTTGGTCAGGGTGAGCACCCGGGTCAGGTCGATCGGGGTCGCGGCCAGCACCACGTCGACGGGCATCGCATTGAGGGTCGCCGCGAGATCCGCGACCTGGCCCTCGCCGTAGCCCATCGCCGGCACGAGCGGCTCGTGCATCGGGTAGGCGGCGACGATGTCGCGGATCGAGCCGACCGCGTACGGCGTCGGGTCGACGATGAGCCCGGCACCGAAGCGGCGTGCCGCAACGATCCCGGCCCCGTACGCCATTCCGCCGTGGGTCAGGGTCGGGCCGTCCTCGACGACCGCGACCTTCAGACCCCCGATGTCGGCCGACACGCTGACCGCCGAGCGGGCCAGGACCACCCGGGCGACCGGGTTCGCCATGGCGATGTTGCGAAGGACGAGGTCGATCGCCGGCTGATCGGCCGAGTCGATCTTGTTGACGATCACGACGTCGGCCATCCGCAGGTTCGTCTCACCCGGGTGGTAGGTCAGCTCGTGGCCCGGCCGGAGCGGGTCCACGACCACGAGGTACAGGTCGGGCCGGTAGAACGGCAGGTCGTTGTTGCCGCCGTCCCACAGGATCACGTCCGCCTCGGCCTCGGCGGCGTGGAGGATCGCCTCGTAGTCGACGCCGGCGAAGACCACCCGCCCCGCGTCCAGATGCGGCTCGTACTCCTCACGCTCCTCGATCGTCGTCTTGTGAAGGTCGAGGTCGGCATAGGTCTCGAAGCGCTGGACGCGCTGCGCCGCGAGGTCGCCGTAGGGCATCGGATGGCGGACGACCGCGACCTTGACCCCACGCGCCTCGAGCAGCCCGGCGACGTACCGGCTCGTCTGGCTCTTGCCGCTTCCCGTCCGGACGGCGCCCACCGCCACGACCGGCCGGCGGCTCCGGATCATCGTCCGGGCCGGGCCGAGCAGCATGAAGTCCGCGCCGGCGGCCATCGCCCGTGACGCGGCGTGCATCACGGTCTCGTGGCTGACGTCGCTGTAGGCGAAGACGACCTGGTCGATCGCCTCGTCCCGGATGAGACCCTCGAGTCGCGACTCCGGGAAGATCGGGATCCCTTCCGGATAGCGCGATCCGGCGAGCTCCGCCGGGTAGCGCCGACCGGCGATGCCCGGGATCTGGGTCGCGGTGAAGGCAACCACCCGGACCGCCGGATCGTCGCGATAGACCACATTGAAGTCGTGGAAGTCCCGCCCGGCGGCTCCCATGATGAGGACCCGCAGCTCCGACATGCGCGCACCGAACCTTTCCGGGACGCCGGGGGACGAGCGGACCATCGGACGCCCGATCGAGCGCATCGCGGAGCCGCTCCGTGGGCCCAGTGTCGGAGGATGGCGTTGGTCGGGGTAGGGCCGGACGGCCCGCGGGTCGGGGACCTCGGGTGCGGGCGGACTAGCCCTTGTGCTTGTGCTTCGGGACCTCGTACAGGTCCGCCTGGCTCTTCGTCTGGCCGTGGGCCGTCGAGCCGTGGCCGGCCGGGTCGTGGGCCGTGCCGGGCGTGGTCGACGCCGCGGCGCTCCCGGCGGGCACGAGGTTGCCCTTCGGCATCAGGTAGACGGCCGCCAGGGCGATCGGGCCGAACACGATCCCGAGGATGCCCCAGGTGAGCGGGCGCCGATGACGCTGCCCGGCGGTCTGGTAGGCGAGGTAGGCGCACAGGAACCAGATGACCGCGCCGAGGATGAGGGCACCGCCGTAGTAGACAGGCATGTCGCGCATCCTAACGCATGCCCGTCCTCCCGAACCGGCGGCGCCGACGACCGTCGGCGACGGTGGGGTGCCCGGGGCATTCGGTCAGCGGACCCGGAACGGGGCTCCGTGACCGGGGACGACGACGTCGGCGGCGGCCAGGACCCTGGCGCGGCCGCGCTCGATTGCCGCCTGGTCGTCGCCTAGCGGATCGACCTCGGGCGTCCGGTCGGCGTGCCACCACAGGTGGGTCATCGCATACACGCCGTCGTCGGCCTCGACGACGAGCGTCGCGTCCTCCTGCGTGTGACCAGGCGTCAGCCACAGGTGGGCATGCGGGCTGAGCGCATGCCCATCGCCATCGTGATCCAGCCACAGGTCGTCCTTGTAGCGCGCCCAGAAGTCGACGACCTCCGCGTTCGGGAAGAGCGCCACGTTCACCGTGTGATCGGGGTGGTGATGGCTCAGGAAGACGTGGCTCACCGCCTCCGGGCGGACGCCGAGTCCCGCGAGCGGATCGAGGATCAGCGACCGTCGGGCGACCATCCCCGGATCGGTGACGATGAGCGCGTCGCCGTCGCGGACGAGGACGACGCTGCTGCCGACCCGGTCGCCCGTATAGCCGGCGTGGAGGAGGTGGACGCTCGTCACCGCTGCTCCCTGTGCTCCGAATGGCAGGATCGTACGGCCGTCCGGCCCCGGTCCCGGCCCCGTCCCGGTCGGTGGGCCGCGCGGGCCGGCTGCGCTGGGCTGTGGCATCCTCCCGGCCATTCCTGCGTCGCAAGGAGGCCCCATGCCCCAGGAGCCCGCCGCCGACCTCGTCATCCGCGGCGCCGCCGTGACGACCGTGGACCCCGCGCGGCCGACGGCGGCCGCCGTCGCGGTCCGTGGCGGGCGGATCGCCGCGGTCGGGTCCGACGCCGACGTCGCCGGCCTGATCGGCGCGCGGACGCGGGTCGTCGAGGGCCGCGGGCGGACCGTCCTCCCGGGCTTCCAGGACGCCCACGTCCATCCGCCGTCCTCCGGGCTCGACGAGCTCCTCTGCGACGTCCGCGAGCCGACCGGGGAGCTGCCGCTCGAGCGCGCGGCGCTGGTCGACCGGATCCGGACCTACGCGGCGGCCCATCCGGACGCCCCATGGATCCTCGGCAGCGGCTGGTACATGGGCGCCTTCCCGAACGGGACGCCGCACCGCCGTGACCTCGACGTCGCGGTCGGCGGGCGACCGGCGTATCTGCCCAACCGCGACGGCCACAGCGCCTGGGTGAGCACCCGGGCGCTCGAGCTGGCCGGGATCGGTCCCGGAACGCCCGACCCGCCGCTCGGTCGCATCGAGCGCGATTCGGACGGGACACCGAGCGGGGTCGTCCACGAGGCAGCGATGGACTTCGTCGAGGGCTTCATCCCGCCCGCCACCCAGGCCGACTTCGAGGCCGGTCTCCTGCGCGCCCAGGCCAAGCTCCACGCGCTCGGGGTCACGTCCTGGCAGGACGCCATCGTCGGGCCCGTCGAACACGCCGCCTACCTGGCCGTCGCGGGTCGCGGCGCGCTGACCGCCCGGGTCGTCGGGGCCCAATGGTGGGAGGCGGACTGGGACGAGCGGGCGGTCGACGGCCTGCTCGAGCGCCGGACGGCCGGAACGATCGGTCGCTACCGGGCGGGCTCGGTCAAGGTCATGGTCGACGGCGTCCTCGAGACGTTCACGGGCGCGATGCTCGAGCCCTACCTGCCGGCCGACGGCGGCCCGGCCGACCGGACCGGGATCCTGTTCCTCGATCCGGACCGGCTGCGCGGCGTGACTCGCCGGCTCGACGCGGCCGGCTTCCAGGTCCACTTCCATGCGATCGGCGACCGGGCGGTGCGCGAGGCGCTCGACGCCGTCGAGGCCGCCCGTGCGGCCAACGGGCCGACCGACGGGCGCCACCACATTGCCCACATCCAGGTCATCCACCCGGCCGACGTGCCGCGCTTCGGCGGCCTCGGGGTCGTCGCCAACGCCCAGCCGTTCTGGGCCGCTCACGAGCCCCAGATGGACCGCCTGACCATTCCGTTCCTCGGCCCCGAGCGAAGCGCCTGGCAGTACCCGTTCAAGTCGCTCCTCCGATCCGGCGCGCGCCTGGCCATGGGCTCGGACTGGAACGTGTCGACCGCGGACCCGCTGCTCGAGATGGAGATCGCGGTCAACCGCGTCCACCGGATCGTGGGGCTGGTCCACCCACCGCTCGGGCCTGAGGAGCGGCTCACGCTCGACGAGGCGATCCACGCCTTCACGATGGGATCCGCCTTCGTCAATCATCACGACGACACGACGGGGTCGCTCAGCGTCGGCAAGCTCGCCGACCTGGTCGTCCTCGATCGAGACCTGTTCGACGGCGCGGCCGGGCAGATCGGCGACGCCCGGGTCGTGGCCACGTTCGTCGAGGGTGAGCCGGTGTACGAGACCCGCGCACTCGACGGCTGAAGCGCCGTCGCCGCTTCAGCGGACGACGGTCAGCCCGGGTCGCCGCCCCCGTCCGCCCGGCGGGGCGATCCGCACGCCGAGTCGCTCGGCGGCCTCGACCAGAGCGGGATGGTCGAGCGTCAGCGCGGTCGCCTCGACCAGCCGTGGCTCCTCGGCCAGGTGCTCGCGGAAGAGCGTCACGTTCGTCCACGAGGCTTCGAGCGTGGACCACCACGACAGCCCGGCCGCGCCGTCGTCGAAGGCGTCGCTCGCGATCCGCTGGGTGACTCGACGCGACCCGGTCGCCACGCGCGACGGCCGGAGGCGGCGCTCGACGAGGGTCGCCGGATCGTCGAGGTCGAGAAGCGCGGGCAGCGCCGCGTCGTCGAGCACGGCCAGCGCGCGCCGGGTGCCGTCGGGCCGGGCCAGCGCGGCCGGGGTCAACTCCTGGCCGCGGAACGCCTGGATCGCCTCGGCGACGGCGCCGACCGCCTCCCGGGCGAGGTACAGGGCCGTGTAGCGCGCCGGGTCGTCGTGGCGGCCCCCACCCTGCCGTCCGCGCGGCACGCGGAGCGGCTCCGGCGGGGCGTCGGGCGTCCACCCGAAGACCCGGTACAGCACGTCAGGCGAACGAGCCGGACTCGTCGGCGTCGATCGCGTCGAGCACCTCGCTCAACCGGCCACGGGCGAGGACGTCGACCGGTCGGCGCCCGCCGAGCTGGGCGTTGAAGCCCTGGAGCCAGGCCAGCGCCGCGTCGCGGTCGTACAGGCGGAGCAGACGGGCGAGCGCCAGCTCGACCCCCTCGACCTTGCGCAGGTTGTCGGGTCCCGGGTCCTGGCCGCGGTCGAGCCAGCGGGTGACCTGGGAGCGGTCCACCTCGAGCGTCCGGGCCACCTCGGCGCGACTGCCGAGATCCGTCACCAGCGATTCGATCCGGTCCCGTGCGGCGATCGGCATCGTTGTGCGACCTCCTGGAGTTCCACGGTAATGCAACGCTATTGGTTGCGTCAACGGCCCTCGAGGTCGGCCGGCGTGTCGATGTCGACGGTCCAGCCCGCCTCGGGATCCGCCGGCCGCCAGTCCCGCTCCGGGACCGTCCGGGCGTCGAGCGCCTCGAGGAGGGCGCGAAGCCGCGACTCGCCAGCCGCGAGAAGTCGATCGGCGACCGCCAGCGCCCACGACCGGTCGACGGCACAGGGCAGGGGTCGCGGCGCCCCTGTCGCGTCGACGAGGACGGCGGCCGCCGGCGAGCGGCCGCCCGGCAGGCCGGGATCCGTCGGTGCCGCGAGCGCCCCGAGCAGGACGCGCAGGAGCGCCGGCCGGAGACCCGGCTGGTCGCCCGCCGCAACTAGCGCGACCGGGTCTGGTGCGGCGCCGAGCCCGGTCCGAACGCCGACCAGGGGCCCGCCGAAGGGCTCGCGATCGCGGACGACGCGGACGTCCGTGCCGCGATCGGGCGGCAGCTCCGGCACCGGTCCGTTGGGGGCGATGACGACCACGACGACGCCACAGCCGGCGCCGGCGAGGGCGCGGACCGGCCGCCACAGGAGCGGTTCGCCGTCGATCGATGCGCGCAGCTTGTCGGCCCCGAAGCGGCTCGACCGGCCGCCGGCCAACACGATCCCGGTGACGGCCGTCGGCCGGGGCAGTGGATCGGTCCCGACGCTCGGGCCGGTCACGGCGCGCGCGACCCATCGGGCGCGCCATGCGTCGCGACCCGCGGCGCCCGCGGCCCGCGCACGTGCCCGGCGGCCGTGCGCTGGAGAACGCCCCGACGCCCGAGGTCCTCGAGCAGGGCCATGACGTATTTGCGACTCGTACCGCTCGCGTCGCGCAGGGTCGCCGGCGTGAGCGGCGCCCGGCCCGCGAGCTCGAGCGCTAGCGCCTCGAGCGCCGCGTAGCTCGAGCGCGACCAGGCGAGGTCGGGCTCGACGCGAACGATGCGGCCGGCCGCCTCGAGCGCCCGGATACCTTCCGCCGGGCAGCGAGCGTCCCGGGCAGCCGCGCCGAGGGCGAGTGGCGCGACCACGGAGAGGGCCGCCTCCAGGCGGTCCATCGCCGCACGAACGTCATCCGGCAGGGCCCCCGTCGATCGCGCCGGGTTGCGGATCGCATCGCCCGTCCGGCCGAGCCGGCCCGCGTCCACGAGCGCCTCGACCAACGCGTCGACGATCTCGCCCGCGCTGCGCTCCTCGGCGCTCGCCCGACGGCGGAGCGACCGAGCGAGGGTCCGGCGCAGCTCGGCCCGGGGAACGCCCGGTGCGAGGGGCTCGCGCTCATGACGCGCGTCGACCAGCGCGATGGCCTCCGCATCGAGGGCAGTGGCGATCTCGTCGGCGACCAGCCAGCTCCCCGCCACCCGGCCCCCGTCCGGGGCGACGGCCGTGGCGTCGCGCCTCACGATGCCGTGGAGCGCCACCCGCGCGGCGAGGACCGCGGCCTCGTCTCCGTCCAACCAGGCCGTCGCGAGGGCGAGGAGCGACGCCGGGGTGGCGCGGCGACGCGAAGCGCCGATCGGCGGCGCCAGGTCGAGCACGATGCCCCCGGCGGCCGTTGCGGCCGGCGACGGGACGCGCAGGACGAACGGGTCACCCACCGCGGTCACCGTGGGTCGCGCGAGCCGGAGCGTGGCGACACGCCGCCCGTCGGGCAGGTCGGCGGCGTCGGACCGGCCCCGCCGTGGCGTCGCATCGATCGCCGCGGTCCCGAGGTGGAGGCGCAGGATCGCACCTGCCGGGGGTGGCCACGGCAGTTCGGCGCCGCGCTCGTCGAGCCGGGCCGGGGGGCGCAGGATGGCCAGCAGGCGATCCGTCCGGCGGACCGACGGGTCGTCGGTGAGGACGTCGCCGCGCTGGATCCCGGCGAGCTCGACGCCGGCCAGGTTGAGGGCGACCCGACCCCCGGTCTCGACCGCCTCGACGGGCCCGCCGTGGACCTGGAGCTCGCGGACCCGGACGTGCCCGCCGGCCGGCTCGAGACGGAGCGTCGCGCCCCGGCCGAGCCGACCGCCGCGCAGCGAGCCGGTGACGACGACGCCGCGGCCCTTGACCGCGAACACCCGGTCGATCGCCAGCCGCGGCCCGGCAGCGGGCCGGTTTGCCGCCATCGCGACGACGCGGTCGCGCAGGACGACGAGGGCGGCCCGGAGCTCGTCGATGCCGTCGCCGCGGATCGCCGAGACGGGCACGATCGGGGCTCCGGCGAGCGACGTCCGACCGACGAGGCGCTCGACCGCGGCGGCGACCGCCGCGGCGCGATCCTGGTCCACGAGGTCGATCTTCGTGATCGCCACGACGCCGTCAGCGATCCCGAACGCGTCGAGGAGCCCGAGATGCTCGATCGTCTGCGCCCGGGGCCCGTCGTCGGCGGCCACGACGAGCAGGGCGGCGTCGATCTCCCCGGCTCCGACGAGCATGTTGCCGACGAGCCGGTCGTGACCGGGCACGTCGACGAAGTCGAGCTCGGACCCGTCGTCGAGGGCCAGGTGGGCGTAGCCGACGTCGATCGTCATCCCGCGCCGGCGCTCCTCGGGGAGGCGGTCCGCGTCGATCCCGGTGAGCGCTCGCAGGAGGCTCGTCTTGCCGTGGTCGATGTGGCCGGCCGTCCCGATGACGACGGTCATCGTCCGGGACGGATCGCGATCGCCGCCGCCAGCGCCCGGGCGAGGTCGTCGTCGCGGGTCGGATCGACCGTCCGCAGGTCGAGCACGACGTGGCCGGCTTGGATCCGGCCGACGATCGCCGGCCGACCGTCGCGCAGCCGGCCGAGGAGCGCGGCGGACCCGGGCACGGCCACGCCCCACGACGCGAGCGTCTCACCCGACAGCGCGCCGCCCCCGACGGTCGAATCGAGCGCCACGGCGTGCGCCCCGAGCACCGGATCGTCGAGCCGGGCCACGAGCGCCTCCGCCCGGGCCCGCAGGTCGTCCGGCCGGGCGGCGACCATCCGCCAGACGGGGATCTCGCGGACGGCCAGCCCGGCCCGGTACAGGCCGAGCGTCGCCGCCAGCGCCGCGAGCGTCGTCTTGTCGGCCCGGGTCGCCCGGGCGAGCGGATCGCGTCGGAGCCGCGCGACGGGTTCGGCGCGTCCCACGATGAGCCCGGCCTGCGGGCCGCCGACCAGCTTGTCCCCGCTGAACGTCACCAGGTCGGCCCCGGCCGCCAGCCGCTCCCGCGGCGTCGGCTCGTGGGCGAGGCCGAACGCCGCCGTGTCGAGGAAGGCCCCGCTGCCGAGGTCGTCGACCACGAGCGCACCGTGGCGATGGGCCAGCTCGGCGAGCGCGGACGGCTCGGGCGCCTCCACGAAGCCCTCCTGGCGGAAGTTCGAGGGATGGACCCGGAGCACGAGCCGGGATCCGTCAGCCAGGGCCGGTTCGAAGTCGGCGACCCGCGTCCGGTTCGTCGTCCCGACCTCCACGAGTCGCGCGCCCGCTCGCCGCACGATCTCCGGGATGCGGACGCCGCCGCCGATCTCGACGAGCTCGCCGCGCGACACGACGACCCGGCCGCCGCGCCCGGCCAGCCCGACCGCCAACGCGACCGCCGCGGCGTTGTTGTTGACGACCAGCGCGTCCTCGGCGCCGGTCAGGGCGATGAGGTGCTCCTCCGCGGCGCGGTAGCGGGCGGCGCGCCGGCCGGTCGATCGATCGAGCTCGAGGAAGAGCGGGTCGGCGGCGGCGGCCCGGGCGGCCTCGATCGCGGCCCGCGGCCAGGGTGCCCGGCCGAGGTTCGTGTGGACGATCACGCCGCTCGCGTTGATGACGCTCGCCGGGCCTGCCCCGATCGGATCGGCGAAGGCGTCGAGCCGGGCGACGAGCGCGGCGCCGAGATCGTCGATGGGGCGCGCCTCGTCGCCGGCCGCCAGTCGTGCGCGCTCGTCGTCAATGACCGCTCGCGCCTCCGCGAGGACCGCCTCGGGGTTGCGCTCGCCGAGCCCGGGACGCGCCGCCGCGAGGAGCCGCTCGACGCTCGGTGGCCGGCTGGAGGCCGTTCGGACGCTCATCGCCGACATCGTCGCATGCCGTGCGGTAAGCCCGGGGGCCGGGGCCCGCCGAGAACCGCCGGGCCGAGCGCGGCGTAGTGCGGGAGACATGAGCAGGACCTCAGCCCGCGGCGCCATCCGATGGCGGGAGCGCATGGGAGTCGAACCCACCGCGTCACGTCGGGCGTGGCGCCACCGGTTTTGAAGACCGGGGGACCCACCGGGACCCCTCCGCTCCCGCGAGTCGACGAGTCTACGCCGGGGCCGGTTGTCCGTTCCGGCCGGGGAGGCGACAATCCGGTTCCCATGACGACGATCACCGCGGCCGAGCCGCGCCCGACCCGCGATCCGTGGACGGTTCGGGTGGCCTCCTGGAGCGCCCGCCACCGCTGGCCGGTGCTCGGGCTGTGGCTCGTCTTCACGGTCGGGCTGTTCGTGGCGAGCCTGGCGGCCGGCGGGACCAACACCCAGGGTGCCGTGTCGCAGAACCAGCGCGCCAAGTTCGAGTCGGCGCATGCCTACGACGTCTTCAACGCCTCAGGAACGACGGACCCCAGCCAGTCGGTCTACGTCCTCCTGTCATCGCCTACGGGGACCGTCGATGACCCGGCCTTCTCCGGCGCCGTCACGAAGGCGGTCGCGACGCTCACCGCGCTCCATTCGACAGTCGACGGGGTCGACGGCCCGACCTTCAGCCAGGTCCTCGACCCGCTGACGACGCCGGCCGCCGCAGGGCTCGTTTCGCCGGACAAGACGACCGTCCGAATCGTCGCCACGGCGAAGGGCGACGGGGACGTCCTGACCCAGCGGATGGCGCCCGTCGGGGAGACGGTGACGGCGATCGCGGCCGCCAATCCCACGCTCCAGGTCCATGGCCTGTCGAACACGCTCGCCAACGAGCAGATCAGCGAGGTCGTCAACAAGGACCTCGACGGATCGCTCCGGCTGACGATCCCGCTGACGTTCGCGATCCTGCTGATCGCGTTCGGCACGGTCGTGGCGGCGGTGATCCCGCTGATCATGGCGATCAGCGCGCTGCTCGGGGCGTTCGGCGTGCTCGGCCTGTACAGCCAGCTCATCAGCCCGGTCAGCCCGTACGCCAGCCAGCTCGTCGTGCTGATCGGGCTCGCCGTCGCCGTCGACTACTCGCTATTCATCCTGAGCCGGTTCCGAGCCGAGCAGCGCCGCGGCCGTCCCTCGCCAGGTCGCGATCCGGCAGGCGTCGGCGACGGCCGGCCGGGCGGTCTTCTTCTCGGGCCTCGCCGTGACGATCTCGATCGCCGGGCTGTTCCTGCTCGACGACCCGCTGTTCAAATCGATGGCGATCGGCACGATCTCGGTCGTGATCATCTCGGTGATCGGCTCGCTGACGTTCCTGCCGGCGATCCTGTCGATCCTCGGTCCGGGCGTCGACCGGCTGCGGATCCCCTACTTCGGCCGCCACCGGCCGGAGGGCACGGGGCTGTGGGGCCGGATCGTCAGCGGAGCGATGCGCCGCCCGGTCATCACGTTCGTGGCGTCGGCCGGGTTCCTCCTCCTGCTCGCAGTCCCGTTCCTCCATTTCCAGCTCGGCGTGACCGACCTCACCGCGTTCCCCGACTCGGTCGACTCGGTGAAGGCGATCAAGCTGATGAACGCGAAGTGGCCGCAGGGCTCGACGCTCGAGCTCCAGGTGGTGGTGACCCATGCCGACCAGCCAGCGACGCAGGAGGCGATCAGCGCGTTCTCGAAGGACGTCCTCGCCATCCCCGGCGTCAGCCAGCCGACGAGCACGCAGCTCTCGCGCGACGGTTCGGTGGCCCTGATCTCGTACACGATCCCCGGTACCCAGAACGACCGGGCGAACTGGGACATCGTGCGGCACGTTCGCTCGGAGATCGTGCCGGCCCACTTCGCCGGCCTGGGCGACGTCCAGGGCCTGGTCACCGGCGATGCCGCCTACGCGTTCGACACGGTCGACTTCTACGCCGCCGGGATCGGCCAGGTCCTGCTGTTCGTCCTGACCCTGTCGTTCCTGCTCCTGCTAGTCGCCTTCCGGTCGCTCGTGATCCCGATCAAGGCGATCCTGCTCAACCTGCTGTCGACGGCGGCGGCCTACGGCGTGCTCGTGCTCGTCTTCCAGGACGGGCTGTTCCACGAGCAGCTGGCGATCCAGCCCGGGGTCATCGAGTCATTCGTGCCGGTGTTCATCTTCACGATCCTGTTCGGGCTGTCGATGGACTACCACGTGTTCATCCTGACCCGGGTCAAGGAGCTCCGCGACCGGGGCCACTCGTCGGACGAGGCGGTCGCCCGCGGGATCGCGATCACCGCCGGGACGGTGACCAGCGCGGCCGCGATCATGGTCGTCGTCTTCTCGGTGTTCGTGACCCTCCAGCTCGTCGTCATCAAGCAGCTCGGCCTAGGCCTGGCGGTCGCGGTGTTCCTCGACGCGACGATCATCCGGAGCCTCCTCCTGCCGGCGACGATGCGACTGCTCGGCGACTGGAACTGGTGGCTGCCCGGCTTCCTCAACTGGCTGCCCCGGGTCACGATCGAAGCCGAGGAGCATCACGACCCGGAGCCTGACGCGAACCCGGTCGCCGGATGACCAGTCTGACCAGCCCGAGCCTGCCACTGACCGAGCTCACGACGTGCGGCGGCTGCGCCGCCAAGCTCGGCGCGGACCTGCTGGCCGAGTCGCTGGCGGGGCTCGCGGCCGAGGCCACGCCGGACGAGCTGATCGCGGGGCTGAACCCGCCCGAAGACGCCGCCGCCTGGGTCGTCTCGCCGGAGCTCGCGATCATCGGCACGCTCGACTTCTTCCCGCCGATCGTCGACGACCCGTTCACGTTCGGCGAGATCGCCGCCGCCAACGCGTTGTCGGACGTGTTCGCGATGGGCGGGCGGGTGCTCTTCGCCCTGTCGATCGCCGCCTTCCCAGAGGAGCTCCCGAGCGAGACCCTCGGCGCGATCTTCGCCGGGGCGTCAGCCAAGGTCCGCGAGGCGGGCGGCGTCCTCGCCGGGGGGCACACAATCCGCGACCCGGAGCCGAAGTACGGCCTGGCGGTGACTGGCGCCGCGCATCCGGACCGGATGCTCCGCAAGGGCGGCGCCCGGCCGGACGACGTCCTGGTCCTGACGAAGCGGCTCGGGACCGGGCTGCTCGTCAGCGGCCGCCGGCAGGGACGGACAGACGATGCCGACTTCGCCGCGGCGGTGGACCAGATGCGCGTCCTCAACCGGGCCGCGGGCGACGCCCTCGTGGCGGCCGGCGTCCGCTGCGCCACCGACGTCACCGGGTTCGGCGTGCTGGGGCACGGCCTCGAGGTCGCCCGCGCGTCGGGATCCCGGCTCGTCGTCGAGGCGTCGGCGCTGCCGCGGCTGGCCGGCGCCCTCGAGCTCGCGAGGGCCGGGGTCGAGACGGGCGGCGCAGGGCACAACCGGCGGTTCGTCGCGGAGGCGCTGACGGTCGCGACCGGGGTGACGCCCGAGCTCGTGACGCTGGCACACGACCCGCAGACGAGCGGCGGCCTCCTCGCGGCGGTGTCCCCGGCGCGGCTCGCCGAGGTCGAGTCGCGGCTCGATGCCGCCGCGGTCCCGCACTGGCGGATCGGGCGGGTCGAGGCCGCGGAGATCCCGGCGATCGCCCTCGCCTGAGCTCGGCCGGGGTCCGACCTAGCCGAACTTGAACGCGAACGGATCGCGTTTCGGCAGCGGAGCCTCGTTCCGCGTGAGCGGCGTGCCGGCGTACAGGGCACGGACGCCGGCGACCCACGCGCGACTCCGCTCGGTCAGCCCGAAGTCGTCCGTCTGCATCCGCGACTTCGACACGAGCACGCCGAGGTCGGCGCCCTTGTAGCGGTAGTCGCCCGGGGCGAGGACCCGCAGGAAGAACGCCTCCTCGTCGTCGACGATCGAGTGCCAGTCGTTGCCCCAGCGGCCGAACCGGATCGCGCCGGTCGCCGGGTCGATCCGCCAGATCCCGGTTCGCGGGACCTCGGTCAGCAGCTCGACCCGGTCCTCGGGCTCCTTGACGATGAGCTGGCTCCAGACGTCGACGGTCTCGGCCTGGGCCCAGCGGTGGTTGATGTCGTCGACGTCGATCTCGTAGTCGACGTTCATGTACTCGAGCAGGTGGAAGGCGAACAGCGGCAAGTCGGCGTACGCGCCGGCGGTCGCATTGGTCATTGACGTCACGCCGCTGATCCGCGGGTTGATCTCGCCGAGGTACAGCTCGCCGTCGTCGACGTCGGCCAGGACGTCGACCTCGAAGTAGCCGAGGTAGCCCTCTCGTGCGAGCCGGTCGCCGAGCGCCTGGACGTACTTGCGCGCCCGCCTGCGGTGGTGCTCGGAGAGGACACCCGGCCACATGTCGTTGCCGCACCAGCCGCCCTTGTACGGGGTCAGCTCGGGATGGCCGATGAGCTCGGTCATCAGCGGTCCGACGATCGTGCCGTGGCGGGTGATCGTGGCCTCGATCGCGGTGGACCGGCAGTTGAGCCGGCGCATGATCTTGACCTCCGGCTCGGCCGCGATCACCTTCTCGGCCTTCTTCCAGTCGCGCTCGCCGCGGATGAAGAACGTCGTCCGTCCCGAGTCGCCGTAGGGTGCCTGGACGACGAGGTCCTCGCCGAGCCCGCCGCCCCGCGCCCGGTCGAGCAGCTCGCGATAGCTCCGCGCCGCCCCGAGGACGTTCGGGGCGCTCGGGATCCCGGCCTCGTTGCCGAGCCGGGTCGTGACCGTCTTCGAGTCGACGTGATGGCGCAGGGCGGCCGACGGATGGATGATCCGCAGCCCGAGCTCCGGGGCGAGCCGCTCGACCGTCTCGTCGAACATCAGGAACGTCGCCAGCCCGCCGTCGCCCTTCGACCGGATGAAGTCGCCGACCTCCTTGTGCCCCAGCAGGTAGGCGTTGATCTCCTCGATCGACTGGAACTCGCGATAGGGCCGTTCGCGCGGGACGAAGACGCGCGGGTGGCTCCCCTCGAAGCAGTCGTAGTAGCCGATGAAGTAGAAGTCGCGTACCCAGCGGTCGATCCCGAGGAGGTTGAATGGAGTCGGGCTGATGAAGTGGATCGGGGTCTGGTTGGTCCGCAGGAATGCCCGGATCTCCGAGATCCCGTTCAGGCGCGGACGCCTCGGGCCGTGGCGACGGCCGTGATGGCTGTGCGTGCCGGCGCGTTCCGCCCGGCCGGCCGCCTTGGCTGCTCGCGCCGCTCCCTTGGTCTCTCGAGCCGCTGCCTTGGCCGCTCGTCCGGCCGGCTTGGTCGCTCGAGCGGCCGCCTTGGCCTCGCGGGCTGCCACCTTCGCCTTTCGCGCCCGATGGTCGTCCTTCTTGCCCATCGTCCTTCTCCGGCTCGAGGGATCTCCGCAGTGTCGGCAACCCAAGCAGGCCGGCTCAGAGCGTCGGCGGCTCCGGCGGCCACGCACGCCAGCCGACCGCGGCCTCGATCGTCTCGGCCGCCGCGAGGACGACACCGTCGTGACCGGGCAGCCCCTGGACCTGGAGGCCGACCGGGAGGCCATCGTCGCCGAACCCGATCGGCAGTGACAGTGCCGGAAAGCCCCCGAGGTTCGCGTCGTAGAGGAACGGGGCCCAGTCCATCCAGAGGAGGTGGATCGGCTCGCCGCCGATCGCCGCCGGATGGGTAATCCCATGCGGGAAGGCCTCGCAGCCGAGCGTCGGTGTCAGGAGCACCGTGGCACCGGTGCGCTCGAACATCGCCCGATAGGCGGCGCGGATACGATCGCGCTCAGACTGTGCGGCGGCGTACTCCTCGACCCCGATCCGGCCGCCGAACTCGAGGAAGTGGGCGGCTCGCTCCGTCAGCTCCTCGCGGTGCTGGAGATAGGTCTGGTCCTCCTCGCGGCGCGCCTCGGCCGCGGCGATCGTCGCCCAGGGCCGGATGCTCGAGCCGATGCCGGGCGCGTCATCGACGAGGGTCGCCCCGGCCGCTTCGAGCGCCGCCACCGCGCGGCGGAAGGCGAGCCGCACGTCGTCGTCGACCGCGAACCCAGCGAGGTCCTCGCTGACCACGGCCCGGAGCGCCGCGGGCTCGGGCGCCGGCGCGTCGAGATCGGCAACGTCGACGCTGAGCTCATCGCGCGGGTCGGCGCCGGCGAGCGAGCGGAACAGGAGGCGGGCGTCGGCGACGGTCCGGGCCAGCGGTCCGACGGCGACAAGCGTCCGCCAGGCCTCCGTGCACGGGGCGCGGGGGATAGCCCCGAAGGTCGGCTTGAACCCGACGACGCCGCAGAACGCCGCCGGGATTCGGATCGAGCCGCCGCCGTCGCCGCCGAGCGATAGCGGTCCGAGCCCACTCGCGACCGCCGCCCCGGCACCGCCGCTCGAGCCGCCCGGCGTCCGGTCCAGGTTCCACGGGTTGGCCGTCCGGCCGTGGACCGGGCTCTCGCAGATCCCGCTGTAGCAGAACTCCGGCACAGCCGTCTTCGCGAAGATCACGGCACCGGCCGCCTCGAGCCGCTCGAGCGCGACCGACGTTACCCGCGGGACGAAGCCGCGCATGGTCAGGCTGCCGACGGCACTCTCGACGCCGGCCAGCCATTGCGAGTCCTTGGCCGTCACCGGCAGCCCGGTCAGCAGACCGCCCTCGCCCCGGGCGAGCAGCTCGTCGGCCCGCTGGGCGGCGATCCGCGCCCGATCGTCGAGCCGGACCGAGAAGGGGTTGATCGCCGGGACCAGCCGGGCGGCACGGTCGAGCGTCGCCTCGAGCGCCTCGACGGCGCTGATCTCGCGCCGCCGGAGCAGCCCGCCGAGCTCGATCGCGGTCAGCCGGGCGATTGGATCCGGCGTGGCGAGGGTGAGCGGGCCTTGGATCCAGGCCGCTTCGGCGGCCGGTACGCGCTCCATGATCCGAGTGTATCGGCGACGAACCCACGCCGCCGTTCGCGACGCACCGGAGGCGGCGCTACACTCGGCCGGGGTTCGTCGAGGCGGCGTGAGCCGCCCGCCGGCCACCGCAGCGGAGGGGCATCCACCGATGCCACGGGATTACGTCCGACTGACCCAGCCGCTCGTGCGCGAGGGGGGCCGCGGCGACGCGGGATCGCTCCGCCCGGCGACCTGGGACGAGGCGCTCGAGCGGACCGTCGCCGGCCTCACGGCCGCCGGCGCGAAGCACGGGCCGTCGACGTTCGGGACGTTCAGCTGCTCGAAGGCGACGAACGAGGTGAACTTCGCAGCGCAGAAGTTCTCCCGGGCCGTCCTCGGCAGCAACAACATCGACAGCTGCAACCGCACCTGACACGCTCCGAGCGTCGCCGGTCTGGCGACCGTCTTCGGTGCCGGGGGCGGCACAAGCTCATACCGTGAGATCGAGGAGACGGATCTCGTCCTCCTGTGGGGCAGCAACGCCCGCGAGACCCACCCGATCTTCTTCCATCACCTGCTCCGGGGGGTCAACCGCGGAGCCCGGCTGATCGCGGTCGACCCGCGCCGGACGAGCTCCGCCGAGTGGGCCGACCTGTGGCTCGGGCTCGACGTGGGCTCCGACATCGCCCTGGCCAACGCAATGGCCCGGGAGATCATCCACGAGGGCCTCCAGCACACGCGCGTTCATCGAGCGCGCCACCACTGGCTTCGAGGCCTACCGCGCGACGGTCGAGCCGTACACCCTCGAGCTGGCCGAACGCGAGACCGGGGTCCCGGCGGCGGCGATCCGCGAGGCGGCGCTCGCGTTCGCCCGGGCGGACCGGGCGATGATCTGCTGGACCCTCGGGATCACCGAGCACCACAACGCGGTCGACAACGTCCTCGCCCTGATCAGCCTCGCGCTCCTGACCGGACACGTCGGGCGGTACGGCAGCGGGATCAACCCGCTGCGCGGTCAGAACAACGTCCAGGGCGGCGGCGACATGGGCGCCCTGCCCGACCGGCTGCCCGGCTTCCAGCACGTCGAGAACGACGCCCTGCGGGCCAAGTTCGATGCCGCCTGGGGCGTCACCGTCCCGCCGAAGCGCGGCTGGCACCTGTCGGCGATGTTCGACGCGATGGAGCGTGGCGAGCTCCAGGCGCTCTACGTCATCGGCGAGAACCCGGTCCAGTCGGAGGCCGACCAGCGCCGGGCGAAGCACCTCCTGGGGACGCGCGACTTCATGGTCGTCCAGGACATCTTCCTGACCGCGACCGCCGAGCTCGCCGACGTCGTCCTGCCGGCGGCGGCCGCCTGGGCCGAGAGCGACGGGACCGTCACGAACTCGGAGCGCCGGGTCCAGCGAGTGCGCAAGGCGCTCGATCCGCCCGGCGAGGCGCGCGACGACCTGGCGATCATCTTCGAGCTCGCGCGGCGGATGGGCCACGACTGGGGCGACCCGGACGCCGAGGCGGTCTGGAACGAGGTCCGCTCGCTCTCGCCGGTCCATGCCGGCATGAGCTACGCCCGGCTCGACGAGCTCGGCGGGATCCAATGGCCGTGCTACGACGAGACGCACCCCGGCGAGCTCTTCCTCCACTCGCGGCTGTGGGAGGACCCCGTCCCCGGCAACCGCGTCCCGTTCGTGCCGGTTGAGCACGACCCACCGGTCGACAAGCTCGACGCCGACTTCCCGATCCGGCTGACGACAGGCCGCCGGCTCGACTCGTACAACACCGGCGTCCAGACCGGGGGCTACACGTCGCCGCTCCGGCGCGGCGAGTCGCTCGACATCTCGCCGGAGGACGCCGAGACCTACGGGCTGGCCGACGGCGAGCGGGTGCGGGTCGTCTCGCGACGCGGCCAGGTCGAGGTCCCGATCCGGATCGACCCGTCGCTGCGACCCGGACTGACGTTCATGACCCTCCACTTCCAGGACGACGTGGCGGTCAACCTGCTGACGATCGACGCGACCGACCCGAAGTCGGGCACGGCCGAGTTCAAGGCGACCGCGATCCGGATCGAGAAGCTCGAGGCGTCGATCCCGGCCTAGGACCCGTCGCGCCCGTCGAGGCCGCACGGACCCCTCGTCGCTACACTGCCGGGATGGACCTCCACGTGGTCGCGCCGCTCGCGTCGCCCGCCGAGCGCGACGCCGTGGACGCCGTCCTCAGCCCGGTCATCGGACCGCCGCGGGGCGGCTGGCAGGGCGGTGTCCGCGATGCGGCGGTCGACGGCCACGTCGCCCACGGCGGCCACGAGGCGCGGGCGCATCGTGACCAGCTCCTGCCCGCGCTCCACGCGATCCAGTCACGGATCGGCTACATCAGCCAGCCCGCGCTCGCCTACGTCTGCCGCCGGCTGACCGTGCCGCCGGCCGAGGCGTACGGCGTCGCCTCGTTCTACGCGCTGCTCGCCACGACCCCACGCCCACCGGCGGTCGCCCATGTGTGCGACGACATCGCCTGCCGGCTGGCCGGTGCCGAGGACCTGTGCGCCGCGCTCGAACGCCGGCTCGGGCCGCCGGGCACACCGGCGCTCGACGGGTCGGCGACGTGGCTGCGCAGCCCGTGCCTGGGGCAGTGCGAGCGCGCGCCGGCCGCCCTGTTCACGATCGCCGGTGCCGCGCCCCGAACGTTCGCGACGGCACCGATCGATGCGGCCGGCGTCGTGCGCCGGCTCGAGGACGCGGCGACCGACGACCCGGATCGACGCACATGGCCCGCGCGGGCGCGCCCGGACCGGCGGTCCCGCCGTCGCCCGACCGCCTCGCCGCGATCCGCGCCTCCGTCCCGCAGGCCGGGGACCCGGGGCTCCGCCTCCTCGCCCGGGTCGGCCGGATCGACCCGACGAGCCTCGACGACTACCGGGCAAACGGCGGCTATCGGGCGCTCGCCCGGGCCGTCGAGCTCGGCCCAACCCGCGTCATCGAGGAAGTGACCGCGTCCGGGCTCGTCGGGCGCGGCGGCGCGGCGTTCCCGACCGGGCGGAAGTGGGCCGCGGTCGCCGCCCAGCCGGCCCGGCCGCACTATCTCGTGTGCAACGCCGACGAGTCGGAGCCGGGCACGTTCAAGGACCGGGCGCTGCTCGAGGAGGATCCGTTCGCGCTCGTCGAGGCGATGACGATCGCCGGCTTCGCGACCGGCGCCGAGCGCGGCTACCTCTACCTCCGCGGCGAGTACCCGCTCGCGGAGGCGCGGCTGGCGAACGCGATCGCCCGGGCGCGCGAGGCCGGGCTCCTCGGGCCGGACGTCCTCGGTTCCGGGTTCGCCTTCGACATCGACCTCCGGCGCGGCGCAGGGGCGTACATCTGCGGCGAGGAGACCGCCCTGTTCGAGTCGATCGAAGGCGGTCGCGGCGAGCCCCGCAACAAGCCGCCGTTCCCCGTCGAGGTCGGCCTCTTCGGCAAGCCGACGACCGTGAACAACGTCGAGACCCTGGCGAACGTCCCCGCGATCGTGCTCGACGGCGGAGCGGCGTTCGCCGCGATCGGCACGCCGGGCTCGAGCGGTCCGAAGCTGTTCTGCCTGTCCGGGCACGTCGCTCGCCCCGGCGTCTACGAGGTGCCGTTCGGGGCGACCCTGCGCGAGCTCCTCGAGCTCGGCGGCGGGGTCCCCGGCGGCCGACCGATCCAGGCCATCCTGCTCGGCGGCGCCGCCGGCGTGTTCGTCGGTCCCGGATGCGCTCGACACGCCACTGACCTTCGAGGGCACCCGGGCGATCGGCGCGACGCTCGGCTCGGGCGTGGTGATGGTGTTCGACGACACGGCCGACCTGGTCGGCACCCTGCGCCGGATCGCGGCCTTCTTCCGCGACGAATCGTGCGGCCAGTGCGTGCCCTGCCGGGTCGGCTCGGTCCGCCAGGAGGAGATCCTCGCCCGCCTCGTTGCCGGCCGGCCGAACGGCTCCCCCGCCGACGAGCTCGCCCTCCTGCGCGACGTCGGGCGGGCGATGCGCGACGCCTCGATCTGCGGGCTCGGCCAGACGGCCAGCAGCGCGATCGAGAGCGCGTTCCGCCAGCCGGGGATGATCGGGCTGTGAGCGTCGACCCGATCCTGTTCAACCCACCGGCGCGACCGAGCCGTCCGCCGGAGCCGCCGCCCGCCGCGCCGGTCGAGACGGTCGAGCTGACGATCGACGGCCGCACCGTCGGCGTGCCTGCGGGCTCGACGATCCTGGACGCCTGTCGCGCCGAGGGCATCGACACGCCGACGCTGTGCTACCTCGAGAACCTGACGCCGGTCAACGTCTGCCGGGTGTGCGTCGTCGAGGTGACCGGCTCGCGGGTGCTCGTGCCGGCCTGCTCGCGCCGGGTCGAGCCGGGGATGGAGGTGCTGACCGACTCCGAGCGAGTGCGCCACTCGCGTCGGCTCGTGATCGAGCTCCTCGGGTCGTCGGTCGACGTCGACCTTGCCGGACCGGCGGCGCCCGACGGCTCGCTCGCGGCCTACGCCGAGCGGTACGGGGCGGATCCTGCGCGGTTCGGACCGCCCGCGAGTGCGGCCGCGGCCGACGAGCGCGACGCGCGCGACGCCGGCCACCACCATGCGGCGGCAGGCGAGCCGACCGCGGCGACGGTGGCCCAGCCGGTCAAGGTCGACAACGAGCTCTACGTCCGCGACTACTCGCGCTGCATCCTCTGCTACAAGTGCGTCGAGGCGTGCGGCGTCGACGCCCAGAACACCTTCGCGATCGCGGTGGCCGGACGCGGCTTCGATGCCCGGATCTCGACCGAATGGAACGTCGGCCTGCCCGATTCGGCCTGCGTCTACTGCGGCAACTGCATCGGCGTCTGCCCCACCGGGGCGCTGATGTTCCGCTCGGAGCACGAGATGCGCGCGGCCGGCACGTGGGACGAGACGGCCCAGACCGTGACCGAGACGATCTGCCCCTACTGCGGCGTCGGCTGCTCGCTCGAGCTCCACGTGCAGGACAACGACATCGTCAAGGTCACGTCGCCGCTCGACTCGTCGGTCACCGACGGGCACCTGTGCATCAAGGGCCGGTTCGGCTTCCAGTTCGTCCAGAACCGGGGCGCGAGCGGGAGCGGCGAGCGGGCGGACGGCGCCCCCCGGGAAGGCTGACCGTGTCCGGCCCGCTGCCGACCCACTTCCGCTGGCTGTGGTACCTCGTCGGTCTGGCCGGGATGGTGCTCGCGGTCGTCGGGATCCTGGCGATGCTCGGGTCGGCGCTCGACACGGGGATCCTGATCCCGTTCGTGGTCGTCGCGGTGGTCGCGATCGGTGGCGCGGTCATGTGGTTCCGGCGTTCTCTTGATGCGGCCGTTGCCGCCGCCCCGAGCCGGACGGCTGGGTCGGCCGGCCCGGGCGAGACCGAGCCCACGTCGTCCGTCGCCCCGGTGACGGACGACGGGGCGACGCCTCGCGCCCCAACGCCGAAGGCGCCGGCCAACCCGGGCCGTACGAGCCGCCGCAGCCCCTGAGCGCGGCGTTTCGCGACGGTCGCCGGGCCGCCGAGCGTCGGTCTACAGCCGGAGGCGCTGCGCGCCGGCATAGACGTTGAAGCCATCGCCGCGGAGGAAGCCGACGAGGGTCTGGCCGAACCGCGTCGCCGCCTCGACCGCGAGGTCGGACGGGGCGGACACGGCGCATACGATCGGGATCCCGGCGACCGCGGCCTTCTGCACGATCTCGAGGCTGACCCGGCCGCTGACGAGCAGCACCATGTCGTTGAGCGGCATGCGGCCGGCGAGGACCGCCCAGCCGACGAGCTTGTCGAGCGCGTTGTGGCGGCCGACGTCCTCGCGGATCGCCACGAGCCGCCCGTCCGGCTCGAACAGCCCGGCGGCATGGAGCCCACCTGTGGCCTCGAAGACTCGCTGCGCCGCGCGGAGACGCTCCGGCAGCGCGACGACCACGGCCCGGTCCACGAGAGGCGACCCGTCCGGGATCGGGTCGCAGCGGACCTCGATCTCGTCGAGCGACGCCTTGCCGCAGATCCCGCAGCTGGCCGTCGCCACGAAGTGCCGCTCGGCGACGACCGACGGGTCGAACGGGCGGCGGAGCCGGACGACGATCGTGTCGTCGGGCTGGGCAAGCCGGGACGCGTCGCCGAACTCGACCCCCTCGACGTCGTTATCGCGCGATCAGCCCCTCCGTCCGCAGGAACCCGACGGCCAGCTCCGCCTCGGAACCCGGCGTCCGCATCGTCACGGCCACGGCGACGGGCTCCTGGCCCGGACCGGCGGCACGGATCTCGAGTGGCTCCTCGCCGACGAGCGTGTCCTCGCGATCCTCGGTCGACGCGCCGCGCACCGCGAGCACGTGCGCCCGCGTGACGTGGCGGGCCGGCAGGTCGGGCTGGGTCGGCGTGACGCTCACCGGTCGAGTGTAGCGGCGCCCTCCGCCACGCCACCCTCGGCGTGGCGTCGCTCCAGGAACCGCGCCGGCGCCGTCGGCCGGAGGCAGTGGGTCGAGCTCATCGCCTGCTTGTAGCCGCCCGCGTTGAGCAAGGCGACGATGTCGCCCTCGTCGAGCGCGGGCATCGAGTAGGCCTCGGCGAACACGTCGCCCGCTTCGTTGATGTGGCCGGCGAGGGTGACCTGCTGGATCCGTCGGCGCGTCGGCGGCCCGGCAGACGACCGCCTCCTGGGCGAACCGGTAGATGAAGTACGAGCAGTCGACGTTCCAGCCGAGGTCGAGCCCGACGAACCGCGTCCCGGCCCGGTCCTCGATCGTCACGACCTCGCCGAGCAGGATCGCGGCGTCCTTGACGAGGTAGTCGCCGGGCTCGACCGCGACAGCGAGGCCGCGCGGACCGAGATGGCGGGCCAGGACGGCCGCATAGGCGTCGAGGTCGATCGGTACCTCGTCCTCGCGCGCCGGGGCGCCGAGCCCGCCCCCGACGTTGACCTCGTCGATCGGGCAGCCCAGCTCGACCAGCCGGTCGGCCATCGCGACGGCGCCAACGAGCGCGGCCTCGAACGCCGGGAGCCCGTCGGCGAGCCAGCCCGAGCCGGCGTGGAAGTGGACCGTGTCGATCGTCAGGTCGTGGCGCCGAGCCGCGGCCACCGCGTCGGCCAGGCGGTCGGCATAGACCCCGAACTTCGTCGGCCGGCTGCCGCTGTAGGCGAGCCCCTCGTGGTAGCCGGCCCCGGCGCCCGGGTTCACGCGCAACCCGATCCGCCGACCCGGCTCCCGTCGCCCGACTCGCTCGATCTGGCTGATCGCGTCGAGGTTGAGGTGGACGCCGGTCGGGAGGAGCGCGTCGAGGTCGCGCTCCGACAGGTTCGTCCCGGTGAAGCTGATCTCGGCGGCCGTCCAGCCGTGGGCCAGGGCGTGCTCGACCTCGCCGGGAGAGCAGGCATCGATCCCGATCGCCGTCGGCGAGCCCGGAGCACCGAGCCCGCGGAGGACGGCCAGGACCTCGGGCTCGCGGTTGGCCTTGAGCGCGAACCGGACACGGTGGTGGACCCCGCTCCGGCCGAGCGCCTGGACGACGGCCCGGGCGTTCTCGGCGACCCGCTCGAGGTCGTACACGAACAGCGGCGTGCCGAGCTCCCGGGCGAGGCTGCTCGGCGTCCCGCCCGGCGATCCGGAGTCGGCCGTCCTCGATATCCAGCCCCGGCCGGACCCACCAGCGCGGCGGCGCGAGCGGACGCGGCAGGGCGATTCCCGACGCCGGTGCGGTCATCGCCCGGGCCGGGCCGAGGTCATCGGGCGGCGGACAGCGTATCGAGCAGCCGCCGGGAGGCCTCGGCGACCTCGAGGACCGCCTCGTCGAATGCGTCGCGGTTCCGCTGCGACGGGACCCGATAGCCGCTCACCTTGCGGACGAACTGGAGCGCGGCGGCAGCGATCTCCTCGTCCGTCGCCGGCTCGTCCGCCCGGCGCAGCGTCTTGATGCTTCGGCACATGGCCCAAGGGTAGCCGAAGGTCGGGCGATCGAGCTGTCCCGAGCGATCCCGAGCGCGAGACGTCAGCTCCTCGGCAACGCTCCGAGCAGGTCCATCCGGTCGTGGCGGACTATCCTCGGTCGCAATGGGCGATCCCTTCCGCACGATCATCGAGCCGTTCCGGATCCACTCGGTGGAGCCGATCCGGATCACGACCGAGGCCGAGCGTCGAGCGGCGATCCGTTCCGCGGGCTACAACCTGTTCGGGCTCCATGCCGACGACGTCCTGATCGACCTGCTGACCGATTCCGGCACCGGTGCGATGTCGCGCGACCAGTGGGCGGGCATCCAGCGCGGCGACGAGTCGTACGCCGGATCGCCGTCGTGGTTCGCGTTCCTCGAGTCCGTCCAGGCGCTGTTCCCGTTCCGCCACGTCATCCCCACCCACCAGGGGCGGGCGGCCGAGAAGATCCTGTTCTCGGCGCTCGCCGGACCGGGGCTCGTCGTCCCGAACAACACCCACTTCGACACGACCCGAGCCAACGTCGAGTTCACCGGCGCCGAGGCCGTCGACCTCGTCATCCCGGAGGGTCGCGAGCCGGCGGTCGAGCACCCGTTCAAGGGCAACATGGACCTCGCGGCCCTCGAGCGCTGCATCGACGAGCACGGCCCCGCGCACATCCCGGTCGTCTTCGTGACCATCACGAACAACAGCGGCGGCGGCCAGCCGGTCAGCCTCGAGAACCTGCGCGGCGTCCGGGCGATCTGCGACCGCCACGGGCTGCCACTGTTCCTCGACGCCTGCCGCTTCGCCGAGAACGCCTGGTTCATCCGCGAGCGTGAGCCCGGCCAGGCCGGCCGGCCGGTCCCCGAGATCGTCCGCGAGATCGCGTCGCTGGCCGACGGGATGACCATGAGCGCGAAGAAGGACGGGCTGGCGAACATCGGCGGCTGGCTGGCGCTGAACGACGACGCGCTCGCCGAGCGCTGCCGCAACCTGCTGATCCTGACCGAGGGGTTCCCGACCTACGGCGGACTGGCCGGTCGCGATCTCGAGGCAATCGCGCAGGGGTTGCGCGAGGTCGTCGACGAGGACTACCTGCGCTATCGGATCCGATCAACCGCCTACCTCGGCGACGCACTCCATGGCGCGGGCGTGCCGGTCGTCCGCCCGATCGGCGGCCATGCGGTGTACATCGACGCGCGGGCCCTCCTGCCCCACGTCCCACCCCTCGCCTATCCGGGCCAGTCGCTGGCTGTGGCGCTGTACGAGGCCGGCGGGATCCGCGGCTGCGAGATCGGGACGGTCATGTTCGGCCGTCACCCAGACGGATCGGAGACCGCTGGGCCGATGGACCTGGTCCGGCTCGCCATCCCCCGTCGGACCTACACCCAGAGCCACGTCGACTACGTCATCGAGGTCGTCCGGTCGGTCGCCGATCGCGCGTCCGAGCTGGGTGGCTATCGGATCGTCCGCGAGCCGGCCGCGCTGCGCCACTTCACCGCGACCTTCGCACCGCTCGACGGCTGACGATGCCCAGCCAGGCGACGGTCCGACCTCGGCGCAGCGTGGCGGGCGCCAATGGCGCCGGAGCGCTGATCGCGGCCCTCGGCATGCAGCCCCACCCCGAGGGCGGGCACTACGTCGAGACCTGGCGGGACGCCCCGGCCGACGGTTCCCGGGGGAGCGGCAGCGCGATCCTGTTCCTCCTCCGCCGGCGTGAGGTCTCGCGCTGGCACCGGATCGACGCCGTCGAGGTGTGGCACCACTACGGGGGTGCCCCGCTCGAGCTGGCGATCTCCTCCGACGGGCGGACGGTGGCGCGTCATCGCCTCGGCGACGACGTGCTGGCCGGCGACCGGCCGCAGGTCGTCGTCCCGGCGAACGCCTGGCAGGCGGCTCGCAGCCTCGGCGCGTGGACTCTCGTCGGCTGCACCGTCGCGCCGGCGTTCGTTTTCGCCGGCTTCGAGCTGGCGCCGGACGGCTGGGAGCCCGGGTGATGACCGCGACGTCCATCCTCGAAGTCCCGGAGATCGAGACCCGTCTCCCGAGGCCCGCACGGTACGAGCTCGTCCGGACGCTGTCGCCGCTGCGTCACGGCTCCGGCGACCCGACGATCCAGCTGGCGACCGGACGAGTGCGCCGGGCCACCCGCACGCCAGACGGGCCGGCGACCATCGAGGTCGTCGACACCGGGCAGGCGCTGGTCGTTCGCGGCTGGGGTCCCGGCGCCGGCTGGTCGGTCGAGCGAGCGGCCGACCTGTGCGGGCTCAACGACGACCCGGGCCGGCTCCTGGAGCTCCGGCCGCCGCATCGCCTCGTGACGGACCTCGCCAGGCGTTTCGCCGGGGTCCGGATCCCGCGCTCGAACCGCGTCGTCGAGGCGTTCGTCCCGGCGATCCTCGAGCAGAAGATCACCGGCGAGGAGGCACGCCGGATCTACCGGGCGCTGGTGGGCCGCTACGGCGAGCCCGCACCGGGTCCGTTCGGGTTGCGCCTCCAGCCGCCGCCGGACCGGCTGGCGGCCCTGCCCTACCACGCGTACCACCCGCTCGGCCTCGAGCGACGTCGCGCCGAGACGCTGCGCCGGGTCGGCGGCCTCGCCGATCGCCTGGAACGGGCGGCGTCCCTCCCGATCGCCGACGGCCACCGCCTCCTCGGCTCGGTCGTCGGCGTCGGACCCTGGACGGTCAACGAGGTGGCCCGCGACGCGCTCGGCGACCCGGATGCGGTCAGCGTCGGCGACTACCACACGCCGAGCATGGTCGCCTTCGCGCTGGCGGGCGAGCCGCGCGCCGACGACGCCCGGATGCTCGAGCTGCTCGAGCCCTACCGCGGACAGCGTGGACGGGTCGTCCGGCTGCTCGAGACGAGCGGGATCGCGGCACCGCGGCGCGGGCCGCGGATGCCGGTCCGGTCGATCGCGGCCTGGTGACGCGTCACCGCCCGAGGGCGGTCACGGGCCTGCGACCTGGATCGACGACGGGATCGTCTCGAGCTGGACGCCGACACTCCGCCCGAGAGCCGAGCTCAACGCCGACTGGAGCGACGCGACCGGCGGCTTGACCGCGGATCCGGTGACCGTGACGTTCACCTGGTCACCGTCGACGATCAGCGTGCGCAGCGTAAGGCCTGCCTCCTCCGCCCAGGATCGGGCGGCGTTCGTGGCCACCTGCTCCTCCCGCGAATCGAGGGTGATCCGGGCGCCGGTCGTGGCCAGCGGCACGGCGACCACGACGATCGCCACGGCGATGGCGAGGAATGCGTTGCGCCGGGCATGCCCAGCCAGCTGTCCCGTTCGCGCGGCGCTGAGTCCGAGGACCACGAGCAGCCCGCCGCCCGCGAGCAGGATGGCCAGCGCGTTGGCCAGGAACAGGAGCATCGCCCCGGCCGCATCGGCGTACTGGCCGTTCGCGATCGACAGCCCGACGACGCACAGTGGGGGCACGAGCGAGATCGCGATCGCCACGCCGGGGAGCGAGTCGGACACGTCCTCGCGGCTCATGCAGAACGCTCCGGCGGCCCCCGACGCGAGCGCCGCCACCAGGTCGATCAGCCGGGGCGACGTGCGGCCGGTGATCTGGCTGTTCGTGGTGAACGAGAGGAAGCCCGGGTAGACGACGCCCATGAACCAGCTGAGGCCCACGACGGTGACCACGCCGGCCACCACCAGCCCGAGCGACCGCATCGCCCGGTCGATCTGCCCGGTGACCAGCGCCGCGGCGGTGGCCATGATCGGCGTCATGAGTGGCGCCACGATCATCGCCCCGATCACCGTGGCGGTCGAGTCGCCGATCACGCCGGCCGTGGCGATGATCGTCGACAGCACGAGGAGCATCGCGAACTGCTCGAGATAGGTGCGGCGTCGGTCGCCCTCGTAGAAGAGCTTGCTCTCGAACCACGGGACCGTGTCCGGGGTGAACCGGTTCTCCCGGACGAGCCCCGACAGCCTGGTCATGGCGTCCCTCCAGCGGCGACCTGCTCCGGAACGCAGCGTAGCGCCGCGACGCCGCGCCCCGGGCGCTCAGGCGACCGCTGCCGTGGGGGCGCCGGCTCCGGCCCGTCCAGCCGAGGAACTCAGGTCCGGGCGGGCTCGATCGGGAGGAGCGTCGGCGGGCCGACCGGGTCCTCGTCGGCATCGCGGAGCCAGCTGGCCAGCTCGCGATTGATGATCAGGGTCTCGCAGTCCCGGACCTCGAGCAGCCCGGCGATGAGGTAGGCGATCGTCGCGTCCGTGAGCGGGACCATCTCCTCGCGCTCGCCGATCGCTCGGAGCGCCTCGCTGCCTGGCGGGGCGTGAAGCCGCCCGAGGACCGTGTACGGGCCGATCTGGGCCTGCAGCCGATGCGGCTCGGTCGGGGTCCAGCGTGCCTGCGAGCCGCGCGGCGGTCCGGCCTTGACCGCGCACAGGTCGGCTCGCGCGATGCTGAACGTCGGGGTCGAGACCTGACGTCCGTCGAGCAGGCCCTCGAGCAGGACGTCGACGAGCTGAAACGTGCTCTCGGCGTTGAGCTGGTCGGTCAGACGCTCGGCCCGAAGGTCGAGGCGGCCACTGATGAGGCAGTCTCCGGCGAAGCCGGTGAAGTCGACGAGCATCGGGTCCCTCGGCGATCGGAACGTGACCATGGTCGGTCGACGGGATCGCGTGGCGTCACGGCCCGAAGGTCATTCGCCACGCGCCCGTAAGTCCGCGCGGAGGGCCCGGGTGCAGAGGGGACGGGTACACTCGGAGTGCGTCCGGGCCGTTGACAGGTGTCGACCTCGTGGCGCGCCGGAGCCCCACCCGACTCAGCCAGGATGACCGCACCCGTCGACACGATCGCCGAACGCCCGGGCCGGCCGGGCGACGCCCACGGCCCGATCTTCACCCGCGCCAGCCGGCTGGCGCTGCTGGGCCCCCTCACGCGGGAGCGCATCCTCGTCCTCGACGGGGCGATGGGAACGATGATCCAGAGCTACGGCCTGTCCGAGGCCGAGTTCCGCGGCGAGCGCTTCCACGACCACCCGCGCGACCTCCGCGGTGACAACGACCTGCTGTCGATCACCCGGCCGGACATCGTCGCGGCGATCCACGAGGCCTATCTCGAGGCCGGGGCCGACATCATCGAGACGAACACGTTCACGGCGACCGCCGTCGCCCAGGCCGACTACGCGCTCGAGGGCGCCGTCGCCGAGATGAACGCCGGCGCCGCCCGGATCGCCCGCGCGGCGGCCGATGCGTTCGAGGCCCGCGAGCCGGGCCGGCCGCGCTACGTCGGCGGGGCGCTGGGCCCGACGAACCGGTCGGCCTCGATCTCGCCCGACGTGAGCGACCCGGGCGCCAGGAACATTCGCTTCGACGACCTCGTGGCTGCCTACGCGGAGGCGGCCGCGGGCCTCGTCGAGGGCGGCGCCGACCTGCTCATCATCGAGACGATCTTCGACACGCTCAATGCCAAGGCGGCGATCTTCGCGATCGATGACCTGTTCGAACGACTCGGGTTCCGGCTGCCGCTGATGATCTCGGGCACGATCACCGACGCGAGCGGGCGGACGCTCAGCGGCCAGACCCCCGAGGCGTTCTGGCACTCGGTCCGTCACGCCCGCCCCTTCAGCGTCGGGCTCAACTGCGCGCTCGGGGCACGGGCGCTCCGGGCGCACGTCCAGGAGCTGGCCCGGGTCGCCGACGTCCCCGTGTCGGCCTACCCGAACGCCGGCCTCCCGAACGAGTTCGGCGGCTACGACGAGACGGCATCCGAGACGTCGGCCGCCCTGCTCGACTTCGCGGCCGGCGGGCTGGTCAACATCGTCGGCGGCTGCTGCGGGACCACGCCGGCCCACGTGCGGGCGATCGCCGACGCCGTCCGCGGCCTGCGGCCGCGGCCGATTCCGGCCGTCGCCCCCCGGACCCGTCTGTCGGGCCTCGAGCCGCTCGCGATCCCGCAGCCCGGCAACGTCTTCGTCAACGTCGGCGAACGGACGAACGTCACGGGCTCGCGGGCGTTTGCCCGGACGATCCTCGAGGATCGCTTCGAGGACGCGCTCGAGATCGCACGGAGCCAGGTCGACGCCGGCGCCCAGATCATCGACGTGAACATGGACGAGGGCATGCTCGACTCGGCCGCGGCGATGACCCGGTTCCTCGACCTCGTCGCAGCGGAGCCGGACATCGCCCGGGTCCCGGTGATGATCGACTCCTCGAAGTGGTCGGTCATCGAGGCCGGCCTCAAGTGCGTCCAGGGCCGCCCGATCGTCAACTCCATCAGCCTCAAGGAGGGCGAGGCCGAGTTCCTCCGCCAGGCGCGGCTCGTCCGCCGCTACGGCGCGGCCGTGGTCGTGATGGCCTTCGACGAGGCGGGCCAGGCCGGCACCGTGGAGCGAAAGGTGGACATCGCGACCCGGGCCTTCCGCCTGCTCACCGACGTCGCCGGGTTCGCCCCCGAGGACATCGTGCTCGACCCGAACATCTTCGCGATCGGGACCGGCATCGACGAGCACGCCGACTATGCCGTCGCGTTCATCGAGGCGACCCGCCGGATCAAGGCCGAGCTCCCCGGGGCGCTCGTGTCGGGCGGGGTCAGCAACGTCAGCTTCTCGTTCCGCGGCAACGACCGCGTGCGCGAGGCGATCCACTCGGTGTTCCTGTACCACGCGATCGCCGCCGGGCTGGACATGGGCATCGTCAACGCCGGCCAGCTGGCGGTCTACGACGACATCGACCCGGAGCTGCGCGAGCTGGTCGAGGACGTCGTGCTCAACCGCCGCACCGACGCCACCGAGCGGCTCCTCGACTGGGCGGCCTCCCACTCGTCGGAAGGTTCGGCACGGGCGGCCGCGACGCGATCTCGCCTGGCGGGACCTGCCCGTCGCGGAGCGGCTGAGCCACGCCCTCGTCGAGGGGATCGACGCCTGGGTCGTCGAGGACACCGAGGAGGCGCGGCTCGCGGCGGAGCGTCCGATCGAGGTGATCGAGGGCCCGCTGATGGCCGGCATGTCGATCGTCGGCGACCTGTTCGGCTCGGGCCGGATGTTCCTGCCCCAGGTCGTCAAGAGCGCCCGGGTGATGAAGAAGGCGGTCGCCCACCTCGTCCCGTTCATCGAGGCCGAGCGGGTCACGGCCGCCCGCGCGGACGGCGGGGACGGGACGGATCCCGGCGCCCGCAAGACGGCCGGACGGATCGTCATGGCGACGGCGAAGGGTGACGTCCACGACATCGGCAAGAACATCGTCGGGGTCGTCCTCGGCTGCAACGACTACGAGGTCGTCGATCTCGGAGTCATGGTCCCGGCGGCGCGGATCCTCGAGACGGCGCGCGAGATCGGCGCCGACCTCATCGGCGTCTCGGGCCTGATCACGCCCGTCGCTCGAGGAGATGGCCTTCGTGGCCTCGGAGATGGCGCGCGAGGGGTTCACGATCCCGCTGCTCATCGGCGGGGCGACCACGTCGCGGGCGCACACCGCCGTGAAGATCGAGCCGCGCTACGACGGCCCCGTCGTCCACGTCCTCGACGCGTCACGAGCCGTCGGGGTGGCCGGATCCCTCGTGAACCCGGCGACCCGCGACGCCTTCGCCGCCGCGACCCGGGACGAGTACGCCGCGATCCGGCGCGAGCGGGCGGGTCGAAGGGCCACGGGAGGAGCGGCTCGACCTCGTCGACGCCCGGGCGAACCGGCAGCCGATCGAGCTGTCGCTGCCGGTCCCGCGGCCCTCGTTCCTGGGCGTCCGGGTGATCGACGACGTCACCGTCGGTGAGCTCGTCGGACGGATCGACTGGACGCCGTTCCTGGCGACCTGGGAGCTCAAGGGCGCCTATCCCGCGATCCTCGAGGATCCGCGCCTCGGACCGGCCGCGCGATCGCTCCTGGCGGACGCCCGGGCGATGCTCGAGCGGATCGAGTCCGACCGGCTGCTGCGGGTCCGCGCGGTCGTCGGGTTCTGGGCGGCCGGCGCGACGCCGACCGACGACATCGAGGTGTTCGCCGACGGGCGTCGCGACCGGCCGCTGGCCACGATCCACACGCTCCGCCAGCAGCAGGTCAAGCCACCGGGCCGCCCGAACCTCGCGCTGTCCGACTTCGTGGCGCCGCTCGACTCGGGCGTCGAGGACTACCTCGGGGCCTTCGTCGTGACCGCCGGGATCGGCGCCGACGCGGCGGCCCGGACGTTCGAGGCCGCCCACGACGATTACGACGCGATCATGGTCAAGGCCCTCGCGGACCGCCTCGCCGAGTCCTTCGCCGAGCGCCTCCACGAGCGCGTCCGACGCGAGCTGTGGGGCTACGCGCCGGACGAGGCGCTGACGAACGAGGACCTCATCGCCGAGCGATACCAGGGGATCCGGCCGGCACCGGGCTACCCGGCCTGCCCCGACCACACGGAGAAGGGCACGCTGTTCGAGCTGCTCGGGGCCGAGGCGCGGATCGGCGTGAGCCTGACCGAGTCGTACGCGATGCTCCCCGCCGCGTCGGTCAGCGGGCTCTACTTCTGGCGACCGGAGGCCGCGTACTTCGGGCTGGGCCGGATCGGCCGGGACCAGCTCGAGGAGTACGCCGCCCGCAAGGACCTCGATCTCGAGACGACCGCCCGGTGGCTGGCGCCGAACCTCGACGACGACGCCTGAGGCGGCGCCGAGCCAGTGCCGGTCCGGCTCAGCGCGCGACCGCCGTCGGCGTGCGGTCCTCCATGCCCCACGGCGAGCCGTAGGCCGTCAGCAGGTCGAGGAACGGGACCGCGTCGAAGGCCTCGGGACCGAGGATGCCGGATCCCGTCCAGGTGCCGGCCGCGAGCAGCTCGAGCGCCACGACCGGGTTGATGGCGGTCTGCCAGACGACGGCCTGCGAGCCGTCCAGTCGCATCGTCGTCTCGTTGTCGACGACGTGGTACAGGTAGACCTCGCGCGGCTGGCCGTCCTTGCCCGTCCCGCGTACCCACGTCCCGGCGCAGGTCTTGCCGGTCATCCGGTCGCCGATCGTGGCCGGGTCGGGCAGGCACGCCGCGACGACGTCGCGCGGCGACACCTCGACGCCCCCGACGCGGATCTTGGCGGTCCGATCGAGGCCGAGCTGGTGGATCACCTTGAGCACGTTGATGAACTCGTCGCCCAGGCCGTACTTGAACGTCGCCCGGTGGGTCTTGACCCAGCGCGGCATGAGCAGGACCTCCTCGTGCTCGACGTTGACGCACTCGACTGGTCCGATCCCCTCGGGGAACACGAACGTCTCGGGCTCGCTGAACGGCGGGGTGGTGTACCAGCCGCGGCCGTCCTCCCAGATGACCGGCGGGTTGAGGCACTCCTCGATCGTCGTCCAGATGCTGAACGACGGGGCGAAGTCGTAGCCCGCGACGACGAGGTTGGCGCCGTCGCGCACGCCGAGCTCGTCGATCTCGCCGAACAGGTGATCGGCGGCATAGCGAGCGAACACGTCTGACAGGCCGGGCTCGACGCCCATCCCGACCAGGGCCAACCGGCCGGCAGCCTCCCAGGCGCCCGCCTTCGCGAACTGGGCATCGCCGAGCTTCTCGCCCGTCAACTCGTATGGCCGCTCGGGATGCGGGTGACTCAGCGACATCGCCATGTCGAGGTAGTCGGCGCCGGCCGCAAAGGCCCCATCGAAGATCGGCATGACGAAGCGCGGATCGACCGCGTTGAGGACGTGGCTGATGTGGTGCTCGCGGCAGAGGGCTGCGACCGCGTCGGGCTGCGAGGCGTCCACCCGGGCCGCGACGAACCGCGGATCCGCGACCCGCGCGACGACGCGCTCGGCTCGCGCCGGGTCGTAGTCGGCGATGACCATCTTCTCGAAGAAGGACCGCCGCGCGGCGATCGGGGCGACGGCGCTTCCGACGCCACCGGCGCCGATGACGAGGATCCGCATGTCACGTCTCCTTGCTCTGGTGGATGCGACCGCCCGCGAGCAGACGGGTTCCGGTCGGTACCGACGGGGTTGTTGCGGCCGACCTGGTCATGGTCGTCGATGGCTCACGCCCGCGAGCGCCTCGTTGCGGCGGATGGCCGGGCTCGCCACCCCCCAGACGGCGAGCCCGCCGATCAGTGATGCTCAGTGGCTGCTCAGCCGGCCCTGGGCGCCGGCCGCAGGGTCGGCGTCGGGACCGACGGGACGTCCGGATGGTGCGTCTCCGGGTGCCGCCGGAAGAAGCTCGGGTCGCGGATCCACCACGCCACCATCAGCACCAGGCCGAGGGCGAACGAGATGATCGTGATCGCCAGGGGGACGCTGATCCCGAACCACTCGGCCCCGGAATAGGAGTTGGCCGGATCGGCCAGGTCGATGAACGACTGGACGAAGGCCCAGGTCAGGACGAGTCCGCCGCTGACCGGCAGGACGCCGATCAGGACGAAGTCCTTGACGCTGCGAAGGAGCTGGTGCCGGTAGTAGATCGCGCAGGCATACCCGGTCAGACCGTAGTAGAAGGCGATCATCAGGCCGAGCGCGGCGAGCGCGTCGTAGTACAGGTTCTCCGAGACGACCTTGAGGCCGACGTAGAACGCGACCGACAGGATCCCCATCCAGAGCGTGGCATTCGTCGGCGTCTGGAAGCGCGGATGGACCTTCGCCCACATCTTCGGGATGGCCCCCTTGGCGCCCATCGACAGGGCGGTCCGGGCCGTCGGCAGGATCGTCGTCTGGGTCGAGGCCGCGGCCGACGTCAGGACCGCGAGGATCAGCAGCTTGTCGAGCGGTGAGCCGAGGACCTCGTTGGCCATGATCGCGAAGATGTCGCTCTCACCGGCATCGGCCAGCCTGGCCACGCCCGCCCAGGCCTGGGCGGCGATGGTCACGATCACGTAGGTCGCGACGAGCACGAGCGTGGCGACGACCGTCGCCCGGCCGGGCTGCTCGGTGGGGTTGGCACTCTCCTCGTTCGTGGTCGCGGTGGTGTCCCAGCCCCAGTAGATGAACAGTGCGATGATCAGGCCTGCCGCCAGGGCGCTCGGACTGAAGGCGCCGTCCTCGCCGACGATCGCGAACGGGTTGAGCCAGTCAAGCGACGGCAGCATCGCGCCGACCGGCGGATCGGTGTAGACGCGGAACAGGGCGACCGCGGAGAACACGGCCAGGGCGATCAGCTCGATCGCGAGGAGCACGACCTGGGTGCGGGCCGACAGCTCGATGCCGCGGTAGCAGATCCAGGTCAGACCCGCGACGAACAACACGCCGAGCGCCATCACGCCGAGGTCGACCGTCTGGTCGCCGATCGCGACCGGGAAGATCGGGTTCGTGGCCACGTCGATGCCGAACAGGCTGAACGTGTACTGGGCGGCGATCTCGGCCAGGCTGGCCATCACGATCACGTCCGCGACGATGATCACCCAGCCGGTCATCCAGCCGAGGTGGGGACCCATCGCCCGGGTGACCCAGGCGAAGCTCGTCCCGCAGTCCGGATCGGCCCGGTTCAGGTAGTAGTAGGCGATCGCAATGAACAGCATCGGGACGAACGCGAGCCACATGATCGCGGGTGACCCCAGGCCGACCGCCGCGACGACCAGGCCGAGGGAGACCGCCAGGCTGTACGCCGGGGCGGTCGACGCGACCCCGATGACGATGTTCGAGACGAAGCCCAGGGCGCCGGTCTTCAGGCCCTTCTGGCCGGCGGCGCCGACCTCATCGCTCGGCCGGTGCAGCTCCGAGGACATGGTCCACCTCCCGTCGGGCACGGGACGCACATCGGGTGCGGGGGCGCTCCGGGGACGACCCAATTCGACACCGGAGCCGACCGCACGGCCAGAGCCGAGCGTCACCACTTGGCGGGCCGACCCGGTGCCGGCGCCGACGGATGAGCGGGCGGGGCCGGTTCCGCGACCGGGCCGCCCGGCGAGGCCGAAACGGTCATGCGACGACGCGCCACGAGGCGCTAGGCTCGTCCAGTGAGCCAAGCCCGCGGCCGCCCGCTCAAGGTCGGCGTCCAGCTTCCGGAGGTCGAGCGCGAGGTCCGCTGGCCGGAGTACCTGGCCCTCGCCCGGACGGTCGAGTCGCTCGGCTTCGACTCGATCTGGTACGGCGACCACCTCCTCTACCGCCGGGCCGGCGATCGGGCGCGCGGTCCGTGGGAGTGCTGGACGATGCTCGCCGCGCTCGCTGCGTCGACCGACCGGGTCGAGCTCGGGCCGCTCGTCGCCTCGACCAGCTTCCACGCTCCCGCGATGCTGGCCAAGAAGGCGGCCAGCGTCGACGAGATCAGCGGCGGGCGGCTCATTCTCGGCCTGGGTGCCGGCTGGAACGAGACGGAGTACGCGGCGTTCGGCTTCCCGTTCGACCACCGGATCGGGCGGTTCGAGGAGGCGTTCACGATCATCCGGACGCTGCTCCGGGAGGGAGCGGTCGACTTCGAGGGTCGCTGGTACACCGTCCGCGACTGCGAGCTGCTGCCCCGCGGACCGCGACCGGGCGGCCCGCCGATTCTGCTCGGCTCCTCGGGAGAGCGGATGCTGTCGATTGGAGCGCCGCACATCGACGCCTGGAACGCGTGGTACGCCGACACGGGCAACGACCCGTCGGGCGTCGCTCCTCTCCGGGCCAAGGTCGATGCGGCCGCCCGGGCAGCGGGACGGGATCCGGCCGCGATCGAGCGCACTGTGGCCGTCCTCGTTCGGCTGACGGGCGGCCGCGGCCGCATCCAGGGCGACTTCGCCAAGGAGGAAACGGCCCCGCTCGAGGGCGCGCCGGAGAATCTCGCCGAGACGCTCCGGGCCTACGCTCGAGCCGGGATCGGCCACGTCCAGCTCGTCCTCGACCCGATCACCGAGGCGTCGCTCGAGGAGCTCGCGCCGGTGCTCGACCTGCTCGATCGAGGCTAGGGAGGTCAGGCATGCCCGACAAGCGACCGATGCCCGCGTTCGACAAGAGCCCGGCCGAGCTCGTCGAGCGGTTCGGGGCCGTGCTCGCGGAGCGGCCCGCCGCCAGCGTCCGCAAGATGTTCGGCTATCCGGCGGCGTTTGTGAATGGGAACATGGCCAGCGGCCTGTTCGGGGCCGGCTGGTTCGTGCGCCTCTCGGAGGCCGACGCCGCCGAGCTCGGCGCGGCCGGCGGCGGGCCGTTCGAGGTGATGCCCGGTCGCCCGATGCGCGGCTACACGCTCCTGCCGCCGGCGCTCGCGGCCGATCCCGCAGTCGCCGGAGCGTGGGTCGACCGGGCAATCGCGTTCACGGCATCGCTGCCGGCAAAGGCCTAGCGGTCAGGTCGCGCGGACCAACGGTTGCGTCGAGGGAGACCTCGACGGTGGCAGTGGCCATAGCCGACGGCATGGTCGCGATCCGACGCGGTATCGTCCAACACGCCCGAACCCCCGGGCCCCGAGCATGGGAGCCGTCCGTGCCAGATCTCGATTTCGCCCGGTTCGACGCGCTGACCTTCGACTGCTATGGGACGCTCATCGACTGGGAGACGGGCATCCTCGCCGCGCTGCGCGCCGTCCTCGAGCGACACGGTGCCCGTGGGACGGACGAGGAGCTGCTCGACGCCTTCGCCCGCCACGAGGCGGCCGTGGAGGCCGGGCCCTTCCGGCGCTACCGGGACGTCCTGGGCGAGGTGCTCCGCGGGATCGCCGCCGAACACGGGTTCCGGCCCGACGATCCCGAGGTGATGACGTTCGGTGGCTCGGTCGCCGACTGGCCGCCGTTCGCCGACTCTCCAGCCGCCTTGGCGGCGCTGGCCGGTCGCTACCGGCTCGGCGTGATCACGAACTGCGACAACGACCTCTTCGCGGCGTCAAGGCGCCGGCTCGGCGTGGACTTCGACTGGATCGTGACCGCCGAGCAGCTCGGCTCATACAAGCCGGCGGTCCGCAACTTCGAGCTGGCCCTCGAGCGGATCGGCCTGCCCCGCGAGCGGATCCTCCACGTCGCGCAGAGCCTGTACCACGACCACGTCCCGGCGCAGTCGCTCGGGCTGGCAACCGCCTGGATCGATCGTCGTCACGGCCGCCCGGGCTCCGGTGCCACGCCACCGGCCGAGGCGACACCGGACCTCAGCGCCCCGGACATGGCCGCGTTCGCCCGGCTCGCCCTCGCCTAGCGGTTCTTCCGAGCCGGGCCGGAACCTGCTCGTGGGACCGGTCAGGGGCGCTTGCGCCTAGAAGTCAAGGGGACTTGACCAAGGAGCGCAGGGGGTGATACCGTCGCCCCCCTGCGCGTCCCCACTGAGGTTCCCGATGACGTTCGAACAGACGGTGCTGCTCTCGGCCCTGGCCGGCGTGACCATCTTCCTCGGCCTGCCGGTCGGCCGGTTGCGAAACCTGTCGACCCGGGCGCAGGTGATGCTCACCACGGCCGCCGCGGGGGTGATCCTGTTCCTCATCTGGGACATCCTGTCGCAGGCCGCCGAGCCGGTGGAGGCCGCCATCGAGGCGGCCCGGGACGGGAGCGGGTCGAGCGCCGACGTCGTGACCTACGCCGTCGCCCTGGCCGCCAGCCTCGCCGTCGGGTTGCTGTCCGTCGTCTGGGTGTCACGCCGCCTCCGCCCCGATCCCAGCGCCCCGTTCGATCCGCGCCAGATCGCGCTCGGCACGGCGATCGGCCTTGGCCTGCATAACTTCTCCGAGGGTCTGGCGATCGGTGCGTCGTCGGCAGCCGGGACGACCCAGCTGGCGCTCATCCTGGTCATCGGCTTCGCCCTCCACAATGCGACCGAGGGGTTCGGGATCGCGGCACCCTTGACGACCGGCGCGCTGCCCAGCTGGGGGTTCCTGGCGCTCGTGGGGGTCGTCGGCGGCGGCCCGACATTCGTCGGCGGGATCGTCGGCTACACGCTCGCCTCGCCCGTCCTGTCGATTGCCTTCCTGGGTCTCGCCGCCGGCGCCCTGATCTTCGTGTTCAACGAGATGATGGCCGTCGCCCGGCGCGCCTCGGCCCCGGTCAGCGCGAACGTGGCGTTGCTCATCGGGCTGCTCGCGGCGTTCGCGACGGACTTCGTGCTCGTCGCCGCCGGGGCCTGACCCCTCCGGTCCGCGGCCTCGCCGCTCGCCCATCGCGGGGCGGCTCGTTGCGTCGATCCGGCACCTCACGGCCGGGCCGAATGGACCTGCCCGCCGAACCCCCTGCGGGCTAGCCTCGGAGGACCGTCATCCACGGAGGCACCCGTGCGCGTCCATCCGCTCGTCTCGTTCCTCGGTCTCGCCGTCGCCACCGCGCTCGTGGCCGCGTGCACGACGGGCTCGGGCGGCGGCGCCTCGGCGGGGGCGCGAACTGGCCTGTCGGTCAGCGACTCCTGGGTCCGTGCCGCCGGCACGGACCAGCCCACCGCGGCCTACCTCGTCATCGACAACCCGACCGCGGGTGCGGATGCGCTCGTCAGCGTCAGCAGCCCGGATGCGACGACCTGCGAGCTCCACGAGAGCATGACCGACCCATCGGCGATGACCGGGATGCAACCGGTCGACCGCGTCGAGATCCCGGCGGGCGGACAGGTCCGCCTCGCCCCCGGCGGGTTCCACGTGATGGTCATGGGCCTCCGCCGACCGCTCGCGGACGGGGAGCGGCTCGAGCTCGACCTGCACTTCGAGCATGCCGGTCGCGTCGTGGTCAGCGCCGAGGTCCGGCACGGCTGAGCGGGCGGGACGTCCCGCCGACCCGGGCTCGCTGGATGGGGGCGCCGCGATCGGCGACGGCGCGTTCCGCTTCGTGGTCGCGATCGCCGCTGTCGCGCTCCTCGTGGCGATCGCGATCGGCGGCTTCGGGGCCGCCACGTCGCGATCGGGCGGCGCCGCCAGTACCCAGGGCACGCCGGCGGCAGCGGCGGCCGGCCCGACTGCCACGCCGGGACCGTTCCTCTACGCCGCGGCCCGAAGCGCCCCGCCGATCGACCTGATCGACGCCGCAGAGCGGCCGGTGTCGCTGTCCGGGGATCGCGGCTCGCTCGTGCTGGTGTTCTTCGGCTACACCCACTGCCCGGACGTCTGCCCGGCGACGATCGGGATCCTCGGCAAGGTCCTGGCCGACCTTGGAGGCGGCGGCCGGGCGCTGTTCGTGTCGATCGACCCGGAGCGCGATACGCCGAGCTGGCTGCGCGAGTACGCGCCGTACCTGCCGGCGGGCTTCACCGCGCTGACCGGCAGCGCGGCTGCCATCCGGACGACTGCCGACGCGTGGAACGTGCGCTACGCCAGGGTCGAGACGGACCAGCCCGACGCCTACTCGATGAGCCATACGGCCGACGTATTCATCGTCGACCCGGAGGGCCGGCTCCGCGGCGCGTTCCCGTTCGGGACGACCGAGGCGACGATGGTCGCCACGCTCCGGGCGATGCCCGAGCTCCCGGGCGGCGCGAACGCGCCGCCGTCCTCGGGCGGCACACCGTCGCCCACCCCGGTGCCGACCGCCACGGTTCCGCCCTCGGCGTCGGTCCCGCCCTCGGCTCCGGTCGCCGGGGCGCTCCGTCCCACGGTCGTCTCGTCGTCGATCTGGGCCGGTGGCCGGAGTCCGCTGATCCTCGCTCTCGACGGTCCGGACGGCCGCATCGACGACCCGGCGCTGGCCGTCGACGTCGGCTTCGTCGGATCGGATGGGACCGCGCTCGGTCCGCCCGTCCGCGCCGTCGCGGTCCGGCCGCCGCTCGAGGATCGAACCCTCTACGTCGCCACGCTGGACGTCGCCACGGCCGGCTCGTGGCAGCTCGAGGTCAGCGCAGCCGGCGCGAGCGGGACCCTCCGCGGGTCGGTCGCGATCGCGGCGCTCGATCCTGGTTCGACCGCGCCGCTCGGCCGTCCTGCCCCGGGCGCGGCGACGCCCACGCTCGACGATGTCGGCGGCGACCACTGGGCGGTGTCGACCGACCCGGCGCCCGACCTCCGCCTCTATGGCACCTCGACCGCGGCCGCCCTCGCCAACCACCAGCCGTTCGTGCTGGTGGTCGATTCGGTCCGCTTCCGCGTCTCGCCGGCGTGTGGCAAGGCCGTCGTGATGGCCCGCTACCTGCTCGACCGATGGCCGTCGACCGCGTTCATCCACCTCGAGCCGTATCGCTACCAGGTGATCTCCGAGACGCCCGTACTCGATGGTGACCTCGCGAACCCCACGCTCACCGATGCGGCCGCCGCCTGGGGCTTCGGCGCCCAGCCGTGGGGCGCCCGGTCGATGCCCTGGGTGTTCGTCGTCGACGGTGCCGGGATCGTGCGGGCGAAGTACGAGGGCGTGGTCGGCAGCGACGACGTCGACGTGATCCTCGCGCTCATCGCCCAGGGCGGCTGACGGCCGGGCCGAACGCCGGTCGGGCGGAGCCAGACGCCGGTGGGGCGGACCCGGACCAGACGTTTCGGCTATTTCGCGCTTGCGACAAACCTGCTTGAGTCGGTCCGACCGGCGCGATCGACACCGGCGTCGCGAGGACGAGACTCATGGCCAAGCACGAATCGAGCACGCTCGCACCGCGGGCGGATGCCCCGGCGAGCCGGACGCGGCCGAAGCGGGCGCGTCGTCAGATCAGCCGCCTGCAGAAGGAGCTCGACCGTCTGTCCGGCCAGGTCGCGCGACGGACCCGCCGGCTCACCCGGGCCCGCGATCGGGCCGAGGCGCTTGAGCGCCGGCTGCAGGCACTCCGCGCCGGCGGCCCGTCGACGCACCACGCCTACTGCCTGCACGACAAGCGCACCGTCTCCGTGGTCGATCCGGAGCCGGTCGTCCTGGGGAACGGCCGGTCGGCGATCAGTGGCCGCTGCGACGTGTGCGGCGGACGGGTCGTCACGATGGTCCCGGGGCGCGCCGCGTCCTGATCCGAACCGACGCCGAGCGCCGGCGAGGCGCGGTCGCCGCCTACGGGCAGTGGCCACGCGCCAGGTCGGGGTCCGGCGCCGGCGGGGTCCCGTCGAAGATCGTCCGGACCTTCTGCTGGATCTGGCCGATCTCCGCGCTGTCGAGGCGCTCCGGGTAGCGCGACGGCACGAACAGGACCCGGGCGACCCGCCGCGGATCGACCCGTGCCGCCAGCGCGGCCAGACCGCGGACGTCGGAGCGGCGGATCGTCGTCCAGAGGGTGTCCCGCGCGACGCTCAGCAGGGCCGGCACCTTCGGGATGAGGGCCACCGGGTCGACCTCGCGTCGCACTGCCAGGAGGACGGCCTGCTGACGCCGCATCCGGCCGTAGTCCGAGTCCTGGTGGCGTGACCGGGCATAGGCGAGGGCCATCCGCCCGTCGAGGTGCTGGCAGCCAGCGTCGAAGCGGAGGTGGATCCAGGCCGTCCCGTCCTCGATCGGGTAGTTGTCGTCGACGAGCGGCGCCGGGATGTCGATCCACAGGCCACCGAGCTCGTCAACGAGGCGGACGAAGCCAGCCAGGTTGACGACGACCATGCCATCGAGCCGGACGCCCGCCAGCTCCTGGACGGCGCCCGCGACGGCCCGCATCCCCCGCGCGTCACCGCCGGGGAACGACTTCGGGTGGCCCATCGCGTAGACGTACAGGGCGTTGAGCAGACCCGGAAACCGCCCACCCGGCACGGCGTCTGCGCTCTCTGGGGCAAGGGGCACACCGATGAGGTTGCGCGGGAACCCGAACATCGCGGCCCGACCCGTCCGCACGTCGACGCTGAGGACGATGATCGTGTCGGTCCGCAGACTCCATCGATCCGGCCCGGCATCGCTCCCGATGAGCAGCAGGTCGAGCCGGCCGTCGTCGGCCCACGCCGGCTGCGCGGTCGGACGAGGCGCGGTGCTCGACCTGGGGCTCGCGCTCGGCGATGCCGCGACCGATGGCGAAGCCGCCGGCTCCACAGGCGGCGGCACGGTGAGACTCGCCACGGGCGTCGCGGACGCCTCGGCGATGGCCGATCCGGGAGTTCCGCCCGGACCCTCATCCGTGGGCGTTGCCGACGCGTCGGGAGCCCAGCTCGGCTCCGGGATCGCGAAGTCCGATCCGGGATCGTCGGTGAGGAAGACCTGGCCGAGGGTGTCGCCGGCTTGCAGCCCGACGTAGGCGACGCCGCCGTACAGGCCGAGGGTGGCGACAAGCAGGACCGCGAGCAGCCCACCCGCCACCACCCGGACTCGGCCGACCGGCGGACGGATCGCCCGGGCCAGCCGGTCGGCGTCGACGATCGCTGCGAGATGGACGACGAGGAGCGCGGCGAGGATCCCGATCAGCACCGGAACCGCCTCGGGGCGCATGGCGACGTCGAGCGCCTCGGTCGGGTCGTTGACGACGACCACGACCGTCGCGACACCGACCGCGAGCAGCGGGAGGGCGAGCAGGATGGCCCGGCGCGGCCGGCCGAGCGCCAGCTGCCCAAGGCCCGGAAGGACGAACGACAGCGTCGCTGCGAACGACGCCGCCGGGATCCTGCGCACGACGATCACCCCCTCGCCGGCGCCGACCGAAGCGGCGTCCGGCGTGGACGCTCATCGTGCGCCCGACCGGGTGCCGCGACCAGTGCCGTCCGGACGGTCGTGGGACGCCGGGCAGCGAGCGCGATCGGCGCCGCCCGAACCGCGGCCGGCGCCTTGGTTGCGCTCGGAGGCCGCTACCTGCGCTGGTGGCGGTAGAACTCGACCCGTTCGGCGGCCAGCGGCGTGTTGCCGAGGATGAGGTCGGCGGCCTTCTCGGCGACCATCATCACCGGGGCGTAGATGTTGCCGTTGGTGACGTAGGGCATCACCGAGGCGTCCACGACGCGCAACCCGTCGAGCCCATGGACGCGCATGGTGGCCGGATCGACGACCGAGGCGTCGTCGATGCCCATCCGGGCGGTGCACGAGGGGTGGAGCGCGGTCTCGGCGTCGCGCGCGACCCAGTCGAGGATCTCCTGGTCCGTCGAGACGGCCGGGCCCGGCGAGGTCTCGCCGCCGTTGTACGGATCGAACGCCGGCTGCCCGAGGATGGTCCGGGCGACCCGGATCGCCTCGACCCATTCGCGCCGGTCCTGACCCGTCGACAGGTAGTTGAACCGCAGCGCCGGATGGACCGTCGGATCGGTCGACACGATCTTGACCGAGCCGCGGGCGTCCGAGTACATCGGGCCGATGTGAACCTGGTAGCCGTGTCCCGGCGCCCCCGCCGACCCGTCGTAGCGGATCGCCAGCGGCAGGAAGTGGAACATCAGGTTCGGGTAGGCGACCTCGTCATTGCTCCGGGCGAAGCCGCCGCCCTCGAAGTGGTTCGTGGCGCCCGGACCGCGGCGGAGGAACAGCCACTGGAACCCGATCCACGGCCGGCGCCACTTGTCGACGGCGGCCGGCTGCATCGAGACGGGCTCGGTGCAGGCGTACTGGATGTACACCTCCAGGTGGTCCTGGAGGTGGGCGCCGACCCCGGGCAGGTCCTGAACGACCGGGATGCCGAGCGAGGCCAGGTCGGCGGCATCCCCGACCCCCGAAAGCTGGAGGAGCTGGGGCGAATTGAAGGCTCCGCCGCAGAGGAGGATCTCGCCCGCACGGATGAGCTCGGAGCGGCCACGCCCGACGGCGACTTCGACGCCGACCGCACGTCGACCGTCGAACACGAGCCGGGTGGCGAACGCGCCCGTGCGGACCTCGAGGTTCGGCCGGTTCATGACGGGGTGGAGATAGGCTCGCGCGGCGCTCAGGCGCCGGCCCCGGTGGATGTTCCGATCGAACGGCGCGAAGCCCTCCTGGCGGTAGCCGTTGACGTCGTCGGTGAGCTGGTAGCCGGCCTGCTGGACGGCCCCGAAGAAGGCCCGGAACAACGGGCTCGAGGCCGGTCCGCGCTCGAGGACGAGCGGGCCCTGGTGACCACGGAACGGGTCGTCCGCGCTCGCGGCGAGACAGTTCTCCATCCGCTTGAAGTAGGGCAGGCAATGGGCGTAGTCCCAGCTGCCCATCCCGGGATCGGCCGCCCAGCGCTCGTAGTCCAGCGGGTTGCCGCGCTGGAAGATCATCCCGTTGATGCTGCTCGAGCCACCCAGCAGCTTGCCCCGGGCGTGGTAGATCCGCCGCCCGTTCATGAACGGCTCGGGCTCGGACTCGTATTTCCAGTCGTAGAACCGGCTGCCGATCGGGAACGTGAGCGCGGCCGGCATGTGGACGAAAACGTCGGCCCGGTAGTCGGGCCGCCCCGCCTCGAGCACGAGGACGCGGCTCGACGCGTCGGCGCTCAGCCGGTTGGCCAGGGCGCTCCCGGCCGAGCCGCCGCCGACGATCACGAAGTCGTAGGGTTGGCGCGCCATCGCCGCGATGCTAGCAGCGCCGCCGGTCGCCGGCCGACCGACCCATGACCATTGGTCATGTCGCGGCAGGCGACGCTCCCGTATCCCGCAGACTCCGTACGCGTCTATCATGCAAATGTCGTAGACGGCCGGCCAGTCATCGACCGTCGCGGGTGTGCGCTCGTTCGTCCGGCGGTGCCGCACAGCCGACCGCAGGTCTGGGCACGGGAGCGAATGCGGCCCGAAGGCGCCTTGCCCGCGAGGTCCCGCGCGAGCGCATCTCCCTGGTTCGTCCGGGCGAGGGCGACGCTGCTCGCCATGGTCCTCGCCGCCGCGCTTCTCGTCGCCCTCGGCAGCACCAGTCCGACGCTCGGCGCGACTCGGACCTGGACCGGTCTCGGCCCGACGAACAACTGGTCGGACGCGTTGAACTGGTCCGGCAACGCGGTCCCCGGGGCCGCCGACGTCGCGTCGTTCGACGGGACCAGCGCGAAACCCGCCACGATGAACGTTGCGGTCACCATCAACGGCCTGACGATCGCCGCCGCCTACGGCGGGCGCCATCACCCAGTCGGCGGCGGTCGACGATCGGCGCGACCGGGTTCAGCCAGGCCGGCGCCAGCTTCGCCGGGGGCTCCGCCGCGATGACGGTGAACGGCCCGTTCACGATCAGCGGCGGCACGTTTACGGCGACCTCCGGGCGTCCTCTCGATCGCCGGCAACCTCACCCACACGGCCGGCGGGACGTTCAACGCGAACGGTGGGACCGTCGCGTTGATCACCGGCGCGGCGACGATCGACGTGGCGTCGTCGGAGACGTTCAACGATCTTCGCTTCACGGCCGGGACGAAGACGGTCGCCGCCGGGGACAGCCTCGTCGTCAGCCGGCGCTCCTGACGCTCACGGCCGGGGCGATCAACACCGGCACCGTCGAGGCGCAGGGCGCCGTCAGCCAGGCCTCGACGTTCGGCGGCGGCACCGGCACGCTGCTCATCGACGGCAGCGGGGCCCAGACCCTGACCGGCGCCGCCACGACGGCTGCCGGAGCCTGCCCCAGGTCACCATCAACAAGCCGTCCGGCACGCTCACGCTGGCGGGCACGATCCGGACGTCGAGCAACTGGACGTATACGGGCGGCACGCTCGACCCGGGGACGTCGCTGGTCGTGTTCGCCGGCGGAACGGTCACTGGCTCGCACACGCTCAACGCGCTCGACTTCCGGGCCACGACCACGATCGCCGCCGGGACGACCCTCACCGCCGCGGGCTCGCTCACCCTGAGCGCAGGCAACCTCAACACCGGGACGGTCGCCGCCCGCGGCGACATCGCCGCGACGCTCGGCTACGGCGGCGGCACCGGCACCCTGCTCGTCAACGGTTCGGCCGCCCAGTCGCTGACAGACGCCGCAACGACCGCCGCCGGCAACATCCCCCTCCTGAACATCAACAAGCCGTCGGGCACGCTGACCCTGGCAGGGACGATCCGGACCTCGAACGGCTGGACGTACACCGCCGGGACGGTCGATCCGGGTACCTCGCTCGTCGTCTTCGCCGGCGGCACCGTGACCGGCTCGCACACGCTCGGCGCGCTCGACTTCCGGGCCACGACGACGATCGCCGCCGGGACGACGCTGACCGCAGCCGGCTCGGTGACCCTGACCGCCGGCAATCTCAACACCGGAACGCTGCCGCCCAGGCCGATGTGTCGGCGGCCGTCGGCTATGGCGGCGGATCGGGGACGCTCCGATTCGACGGTTCGGCTGGGCAGGCGTTCACGGGCGCCGCCACGACGGCTGCCGGGAACCTGCCCAAGGTCACCATCAACAAGCCGTCCGGCACGCTCACGCTCGGCGGGCACGATCCGGACGTCGAGCAACTGGACGTATACCGCCGGGACAGTCGATCCGGGGACGTCGCTCGTCGTGTTCGCCGGCGGCACGGTGACCGGCTCGCACACGCTCAACGCGCTCGACTTCCGGGCCACGACGACGATCGCCGCCGGGACGACGCTGACCGCGGGCGGTTCGCTCACGCTGAGCGCGGGCAACCTCAACACCGGGACCGTTGCCGCCCAGGGCGATGTCTCGGTCGCGGCGGGCTACGGTGGCGGGAGCGGCACCCTGCTCGTCAACGGTTCGGGCGCCCAGTCGCTGACCGACGCCGCAACGACCGCCGCCGGCAACATCCCCATCCTGAACATCAACAAGCCGTCCGGGACGCTGACCCTCAGCGGCACGATCCGGACCACGAACAGCTGGACGTACACCGCCGGGGCGCTCGACCCTGGGTCGTCGCTCGTCGTGTTCTCGGCCTCGCTCACGATCACTGGCAGCCATGGCCTGAACGACGTGACCTTCAACGGCGCCGGGGTGACCTACACGGTGGCCGCCGGGACGACCCTGACCGTATCCGGCACGCTCACGCTGACCGACGGCAATATCAACACCGGCACGGTCGCGGCCCAGGGTCCCATCAGCCAGGCGTCGACGTTCGACGGCAATAGCGGCACGCTGCTCGTCAACGGGACGGCCAACCAGACCTTCACCGGCTGCGTCGACGACCGCGGCCGGCAACCTGCCCAGCGTGGTCATCGACAAGCCATCGGGCACGCTGACGCCTGGTCGGGACCATCCGGACGACCCACAACTGGACCTACACCGCCGGAACCCTGGATCCCGGCACGTCGACCGTCGTCTTCGCCGGGACGCTCGCCATCGGCGGCAGCCACGCGCTGACCGACGTCGTGTTCAACGGTGCCGGATCGACCTATACCGTCGCGGCCGGGACAACCCTGACCGTGACCGGCTCGCTCACCCTGACCGACGGCAACATCAACACCGGGACGGTCGCCGCCCAGGGCCCGATCAGCCAGGCCTCGACGTTCGACGGGAACACGGGCACGCTGCTGATCAACGGGACGGCCGGCCAGACCTTCGCCGGCGCGGCCACGGCGGCCGCCGGCAACCTGCCCAATGTGGTCATCAACAAGCCGTCGGGCGCGCTGACCCTGGTCGGGACGATCCGGACGACCCACAACTGGACCTACACGGCGGGTACGCTCGACCCGGGCGCGTCGCTCGTCGTCTTCGCCGGATCGACCGTGACATCGGCCGGGATGACCTTCTACGACGTCATGGCCAACGGTGGGACCACGACCCTCGGCTCGGCGATGACCATCGGGCACAACCTGACCGTCAGCGCCGGAACCTTCACGACCTCGGCGAGCAACTTCGCCCTGTCGGTCGGGGGCGACCTCGCCATCGCCGGCACGCTCCGCTTGAACGGAAGCGCCGTCGACGTCGGCGGCGACGTCAGCCTGTCGGGGACGTTCGTCGCCGGGACGAGCACGGTCACCCTCGATGGTTCGGCCGGCCAGTCGCTCGGCGGACCGTCGGCGATGACCTTCTACAACCTCGTCTCGTCCGACCCGGCCGGCGTCGTCATGGCCTCGAACATCACGGTTAGCAGCATCCTGACCCTGGCCGTCCGGCCCGTTCACCGTCGGGGCGCACACGCTGACGATCAGCAATCCGCTCGCCGGGACGATCACCGAGCTCGTCGCCGACGGCACGTCCTCGATCGTCGTCAACGGCGCCGCCGCCGGGATCGTCCTGCCGAGCAGCGTCGTCCAGCTCAACAACCTGACGGTCAACAACGCGAACGGCCTGGGCCTCCAGGCGGACCTGAGCGTCCTCGGCACGCTGACCCTGACCAGCGGCCCGCTCACCACCGGTCCGTCCACGCTGACGATCGCCCCGAGCGGGTCCGTGACCCGGACGGGCGGTCGGGTCAACGGCTATCTCCGGAAGCATGTCGCCGCGGGTGCCGGTGTCAGCCTGGTCTTCGAGATCGGGGACGCGACCCGGTACACGCCGGTGAGCGTGGCATTCGGCACCGTCGTCGGGGCGGGCGAGCTCACGGCGAACACGACCCCGGGCGAGCACCCGGACGTCGTGAACTCCGGTGTCGACCCGGCCCAGGACGTGAACCGGTACTGGACGATCAGTCGACGCCGGCGTGCTGTTCGACACGTACGACGCCACCTTCACGTTCGTGGCCGGGGACGTCGATGCCGGAGCCAACCCGAACACGTTCATCGTCGCCAAGCGCGACGGAACGACGTGGACGCTGCCGGCGGTCGGGACCCGGACGGCGCTGAGCACCCAGGCGCTCGCGATGACCTCGTTCAGCGACTTCGTCCTCGGCGAGCCGACCACCGATCTCGGCGTGGCCGCGACCGACGGTCTGGCGAGCGTCGTGGCCGGCGACGGGTTGAGCCATGCCTACACGATCACGGTCACCAACGCCGGGCCGTCGGACGCGACGACCGTCGGGCTCAGCCGCGGTCTGGCCGACCGGCTTCAGCCAGGGTGCGCTCAGCCCGTCGCCAGGGCAGCTGCGCTCCGGTCGGCGCCGGACCCGACTTCAGCTGCGCGCTCGGGACGATCCCGGCCGGCGGCTCGGCCACGGTCGGGCGGCCTACACCGTGCCAGCCTCGACGCCGGCGGGAACCCAGACGCTGAGCGTCACCGTGACCAGCGCGGTCAGCGACCCCGACCCGGCCAACAACAGCGCGACCGATGCGACCGACGTGATCGAGCTCGCCACCCTCATCGTGACCAAGGACGACGGCCTCACCACGGTCGTCGCCGGCGACGGCGCGATCCACCTGTACACGATCACGGTCACCAACAGCGGGCCCTCGGATGCCGACAACGTCGCGCTCGCCGACACGGTGCCCGGCGCGTTCACGGTCGGCACCCCGACCGCCGATCTCGGCGGGGACTGCAGCGGCTCGCGTCGGCAACGTCGTCGCCTGCAGCCTGCCGGCCAGCCTCGCGCCGGGCGCGACCTGGACGATCGGCCTGCCCTACGCGTCGGCGCCGCGGTGAGCCCCCAGGTCGTCACGAACATCGCCACCGCGCGGAGCGACGAGAACCCGGCCGGCGTGACCGGCAGCGACGTCACGACGTGACCGGCAGCGCCGATCTCAGGTGACCGTCAACCGACGGTCTGACGAGCGTCGTGGCCGGCGATGGGTTCGAGCCATGGCTACACGATCACGTCACCAACGCCGGGCCGTCGGACGCGACGACCGTCGGGTTGAGCGCGGTCTGGCCGAGCGGCTTCAGCCAGGGTGCGCTCAGCCCGTCGCAGGGCAGCTGCGCTCCGATCGGCGCCGGACCCGACTTCAGCTGCGCGCTCGGGACGATCCCGGCCGGCGGCTCGGTCACGATCGCGGCGGCCTACACCGTGCCAGCGTCGACGCCGGCGGGAACCCAGACCCTGAGCGTCACCGTGACCAGCGCGGTCAGCGACCCCGACCCATCCAACAACAGCGCGACCGACACGACCGACGTCCAGGCCGCGCCGCCGACCCCGACACCGACCCCGACACCGACCGGGACCCCGACACCCACTGCCACACCGACCGGGACGCCGACGGCCACGACGCGGCCCGACGGCGGGCCCAACCGGGACGCCGTCATCGGGCGGCAGCCTTCCCTCGTCCTCCACGGCCACGCCGGGCCCGATCACCGTGCCGGATCCGGTCATCGCCGTGCTCCGTGATCCTGGCCGGATTCGCGGCGCAGCGCCGTCGTCCTCGGGCGTCGAAGCGGACGACGCCGCCCGATCTCGCTGACGCTGAGGCTCCCGACGAGGGGCGGGACCCGGCTACGATGACCGCGGTGACCGCGGACCGCATCCCGATCCCGAAGCAGATCCTCGACAGCAGCGTCGTCGCGATCGGACGTGGTCTCGACCCGGCCTCCGTCGTCCGGGTCGGCGAGGGGCTGGCGGCGGGTGGCGTCGGCGCCTTCGAAGTCACCCTCGGCAGGCCCGGCGCGCTGGAGTCGATCGCCGCGCTGCATGCCCGGTTCGGTGCCGGCGCTGACCTGATCGTCGGCGCGGGCACCGTCCTGAGCGAGGCTGACGCCGAGCGGCGCCATCGCCGCAGGAGCGACGTTTCCTCGTCATGCCGATCACCGACTCCGACGCTGGTCGCGTGGGCGGCCGGCCGTGGCATCCCGGCGTTCCCGGGTGCGATGACCCCGACCGAGGCGCTCGCCGGCTGGGTCGCCGGAGCTGCCGCGATCAAGCTCTTCCCTGCCTCGGTCACCGGGCCGGCGTTCATCCGCGAGCTCCACGGACCGTTCCCCGAGATCCCGGTCATCCCGACGGGTGGCGTCACGGTCGACACCGCAGCCGCTCTGATCATGGCCGGCGCGGTCGCCGTCGGGATCGGCAGCTGGCTCACCGGCGACGGCGACCCGGCCGGGATCGCCGGCCGAGGCCGCCGGATCGTCTCGGTGATCCGGGCAGCGCGCGAAGACCGGGCGAGGCGAGTGAGGATCAACTCGGTCACGACGTACCTCGTCGGCAACGCCTGGAAGAACTGGCTGTTCGTCCGGGTCGACACCGATGAGGGTATCCACGGCGGGGTCATCCAGCGCGATGGCTTGGTCGACGTCCCGACCGCACCGGGCCTCGGGATCGACCTCGACTGGGACCGCCTCGCCGCGCATCCCTACCAGCGCGAGCACCTGCTCCATCTCTTCGCGCCGGGCTGGGAGCGCCGGGACGACGCCCCGATGCCCGCACCCGACGACCGGGCCGCGAAGGTCGCCCCGGGGCCCACGGCTGCCGGGCTGACCGCCGACCCGATCGGGTCGCCCGATCCGGGCCGCTGACGGATGGTCCCCGGCAGCCCGGAGGTCATGACCCTCGGCGAGTGCCTCGTCTCGTTCGTCGCCGCAGAGCCCGGTCCACTGGCTACGAGCACGACCTTTCGCCCTACCCGGCCGGTGCCGAGGCGAACGTCGCGGTCGGCCTTGCCCGGCTCGGACGCCGGTCGCGTTCATCGGCCGGGTCGGGGACGACGGGCTCGGCACCAGGGTGACCCGGGCGCTCCGCGGCGAGGGCGTCGACGTCACCGGGCTGACCGTCGATCCGGCCGGCGCGACCGGCGTGATGATCCGCGAGCGGCGCGGGCTGGGCCCGGCCGAGGTGTTCTATGCCCGGACGGGCTCGGCGGGTTCGCACCTGGCACCCGAGGACGTGCTCGCCGCGGACGCGCGCGGCGACCTCGCCGGAGCGCGCTGGCTCCACCTCACGGGGATCACGCCGGCCCTGTCCTCGAGCTGCCGGGCCGCGGTCGGGGCGGCGCTCGAGAGCTGGACGCGCGGCCGGCCTGACCGTGAGCCTCGACCTCAACCTCCGCCGGCGGCTGTGGACCGAGACCGAGGCCGCGACGGTCCTCGCCGAGCTCGCGGCGAGGGTCGACGTCGTGATCGCCGACCTCGACGAGGCACGCGTCGTGACCGGTGCGTCGGCCGACGCGACCGTCGACGATGTTGCCCGATTGCTGCTGGCGCTCGGACCGTCGCTGGCCGTCCTCAAGCTCGGGCCGGCCGGGGCGCTCGCCATCGAGCGCAACGGCGCCCCGGTCGAGGTCGCCGGGCTGGCCGTCGCCGTCGTGGTCGACCCGGTCGGCGCGGGTGACGCGTTCTGCGCCGGGTTCATCGCAGCGCGGCTCGACGGCCAGCCCCTCGAGACCGCGCTCGCCTGGGGCAACGCCGGTGGCGCCGCGGCCGTCGCCGCCGAGGGCGACCAGACCGGGCTCCCCACCCGGGCCGAGCTCGCGCGGCTCATCGCTGCCGGCGGCCCCGACACGCTCCGCTAAGCCTGCCGGGATGTCAGCCGGCGAACGGCGTCGCCGGCCGACCGCGGACCCCGGGGCGGACCCGGAAGAGGCCACCGGCGAGCGGCTCGCGGGCGTGCTGCTCGTCGCTGAGCAGCTCCCACGCGCTGGTGATGTAGAGCTCGTCGAGGTCCGGCCCGCCGAACACCGGGCAGGTCACCTCCGATACGGGCAGGCGGATGTCGCGGTCGAACGAGCCGTCCGGCCGGTAGCGGCGGACCCCCGAACCATCCCACAGGGCCAGCCAGACGCCACCCTCGGCGTCCACCGTCAGCCCGTCCGGAGAGCCGTCGCCGCCGGGATGGTCGACGAATGGTCGGCGACCGGAGATCGCGCCCGTCGCCGGATCGAAATCGAACTGGTCGATCCGCCGGGTCGGCGTGTCCACGTAGTACATCGTCCGTCCGTCGAGGCTCCAGTCCAGGCCGTTCGAGATCGCGACGCCGTCGACCATCCTCGTGACCGTCAGGTCCGGGTCGAGCCGGTAGAGCGCACCGGCGCCGGGGCGATGGTCGAGGGCCATCGTCCCGGCCCAGAACCGGCCCTGCGGGTCGCACTTCCCGTCGTTGAATCGCAGGTCCGGGCGGTCGGACTGGACGTCGGCCAGGCGCTCGACGGCGCCGTCCTCGGCGACGGCCCAGAAGCCGTCCGCGAGGGCGGCCACCCAGCTCCCCGACGCGCGCAGGGCGACCGAGCCGATCGGCGACGGGAGCGAGATCGTCCGGGTCGCGCCGTCCCGCGCCGTCAGGTGGAGCCGGCCAGGGAGGATGTCGACCCACACCAGCCGGTCGATGCGCGGGTCCCAGACCGGGCCTTCGCCGAGGAACGACCGGAGGTCGACGAGCAGCTCCGGCTCGTCGACCGCTGGCTGTTGTCGTCCGCCGACGCCGTCGGTCACCGAGGCACGACCGCAGGGTCTACGGGGGTCGGCAGGGGCTCGCCGCGCACCCCGGCCAGGAGGTTGTCAGCCGCCATCTCGGCCATCCGGCCCCGCGTCGCCCGCGTCGCCGAGGCGATGTGCGGGACGACGATGCAGTTCGGCAGGCGGAGCAGCGGATCGGCCGGGTCGATCGGCTCGGGATCGGTCACGTCGAGCCCGGCCGCGGCGATCCTTCCGGCGGCGAGCGCCCGTTCCAGCGCGACCTGGTCCACGATCGGCCCGCGGGCGGTGTTGACAAGCACCGCCGTGGGCTTCATCCGGGCGAGCTCGCGTCCGCCGATGAGCCCACGCGTCTCGGGATTGAGCGAGACGTGGATCGACACGATGTCGCTTCGCTCGAGGAGCTCGTCGAGCCCGACCGCCGTGGCGCCGAGCTCGGCCTCGACCGACTCGGGCGCCCGGCTGCGCGAGTGATACAGGACGCTCATCCCGAACCCGATCGCGCGCCGCGCGACCGCGCGTCCGATCCGCCCGAAGCCGACGATCCCGAGCGTGGCGCCGTGGACGTCGCTCCCGAGCAGCAGCATCGGCCCCCAGGTCGACCACGAACCGGCGCGGACGAACCGATCGCCTTCGGCGAGGCGGCGCGAGGCCGCCAGGATCAAAGCCCAGGCGAGGTCGGCGGTTGTCTCGGTCAGGACGCCGGGCGTGTTGCCGACCGCGACGCCGTGGCGGGCGCACGCGGCGACATCGACGTTGTCGTACCCAACGGCGAAGTTGCTGACGACCCGCAGGCCGCGGCCGGCCGCATCGAGCAGCTCCTCGTCGACGCGATCGCTCAGCAGGGTCAGGATCCCGGCGCGACCGGCGACTCGTTCGAGAAGCTCGCTGCGACCCGGCGGCCGGTCCTCGGGCCACACGTCGGCGTCGCACGCCGCGCGGATCCGGGCGAGACCGTCGTCCGGGATGACGCGTGAGACGAAGACTCGAGGTCGATCTGGCGTCCGTTCCACGGGCCCAGAGTAGCGCCCGACCGGTGCCTCGACCGGTCGAGTCAGCCGGTCGCCGGATGCTCGAGCAGCCGGGCGAACCCGTAGCCCGCGACCGCGCCGATCCCGGCGATCGCCAGCGCGATGATGGGACCAACCCCACCCGTCGCCGGGATCTCGAGCACGGGGACCCAGATCCCGACCAGGATCGCCCACAACCACGGGCGGCGGCCGGACGCGGCGGCGACGAGGCCGGCGGCGACGGCCAGGAGGACCGCGCTGATCCCGGTGTCGTCCCAACCCGGCCGCGAGTCGAGGACCGCGATCGCCAGCCCGGCCACGATCGCAAGGACGCCGAGCACGACCTCGCGGCTCCGGATCGCCATCAGGCCGGCGCGACCCGACCTTCGGCGCAAGCGGTGACGAAGTGCGGCAGGACTCCTGCCCACCCGGCCCCGTTGGCGTCCCGTCGCGCCGGGCCTGTCGCCCCGAGCCGGTCCCAGCCGCGATGCTCGATCTCGACCTGAGTCGTCGCATCGCCGCGGTCGCGGAACCGGATCTCGACCTCGGTGGCGTCGGTCCGGTCGGCCCGGAGGTGCCACGTGTAGACGAGCCGCGTCGGCGGCTCCCAGGCGAGGATCTCGACCCCAATCGTGCTCACCGCCGGCGGGCGTGCGCTCGAAGATCCGCCCGCCGGGCCGTGGCTCGAAGACGACCATCAGGTCGGCCGCGGCGGACACTGTGTGGCTCGCCGGCCACCAGGTCGACGTGCGGCCGGTCCAGATCTCGAACGCCTGCTCGACCGGGCAGGCGACGGCGAAGGCGAGCTGGATCGGCTCGATCACGACGGATCAGCCCTCCCGGGGCCGGACCTCGCGCGGCGCGGGCGACGGTGCGTTGTCGGCCATGAGCCGGAACCGGGTGGCGGCATCGCCCCACACCTCGAGGAGGTACGACCGGACGGCCTCGACTCCGGCGTCGTGGAGCCGGTAGATCCGGCGCGTCCCGCGCGGCGCCTCGACCACGAGCCCGGCGGCCTTGAGGAGCTTGAGATGGCGGGACACCGCCGGCCGGCTGATCGGCAGGGCGTCCGCGATCTCGCGAACGGATCGGTCGCCGGCGCCGAGCAGCTCGACGATCGCCCGGCGGTTGGGGTCGCCGAGGGCGTCGAACGGGTCACCGGCGGGTGCGCTCCGAGACATCGCCGCCGATGGTAACAGGACGGTGACCGTGGACGCCCCGGCACCACCCGGACGCTCGTCCCGTGAGGGACGCGAGCGCGGCCTATGATGCGGGCCATGGAGCTGCGGCGCCTTCCGCCACGCCGACGGACGGCCGTATCGCTCGGCCTGACCGTCCTGATCCTGATCGGAGTGAGCGGCCTCGTTGCCGTCCTCGAGGGCCCGGTCGGCGTTCCCGAATGCCTCGTCGGCGTACCTCCTGGCCGTCGCTCGCCTGCGCGATCGCGTTCGGGACCGGCCGCCGGCGTCATCGCCGCGTTCGGTCGCCGCCTTCCTGCTCTACGACTTCCTGTTCATCCAGCCGCTCTACACGCTGACCGTCGCCGACCCGGGCGAGTGGCTCAACCTGTCCTGCTGCTCGTCGGTCGGGATCGTCGTCGGCCAGCTCGCGGCCGGACAACGCGACCGGGCCGAGGTCGGCGGTCGCGCGCGAGCGCGAGGCTCGGGCGCTTTTCCGGGTCAGCCGCGCGCTGGCGACGCGCGGACCGGACGACCGACGCGCTCCCGGAGATCGTGGCGATCCTCCGCGCCGAGACCGACTTGGCGCGGGTGTGGGTCGGGCTGGCCGCGACCGAACGGGCCGGAGCGCAGTCGTCGCCGACACCGGCCGACCGAAGGCACCGCCGCCGGCCGGCGAGCTCAGGCCGTCCTCCGCAGGATGCCCGGCGACACGCCCGCCCAGTGGGTCCGCGTCCACCAGCCGCCGCCCCGCGGGCGCGCCGACGGGCGAGGATCGCGCCGAGCTCGGCCACCGCGTCCACGATCGAGGCCGGCGGGCGGACGCTCGGCTCGATCTGTGGGCGCTGCGCGAGCGGTCGGAACGCCGGCCAGCCGGACCGCGCCGGCGACCCGGCTGCTGGCCGGCTGCGGCCGACCAGATCGGCCAGGCGCTCGAGCAGGACCGCCTCGCGTCGACGAGGCCGACGCGGCCGAGATCGCCCGCCAGAGCGACGCGCTCAAGACGGCGCTGCTCGAGTCGGTGTCCCACGACCTGCGGACGCCGCTGGCCACGATCCGGGCGGCCGCCGGCAGCCTCTCGATCGCGACGTCAGACTCTGACGCCGGCCGACCGGGAAGCGAGCGCCGAGGCGATCGACCGGGAGGCGGAGCACCTCAATCGGCTCGTCACGAACCTGCTGGACCTGAGCCGGATCGAGGCGGGCGCCCTGCGCGCGGATCGTGAGGCCTTCGCCGTCGACGACCTGGTCGAGCCGGACGCTCGACCGGCTGCGGCACGCGCCTCGGCGGCCTCGTCGCTGGAGACCGACCTGCCGCCCACCGCTGCCGGCCAGTCCTCGTCGACCCGGTGTTCTTCGACCAGATCCTGGCCAACCTGCTCGAGAATGCGCTGAAGTACGTCCCGGCGGGTCGGCGGATCCGGATCGGGGCCGCTGCCGAACCCGATGGCGGTCCGCCTGACCGTCGAGGACTCCGGGCCGGGCGTCCCGGACGGAGGCGCTGCCGCACCTCTTCGAGAAGTTCTTTCGGGCGCCACAGAACGCGACGAAGGTCGCGTCCCGGGACCGGCATCGGGCTGGCCGTCGTCCGCGGGCTGACCGAGGCGATGGGCGGCACGGGTCGAAGCGCGGCGCAGCGACTCGGCGGCCTGGCCGTCGACCTCGACCTGCCGCGAGCCGCCCTCCCCGAGGAACCGCCGGCGCCGGCCGCGCCGGCTGAGGGCGAGCGATGACCGACCGGGCGCGGCCGGTCGACCGGTGCGACCGATCCTCATCGTCGAGGACGACGCCGCGACGCGGGCGGAGGTCGCCCGGAACCTGGCCGCGCACGGCTACCGAGTCGAGGAGGCGCGCAACGGCGGCGGAGGCCCTCCGAGCCTGGGATGCCCGGCGACCCGACCTCATCCTGCTCGACCTCGGGCTGCCCGATGCGACGGCCTGCTCGTGATCGTCGCCGGGTCCGCCGCGAGGCGCACGACGCCGATCCTCGTCCTGTCCGCGCGGGGCGAGGAGCGATCCAAGGTCGAGGCGCTCGAGGCGGGCGCCGACGACTACGTCACGAAGCCGTTCGGGATCGCCGAGCTCCACGCCCGGATCCGGGTCGGCGCTGCGCCGCGCTGCCGGTCCGGCTGCCGACCCGGCCGGCATCGTCCGCAACGGCACGCTCGAGCTGAACCGTGGCCGCTCACGAGGTCCGCGTCGCGGACCGACCGGTCGCCCTGACGCCGCGCGAGTTCCGGATCCTCGCGCGTGCTGCTGGAGCATCCCGGTCGCCTCGTGACCCGCGGGCCGACTCCTCCGCGCCGTCTGGGGCGAGGCCTATCGGGCGAGGACCACTACGTCCACGTGTACGTCAGCCAGCTCCGACGAAGCTCGCCGCGGCGGATCCCGACGGCGCGCTCCGCCGACCTGATCGTCGCGGAGCCCGGCGTCGGCTACGGGTACCGGGCGATCGACCGCAGGCGCCGGACACCTGGGCGTCGACGCCGCATCCTTGAGGCGCCTTGACGACCGCGGGGCCCCCGGTCCCCTCTTGGACGGTCGGCGCATCGTCGAGGCATGACGACCCCACGCCGGGCGATTTCGACGCGCGCCAGACCATCGCGACGCATCGAGCACGAGCTCCGGCTGGTGACCGACGCCATCCGACGCGGTGGCCAGCGGCCGGTTCCCGAGCGTCACCGTCGCCGGGCTGCGCTTCGGCGACCAGCTCCTCGCGCGGCCCGCGCCGCGAGGCGGACGCCAACGGTGCCCGTCGTCCGTCCGCTGTTCCACGGCCGACGAGCACGGGTGCCGACCTGGTCGTCGAGCGTGCCGGCAGGCCGGAGGGAGCGCGATGGCGACGCCGCACGATCCTGCTCGTCGAGGACGACGAGGCGCTGCGCTCGATCGCTGGCCCGCCACCTGCGGGCGCACGGACTACGTCGTGACCGAGGTCGGACTCGTCCGAGGACGGATCGCCCGGCTCGAGTCCGGGTCTCCGCCCGTGGCTCGTGCTCCTCGACATCAACCTGCCCGGCGACACCGGCTGGTCGCTCCTTCGCGATCGCGCCGCCTGGCCGCCGCCGGCGGCCCACCGGTCGTGGTCACGACGCGCGACGACCATCAGCCCGCGCCGACTCCAGGAGTTCGGTGTCGCCGGCTACCTGCCCAAGCCGTTCCCGCTCGAGACGCTCGACTCGACCCTCGAACGCCTGCTGCACCCGGAGGAGGGTCACGCGACCATGACCGACTTGTCCATCCTGGTGATCGCGCTCCGCTGCGTGATCGCGTTCTCGCTGTACGTGGTCCTGTGCGACCGGGTTCGCGATGAACCTCCTCGACCTGCTCACCGGCCTGGCGACGGTGTTCGTCTTCATCTACCTGTTCTGGGCGCTGCTGCGCCCCGAGGACCTGTAGCCCATGCCCACCAACGACCTCCTCACGCTCGTCGTCGCTCGCCGCCGCGGTCCTCCTGATCACGCCGCTCCTCGGGACGTACATCGCCAAGTCATGGAGGGCGACCGGACCTTCCTCAGCCCGGTCCTGCGACCGGTCGAGCGCGGTCTACCGGCTCTGCGGGATCGACGAGACCGCCGAGCAGGGCTGGAAGGCCTACATGGTCTCCGTCCTCGTCCTGGCCGTCGTCGCGATCGTCGCCCTGTACATCGATGCTCCGGCTCCAGGACGTCCTGCCGCTCAACCCCGCCGGGAACGCCGCCCAGACGCCCGACCTCGCCTTCAACACGGCGGTCAGCTTCGAGACGAACACGAACTGGCAGAACTACTCCGGCGAGACCGGCGCGACGTACCTGACCCAGGCCGCGGGCCTCGCCGTCCGGAACTTCACCTCCGCCGCGACCGGCCTCGCCGTCGCGATCGCGCTCGTCCGTGGACTCGTTCGCCGGAACGCGCGACGCTCGGCAACTTCTGGGTCGACCTGACCCGGGGCACGCTCTACGTCCTGCTTCCCGATCGCATTCGTCTTCGCCATCGTCCTGGTCTGGCAGGGCGTCCCCCAGACGTGGGACGGAACTACGACGGTGACCACCCTCCAGGGCGCCCAGCAGACGATCGCCATCGGCCCGATCGCGTCGCAGGAGGTCGATCAAGGAGCTGGGCAACAACGGCGGCGGGTTCTTCAACGCCAACTCTGCCCACCCGTTCGAGAACCCGACGCCCCTGACCAACTTGCTCGAGATGTTCGGGCATCCTGGCTGATCCCGTTCTCGCTGACCTACACGTTCGGCCGCTACGCCGGGCACCAGCGCCAGGGCTGGACGATCTTCGGGGCGATGGCCATCGTCCTCGTGGTCGGCGCGCTCGTGGCGATGTCCGGCGAGGCCGGCGGGCAACCCGCTCTTCCCGGCCGGCGTCGACCAGGCGCTCGGCAACATGGAGGGCAAGGAGACCCGCTTCGGGGCGGCCCTCGGCGGCCTGTGGGCCGCCGTCACGACCGGCACGAGCACGGGCGCGATCAACGCCTGGCACGACAGCTTCCAGCCGATCGCGGGGCTGGTCCCGCTGTTCAACATGGAGCTCGGCGAGATCACCCCGGGCGGGATCGGCGCCGGCCTGTACGGGATGCTCGTCATCGGCGCGATCCTCGCGGTGTTCATCGCCGGGCTGATGGTCGGCCGGACGCCCGAGTACCTCGGCAAGAAGATCGAGGCATTCGAGATGAAGATGGCGATGCTGGTCGCGCTCGTCCTCGGCGCGAGCATCCTCGGCTTCACCGCGCTGGCCACGGTGACCCCCGAGGGCCTGGCCGGGCCGCTCAACCCGGGACCGCACGGCTTCAGCGAGATCCTCTACGCGTTCTCGAGCCAGACCGGGAACAACGGCTCGGCCTTCGCCGGGCTGACCGGGAACACGCCCTTCTACAACATCACCGGCGCGCTTCGCGATGCTGCTCGGCCGGTACGGGATGATCGTCCCGATCCTCGCCCTGGCCGGCTCGATGGCCGCCAAACGGCGCGTGGCGCCGTCGCTCGGGACGTTCCCGACGACCGGCGTCGCTGTGCACCATCCTCCTGATCGGCGTGATCGATCATCGTCGGCGCGCTGACGTTCTTCCCCGCGCTCGCGCTTGGCCCGATCGTGGAGCAACTCCTCCAGAACGCCGGGAAGGTCCTCCCATGAGCCTCACTCTTCGCTGAATCTGTCGGTCGATCTCGGCCGCGGGACCCGCCGCTTCCAGCGGTTCGTCGTCGGCGGCGGCGCGAAGCCCGCGTCCGGTGAGCCTCCGCAGTCCGCGCGGCGTGCTCGACCCGGAGCTCCTCCGGGCCGCGCTGCCCGAGTCGATCCGCAAGCTCGACCCGCGGCTCCTCATCAGGAACCCGGTGATGTTCGTGGTCGAGATCACGGCGGTCGCTCGTGACGCTGACCGCGATCGCCAACGTCACCGGCGCCCAGCCCGAGACGGCGACCTCCGGCGGCCTCGGGTTCCAGGTCCAGATCGCCGTCTGGCTGTGGTTCACCGTCCTGTTCGCGACGTACGCCGAGGCCGTCGCCGAGGCGCGCGGACGCGCCCAGGCGGCGACACTGCGCAAGACCCGATCGGAGACGACGGCGCATCGGCGCCGGAGCCGACGGCACGCTCGAGGAGGTCGGCTCGTCCGAGCTGCGCAAGGGCGACATCATCGTCATCGAGGAGGGCGAGACGATCCCCGGCGACGGCGACGTCATCGAGGGCGTCGGCTTCGTCAACGAGGCCGCCATCACCGGCGAATCGGCGCCGGTCCTCAAGGAGCCGGGCACCGACATCCGGAGCTCGGTCACCGGCGGGACGACGCTGGTCAGCGACCGGATCGTCGTGCGCGTGACGGCCGACCCGGGCGAGACGTTCCTCGACCGGATGATCGCCCTGGTCGAGGGCGCCAAGCGGCAGCGGACGCCGAACGAGATCGCCCTGGCGATCCTGCTCGCCGGCCTGACGATCATCTTCCTGATGGCCGTCGTCACGCTCCGGCCGTTCGGGCTGTACGCCGGGACGACCGTCGACACGGTCGCCCTCGATCGCGCTGCTCGTCTGCCTCATCCCGACGACCATCGGCGGCCTGCTGTCGGCCATCGGCATCGCCGGCATGGACCGGGTCGCCCGGTTCAACGTCCTGGCGATGAGCGGCCGCGCGGTCGAGGCGTCGGGCGACGTCGACGTCATCCTGCTCGACAAGACCGGCACGATCACCTACGGCAACCGCCTCGCGGCGTCGATCATGCCGGCCCCCGGCGTCACCGAGGCCGACGCGGTCCGCGCGGCGCTCGTGTCGTCGATCCGGGACGAGACCCCCGAGGGCCGCTCGATCGTCGAGCTCGCCCGGACCCGGCTGGCCGCCCTCGGCGAGCCCGGCCGGCACGCGGGACGAGACCGGCTTCCAGCAGGTCGAGCGCCGAGATCGCCGAGGAGATCCCGTTCCGGGCCGAGACCCGGACGAGCGGCGTCCGGACGACGGCCGGCGCGACGATCCTCAAGGGCGCCGTGGATGCGATCGCGAGACCGGCTCGGCGACCGCTGCCGGCCGAGGTCGTGGCCGAGACCGACCGGGTCGCCGACCTCGGCGGCACGCCGCTCGTCCTCGAGACGCGACGGCGGCGCGCTCGGCGCTCATCGAGCTCAAGGACACGGTCAAGGAAGGCCTGGTCGAGCGGTTCGCCGAGTTCCGCAAGATGGGCATCCGGACCGTCATGATCACCGGCGACAACCCGCGGACGGCCGCGACGATCGCCCGCGAAGCCGGCGTCGACGACTTCATCGCCGAGGCGACGCCGGAGATGAAGATCGCGCTTCATCCGCAAGGAGCAGGCCGACGGCCACCTCGTCGCGATGACCGGCGACGGCACGAACGACGCGCCGGCGCTCGCCCAGTCCGATGTCGGGCTGGCGATGAACAGCGGGACGTCGGCGGCCAAGGACGCGGCCAACATGGTCGACCTCGACTCGGATCCGACCAAGCTGCTCGAGGTCATCGCGATCGGCAAGCAGCTCCTGATCACGCGCGGCTCGATCACGACGTTCTCGATCGCCAACGACGTGGCGAAGTACTTCGCGATCGTCCCGGCGATGTTCGTCAGCGGTCTATCCGGCAGCTCAACGGACTCAACATCATGGGCCTGTCGACGCCGCAGAGCGCCATCCTGTCGGCGGTCATCTTCAACGCCCTGATCATCGTCGCGCTCATCCCGCTGGCCCTCCGCGGCGTCGGCTTCCGGGCCGCGCCGGCCAGCGTCCTGCTCCAGCGCAACCTGCTCATCTACGGCCTCGGCGGGATCATCGCCCCGTTCATCGGGATCAAGGCGATCGACCTCGTCGTCACCGCCCTCCACCTCGCCTAGGACGGACGACCATGCGAACCTTCCTTCGTCACCAGCTCTGGCCGGCGATCGCGATCCTGATCGCGCTGACGGTCGTCACCGGCGTCGTCTATCCCGGCGGCGGTCACCGCGGTCGCCCAGGTGGCGTTCCAGTCCCAGGCGAACGGCTCGTTCATCATCGACCACCGACGGCCGGACGATCGGGTCGAGCCTGATCGGCCAGGCCTTCAGCGATCCGAAGTACTTCACGGGCCGGCTGTCGGCGGCCGGCACCGACGGCTACGACGCGAACGCGTCCGCCGGCTCGAACCTCGGGCCGACCAATCAGAACCTGATCGACCGGGTCACCGAGCAGGTCGCCGAGATGCAGGCCGCGAACGGCGATGCCCCGATCCCGGTCGACCTCGTGACGACGTCGGCGTCGGGCCTCGACCCGGACATCAGCCCGGCGGCCGCGGCAGTACCAGGTCGCCCGGGTCGCCAAGGCACGCGGCATGACCGAGGCCGACGTCCAGGCCGCCGTCGCCCGCCACACCGAGGGCACCTTCCTCGGCTTCATCGGCCAGCCGCGGGTCAACGTCCTGCTGCTGAACCTCGACCTCGACGGGCTGCTCGCGATGACCCATGAGCGACGAGCGCGACGCATTCGACGTCCGTCCGACCGCCGACGAGATGCTCGCGCGCGTCCGCGCCGACGCCGTCCGGCGGCCGCGGCCGGCTGCGCGTCTATCTCGGGATGGCGCCCGGGCGTCGGCAAGACGTACACGATGCTCGAGGAGGCGCACCGGCGGGTCGACCGCGGGACGGACCTCGTCGTCGGGTTCGTCGAGCCCCATGGCCGTCCACACCGCGGCCCTGCTCGACGGGCTCGAGATCCTGCCCCGGCGCCGGCTCGAGTACCGCGGGGTCGTCGTCGAGGAGATGGACACCGACGCGATCATCGCCCGCCGACCGACCGTGGCGCTCGTCGACGAGCTCGCCCACACCAACGTCCCCGGCTCGGCCCGACAGAAGCGCTGGCAGGACGTCGAGGCGATCCGCGACGCCGGGATCCACGTCATCAGCACGTGCAACGTGCAGCACCTCGAGTCGGTCGCGGACGCCGTGGCGACGATCACCGGCGCCCCCGTCAACGAGCGCCTGCCCGACGAGGTCCTGGCCGCCGCCGACGAGGTCGAGCTCGTCGACATGAGCCCGCACGCGCTGCGCCAGCGGATGCAGCCACGGCAACGTCTACCCGCCGGAACGGACCCAGGTCGCGCTCGATCGGTTCTTCACCGAGCCGAACCTCACGGCCCTGCGCGAGATCGCCGCTCCGCTTCGTCGCCCAGCAGGTCGACGAGGAGCTCGGCGAGATCGGCGCCGGCGGGCTCAGCCGCGTCCTCCGGCCGGTCGGCCGATCGGGTCGCCGTCGCCGGTCGACGACACCGCGGTCGCCGCCGGACCGCCCTGCGCCGGGCCGCCATGCTCGCGAGCGCGCTCCAGGCCGCCGCTCCTGGCGATCGTCGTGGTCACGCCGGCCGGCGAGCGCCGGGCGTTCGACCGCGATCGGGACCTGCGCGAGAACCTCGACTACGCCGAGGACCTCGGCGCCGAGGTGATCCGGGTCACCGCCGACCGCCTCAGCCGACGGCCTCGTCGAGACGCTCCGGCGGCGCCGGGCGACCCATCTCCTCGTCCCGTACCACGAGGCCCGGACCGTCGCCGGGTTGCGCCGCCCGACCCTCGCCGAGCAGGTCCTGGCCGAGCTTCCCATCGCTCGACGTCCACCTCGTGGCGCCGGACGAGCGGGTTCACTGACCGCGACCACCTGCGATGCTCCCGCAACGCCGCGGCGGACGGTGGCGTCGCCGCCTTTGCCCCGCCCGCCGAGGCTTGAGCGCGGATGGGTGGTGAGCGATGACGAACCTGACGACGCAGGACCCGGGAACCGCCGAGGCGACGACCCTCGAGCGGCAACAAGGCGCTCGTGCGGCGGGTGATCGAGGAGGTCTTCCTCACGGGATCCTCCGACGCGGTGGACGAGCTCCTCGGCGACGACTTCGTCGGGGCACGGCGGCGGCCCTGACATGCACGGCCGGGAAGGGATGAAGGAGGCCATCGAGCGTGTCTCGAAGGGCCTCGCCGACGCGACGATCACGATCGACGACATGATCGCGGAGGGCGACCGGGTCGCGGCGCGCGTGACCTCACATGCCGTCCAGGTCGGGCCCTTCATGGGCCTGCCGCCGAGCGGCAGTCCTACACGATCGGCGAGATCCACATCTTCCGGATCCGCGACGGCGCGGTCGTCGAGCACTGGCACGAGGCCGACTTCCTCGGGATGATGCGCCAGCTCGGAGCCCTGCCCGGCTGACGGTTCCCGGGCCAGCGCGCGGGCGGCCTCGATCACCCGCGGCCGGTGTCACCGCACACCAGAAAATGGTGCTATTGGGCACCGTTGAAAGTTCTACTGAAAGCTCGCCGCGACATGGTCGGCATCCCTCCGGCTGCGGAGGTGATCAAGCGCTTCGCGATCTTCGGCGCCAGTGCCCACGGCGAGGGGGTCCATTGGGGTGGAACCGACCATGCGAACGCACGACCGATCGGCCGCGCGCCGGCCGCGTCAGCCCATCGCCCCGACCGCGATCTCCGCGGCGGATGACGCCCCGGAATCGGCGATCAGCCGCAGGCGGTCCGCCCGCCGCCGACGGGGCGGCCAGTCGCTCGTCGAGTTCGCGGTCGTCCTGCCGATCTTCCTGCTGATCCTGGCCGGCATCCTCGACTTCGGGCTCGGGCTCTACTCGCAGATGACCGTCATCAACGCCGCGCGCGAGGGCGCCCGGCTCGGCGTCGTCGAGCCCGGCAACGTGTCCGCCATCGACGACCGCGTCCAGGCGATGACCGGCGGGCTCGACCAGTCGCAGCTGACCACGACCGTGTCGTGCCTGCGGCCGTCCGGCTCGACCTTCGTCAGTTGCTCGTCGCCGGAGTGGCAGTCCGGCGACGCCGTCGTGGTCAAGGTCGTCTACAACTACCGGATGCTCTGGCCACTGGCCCTCGGCAACCATCTCGACCTGTCGTCCACCGTCCAGATGCGGATCGAGTAGGCGGCCCCGATGACCCGCAGCGCAGCCTCGGTGCCACCGTCGACCCCTGGCCCGCGGCCCCGCGGCCGGAGGGAGCGCGAGCACGGCCAGATCATCATCCTGTTCGTCCTTGCCCTGATCGTGATCATGGGCGCCGCCGCCCTGGTGATCGACGTCGGCGTGCTCCGCAACGCCAACCAGAACCTCTGGAACGCCCTCGACTCGGGAGCGCTCGCCGGCGTCTCGCAGCTGCCCGCGGATGCCACGAATGCGAGCTCGGTCGCCCTCCAGTACGCCGACCTCAACTATCCCGCCGGCCTGCCCTCGGGCGTGACCGTCGGCTTCCGCTGCGTCATCGGCAGCGTCGGCGGCGCCCCGCGCAGCTCGGACATCCCGGCGGTCTGCGACCCGGGGTCGAACGCTCCTGGACGTGCAACGGCACGATCTGCTCGTCGATCTGCATCCCGGACGAAGGCGACACCTGCAACACCATCGTGCTCGAGAGCGCGGCCACGGTCCCGTACCAGTTCGGACCGGCGGCCGGCGTCGACTCGGGCACGACCCAGACCGTCATCTCGGCGGCATGCAAGGGTCCGTGCGGAGCGAAGCCGGAGGCCCCCGTCGATCTCGTGGTGGTGGTCGACCGGACGCAGAGCATGAACGGCGTCGACACCGCCAACGCCAAGGCGGCCGCCGATGCCGTCCGCAAGGCCTACAACCCGGCCGAGCAGTGGATGGGCTTCGGGATGCTCGGCCCGAGCCAGACGAGCTCAGGCTGCGTGACCGACCCGGACAACTCGCTTGGCACGGCCAACGTTCCGAGCGACCTGCGTCGCTGGGTCCCGATCGCGCTGAGCGGGATCGGTGCTCCGGTCAACGAGAGCTACACGAGCTCGACGAGCTCGATGGCCAAGGCCATCGGCTGCTACTCGAACTCGAGCGTCGGGACCGACCTGAGCGATCCGTTGCCGATGGCCACCTACGAGCTGCTGAACGACGGGCGGTCCGGGGTGACCAAGGGGATCATCCTGATGACCGACGGCCAGCCGAACAACTCGGTCGCCGGCGGCGCCAACTACTGTGCCCAGTCCGACGCTGCGGCTACGGCGACGAAGAACGCCGGGATCGAGCTGTTCACGATCGGCTTCGGGCTCGACGGCAGCAACGACGCGACCTGCCCGGACACGTCCGGCGCCTGGCACAACAAGAAGGCGACCGAGCTGCTCGCGAGCATGGCCACGAACTCCGTCGACAACGGCTGCCCGGGCACCTCGAACGACGACGGGGACCACTTCTTCTGCGTCCCCAAGACGTCGGGGGCCAGCACGAACCTGTCGCAGCTGTTCAAGCAGGCGGCCAACGCCCTGGCCGGCGGCTCGAAGCTGATCCAGCTGCCCTGACCGCTCAGACCGCCTCGGCGAGCGGCTCCGCGAACTGGCTCTCGTAGAGGTCGGCGTAGAACCCGCCGCGCGGCGAGCAGCTCCTCGTGGCGGCCCTGCTCGACGATCCGGCCGTGGTCCATCACGAGGATCGTGTCGGCGTCCCGGACGGTCGACAGGCGGTGGGCGATGACGAAGCTCGTGCGGCCCGCATCAGCCGCGCCATCGCCCGCTGGACGAGCACCTCGGTGCGCGTGTCGACCGAGCTCGTCGCCTCGTCGAGGATGAGGACCTGCGGGTCGGCCAGGAAGGCCCGGGCGATCGTCAGCAGCTGCTTCTCGCCCTGCGACAGGTTCGAGGCGTCGTCGTCGATGACGGTGTCGTAGCCGTCGGGCAGCGTCCGCACGAAGTGGTCGACGTGGGCCGCCTGCGCCGCGGCGACGATCTGCTCCTCGCGTCGCGTCCGTCGGCGCCGTAGGCGATGTTCTCGCGGATCGTGCCGCCGAACAGCCAGGTGTCCTGGAGGACCATCCCGAACGTCCGCCGGAGGTCGTCGCGGGTCACGTCGCGGATGTCGATCCCGTCGACCGAGATGCGTGCCGGCGTCGATCTCGTAGAACCGCATCAGCAGGTTGACGAGCGTCGTCTTGCCGGCGCCGGTCGGACCGACGATCGCGACCGTCGCGCCCGGCTCGACCTCGAGGTCGAGGTCGTCGATGAGCGGCGTCTCGGGCTCGTAGCGGAACGACACGTCCGCCGAGCCCGATCCGGCCCTGGACGTCGCGCGAGCGGCACGCGGCGTCGACCGCGTCGGGGATCTCCTCGGCCTCGTCGAGCAGCTCGAACACGCGCTCGGCGGAGGCGATGGCCGACTGGAACACGTTGATGATGCTGGCGAGCTGGGTGATCGGCATCGTGAACTGGCGGCGAGTACTGGATGAACGCCTGGACGTCGCCGAGCGACATCGTCCCGTTGGCGACCTGGACGCCGCCGATGACGGCGATCGCGACGTAGTTCAGGTTGCCGATGAAGTTCATCGACCGGCTGGATGATCCCGGAGATGAACTGCGCCCGGTAGCTGGCCTGGAAGAGCTGCTCGTTCTCGGCGTCGAAGCGTGGCGATCGCCTCGTGCTGGTGGCCGAAGACCTTGACGATGTTGTGGCCGGTGTGCATCTCCTCGACGAAGCCGTTGAGCGTGCCGGTCCGCTGCCCACTGGGCGGCGAACTGGGTCTGCGAGCGGCGGGCGATGAGGACCGTGGTGACGATCGCCGTCGGGACGACGAGCAGCGAGATGACGGCCAGGAGCGGGCTGATCGTGAACATGATGATCAGCACGCCGACGACCGTCAGGACCGACGTGATCGCCTGGGTCATCGTCTGCTGGAGCGTCTGCGCGATGTTGTCGATGTCGTTCGTGACCCGGCTCAGGGTGTCCCCGCGCGGGTGGCTGTCGAAGTAGCGCAGCGGCAGCCGGGCGAGCTTCTGGTCGACCTCGCGGCGCAGCCGGTAGACCGTCCGCTGGGCGACGCCGGCGATGATGTAGGCCGACGGCCCAGCCGAACAGCGCGCTCACGATGTAGATCGCCGCCACGAGCAGCAGCACGCTGGCCAGGGCCGCGAAGTCGACCCCCTGGCCCGGGCACGACGGTCATCCCCGACAGCATGTCGGCCAGCTGGCCCTGGCCGCTGGCCCGCAGCCCGGCCTCGACCTGCGCCTGGGTCAGTGCCGGCCGGGACACCTGCGAGCTGCTTGCCGACGACGCCCTCGAAGATGATGTTCGTGGCGCTCGCCGAGGAGCTTCGGTCCGATGACGCTGGCGGTCGACGCTGAAGACCGGCCAGGACGATCACGACGATGACCCGCATCCGCTCCGGGCGGAGCTCGCCGAGGAGGCGCGCAGAACGTGCCCCCGAAGTCCTTCGGCTTGGCCGCCGGGAGCATCGCGCCGCCGAACATGCCGCCCGGACCCCGGCCGGGGCCGCCCATCATCGGGCCGCGCGGGGCGGCGGCCAGCGAGGCCGCGCGCCGCGGCCGGGATCGGCCCGCGCGGCCGCCCGTCGCCGGATCCGCCGGTCTGGCCCGGGCCGCTCATGCGACCTCCGCCTCGCTGAGCTGCGAGAAGACGATCTCGCGGTACGTCTCGCACGTCTCGAGCAGCTCGCGGTGGGTGCCGATGCCGACGACCGTGCCGGCGTCCATGACCACGATCCGGTCGGCGTGCATGATCGTCCCGACCCGCTGGGCGACGATGATCACCGTGGCCGAGCGGGTCTCCTCGCGCAGCGCCGCCCGGAGCTGCGAGTCGGTCTTGAAGTCGAGCGCCGAGAAGCTGTCGTCGAACAGGTAGACCTCCGGGTCGCCGGACCACCGCCCGGGCGATCGCCAGGCGCTGGCGCTGGCCGCCGGAGACGTTCGTGCCGCCCTGGGTGATCGGCGCGTCGAGCTGGCCGGGCATCTCCTCGACGAACGTCGCGCGCCTGGGCGACCTCGAGCGCGCGCCACAGCTCCTCGTCGGTGGCGTCCGGCGCGCCGTAGCGGAGGTTGCTGGCGACCGTCCCGCTGAACAGGAACGCGCGCTGGGGGACGACGCCGATCCGCCGCCAGAGGTCCTCCTGGCGCACGGTCCGGACGTCGACGCCGTCGAGCTCGACCTCGCCCTCGGTGGCGTCGTAGAAGCGCGGGATGAGGTTGATCAGGGTCGACTTGCCGCTGCCCGTGCTGCCGACGATCGCCGTCGTCTGGCCCGGCTGCGCCTCGAACGAGATCGTCCGTCAGGACCGGCGCCTCGGCGCCCGGGTAGCGGAACGTGACGTCGCGGAAGCGCGACCCGGCCGCGGGCCGCCGGCCGGCCGGTCCGAGCCGATCGCGACCGGAGCCTCGGGGTCGGCCAGGCTGACCGTCGGTGTCGAGGACCTCCTGGATCCGCTCGGCCGAGGCCGCGGCGCGCGGGACCATGACGAACATGATCACGGCCATCATCACCGAGAACAGGATCAGCATCACGTACTGGAGGAACGCCATCAGGTTGCCGATCTGCAGCCCGCCCGCTGTCGACCTGGATGGCGCCGAACCACAGGATCGCGACCGACGACAGGTTGAAGATCGCCATCACCGTCGGGATCATCAGCGCGAACAGCCGGTTCACCCGGAGGGCGGTCGCGGTCAGGTCGTGGTTGGCGTCGTCGAAGCGCCGCTCCTCGTGCTCGGTCCGCACGAAGGCGCGGATGACCCGGATGCCGGCCAGCGTCTCGCGCATGACCTGGTTGATCCGGTCGACCTTGACCTGCATGACCCGGAACAGGGGCAGGGCCCGCGACAGCATCAGCCCGATGAACACGGCCAGGAGCGGGATGATCACGATCAGCAGGGCCGACAGCGCGACGTCCTCGCGGACGGCCATGATGATCCCGCCGACGGCCATGATCGGGGCGATGATCATCACGTTGAGGGCGATGACCAGGACCGTCTGGACCTGCTGGACGTCGTTCGTGTTGCGGGTGATGAGGGTCGGCGCGCCGAAGTGGTTCGTCTCGGCCTGCGAGAACGCCAGCACCTTCTGGAAGATCGCGCCGCGAACGTCGCGCCCGAAGGCCATGCGCCGTCTTCGCCGACCAGTAGACGGCGATGATCGCGCAGATCGCCGAGCAGGAGCGTGACGACGAGCATCAGCGCGCCGGTGCGGAGGATGTAGTCGAGGTCGCCCTTGACGACGCCGTTGTTGATGATGTCGGCGTTGAGGTTGGGCAGGTACAGGTTGGCGATCGCCTGGACGGCGAGCAGGCGACGACCAGGACGCAGCTGGCGCCGGTAGGGGCGGAGGTAGCGTCCGGAGCAGGCTCATCGCCGGGGCTCCGATGTCCGGCGCCGCGACCGTCGATGCGTCCCCGCGCCACGGCCGCCGACGGCACGGCCGGGTTGAAGATGCGCGACCCGGCCGCGTGCATCGCGCGCAGCCCGACGACCAGCCCGGCCATCTCGTCGCGGCTCAGCGCCTCGACGAGGCGGGTCAGCCGCTCGCGCCGGCCCGCGCGACATCTCGCTGAAGACGGCCCGTCCCGGCCTCTGTCAGGTCGACCATGATCACCCGGCGATCACCGGTCCCGCGCTCACGCTCGACGAGCCCGCGTCGCTCCATCCGGTCGACGATTCCGGTCACGCTCGCGACGGACACGTCGAGGTCCTCGGCGAGCTGGCCCATCGACTGACGGCCCTCGGCCTCGAGCAGGTTGAGGACGGTCAGGTGGATGATGCTCAGCGAGCCGCGATGCCACGATCCGGAGCATGCCGGCCCGCTCGCGCGGACCCCAGCGGGAGAGCTCGTCGAGGAGCGCGTCGGCCAGGGCCGTCCGATCGTCGTCGGCGCGGTCTGCCGTGATGACGGGCTCGCCGGGGTCGGTGGGCGCCGGATGGGGGACGTTCAACATCGCATTGAATATATGGCTCACATTGAAATTCCGCAAGCGCACTGGGCGGGATCCTGTGTCGCTGTCATCCTCGAGGCCGCCTGTGAGCGAGCCGTGAAGGCCTGATGGAGGATCGCGACACGGTGCGACCGGCTGGACCTGGCCCGCTGAACCGGCCGATCCGGTCACCCGACCGATCGGTACGGCTTAGTAGATCTCGGGGATGAACGTCTGGTCCGCCATCGGCGGGCGGACGTAGCCGGCCTCGCGCTGGCGGGGCGGCAGGGTGATCGGCTCGGGTGTCAGGTCCTCATATGGGATCTGCGCCAGGAGGTGGGAGATGACGTTCAGCCGCGCCCGCTTCTTGTCGTCCGAGCGGACCACCCACCACGGTGCCTGCTTGATGTCGGTGTGGGCGAACATCTCGTCCTTGGCCTTCGAGTAGTCCAGCCAGCGGGATCGCGAGGCGAGGTCCATCGGCGACAGCTTCCAGCGTTTCGTCGGGTTCTGGATCCGGGCCTCGAATCGGCGCTCCTGCTCCGCGTCGCTCACGCTGAACCAGTACTTGATGAGGACGATTCCGCTCCGGACGAGCATGCGCTCGAACTCCGGGCACGAGCGCAGGAACTCCTGGTACTCCTCGTCCGTGCAGAACCCCATCACCCGCTCGACGCCGGCCCGGTTGTACCAGGATCGGTCGAAGAGCACGATCTCGCCGGCCGCCGGCAGGTGCTCGATGTATCTCTGGAAATACCACTGTGTCCGCTGGCGCTCGGTAGGCGCCGGCAGGGCGACGACACGGGCGAATCGCGGGTTGAGCGGCTCGGTGATGCGCTTGATCGCCCCGCCCTTGCCCGCAGCGTCACGCCCCTCGAAGATCGCGACGACCTTGAGCCCCTGGTCGCGCACCCACTCCTGCCACTTGACCAGCTCGACGTTGAGGCGACTCAGCTCGCGCTCGTAGTCGCGGTTCGGGAGTTGCGGTCGGGCACGTTCCGGCGCGTCGATGGCGGCGGCAGGGATGGCCAGCTCGTCGCGCTCGCGCCGGCGGTTCCGGCCCGTCGCCCCGTGAGCCTCGACGCCGTCCGTGCGCTCGGTCTTCCTGGTCGCCATGTCGGTTCTCCATCCGAGGAATCCACGCCGCGCCACGACTGGGCCGATTATCTACCCGCTCGCTCGGGATCGAGGCGAGAACATCGTCGCCCGCGCGCACCGTTCCGGACCTTGGTCATGTTGACGAGCGGGTCGCCGAGGTCGACACTCCGGGCTCATCTCTGGTCCAGGCACGTCACGCCAGGGGTTCGATGAGCGAAGCGAAGTCCCGACGCTTCCGGGTCGGCATCGGCACCGCCCTCCTGGTCACGATGCTGCTCCCCGTCGCGCTCGGTTCGTCCGCCGCGGCTGCGGCGCCGGCGCGACTCCCCGCCTCGGTGACCAGCTGGATCGTCACCCTGAAGGCCGGCGCGAACCCGGTCGTCCGGGGTCCCGCCCTGGCGTCGAAGGTCGGCGGTCAGGTCAGCCAGGTCTACCGGCACGCGCTCAACGGCTTCGTGTTCCACGGTTCGGCGACCGAAGCCGCGACGCTCCGTCTCGACCCGACCGTCCGCACGGTCGTCCCGAACGCGAGGATCTCGATCGCGGCCGACACCATCTCGACCGGCGTCTCGAGGATCCGCGCCAACCACACGACGCCGCCGAGCGCCTTTGCCGCCGGCTTCACCGGCGCTGGCGTCCGCGTCGCGGTCCTCGACACCGGCGTCGATCTCACCCATCCCGACCTCGTCCCGAACCTCGACATCGGCCTCGGCCGGAACTGCATCACGACCGGCCCGCCGCAGGACGGTCACGGGCACGGGACGCATGTCGCCGGGATCATCGCCGCGGCCGCCGACGGCAACGGGGTCGTCGGGGTCGCACCGTCGGCGCGGATCGTGCCGATCAAGGTGCTCGACGACACGGGCCAGGGCGAGTGGTCGAACCTGATCTGCGCGGTCGACTACCTCACCGGGTTGATGACCGACGGTGATCCGTCGAACGACGTCCGCGTTGCCAACATGAGCCTCGGCGATACCGGCTCGGTCGGGAGTTGCACCGATGGCGGGATTCGCGAGGCGATCTGTCGATCGGTGGCCGCGGGGATCGTCTACGTTGCCGCGGCCGGCAACTCGACCGTCGATGCGTCGACGTTCATCCCGGCCGCCTTCCCCGAGGTCATCGCGGTCTCTGCCCTGACCGACCTGGACGGTGAGCCGGGTGGCCAGGGCGGCTGCTGGCTTATCTTCCTGTACTGCGACGACACGCTGGCCGAGTTCAGCAACTTCGGCTCCGTCATCGCGGTGACGGCTCCCGGGACCCAGATCTACTCCGACTGGACGGGCGGCACCTACCAGACCGAATCCGGCACGAGCATGGCCTCGCCGCACGTGGCCGGCGTCGCGGCCCTGGTCATCGCGGCGAACCCGAGCCTGAAGCCGGCCGACGTCCTCGACCTCATCAAGGGCACCGGCGAGTGCCCGAACGGGGCATTCGCCGACGCCAGTGGCAACGACGACTGCGTCGGCAAGGGCCAGTGGGGCAACGACCCCGACGGCTACGGCGAACCGCTCGTCAATGCCCTCCACGCCGCGCAGTCGGCGAACTCGTGGGTCGGCCGACCGACCGTCCACGTGACTTCCCCAGCCGACGGCGCGACCGTCAGCGGCCCGGTGACGATCACGGCCGACGCGTCCGACAACGTCGGGGTCGCCAAGGTCCAGTTCTTCGTCAACGGCGTCGCCCTGTCGACGGACACGAACGGCAGCGACGGCTGGTCGGCGACGTGGAACCCGAGCGGGCTGGACGCCGGCCGCTACACGCTCAAGGCCACCGCGACCAACACCGGGGGGCTCACGCGGAGCGACTCCGTCACGGTCCAGACCGGAGTGAACATCCAGGGCAGCTGGGTCGCCAACTACGGCGCGGACGGCTACGTGCTGGCCAACTGGACCGGCTCGGCCGACCTGGTCAGCCTGCCGGCCGGCCGGACGCTGACCGTCGAGCAGGCCTCGCGCTACAGCTGGATCGCCCCGACCAGCGACGTCCGGGCGCTCCAGGCCCCGTCGGGGACCGAGCGCCGGGCACGGACCTGGTACGACGGCTCGGAGATCCGGCTCCGGCTCGACTTCGCCACCGCCTACAGCGGAACGCTCCACCTGTACGCGCTCGACTGGGACAGCTACGGCCCGCGCGGCGAGGACATCACGATCGACGACGGGCAGGGTCCGCGGACCGCCAGCCTGGCCGCTAACTCGTTCGTCAACGGCGCCTGGGTCCACGCCCCGATCAGCGTGGCCGCCGGTCACTCGGTCGTGATCACGGTCGACCGGACCGCCGGCGGCAACGCCGTCCTGGGCGGCCTGTTCCTGGGTGGCCCGCTGCCGCCCCCGCCGCCACCGAGCGTGCCCGGCACACCGACCGGGCTGGCCGCCAACGCCGGCAACGGCCAGGTCGCCCTGGCCTGGAGCGCGCCGGCGTCCGACGGTGGCTCGCCGATCACCGGCTATGCCATCTACCGGGCGACGAGCTCGGGTGCCGAGACGCTGCTCACGACGGTCGGCGTCGTGACCAGCTACACCGATCCGGGCCTCGCCAACGGGACGACCTACTACTACCAGGTCGCCGCGCGCAACGCGATCGGCGAGGGCAGCCGCTCGAGCGAGGCCTCGGCCAAGCCGGCACCGCCGCCCCCGCCGCCACCGGTGGAGTCCCCAGGTGTCCAGGGCAGCTGGGTCGCCAACTACGGCGCGGACGGCTACGTGCTGGCCAACTGGACCGGCTCGGCCGACCTGGTCAGCCTGCCGGCCGGCCGGACGCTGACCGTCGAGCAGGCCTCGCGCTACAGCTGGATCGCCCCGACCAGCGACGTCCGGGCGCTCCAGGCCCCGTCGGGGACCGAGCGCCGGGCACGGACCTGGTACGACGGCTCGGAGATCCGGCTCCGGCTCGACTTCGCCACCGCCTACAGCGGAACGCTCCACCTGTACGCGCTCGACTGGGACAGCTACGGCCCGCGCGGCGAGGACATCACGATCGACGACGGGCAGGGTCCGCGGACCGCCAGCCTGGCCGCTAACTCGTTCGTCAACGGCGCCTGGGTCCACGCCCCGATCAGCGTGGCCGCCGGTCACTCGGTCGTGATCACGGTCGACCGGACCGCCGGCGGCAACGCCGTCCTGGGCGGCCTGTTCCTGGGCCCGGCCGGAACTCCACCACCACCGCCACAGACCCTCCCCGTCGACGCACCAGGTGTCCAGGGCAGCTGGGTCGCCAACTACGGCGCGGACGGCTACGTGCTGGCCAACTGGACCGGCTCGGCCGACCTGGTCAGCCTGCCGGCCGGCCGGACGCTGACCGTCGAGCAGGCCTCGCGCTACAGCTGGATCGCCCCGACCAGCGACGTCCGGGCGCTCCAGGCCCCGTCGGGGACCGAGCGCCGGGCACGGACCTGGTACGACGGCTCGGAGATCCGGCTCCGGCTCGACTTCGCCACCGCCTACAGCGGAACGCTCCACCTGTACGCGCTCGACTGGGACAGCTACGGCCCGCGCGGCGAGGACATCACGATCGACGACGGGCAGGGTCCGCGGACCGCCAGCCTGGCCGCTAACTCGTTCGTCAACGGCGCCTGGGTCCACGCCCCGATCAGCGTGGCCGCCGGTCACTCGGTCGTGATCACGGTCGACCGGACCGCCGGCGGCAACGCCGTCCTGGGCGGCCTGTTCCTGGGTGGCCCGCTGCCGCCCCCGCCGCCACCGAGCGTGCCCGGCACACCGACCGGGCTGGCCGCCAACGCCGGCAACGGCCAGGTCGCCCTGGCCTGGAGCGCGCCGGCGTCCGACGGTGGCTCGCCGATCACCGGCTATGCCATCTACCGGGCGACGAGCTCGGGTGCCGAGACGCTGCTCACGACGGTCGGCGTCGTGACCAGCTACACCGATCCGGGGCTCACCAACGGGACGACCTACTACTACCAGGTCGCCGCGCGCAACGCGATCGGCGAGGGCAGCCGCTCGAGCGAGGCCTCGGCCAAGCCGGCACCGCCGCCCCCGCCGCCACCGAGCGTGCCCGGCACACCGACCGGGCTGGCCGCCAACGCCGGCAACGGCCAGGTCGCCCTGGCCTGGAGCGCGCCGGCGTCCGACGGTGGCTCGCCGATCACCGGCTATGCCATCTACCGGGCGACGAGCTCGGGTGCCGAGACGCTGCTCACGACGGTCGGCGTCGTGACCAGCTACACCGATCCGGGGCTCACCAACGGGACGACCTACTACTACCAGGTCGCCGCGCGCAACGCGATCGGCGAGGGCAGCCGCTCGAGCGAGGCCTCGGCCAAGCCGGCGACGGTTCCGAGCGCGCCACGCAACGTGTCCGCCAAGACCGCCAGCACCAGCGGCGTTCGGCTCACCTGGAGCGCGCCGTCGTCGAGCGGCGGCTCGGCGGTCACCGGCTACCGGATCTACCGCTCGACAAGCAGTGGGACCGAGGCGTTTCTCGTGGCCGTCGGGAACGTGACGAGCTATACCGACACGGCGACCACGGCCGGCGTCCGCTACTTCTACAAGGTCCAGGCGGTCAATGCCGTCGGCCAGGGTGCCCTGTCGAGCGAATCGAGCGCGATCGCCAAGTAGCGCGTCGGGCGACGCGCCCGCTAGACGAGCCGGACCGCCAGCTCGAGCCTCCGGCCAACGATCGACGACAGACGTTCGACCTCGGCCGCGAGGCGCGCGTGCGGCGGCCGCCCCGCCTCGCTGAACCAGTCGAGGTCGACCCGGTCCTTCGTCCGGTCCCAGGTCCCGGACACGGAACCGCCGGCGATCACGAGCGGTGCAATCCAGCCGCTCTGCCGGCTGACGGCGGGGCGCCGCTCCGGGGCAACGATTCGCGGGTCGTCGGTCCCGGGTCCGAGCACCCAGGCGTCGAAGCCGGGCACGAGACGGACCGTCGTCGTCGGGACCGTGGCGGCGAGGTCATCGACGTCCGCGCTGAGCACCCACGATTGCTCCCCATCCAGCGCGATCTCGGTGACGCGATCGCCGAGCGCACCGAACCAGGCCCGGACCCGGCGCTTCGGGACGCGTCCGCGGGACAGCCAGTTGGCGAAGCCCTCCGCCGACGATGGCCCGTACGCCTCGAGGTACCGCGCGATCGCCGCGGGCGCCGCCGCGTCGGGCTCCGGGATCCCCGTCCAGCCCGGGCTCGCCGTCTCGGGCCGGGTGAAGGTGACGCGATTGCCCCGGCTCGGGCCGAAGCAGAGGTCGCCCTGCCAGGCGAGCGGCTTGAGGAGCGTGCCCCAACCCGAGCGCAGCTCGTCGGCGACATGGTCGAGGCCGGGCACCCTCGTGATCGCGGCGATCAGCTCCTCGCGCGTGAGCACGGAGCCGTCGAGCGCCTCGCGCACCGCGGGCCGGAGGAGGTCCCAGTGCCGCGGCGCCATGCCGAAGTAGCGCTGCCAGCTCGGCAGCTCCCAGGTCCGGCCGCTGGCGAGGAGCGACAGGAGCCCGGGGCCCTCGTCCGGCGCGAGGAGGTGGAGCGTGCCGCGCATCGCCCAGGTCTTGATCAGCCGTCCGTCGGTCAGCGCATCGCCGACCTCGCCGGGGCGCGAGGAGGCCTGGCGGACGCGGACACCCAGCTCCGCCGTCGAGGCCACCTGGGCCTGCACGCCACCGAGCCGCCTGACCACCTCGTCGGCTGGCAGGACGGCGGCCGGATCGAGCATCTGGCGACGCATCCGCCAGGCGAGCGCCTGGGCCCACGACACGCTGACGGTCATGCGACGAGCGTATCGAATGATCAGCGGCGCAGCCGGCCGTCGCCGGCTCCCAGGCAGGCGACGCACCCTCGCAGCGCGCGACCTGGCAGGGCGATGCGAGCCGATCGGTTCGTCCAGGACGCCGCGCGCTCGTCGGCGGCTGCGGTCTCGCACCACACGAGCACGGCCCCGAGACGCAGGTAGCGCTCGTAGAAGCCGCGCGTCCCGTCGAACCCCCGGCTCGTGAAGAACGATTCATCCTTCCGGTCAGCGCGGGCGCGCAGCGCCTGGGTCGTGCCCGCGACGTCGAACGCCTCGGCGCGGTCGCCCTCGATGGCGACGAGCACGGCGTTCGGCACGCTCGGGGGCAGCTGGCGGAGCTTCGCGAGGAGCTGGCCGCGCGGCGCCGTCCCGTCCGGTGCACGGCGCACCCGCGTCACCTCGAGATTGAACGTCCGCTCGCCGCGGAACGCGACGGTGAAGTCCGGGCCCGGATTGCCCGCCCCGTAGGCCTCGAACGCGAGCTCGATCCGGCGGTCCGCCAGGAGCAGGTGCGCCGCCTGGAGCTCGGCGCGCACGTCGCGTCGGGCCTCGGCATCGGCTGCGCCGCGCAGCTTCCTCCGGATCTTCGCGCGGTGGGTCTCGGCGAACCCGCGGAAGCGCGGCGAACCAGCCAGCCAACCGGTCAGCTCCGCCCCGAGCGGATCGGAGGCGTCGTCGTCGAGCAGATCGAGCGTCAACCGCGCGACGGCGGTTGCGGGAGCGGTCGGGCCGGCCATCGGGCCAGCCTAGCCGACGGCCCGGCTCGATCGTCGCCGAGGCGTCCCCGGGTCGCTCATCCCGCGTTCGACGCCGCCAATGGACGGGCCGCGTACGATCTCGACATGGTCGTCACACGCGTCCCCCCAGCCCGGGCCGCTGGCGCCGGCTCGGAGCAGGAGATCCGGTTCTGCCGCGGCGCATCCGGCGTCCGGATCGCCTATGCCACCCACGGCGGCGGGCCGCCGCTCGTCATCGTGTCGTGCTGGCTCAGCCACCTGCGATACGACTGGCAGAGCCCCGTGTGGCGCCACTTCCTGACCGACCTCGGCGCAATCGCGACGGTCGTCCGCTACGACGAGCGGGGCTTCGGCCTGTCGGACTGGACGATCGACGACTTCTCGCTCGAGGCCCGGCTCGGCGACCTCGAGGGGGTGATCGAGGCCGTCGGTCTCGATCAATTCGCCGTCCTCGGGATGTCTGGCGGCTCGACGGTCGCGATGGCGTATGCCGCCCGGCATCCCGAACGGGTGACCCGGCTCGTGCTGTACGGGACGGCGTGCGGCATGCCGGTGACCTTCGACGACGACGCGCTCGCGGAGGAAGAGACCTACCGCGGCCTGATCCGGGTCGGCTGGGCCCGCGAGGATCCGGTGTTCCGACGCGTTTTCACGAGCCGGTTCATCCCGGACGCGACCGAGGAGCAGATGCGCTGGTTCGACGGGCTCCAGCGGATGTCGACGTCCCCCGAGAACGCGGTTGCCAGCCGGGTCGCCAGGCAGGAGGTCGATATCGCCGACGAGCTGCCGCGGATCGTCGCACCGACGCTGATCCTGCAGGCCGTCGGTGACCACATGACGACCTTTGACAACGCGCCGTTCGTGGCCGCCCTGATCCCGTCCTCGCGCCTCGTTCCGCTCGAGAGCGACAACCACATCCTGCTGGTCGACGAGCCCGCGTGGGAGGTCTTCCTGCACGAGGTGGGCGCGTTCCTCGAGCCCGACCGCCTCGCCCAGAGCCACGCCCCGGCGGCGATCCACGAGCTGTCCGGGCGCGAGATCGACGTCCTCCGCCTGGCCGCCACCGGCCGCTCGAACGACGCGATCGCGGCCGAGCTCGGTCTGAGCGTTCGGACCGTCGAGCGCCACCTGTCGAACGCGTACGGCAAGCTCGGAGTGTCGGGCAAGGCGGCCCGCGCCGCCGCGGTCGCCGACCTCCTGCGCGGCCATCTCGGCTGACCGGCTACGCGTGCGCCGCCATTGCCCGGCTGGACGGCGCTCGCAATTGGCGGGTACCGCGGTTCCGCGCGTCCGGTTCGCCGTCGTACGGTCCAGTGGTCGGCTCCATCCCGGGGCCGCACGATGGAGGACCGCATCATGGCCGTCGACGTGCTCTCCGCGACCACCGAACGTTTCCGCAGCGATCCGAGCGCGGCCCGCTCCGCGCCCTCGGTCAGCGCGACGCTGGTCAACGGCCATGCCCGGCTGTCGGCCGGATCGTTCAACTGGGACGCCGATCTGCCGGCCAGCCTCGGCGGCCAGAACCTCGCCCCGAGCCCGACCGCCTATCTCCTCGGCGCCCTCGCCGGCTGTGGCGTTGCGTTCCTCAACGACACGCTCGCACCGCAGTTCGGCGTGCGGATCGAGTCGGTGACCGCGGTCGCGACCTGCACGTCGGACCTGCGCGGACTGCTCGGCATCGACGACGCCGGCGCCGAGCTGGCGGACATCGGACTCGACATCGAGGTGGTCTCGCCGGATCCGGCATCGCGGACCGAGCCGATGCTCGCCGCATGGCGGGAGCGGTGCCCAATCTTCCTGGCCCTGCTCCGCCCGAACTCCGTGAACCTGACGACCCGGGTGACCGCACCCGCCTCCTGAGCCGCCGGCCGCCGGTTTGTTCAGGCTCCCGACGCGATCGGCTCGCTGACGCGGTCCGGCACGATCTGGGTCCCCTGCTCGCCGGCGACGAGTCCACCTAGCGCGGCCAGCGTCCCGATCGCGGCGCGCCGGCCCGTCTGCCGGACGAACGTCACGGCCGCCTCCGCCTTCGGGCCCATCGACCCGGCAGGGAGCGACACTGTCTCGAGGTCGGCCGGGGTGATCCGGCCGATCGCCGTCTGGCTCGCCGTCCCGAAGTCGCGGTAGATCGCGTCGACGTCGGTCGCCATGAGCAGCAGGTCGGCGTCGAGCTGCTCGGCCAGGAGGGCGCTCGCCCGATCCTTGTCGATAACGACCTCCGCCCCGACCAGCCGACCGGTGCCGGCCTCGAACATCGTCGGGATACCGCCGCCACCGGTGCAGACGACGACGACGCCGCGCTCGAGCAGCCAACGGATCGGCAGGATCTCGAAGATCCGCACGGGCTTCGGCGACGCCACGACCCGACGCCACTTGTCGCCATCGGGCTTGATCGACCAGCCCTTGTCGGCGGCGAGCCGCTCGGCCGCAGCGCGCTCGTAGACCGGCCCGATGAACTTGGTCGGGTCGGCAAACGCCGGGTCGGCTGGGTCGACCTCGACCATCGTGAGCAGGCTCGCGAACGGTCGCTCGACGGGCAGGAGGTTACCGAGCTCCTGTTCGATGAAGTAGCCGATCATGCCTTCGGTCTCGGCCCCAAGGACGTCCAGCGGATACGCCTCGACCTCGGGGTACGCCGCCGCCTGGAGTGCCAGCAGGCCGACCTGCGGGCCGTTGCCGTGCGAGATCACGAGCTCGTTGCCCTCGGCGATCGGGACCAGCGCCCGGGCCGCGGTCCGGACGTTCTCGCGCTGCTGCTCGGCGGTCATCGGCTGGCCGCGCTGAAGCAGGGCGTTGCCGCCGAGGGCGACCACGATGCGCATCGATCCGGCCTCAGCCGCCGATCGTGGCCACGAGCACGGCCTTGATCGTGTGCATCCGGTTCTCGGCCTGGTCGAACACGATCGACGCCGGGGACTCGAAGACCTCGTCGGTGACCTCCATCTCGGTGATCCCGAAATGCTCGAGCGTCTCGCGGCCGACCTTCGTCTCGGCGTTGTGGAACGCCGGCAGGCAGTGCATGAACCTGGTCGTCGGCTTGCCGGTGGCCGCCATCGCCGCGGCGTTGACCTGGTACGGGGCGAGCAGCCGGATCCGCTCCGCCCACACCTCCTTGGGCTCACCCATCGAGACCCACACGTCGGTGTACAGGAAGTCGGCGCCGTCGACGCCCTCGTCGAGGGACTCGGTGAGCGTGATCCGCGCCCCGGTCCGGGCGGCGATCGCGCGCGCCTCGGCGACAAGCTCGTCCTCAGGCCAGCGGGCCTTCGGACCGACCAGCCGGACGTCCATGCCGAGCTGGGAGCCGCCGGTCAGGAGCGAGTTGCCCATGTTGTTCCGGGCATCGCCGAGGAACGCGAAGGCGATCTCGCCGAGCGGCTTCGGGCAGTGCTCGCGCATCGTCAGGACGTCGCCCAGGATCTGGGTCGGGTGGAACTCGTCGGTCAGGCCGTTCCAGACCGGCACGCCGGCATAGGTCGCGAGGGTGTCGACGATCTCCTGGTCGAAGCCGCGGTACTCGATGCCGTCGTAGAGCCGGCCGAGGACCCGGGCGGTGTCCTTGATCGTCTCCTTGTGGCCCATCTGCGAGGACTGCGGGTCGAGATACGTCACGTGTGCGCCCTGGTCGTAGGCCGCGACCTCGAACGAGCAGCGCGTCCGGGTCGAGGTCTTCTCGAAGATGAGGCAGATCTCCTTCTTGCGGAGGTGCTCGACCTCCGTTCCAGCGCGCTTCGCCGCCTTGAGGTCCGCCGCCAGGTCGAGCAGGAAGAGGATCTCGTCGGCGGTGAAGTCGAGGAGCTTGAGGAAGTTGCGCCCTCGCAGGTCGATTGCCGTCACGGTCGCCGTCATCAGGGTCCTCGCTGCAGCGGTGGCGTCCGGACCGCGGCGGGGAGCGACCGGCGGTGGCGGTTGGCCACGATCCTCCGACAGGAGGCCACGGTCACCATGGCGGACCGAGCTTCGCGCTCGGGAGTGCCCCTTCGCCCGAACGGCCGGGCCCAACGACAGGGGCCATCGGGACCGGCCAGTCGGCGGCCGCTACAGCGTCTCGGCCCGGACGAGCGCCGTTCGGACGCCCCACCTGCGGGAGTGCCCGAGGTACGCTGCCAGTCCCATCGAGGAGGCAGCCGATGCGCGTCACCGTCACCCCGGAACAGATCCGATCCGCGTTCGAGGCCGTCAAGGACGATCCGTCGTTCGACGAGAGCCGTGGCCTGTGGGAGCGCGGCCGGCCGCCGGTGGAGATGATCCAGGCGATGTGCCTGCGGCCGGAGATCCTGCGCGCCTTTGCCGGATTCGGGGAGTGCGTCTATCCCGGCGGGCTGCTCGAGCGGCGTGTGAAGGAGCTCGTGATCATCACCGCCTCGAAGACCAACGAGTGCCAGTTCTGCACCGACTCGCACTGCGACCTCGTCGACATCGCGGGCATCCTGGCCGAGCCGCTCGCCGCGATCGACCACCCGGCCTCGCTGGCGCCGCGCGAGCGCCTCGCCGTCGAGTACACCCGCGCGGCCATGGTCGATTTAAATCGCATCCCGGAGCCGCTTGGGCAGCAGCTTGCCGAGCACTTCAGCGACCCCGAGCTCGTCGAGCTGACGTTCCTGATCGGCTTCATCAACATGCTCAACCTGTTCAACAACTGCCTGCAGGTCCGCTACCACGGTGACTACAGCGTCCTGAAGCTCGCGACCCGCTGACCGCGATCGGTAGGTCGCGTCCGTTTCGCGGGTCGCGAAGAAACGTCACGGTGGCGACCCGTTGATGTACTCACCCGTGGCCGTATTGACGGTGATCCAGGCAGGGCCCCCATCAGAGGAACGGGTGTTCGGGAAACCGATCCACCAGATGGCCGCGGTCTTCCCGGCGGGCCGCAATTCGTTCCATCTTGCCCAGCGGGGCACCAAAGATCGCCTGGCAGGTCGCAGGCACCCGAGTCGCTCAGACGAGGCCTTCGAGGCGTCGGGTCATCGGCCACGCACCCGGTGACGTGTTGGAGATGACGGTGTGCGTGATCCCCGACGTGGGGTCGTGGACGGTGCGGAACGAGGCCCCGGCGTCGTATCCCTCGAGCATGACTGCGTCGCCGGTCTGATGGAGCCAGAAGCCGAGCCCGTAGCGACTCGACTCGGACGGCACCTCGCTGCGTGGTCGCACCATCTCGGCGACCCACTGGACGGAGACGATCCGGCCCGCGAACAGCGCCGTCCAGAACCGCGAGATGTCCGCCGCCGTGGAGTAGGCCCCACCATCTCCGTTCCCCCGCACGGGGAGGTGGAAGACATTCGTCCGGTCAACGCCCTCGAGCGGGAGGTAGCCGAGTGCCGCCCGCCCGGGGAGCTCGTCCGAGCGCAGGAAGGCCGTGTCGTGCATGCCGGCGGGCTCAGTGACACGCTGCCGGACGAGCTCGTGAAACGGGACGCCGCTCGCCCGTTCGGCGATCAGCGCAAGCACGACGTAGCCGCCATTGCAGTAGGCGAACCGCTCCCCGGGCGGGGCCGCAGTCGGGATCCCGTCGAGCACCGCGAGGTACTGCTCGGTCGTCGCCAGCTCATGGACCGGAACGGTCATGACGTAGTCGGTGATCTCGTGCTCGACCTCCTCATCGAGGTAGTCGCCGATGCCGGAACGGTGCGCGAGCAGCTGTTCGACGGTCACCCCGTCGTCGATGAGCGGCAGATCGCCGCCGAGCACCGACCGCGCGCTTGTCGCGAGATCGAGCGCACCGTCTTCGATCAGGCTGACCACGGCGAGAGCGGTCAGGCCCTTCGATCCGCTCGCGAGGGCGAACTGCGTGTCGATCGTGTTGGAGACGCCGAGGCCGCGATGGGCGAGCCCGTAGGCCTTGGCGAAGGCCACGTCACCGTCGCGGTCGACGCGGACGACCCCCGAGAACCCGGTTTCGTCGGCGAGCTGGTCAATGGCATCCGCAAGGTTGGGCATGTGCCGGAGCGTACCTCGCCACCTGCATCGACAGGAACGTGGCAGAGGTCTCGGCGAGGCATACTCGTCGTCGGTCCAGAGAGGTCGCCGTCCCAGCCAGGGCCTGGACGTCCCAGAAGGAGACTCGACGTGCCGAAGATCATCGTCACCGCTGCCGTCAAGGATGTCGAGGCGTGGCTCGAGTTCAAGGCGGACATGACCGCCGCGTTGTCGGCGGTCGCGTCGGACGGGTCCAGCTACGTTGCGATGGACGGCAGCAACCAGGTCGCGAGCACCTGGGACGTCCCCGACATGGAGGCCTTCCAAGCTGCGCAGCGTTCGTTCGCGCCGGAATTGGCGGCGGCGGCGGAACGAGCCGGGATGATCCCACCGGTGATGATCTACATCAAGAAGTAGCTCGGTCGCCGTTGGAACAGGGGCCCCAGCTGGACGAGTGTGGGCGACACGATCCCACCACGGTGCTGGTGAGGGATCGGCAGCGGCACAACCTAGACAGAGGTCACGACATGTAACTCGACGGCTGGCCGCGCCGGATCGCCGGCGCCTCCGGCAGCTGCCATCTGCTTGCGGAGTTCGTCGATCGAGTCCAATGATTTGGGTACGAAGACGATGTGGGCGTCCTCGGCAGCGGCATAGTCCGCGAGTGCGCCGACCCCCTTGTCCTTGGGTAGCCAAGCCGAAGCCTTTGCACCGGCGCGACGACTGGCGCGGACCTGCTTCGCGATGGCCGAGCGGCCAAGCGCCTCGAGATCCTTGGGGCTCAGACGGTCGCCGAACCGATCCCCCTCGCCTTCCGAGGCCCACTGATTGGGCATCGGTTCGGACCACCAGGAGGCCACGTCCGCGGCGAACAGGATCACGATGCAGCCATGCGCCTTCGCGTGGGCCTCGGCCGCGTGGCGAACGACCGCATACTCGTCGTTCTCAGTGGTGTACGCCACGACGGCAGGACCAATCAGACTCCGGTGCCGGTGGCGCCGGGAGGGCGCCCTGTCCACGGACTTCACCAACGTTCGGCCTCCAGGCGCCCAGGATCGCACGATTCCACGCCTCGGCTCTCCTCCGACTGTGTCCGCTCGATGCTGAACCGTCATGACGGACGGTCATGACGTGCCTCTCGCGGGATCGGACAGTGATCTCGGGCAATCGGGTGAAGCGAGATCGGAATGCCACGTACGTCGGCTGACGCAGCAACGGACGCCGAAGGGGCGAGTGCGCTGGTGCGCGGCTCGGACAGCGTGGAGCTGCCCCCGGCTCTCCGGCTCCAGATCCTCACGACCGAGCACTGGAGCCTTCTTGCGACGCGAGGGCTGAGCTGGAACGAGGCGTTCAGCCGCGCCGCGATGTTCCTGTCAGCGCTTTCGGGGGCGGTCGTCGCCCTCGCGCTGGTGGCTCAGGCGACGTCGTTCGGAGCGGGCTTCGTCACCTTCGCCATGCTCATCCTCCCCGTCGTCCTGTTCCTGGGCATCGCGACCTTTGTCCGCCTGGTCGAGATCAACCACGAGGACGTCCACTGGGTTGTGGGCATGAACCTGCTCCGCCATGCGTATCTCGACGCCGCGCCGGAGCTCCGCCCGTACTTCATCACCGGCTGGAACGACGACGAGGCCGGGATCATGGCCACGTTTGGAGCCAGGGCCGGACCTGGCGGGTTCGCCCATGAGTTCGTCACGACACCGGGGGTGGTCGCCGTGATCGACGGCGTCCTTGCTGGCGTCCTCGTCGGGATCGTCGGACCGGCGATCGGAGTCGGCGCTCCGATCACGATCGCCCTGGCGATCGTCGTCGGCCTGCTGACGGTGGCCCTGCTCGCCATCTACCAGTATCGAGGCTCGGTCAGGCCTCGGGCGCGGCGCCGTGCTCGGTTCCCGGGGTGAATGCCGGCCCCAAAGACGCTGCACGTTGCGACGATTGGCCGGTCGGGCTCACGAGGCGAACGAACCCGGCAACGACGGGCATGCCCATGGCGACGGGGGCGATCACCGCGAGCGCCGCGGGAGCGGCACCCGACAGCAGGTTCGTGACCATCATCGCGCCGTAGGCGACGACTGGGAGCCCGCTCGGACCGAGGGTCAGGGGTCCGGCCGGCTGGGGCATCCAGCGACGCTCCACTGAGCGGTACAGGAGGTACACCGTGAGCGTGGTTACGACCCAGCCGAGGTAGTTCTGGACCGGGACCCCGAAGTACGGCCCACCACCCTCCCAGACCCATGCGCCGAAGGTCGGACCGGACAGGATGGGATCGACCACGAGGTCCCAGGCGGCCATCACGAGCGCACCGAGGAGAGCCAGCCCCAGCAGGTGGCCTCGCCCACCCCGTGAGCCGACCGGCTCGCCGTCGAGGATGAGGTTGGCGAGGATGTAGCTCGGGTAGACCATCATGAACCAGGCGAGCGGGATGAGAACCGGGACCGAGCCCAGCCACGGTCCGAGGGTCGAGGTGTAGTGATACGGCCCGTAGATCTGTCCGGTCGCGACGCCGACTTCCTCGAAGATCCACGACGTGACCGCGGTGATCCCGAAGAAGACCAGGGTTAGCCGCGCCCCGAGCGCGTACGAGGCATGCCAGAGGCTGAACAGAAGCAGGACGACGGTCAGACTGTTGAGACCGCCCGGGATCACGGGCAGGACCACCAACCCGGCCAGCAGCGGCTGAACCACGCCGTCGTAGATGAACAGCGCGAGGAACACGATCGCCAGGAGGAGCCGGATGCGGCCACTGATGGGCGCTCCTCCGTCTGGGGACCTGGTGCTACTGGTCGACGATCTCCACACCGATCATCGTGTATGCGGCACGGACCCGGCCGCTGTCAAGCATCGAGTATCGGCGCGTCGAGCGCCTCGTGCACGAGCCCACGCCAGATGCGACCGAGTTCCGCCCAGACGCTGCCGTTGCCTCTGGACAGCGACCTTGTCCGCTACCCTGACGCGATGACGGCAGACGACGACATCGGTCCTGCGGTCCCGCCGAGTAGCTCGGGATGCGTGGAATTGCTGGCCGCCGGGGGCTCGTGGTTCCATCTCCAGGCCGTGCCGGGACCGGCCGGCGGCGTCCCCCCGGATCGGCAGGAACGGCTGCATTGACAGTGGCACGCCCGGTTCGTAGCGAAGCGAGCGGACCCTGGCCGGAGCTTCCCTGGCGAGAGTGGCGGCCGACGATCGATACCCTCCATATGTGGGTTCAGATCGTCGGCAAGGTGCGCATGGCGATGGCGCCGCCACTCAACCATTGGTGGCACGTGCCGCTGTACGTCAGCGCACGAGGCCTGACGACGTCGGCGATCCCGAGCGGCCGTCGCGAGTTCCAGGTCGATTTCGACTTCGTCGACCATCGACTCAGCGTCGCCGACAGCGACGGCGGGGTGTTCGCCATGGCACTCGAGCCCATGTCGGTCGCCCGATTCTATGCCGGGTTCATGGCCGGCCTTCGCGACCTCGGCGTTGACGTCCGGATCTCGACGAAGCCGGTCGAGGTGGCCGAGGCGATCCCGTTCGAGACGGATGAGACGCATGTCTCCTACGACCGAGCGCACGCCCATGCCTTCTGGCGTGGCCTCCTGCAGGCGGACCGGGTCATGAAGAGATTCCAGAGCGGCTTCGTCGGCAAGGCGAGTCCCGTGCAGTTCTTCTGGGGAAGCTTCGACCTCGCCGCCGCCAGGTACTCGGGGCGACTCGCTCCGACCCACCCGGGCGGCGCCCCGAACTGCCCGGACTGGGTGATGGTCGAGGCCTATTCCCGGGAGGAGAGCAGCCACGGTTGGTGGCCTGCGAGCGAGTCGCCAGGTCCGGCGTTCTATGCGTACACCTACCCCGAGCCCAACGGCTTCCGATCTGCCCCGGTCAGGCCCGGGGCAGCATCCTACGATCCGCGCCTGGGCGAGTTCATCCTCCCGTATGACGCCGTCCGCGATCTCGCCGACCCCGACGCTGCGGTGCTGGAGTTCCTGCAGTCGACCTATGAGGCGGGTGCCGAGCTCGCGGGCTGGGACCGCGGGGCACTCGAGCCCGAGATCCTCCCGCCCACCCCAGCGGATCGGCCGTGGAGCGTCGGCAACCCGGACGAGCGCCGCGCGAGCGACCAGGCGGCACCGGCTCCGGCCTCGGTCCATCCGTCCCACCGACACCACGCTCGCCGGTTACATCCCGATCCTCGGTGAAGCCGATCATCTCGGGTCGCCCTGCCACATCGATCTGAGAACAGCCGCTCGAGTTCCTCCGCAACCATCCGCGGCCAGACCGGCGGCTCCATGTCACGCATTCGGCGCGCCACGGGACCGGGCATCTGCAGTATGAGTCCGCATCGAGGTAAAGCACGGCCGCGTTGTGATGTCGAAGGACGGATGCCGGACAGGCGGGTGAGACAGGATCGATGAGCGCCGCAGACACCGCGCGCGCCTTGGCCCGCCCTGGTACGACCACCGTGACCGCCCGCATCGCGAGGATCGCAGGGATGGTGACCGTCAACGCCCGCTGCGGTACCGCGATCGTGCTTGGGAATGCACCATCATGGACTTGCTGGAGTCGACTGGTTTCGTCGATGTCCACGACCTTCACGGAGCGCCCGTCAGCGAAGTCGGCGACGTGAGGATCGTTGAAGGCCAGGTGTCCGTTCTCGCCGATACCGAGCACGCCCAAGTCGATCGGCTCTCGTCGAATGACGGCTTCGTATCTGGCGCATTCAGCTGCCAAGTCCTCGGCCGCGCCGTCCATGTACTCCGCCCGCCCGATCGGGACGCGCGCACCAAGGTGCGCCTCGAGCCATCGTCGGAGGGTCGTTGGATCGTCGCTGCGCAACCCGACGTACTCATCGAGCTGGAGAACCTCGACGCGACGCCAATCGATCTCGTCCTGGCGAACCAGGGCGTCCAGGAAGGTCTCCTGCGACACGGCTGCCGCGAATACCGCTCGAACCGAGCGTTGACCACGCAGCAACGCCCTCAGCTGGCGAGCGACGTCGAACGCGGCCGCCGCACCCATCTCTCGTGCGGATGGGTAGACACGAACGCGCAGGCCGTCAACGTCGAAGCCGCTCTCCACCCAGTTCCGCTCTTCTTCCACCGCGAACGCTGCTCCCGCTGAATGGCCTTACCTGACCCCGCCGCGCTACAGCCACGTGGCGAGGAACCGCATGGCCTCCGATCGCATTGCTGCTGTCTCAATATGACCGACGTCGTAGCGGATCAGCGACCAGGCCTCTGGCGCTCCCGCCTCTGCGTAGACCTGGCGCAGCACCGTGTCGATGCGGTCGAGGCCGGCCGGCGGGGTCAAGGGGTCGTCGTTGCCCTCCAGGCTCAGGTGCGGTCGCGGAGCGATGAGGGCGTTGATCTCCGCCGAGGTGAACTGCCTGAGCAGCCCCGGAACGAAGTAGTAGATGCCGTGTCCGTCCAGGCCTCCCGTCTCGATCAGGGCCTGGAAGTCGGTCAGGCAGCACAGGTCGACGCAGACCTTGATCCGCGGCTCGAGCGCCGCCGCCCACCATGCCATCGTGCTGCCCAGCGACATCCCCATCGTCGCGATCCTGGTGCTGTCGACATCCGGCCGTTCGATGAGGTAATCCACGGCCCGCAGCGTGTCGTACAGCATCATCCCCCACAGGACCTGCCCCTTCCAAAGCGTCTCCTTGAACAGGTTGGTCTCGGATCGCCCCCGGCGATCTCCAAATAGCCACATGTCGATGCACAACACCGCGTAGCCAGCGGCCGTGAGTGCTTCGCCGTATGGCGGCTCCTGCATGCCCGGCCGCCCACGCAGGACTTCGTCCTTCCCCAGGCCGTAGTCGTCGCCGTGGGCGTGGTTGTACAGGACGGTCGGCCATGGCCCGTTCCCGGCGCCGACGGGCGTCAGGAAGTAGGCGGGAACGGGTTCAGCGCCGTTGAGGTCGAGCGACAGCCTCTCCAACACATACTGCGGACGGGACTCGACCGCAACGTGGGTGGATCTGATCGGTCGATCGCGCGGAGGAAGGTCACCCAACAGGCCATACAGCTGCCGGCGTTTCGTCTCCGCAAGCTCGAGTGGTCGCACTGGTCTTCTCCACGCCCGGATTACGCGACCCACGGCCGGATGAGCGTCATGGACGCGAGCCAGGCGCGTGCCCCGTCGTCGCCCCAGCGGGTCGCGAACCGCTCCTCGGCGATCGAGTCGATCCGCCAATCGTCAGAGAACGTCGCCCGGATCTCGTCCTTCGTCACCCGGCGCGGTCCCCAGTCGCCAGGCTCCCGGTCGCTGAAGCAGAGCATCAGGTACCGCCCGCCAGATCGGAGCACGCCGCGCAGGCTCCGTTCGTACCGGATCCGGTCTCCATCGTCGAACGTGTGGAACAGCCCGCAGTCAATCGCCGCGTCGAAGGGCCCGAGAGCATCGAGTCCCAGCGCGTCGCGGACCTCGAGCAGGACGTCGATCCCGCGCTCGGCCGCCTTCGAACGGCCGCGCTCGATCGCCGTCGGCGCCGCATCGACGCCGACGACCTCGAGGCCGAGGGATGCGAGGTAGAGGGAGTTCTCGCCCGTCCCACAGCCGGCGTCGAGCACTCGGCCACCGATCGCCCCCTGCTCCGCCAGGCGCACGATCGCGGGCTGCGGCCGTCCGATGTCCCAGGGCGGCGGTTCGTTGCTCCGGTATGCCGACTCGAAGCCCATGAGCCCGACGATACTTCAGGCGCTCGGAACACTCCCGCAGACGTGCTGCGCGTTGTGCGCTCGCACCTGACCTGGCTCCAAGGAGTCTGTCAGCTGCGCGCGCCGGGACGCTGTCCGGGCATGCGCCTGGCACGGCCGGGCGGGCCTAGCGATCCGGCCATCTCGTGTCGGTGCCGGTGAGCCCACGCTCGGCCAGGGCGGCGGCGAAGCCCTCGATGTCCTCGACGGTCAGGTAGAGCGCCGGGACGCGGACGCCAAGGCATGGGACCGGTTCCTTGAAATCGACCCGAACGCCTCCCCGATTGGTGCCGCCGAACGTCATATCGCGGCCGCGGACGCTGAACCGGACACCGATCGAGGTGATCCAGCGCCACGGGCCCTCGATCCCCCACGAGGCGAGGTTGCTCGTCGGTGTCCTGAGGCGGAAGAAGCCGAAGTGGGCATCGAGCTCCTCGCCGCCAAGATCGACGTAGGCATTGGCCGGTCGGGCGCCGAACAGCAGCAGCACGAGTTGCGAGCGGCGGTCGATCCGGATAGGGAACCGCTGAGGCATGAGAATCATGCCAGGAACCGGTCGACCACGGCTGCGGTCTCGTCCGGCCGCTCGAGTTGGGGGAGATCCCCGGCGTGCTCGATCGTGATCCGTTCCAGGTCGGCGTTCGCGGCGATGAGCGCTTCCGCGGCCGCGGGGTCGGTGAAGCGCGGATGGTCCCCGAAGAGGAGGAGCGTCGGGTTCGAGAGCCGCTGGTAGGCGCCCTCCGCTCGAGGATCGTTGAGCAGTCCGGAGACGAACGCCAGCGGAGCCCGGTACGCACCTGGCTGCCGGCAGGTCCGCCAGCAATACCGTTCGTATTCCCGCGGGACCTGCTGCGGATCCGCGAATGTCTGCTGGAGGAACCAGCGGATCACCTGACGCCGGGCGAGGACCTTGAACAGGAGCCAACCAATCCCCGTCAGGCGCAGGAACCGATAGAGATTCCGGGAGGTTCGGCCGGCGCTGCCCTTGAAGCGGCCGAATCCGGTCGGACTGATGAGGACGAGGCGGCCGAAACGCTGCGGATGCTCCGCGGCGGCGACGACGACATACTGCCCTGGAAGCGACAGCGCGACGACATCAACGGAGGCCTCGCCCGGCTGCAGAGCGGCCGCTCGGATGCGCTCCAGCTGCTCGCCGTAGAGGGCCCAGCCGTACGGCGCGTCGGGCCGATCCGATGTGCCGAATCCGAGCCAGTCGACCAGTACGACCCGTCGGTGCTCGGCCAGCCGCGACGCCAGGGCTGCGAGCTCGATCCCGGCACCGGCCGCATTGAAGCTATGCAGCAGCACGACCGTTCGTCCTTCGCCCAACCGATAGCCCGAGACCGTGCCGGCGGGGGTCTCCAGATCGAACGCGACAGCCGGGACGGGAGGGGGCAGGGGCCTCTTCACGCCGGTGCCCTCAGCGCTTCGATCAGGTCGCCGAGCCGTCGCGGATCCGCGACCCACCCGTCCGCACCGAGATCGAGCGCGACCCGTTCGTCCGGAACCGCGTTTCCGCCCACCAGGCGGGGAACCGTCGGTCGCTCCCGACGAGCGGCAGCCAAGAGGCGCCTCGCGGCCGGACCACGCTGGGCGTCTACGACACTCACGACGACCGCGGCGAGCGACCCCACATCGCGCATGGCAGCGGTGAGCGACGCGGTCGGCGTATCGGGGCCCAGGTTGAGGACTCCGTATCCGGCGTCGGTAAGGATGTCAGCGAGCATCGCGACCCCGAGGCCGTGACGCTCGCCGGGTGGCATCGCGACGATGACGACTCCCTTCTTGCGGCCCGGGTGCACGAAGCGGGGGCCCAGGCGTCCGATCAGCGTCGCGGCCACACTGCTCGCGAGATGCTCCTGATCGACGGAGATGCCTCCCGATTGCCACGACGCCCCGATGGCGTGGAGAGACGGCGTCAGGACGCCCACGTAGATCTCGCCCGGCTCGAGCCCCGAGACCATGGCAGCCTCGATGACCTGCCAGCTACCCTCGACATCCCCGGCGAGCATCCGTGCCTGGAGTCTGTCCTGCCACATCGACACCCGCGGATGGCTTCGGCGGCGCTCAGGGTCGGGCCTTGCTCTCGCCCGCTCGAGGTCGGCTGGATCGACCATCCACGTGCCGCCGATCTTTCGGGCCGGCAGGATCCCTAGCCGGACGTGACGGTAGATCGTCATGTAGTGCACGCCGAGAAGATCGGCCGCCTCGTGCAGGCTGAGATGGCCGGAAGCGTCAGACCGAATCAATGCGGCGCCAGGGTTCCCGCGAACACCTGCCAGGCGAGCGCCGACTTCGCGACCAGGCTGAGCATGAAGTAGGCCCTCTCGCCGAAGACGTACGACTTCCAGCGACCGACCCGGCGGTACTGGAGCCACATGTTAAGCGCGAAGATGTTGAAGAAGACGAAGAGCGACACGAAGATCGCGTAGACGAAAGCGGGCGGCTCGGCGGGACTGCCAGGCGACCAGAGGTAGACGCCGATGGCCAACCATGGTGCGATGCCGACGACGCACCCGAGCCAGAACGGCCACAGCGAGCCACCCGGTCGCTCGTATCGTTCCTGGACCGCTCCAAAGAAGATCATCGCCGCATTGGCCGCGAAGATCCCGATCAGCGCCGCGACGTCGCTGATGCCGGTGAGCATCGCGATGAGGACGATCATCACCGACGACGAGAGCGAGTACTCAGCCCAGCGGTAGTAGTTGTGCTGCGCCGCCAGGCCGGAGATGTAGCGGCCGAAGACGCCGGGCAGCACAACGAGCCAATGGAAAGCAGCCGACAACAGGAGGAAGAGGGCGACGCCCCACGCCACGGAGACTTCGAGCAGGGTCGTCGGCGCGCCGGCCGCAGTGCCCGGAGGTCCCGCCATGAACGTCGCCGTCACCGGCAGTGCGAAGGCGGTTGCAAGCGCCAGGACGGCGATGGCTTGAACGGCGTGAACGACGCCAAGCCCGGCGTTCCAACGCCGCAAGGAGGCGGCCCGAGACACAGGGACCTCGACGGTCGATGCGGTCATGAGCTGGTCGGTCGCGATCACAGATGAGTCCTTCATGGGACGAGGGTGGGGCCTGGAGGAGGCAGGCCCCACCCTCGCGTGGGATCGGCGGTTCGGAGGATCAGTTGGCCGGCGGCAGAATGACCTTGTCGATCACGTGGATGACGCCGTTCGACGCCATCACATCGGGAGTCACCACCTTGGCGCTGTCGTTCAGATAGACGGTTCCGTCCTTGACGGAGATGGCGATGGGCGATCCCTCGACCGAAGTCGCCGAGGTGAGTCCGACGACGTTGTCCGACGTGACTGCACCCGAGACGACGTGGTAGAGCAGGACCTTCTTGAGAGCGGCCGGATCCTTGAGGAGGCTGTCGAGCGTCCCTGCCGGCAATGCGGCAAAGGCCGCATCGGTCGGTGCGAACACCGTGAATGGGCCACTGCCCTGGAGCGTCTCCACGAGGCCCGCAGCCTTGACCGCGGTCAGCAGGGTCTTGAACGAGCCCGCCTCGGTGGCGGTCTCGACGATGTCCTTGGTCGTGACCGCAGCCGATGCCAACGGCGCGGTGCTTGGGGCCGTGGCGGTCGTGGGCGCCGGGCTCTGGGTCGAAGCGGCGGTGGGTGCCTCGGTCGACGACGCCGCGGCGGAACACGCCGAGAGCGCAATCGCGAGCACTGGCACGAGGATGGCGATGGATCGTTTCATGGCTGATGCCTTCCTTTCAGGCGTTGGAATGGATGTGCAGTCGGGTCTGCCTGATCACTGCATTACGCAGTATTTAGCACTAAATCCATCCTGTCAAGCGGGCTTCCGCCGTCTTGGTTGCGGCCGTGCTGGTGGCCGGGTCAGAGAAGGGCGGCGGTGTCCCGCCTCGGCCGGTCGAATTCGACCGTGAACCACCACCTGGCGAAGGCGCGGTCCGAGGTGGAGCGGGGACGACGGCGCAGCTCAGTCCCACGACAAGCGTCAATCAGTCCGCTGTTCGTCGAGCTGACGATGCCGTCGGGCTCAGGCAGGTACGGAGCGAGGATGGCCCGTGCCGTCCCCAATCTCGCGCGGGCGCGAGCGAGGACGTCGCCCCGAAGGCCGACACAGTCAAGCGCCCAGAACGTGTCCGCTTAGACGAGCGCCCCGCGCATCGAGGGCTCCCACGTGGGGAACGGAACGGCCTGGAAGGCAGGCCCGGGGATGCGCACGGAGGGCGCCGTCACACCCAGGTCGGAGGCGGGCACCCAGTCGAGCGACACGTAGTAGGCGGGGTCGGCTTCCAGGAAGACTGCGGGGGCACCGGCACGCTCCGCCTTCGCCACGGCGTGGGCGACAAGCGCCCGGCCGATTCCCCGGCGCTGCCACTCCGGCGCGACCGACAGGGGGCTCATGGAGGCGTTCTCGACCGCAGTTGCTGGTTTGGTCGGGGCGAGAGGATTTGAACCTCCGACCTCATCGTCCCGAACGATGCGCGCTACCAAGCTGCGCCACGCCCCGACCGAATGCCCGTTTCACAGGGCCTGCGGATGATAGCGCAGAGCCGACCCGACCGCCATTGGACGGCCGCCAGGGCGACTAGTCGAGCCGGCGCCAGAGCGGCATGATCACCGGCTGGACGCCGCTCGACGTCGTCCAGAAGTAGGTCACCGGGCGCCAGGCGAGCTCGGCGGCGGGATCCTCGGGCGGGAGCGTCGTCTCGAGCTGCCGGGGCGCGGCGGCGAAGGCGGCATGGAGGAGCCGGGCGCGCAGGCTGGTCGCGGCTTCGGCGAGTGGGGGTTCGTCGGTCAGTCGATCGGTCGTCACGCGTGGTCTCCGAGTGGCCGCCGACGCGCCGGAGGCGATCGCCGATCCCGGAACGGGATCGTGTCGGGCAGACGACGGGTCGCGGGCCCGTGTGACTGGCGCCCGACTCTCACCCTGTTCGGCGGGCGGCCCTGGCGCAGCGGCTAGCTCTCGCGGAGCGTCGCCTCGTGGTCGGCGTTCTGGCGCGCCCGCTGCTCGGCGTGGATCGGCACCGTGGCGATCGCCGCGAGCAGGAACGTGACCGCCATGAGCACGAACGCGATCGGGACGCCCTGCGCCTCCCCGGCGGCGCCGATGATCGCGCCGTAGACGGCCACCCACAGCGAGCCGACGCCGAACGCCAGCGTGAAGTACACGGCGAAGGAGGCATCGCGGATCGACGGCGGGGCGATATCGGCGAGGAGCGCCTGGAGCTGCGGGCTCTCGGCGAAGCTGAAGATGCCCATCACGACGATCCCGACCCACAGCCCGACCAGGCTGGATCCGGCCAGCAGGAACAACACGAACCCGATGGCGCCGCCGACGTAGACCCCGATGATCAGCGGCTTGCGACCGAGCCGGTCGGACAGCCAGCCGGCGACGAGCGGCGTCGGCACCGAGAAGACGATGAGCGCCCCGTACATCAGCGCGACCAGCTCCTGGCCGAGCCCGATGACGTCCGTCAGGTAGATGAGCACGAACAGGTTGACCACGCCGAGCCCGCGACCGCCGCCGCCGAGGATCGAGGTCAGGTACAGCCAGCGCAGGTCGGAGTCGTGGACGATCCGCCGGAAGGCGTCGCGGACGCTCCCGCTGGCGACGGCCGCCGCGCGATCGGTGCCGGTCTCGGAGACGAGGAGCAGGATCGCAATGGCGATCACGATCGCCGGGACGCCGAAGACGATCGAGGCGCCGCGCCAGCCGAAGGCCGCGATGATCGGCGCGCCGATGATCGCCACGATCACCGTCCCGACGTTGCCGCCGGCGATGTGCGCGCTGATTGCGAAGCCGCGCCGCTCGGGCGGAAACTGTTCCGCGAGCAGGCCGTTGCCGACCGGGTGCTGCGGCGAGCCGCCGATCCGCGACAGGACGTTGGCGACCGAGAAGAAGGCGAACGTCGAGGCGAACGCCTGGGCGACGAACCCGCCGCCGAACAGGAGCCCGCCCGCGCCGAGCAGCCGGCGCCGGGAGATCCTCCGGGTCAGCGACGCATAGCTCAGCTGGACCGCCCCCGAGGCGAAGCTGCCGAACGCGGCGAGGAACGCGATCGTCTGGACCCCGACGTCGTAGTCCTTCGTGATCTGGAGGTAGATCAGGGGCAGAATCACCGCCTGCGCGTGGTTGACGGCGTGGGCGATCGACAGGAGCCAGAGCGAGCGCATCGGCCGGATGACGACCCGGTTCGCGGCCTCGGCGACGACGGCGGGAACGGCGGGCTGGCCCATCGCCTCGGATGATGCCGCATGTTGGACCAGTCAGTTGGGCCATCGGGACGCGAACGATCAGCGTCACCGCCGGCCGCCGAGCCGACTCGCGAGGAGGGTCACCGCCGGCCGCCGAGCCGACTCCCGATCAGCGTCACCGCCGGCCGCCGAGCCGACTCGCGACGAGCCGCCGATTGGCGTCGCTCCACAGCAGCCCGTCGCCCGACGGCATTGGACTCGCGCTGCCCGTGAACGCCTGCAGCCAGGCCACCGACGAGCCCGGAAACCGTGCCGCGAAGAGCGGACGAAGCTCGTCTAGGAGCGCACGGTTCCGCCGGGTTCCGCGCACGACAAAGACGCCCCGGACCCGCCACCGATCGCGTTCCGGCGACGGCCTCGAGTCGCTGGTGAGTCGCGACTCCAGCGCCGCGACCTTCCCGTCAAGCCCTCGTAGCGCCGAACCGACGTCGTCGAACCAATCCCAGACCTCGACAACGACCGCCTCACGACGTTGGCGCCGCAAGAGCGCGACGTCGACGGACCTCGACCGGATCGCGCCCCGATCGAGTGCCAGCTCTGGCAGGGCGCTCCATCCCCCGCCGCGCGCGATGTCGACGATGGCGCTCTGCCGGCGGACGTGCTCGATGTCGCGAGGCCGATCGGCGCCCGGCGCGTGTTCCAGGAAGGCAACCAGGGATTCGCCTGCCGCCGCGGCCAGGACGCACCAGGTTTCGAGACCAACCGCGGATCCAGCGCCCCGCTCGATCTCGCTGACGCGCGCCTGGGAAAGCCCGCCTCGGAACGCGAGCTGACGCTGCGTCAGGTCTCCGGCGAGGCGAGCCTCCCGAAGGGCCACGCCGAGTCGGGCCGAGAGCACCCCCGCTCGAGCACGACCCGTGCGAGCCGCCGGACTCGACCGATGGCTCCGCTTCGAGTCGTCCATATCGACGCCAGCATTACGCGCCCTGCTTTGCTCCCAGTTTCCGAGTGGCCCAGCTCCCGGAATCCGCCCGCCGAAGGAACATCCACGCTCGGAATCGGTAGGCGGCGGACCCGCCACGTCAGCTCATCGGTGGGAATCGCGCCCAGTACTGATGGGGTCGATATTCGGCGGTAGAAGGGCGAGCGAGCCGCAGGACGACCCGTGCACACTGCAGCGGGGCGGCCCGGGCCCAGAACGCGACGTGGCGCCATGCCGCGCCCGCCTGGCCGCCACGGCCGCCGGCGCGGCCGCCCGGGTCACGCGGCGGGCGCACGGCGCCAGCTCAGCCGCGGCGGCCGGCCCGGGTCACGCGGCGGCGCCACGGCCCCCGACCGAGCCCCCGCCCGCCCCCGACCCGTGCCCTAGAACTGGTCGAGGTAGCGGTCGACCTCCCAGTCGCTGACCTGCGTCCGGTACTCGTCCCACTCGGCACGCTTCGCCTCGATGAAGTGGTTGAGCACGTGGTCGCCCAGGGCGTCGCGGATGACCGAGTCCGCCTCGAGCTCGGCGATCGCCTCGCCGAGCGTGCCGGGCAGCTCGCGGATGCCCTTCGAGGCGATCGTCGCGGCATCCATCTCGAAGAGGCTCTCCTCGACCGGCTCGCTGAGCTGGAGGCCGCGCTCGACCCCGTCGAGACCCGCCGCGATCATCACGGAGAAGGCGAGGTACGTGTTCGAGGACGGATCCGGGCAGCGGACCTCGGCGCGGGTGCCCTCGATCGACTTGCCCGGCGAGACCATCGGCACGCGGATGAGCGCCGAGCGATTCGTCCGGCCCCACGTGAGGTACGTGGGCGCCTCGTAGCCCGGCACGAGCCGCTTGTACGAGTTCACGAGCGGGGCGAGGACCGCGATCATGCCTCGGGCGTGGGCGAGGATCCCGGCCATGTACGAACGGGCAACGTCGGACAAGCCGTACGGGTTCGAGGCGTCGGCGAAGGCGTTGCGGCCCTCGGCAATTGAGTACAGGCTCTGGTGGGTGTGCATTCCGGAGCCATTGATCCCGTGGATCGGCTTGGGCATGAACGTCGCGTAGAGGCCATGCAGCTGGGCCACCGCCTTGAGCGCGAACTTGAAGGTGATGGCATTGTCGGCGGTCGTGAGCGCGTCGCTGTACTCGAAGTCGATCTCGTGCTGCCCGGCCGCGACCTCGTGGTGAGCTGCCTCGACCCGGATGCCGAACGCCTCGAGGGCGTCGACCATGTCCTGGCGGACTTCCTGGGCGAGATCGGTTGAGAAGTCGAAGTAGCCGGCCTGGTCGTGCGGCAGCGGTGCGATCGCACCGTCGTCGTCACGCCGGAACAGGAAGAACTCGAGCTCGGGCCCGGTGTTCACGACGTAGCCCAGCTTCTTCGCCCGCTCGACCTGGCGGCGAAGGACGAAGCGCGGATCCCCGACGAACGGCTCGCCGCGCGGTGTGAACACGTCGCAGATCACTCGGGCGGTGCCACGCGGCCCATCCCCCTTCTGCCAGGGGATCTCGGCGAACGTCGCCATGTCCGGCATGAGGTACTGGTCCGACTCGGCGATCCGGGTGAACCCCTCGATCGACGAGCCGTCGAACCACGTCCCGTGGAGCACCGAGCCGCCAAGCTGGTGGATCGGGATCGTCACGGCCTTGACATGGCCGATGACGTCAGTGAACTGGAGCTGGACGAAACGGATCCCGCGGGCCGTTGCCGCGTCGATCTTCGCCGTCGCCTCGTCGATCGATGCCGTTCCCTCGGGCATGGTGGCCACCACCGATGTTGCCTCCTTGACTCCCGGCCGGGGCCGGATTCGGCTTCATGCTTGTGCGCTCCGCACAGGTATTCAAGCGCACCCGCGTCGGTCGATAGCGTAGCAGTCGCAGCGGTTACGAGTCAGTTGCGGTTTCCTTCGTCGATTTGTCCACTTTGCACAATCCTGACGGCGATCATCAACGCGAGTGCCAGGTTCGGGTCGTGCAAGTCCCAGCCGCCCAGGCGCTCGAGCCGTCTGGCACGGTAGGCGACGGTGTTGCGATGGACCTGGAGCTGGGCGGCGGCTTCGGCGAGACCCGACCCTTCGAGGATCGCGCGGAGCGTCGCCAGACGCTGACGCTGGGTCTCCGGCCTGCCGACGAGGATCGGCGCCAGGAGCGCCTGCGCCTGGCGCAGCCCGTCGGGTAGGTTGCGCAGGTTGCCGAGCATCAGGTAGGCCGGCAGACGCGCCGCCTGGGCGACGCGTGGCGGCTCGTCGAGCAGCTCGACCGCCTCGAGCGTCGAGCGCGCGCTGGCCTCGGCCGCCGGTCGCCCGCCGGGCTCGCCGAAGGGCCGGGAGGTCGCCACCGTCCGTCGGAGGAAGCCGGCCAGCCGCTCCGCGATGAGCAGCCCTTCGGGATCGTCTTCGTCGGTCGCGGCGACCATCCGGAGCTCGAGGCTCTCGCTCGTCCCACGGAGGACCAGCCGGCGCGGCGAGGCGAGCAGCCTGAGCTCGGCCCGGGTCTCCTCGCGCGCCGCGACGTCGTCGGGGGCGTCGGCCTGGGCCTGGCGGGCCAGGATCACGATCCACGGCGGACCGTCGCGCGGAAGCGGGTCGCCGCGGCGGACCTCGTCGCGGGCCTGGCGGACGGCGAAGTCGCGGGCGAGCTCGAGCCCGAGCAGGGCGGCGATCCGATCGGCGGCGATCCGTTCGAACTCGGTGGCCGGCGCGTCACCAAGAAGAACGAGCCGGCCGCCGGCGTCGGTCTCGCCGGGCGGCGCCGGGATCGGCACGCGAAGCGCCGCGGCCGCCGGGCGGGCCAGGTACCGGCTGACCGCGGCCGCCGCCTCGGGCAGCTCGGCCGGGACGTGGACCGCGAGAGGGTCGCCTCGCCGGCCCTCGACGACGACGGCCCGACCGAAGAACGAGCCGATCGCCGCGGCGAGAATGTCGAGCCCGCGACCGAGCAGCGCCAGCCGGGCGAGCTGGCCCTCGAGCTCAGCCGCCCGATGGTCGAGCTCCGCGCGACGGTTGACGAGGAACCCGATGACGCTCCGCTCGAGCGTCACCGGGTCGGCATGGGCGATCCGGAAGGCCACCACGCCGGCGTCCTCGGCGGCCGCCTCGAGCGGGTCGAAGAGGTCGTCGCCGGGCTCCGCTTCGACGAGCAGCAGCGCCGGGACGCGCGCCCGGGCGAACGCCTCGACCAGCCCGCCGGCCCCATCCGGTCCGGGCGCCACGACCGACAGCGACGAGCCCGGCACGATCGCGAGGTCGCCGGGCTCGAGGGCGTCGAACGCCGGCACGCGGGCTTTCATCACCCGCACCCAGCCGATGTCGCGCTCAGCCCGCTCCGCGTCGAGCGGAGCGCTGAGCCGGGCGGTGGGGAAGATCGCGGCCTGGACGTCTCGCAGGCTGGCCATCAGCCGCCGGCCGGGGCCGCCGCGGCGTTGGGCGACCGCGCGGCCACCAGGTCGTCGAGCAGCTTGCCGAACTCGCGGTCGAAGTCGACGTAGCGCTCCGATCGCCCGACGATCGCCAGGTGGCCGTCCGGCGACAGCCGGGCCCAGACCCGCCGGCGGGGCAGGTAGAACGTGATCAGGAGGCCCGCGATCAGCGTGCCGAACGCGAGCCAAACGAGGCCCTGCCCCGGATCGCGCTTGGCGATCAGGACCGTCGCGCCCTCGACCCCACGGACCTGGACGAAGAAGTCGGTGTCGGGCGACCCGCCGAGCGACCCGATGGTGACGAAGAACGGGGTCAGCGAGACGAGGTTCGGCGTACCGTCCGCCTGCGTCCCCTCGGCCCGGTACGGCAGGAACAGGATGCCCGCGCTGCCGTCGGCGGCTTTCGTCAGGAGCATCTCCAGGCCGACGTCCCGGCCCGGCACGCTGAACAGGCCGTGCGGCTGGCCGCCGACCGTGTCGGTCAGGGCGTACGGCCCGTCCCACAGCACCCGTCCCTTGGCGTCGCGGATCAGCAGGTCCGGCGCCGGCTGGAAGCCGTTCTGGTGGAACGTGTAGCCGGCAACCGACAGCGGATCGTTGACCCGGATGACCTTGCGAGCGAGCTCCTTGCCGTCCTGGTAGACCGCGAGATCGGTCGTGAAGTCGGCGAAGCTGCCGTCGGCGCGGACGGGCGCCTCGAAGCCGTAGTTCTTGGCCACGATGAGCCCAGGCGTCCCGATCGAGCTGACGGGCTGGCTCTCGCCGCGGGCCAGCAGGATCCCGGCCTCGAAGCCGAGCCGGCTGGTGACCGCGGCGGCGACGAGAAAGAGCACCAGCCCGGTGTGCGTCAGCAGGGTCGCCATCTTCACCCAGCGGTGCCGATCGCCGTACAGGTAGACCGTGCCGTCGGCCGCCGTCTCGGTCCGGACGCCGAACCGGTTGCCGCGCAGCACGGTCCGGACCGCATCGGGCGTCAGGCCGTCCGTGGCGGCCCGGTCGGGCAGGCGCGAGTCGTAGAACGGCTCCGGCTGGACGACCCGGATCTCCTTCGACTGGCGCCACAGCCGTGGCGTCCGGTCGAGCGTGCAGCAGACGATCGAGATGGTCAGGAGAACCAGCGCGGCGCTGAACCACCACGAGCTGAACGTCTGGAAGACCTGGGCGCGCTCCAGCAGCCCGACGGCCCCGGCGCCGAACACCGGGTCGTAGCGGGCGTGGATGTCGGCCATGGCGGTGGCGTAGTCCGCCGGCGTCCGGAACGCGAACGTCGGCAGCTGTCGGATCGTCATTCCGACGATCGCCATGAGCACGAGGACGATGATCTGGGCGACCGCGAAGTTGACCGCGGTGAGCAGCCGCCAGATCGCCCGCCCGAGCCGGCTCAGGGGGTCCGGGCGGCCCCGGGCGACGGCCCGCTCGGCCGCGATGGTGGCGATGACGACTCCTAGCCGGCGCCGACGGCGACGGAGTCGGGCTGCCGGCCGGTCCCTTCGCCGGCGGCCGAGGCGATGGCCGCCGCGGCCGCGGCTCGGGCGGCCGCGAGCGCGCGGTCGAAGTCGGCCACCAGGTCCTCGACGTCCTCAAGGCCGACCGAGCAGCGCAGCAGGCCGGGCCGGATGCCGGCTTCCTCGAGCTGCGCCGCGTCGTACTGGCGATGGGTCGTCGTTGGCGGGTGAGCGACGATCGTGTGGACGCTCCCGAGCGAGGCGGTCCGCTCCGGCACGGTCAGAGCGTCGATGAACGCGCCGCCCGCGGCCCGGCCGCCGACCGACCCGCCGCCGAGCTCGAAGGCGAGCATGCCGCTCGCATGGGGGAACTGGCGCTCCGCGATCGCGTGCTGTGGGTGGCTCGCCAGCTCCGGGTACCAGACGCGGTCGACCCCTGGTTGCGTCTCCAGCCAGTCGGCCAGCGCCCGCGCGGTGGCGGCATGGCGGGCCATCCGGATCGCCAGCGTCGCCAGCCCGCGCAGGACGAGGAACGCGGCGAACGGGGCGAGCGTCGCTCCCGTGTCGATCTCGACCGCCTTGACCTCGGCGATCCGGGCGCGGGATCCGGCGACCGACCCGCCGAGCGTGTCCGAGTGCCCGCCGAGGTACTTCGTCAGCGACTCGATCGTGAGGTCCGCACCGAGCTCGGCGGGACGGCAGAGGACCGGCGAGGCGAACGTGTTGTCGACGAGCAGCAGCGCACCGTGACGATGGGCGAGCTGGGTCAGGGCGGCGACGTCCGCGACGACGATCGTCGGATTCGAGATCGTCTCGACGTAGAGGACCCGGGTCGGGGCAGCCGTGAGCGCCGCCTCGACGGCCGCCAGGTCGGTCGCGTCGACGAACTGCACGTCGACGCCGAGCCGGCCGAATCGGTTGGCCAGCAGCGTCCGCGTCGAGCCGTAGATCGCCCGCGTCGCGACCACCCGGTCACCGGCCGTGAGCACCGACAGCAGCGCCGCGTGGATGGCCGCCATGCCCGACGAGAAGACGGCTGCCGCCTCGGACCCCTCGAGCTCGGCGATCGCCGCGGCGAGGGTGTCACCGGTCGGGTTGGCGAGGCGCGCGTACGAGTAGCCGGCGACCTGGCCGGTCGTGATCGCGCCGAGCTCCTCCGCGTCGTCGGCGGAGAACGTGACCGCCTGGTAGATCGGCACCGAGTTCGGGTGCTGGTCGACGCGTGGGGCCCGCGTCGCCGCCTTGATCGCGCGAGTCGAGAAGCCGCGCGGCTCGGCCGGGCGGTCGGCGTCGGTCATGGCCGGATGCTACACCGAGCGGACCGACCCGTCGGGCGGGCCTAGCGAGGCGTCCCGACGGGCTCGCCGCGCGGGCCACGACGCGTCGGCCCGGTCGGCAGCGCCGGTCCGCTGCGACGCCGCCGCGCCGCCGCGCCGCGGCGATAGCCGACGATGCGGTTCTTGCCGCGGTGCTTCGAGGCGTACATCGCCTGGTCGGCGGCGATCATCAGCTCGCTCTCGGTCCGGCCGTCAGCCGGGAACGTGACCAGCCCGATGGACAGCGAGGCCCGGATCCGCCGGCCGGCGGTCTCGATCACCAGCTCGGCGACGCCCGTGCGGATCTTCTCGGCCAGGACGAACGCACCACTCGGGTCCGTCTCGGGCAGGAGGACCACGAACTCGTCGCCGCCGTAGCGGGCCGCGGTGTCGATCCGGCGGACGCGGTGGCGGATGACCTCGGCGACCCCGCGGAGGACGCGATCGCCCTCGAAATGGCCGTACGTGTCGTTGATCGGCTTCAGGCCGTCGAGGTCGAGCATCAGCATGCAGAACGGCCGGCCGGACCGGGCGCTCCGCTCGATCTCGCGGTCGAGGGCGGCGAAGAAGTACGCCCGGTTGTAGAGCGCCGTGAGCGAGTCGACGGTCGACAGCCGGATCGCCGCGTCGCGGGCGCGCCGCTGCTCACGCGCCACGACCATCGCCAGGTAGGCCAGCAGGACGAGCGCCGCGATGTTCACCGCGACCACGACCTGCTGCGGCACGTCGAGCGGCAGGCGGGACGGGTCGGCGAGGACGCCGACGAGGTAGGCACCGACGGCGAACGCCGTAACCGCCAGCGCGATCCGCGGCGCGAGGACGAGCGCCGCCCCGGCAACGATCAGGGCGTAGGCGACGACGAACGGGCTCGTCGGTCCGCCGGTCAGCACGATGAGCAGCGTGGCGATCGTGATGCCGACGGAGCCCTCCACGATCGGGCGAGCGGGTCCGAGGACGTCGTCGGGCAGGATCTCGTGGACCACGAGGAGGAACAGCCCGGCGAGCGCCATGAGCACGAAGATCGCGGTCTGGGTGTCCGGCCACAGCCCGCTCAGGGCGACGACCGCGCTGACGGCCACGATGAGCGCCCAGCCGACCACCCGGACCACCCGGTCGTAGGTCGCCACCGGCAGGCCGTCCCGCCCGAGCAGCAGGCGGCCCGCTCGGTCGGTCGGTGGAGCTTCCTCGGCCGCGGCTCCGCCCTCGCCGCTCGGACGACGCGTCCGAACCGCCAGGAGTCCCACGGCGGCGACGAGGAGGAGGTTGATCGCGATGGCGACGAGTAGAAGAAGGATGAGCGACTCGGCCGGCACGATGCCCCCGGATGAGGAAAACGGACGCCGGCGCGTCCGCATTGCATCTTAGTCGCTGGTCCGTCCGGCTCGAGCCCCCAGGACCTTCGTACCGGGCGAAAACGGCGGATTCAGGTGCGTCATCGCACCGAAGTCAGCGCGTCCCCCACTGGTAGGTCTGCTTGACCATGCGTAGGTAGACGAAGGTCTCGGTGTCGCGCACGCCGTCGATCGCCCGCAGGCGCTCGGACAGGAAGTCGAGGAGCGCCGCGTTGTCCTCGCAGACGACCTCGATGAGGACGTCGTAGGTCCCGGCCGTGATGACGACGTAGTCGACCTCGGGGAACGCCGCGACGGCCTCGGCGACGCCGATGAGCCGGTCGCGCTCGCAGCGGATGCCGACCATTGCCATCTGCTGGAACCCGAGCTTGAGCGGATCGGTGACGCCGACCACCTGGAGGATCCCCCGCTCCACGAGCCGGTTCGTGCGCGCCCGAACGGCGGCCTCGCTGACCCCGAGCTCGGCGGCGATCTGGGTGAACGGCCGTCGCCCGTCCTGCTGGAGGTGCTCGATGATCCGCTTGTCGAGCTCCGACACGTCGTCCGGGCCGCGCCCGTTCCGGGTCCGCGTTCGTGAACCCGCCATCCACCGTCCTCCTCGTGAGGCCCCGAGCCTAGCAGACCGATCGCGCGCCACGAATGGGGTCGCGCGACGGGCGCCGGGCGGCGAACGCCGGGCCTGCGTTCGCCTGGACCACGCGAGTCAGGGTCGCTTGGTCGGCTTCGGCTTCTTCGTCGGCTTGGGCTTCTTCGTCGGGGTCGGCTTGGGGGTCGGCGTGGGCGAGGGCGAGGCCGTCGGACCGGGCATCGGGACGAGCGTGACCGAGCTCTGCTCGAGCGGGCCGAGCAGCGGGTCGAGCACGGCCGCGAGCCGAGCCGCCGCATCGACGAAGCGGGGTCCCGGCGCCGTCGGGGCGGAGTTCTGGACGAGCGGCCCGAAGGCGACGTAGATGTTCAGGCCCGCGAAGGCGTACGGCGGCTGGCCGAAGGCCGGCTTCTTCTTCGGGTCGAACCGGGTGTAGGCCGGGATCTGGTCGGCGGTGGTGAACTCCTCGAGAAGGAGCGGCCAGGCCTCGTAGGTGAGGTTCAGCGTCTTGACCGGCTCCTTGCCCGCCTCGGCCGTGTTGGCAATGATCACGAGACCGGCCTTGCGGAGCTCGGAGTAGACCCGGTCCACGGAGGCCGGGGCGATGAGGTGCGGATCGGGTGTCGGTGTCGGCGCCGCCGTCGGCGCGGCGGGCGTCGGCGTCGGAGCCGACGAGCCGCAGGCGGCGACGATCACGGCCAGCGCGAAGACGAGTGCGACCGAACGAGTGCGAACCAAACGGTCCCCCAGCAACACGTCGCCGCCCGGCGCACCCGGGCCAGCGCTCCCGAGGCTAGCACCGCCCGCTGCTTGATCGGAGTCGGTCGATAGTCCGGCCCGAAGCGCCGTTCGTCCCCACCGGACCCACCCGGACCGCAGCGCCGTCCGATGAGCCGCGCCGCCCGGCGGGTCAGGCACTCCGCTCGAGCGTGGCCGGACGGGGCGCCCGGCCGGACGTCGCAGCAGCGCCGCGGGGGGCCGGTCGGTCGGCCGCGTGGTGAATCGCGACCCGGTTGCGCCCCGCCGTCTTGGCCTCGTAGAGCGCGGCATCGACCCGGCCGAACCACTCGTCGGCGGTCAGGTCGAGGTCGGCCGGCCCCAGCGCGGTGGCCCCGACGCTGACCGTGACGACATCGAACGGCGGATTGGCCGGATGGGCGAGGCCGAGTGCCTCGATGGCCGCACGCACGCGCTCGGCGGCCACCTCGACGCCGCCGGCGATCGAGCCGAGGATCACCAGGAACTCCTCGCCGCCGTAGCGGTAGACCGCGTCGTCGGTCCGCACCGTCTCGCGGATCGCCTTGGCGACCTCGCGCAGGACCGCGTCACCGGCGAGGTGCCCGTACGCGTCGTTGATGCCCTTGAACCGGTCGAGGTCGACCTCGAGCAGCCCGACTGGACGCGCCGTCCGCCCAACGCGCGCCCGGAGCGTGACCAGGTCCTCGTCGAGGCGGAGCCGGTTGCCGACCCGGGTGAGCTCGTCGGTGCGGGCGGTCACCTCGAGCGATCGGTAGACGCGTTCGAGCTCGACCCGCTGGCTGTTCTCGCGCCGGTGGAGCCGGGCGATCGCCTGGAGCTGGCTGAACGTCCGGATGTGGTTGCGGAACAGGAGCACGTGCCCGGTGAAGCTCGCCGCCAGGGCGACCGTCGTCGCCACGATCAGGTCGCGCCGGTCGGCGATCCTGAGCCAGTCCGCCGGAACGAAGGTCAGGAAGACGACCACCGCCGCGCCGTAGACGGCGAGCCAGCGGACCTCGGTCCAGGTTCGCCACGGGACGACGAGGGCGACGATTGTCGGCAGGAACATCAGGTAGGCCAGCGAGGCCACGACCAGCTTCGGACCGGCCAGCCCGAGCGCCATGGTCGCCGCGGTAACCGCGAGGCTGACAACGAACGCCACCACCTCGGGACGCTGGCGGAGCCGGCGACCGAGCAGGAACCAGCCACCGACCGCGCACAGGCCGAGCGCGCCGTTGAGCGCCACGATGAACGCGGCATCGGCTGGATGGAGCGTCGACAGGACGACGATGTGGAGGAGCGCCGCCGCGATCACCACGATCATGGCGGCACGGGTCGCCGCCCAGGTCAGGCGGCGCTGGCTGGCGAGGAACCGCCGGCTCCCGCCGACCTCGTAGTACTCCCGCGCCTCGATCAGCCGGACGAGCCGAGCCCGGGCCGCGCGCAGGTCTTCGGCGCTGATCGACATCCGCGGGCGAGCCTCGTTGGCTGGGTTTGCCGGGCGCCCCGAAACCGCGGCGCGCCGTCCGCTCATCGTGGAGGCACGGGCCACGGAAGGCCATGGCCCGATCGGGCTACCGCGGGGAAAGTCGCACCGCCAGTGCCCGGCGTCCTGAGCGTCGCGTCCGCCGTGGTTTCGGCGGCCCTCGGCACGTTCGCCACCAGCGGCCGGCCCCGCGGCGGTAGCGTTGTCCGCAGCCGCCCAGGCCCGGGTGGTCGCCGCCGACGGGAGGACACTGCCGTGTTCGTCTTCGAAGTCCACCCCCTGGAGCTGATCGCCCGGACGGCGATCGTCTACGTGGTCTTCGTCGCGATCCTGCGCGTGTTCGGCAAGCGTGAGCTCGGCCAGTTCACGATCTTCGACCTCGCACTGCTCCTGCTGGCCGCGAACGCCCTCCAGCCGGCGATGACCGGGCCCGACACGTCGCTCGGCGGCGGCCTCGTCATCCTGGCCACGATCTTCGCCCTGAACTGGCTCACAGCCGTCGCCCGGGAGCGGGTCCCATGGGTCCAGCGGGTCCTCGCGCCCGAACCGACCGTGCTCGCCCGGGACGGCGCCTGGCTCGAGGCCGCAGTCCGCGCCGAGGACCTCGACCAGGACGACCTCGAGGCCGCGCTGCGTGAGCACGGGCTGGATCGGATCGACGACGCCCGGCTGGTGGTCCTGGAGCAGGACGGCTCGATCAGCGTCGTCCCCAAGGAGACCGACGGCGAAGCACTCCGCCGGCGGCGCCGGCGCACGCGGCGCATCTAGCCCAACCGGCGGATCGTCGAGCGTCACCGGCCGGACGCACCGGGGATGGTCGGGGCGGTGGGATTCGAACCCACGATCTCGTGCTCCCAAAGCACGTGCGATGCCAGGCTTCGCTACACCCCGTCCGGGCGAACGAGACTATCCCACGATACTCGACGCTCTGCCGCTCTCGATCGCTCGCCTTCGTACTGAACGACCAGGTCGTAACGCGGCCGCCGAGCGGACGAGCCCGCGAGCCGAATGGCCCTTCGGTGCGCGGCGAACGCCTCTACCGGTCCCGCCCGAATCGCGTCAGCGTGTTGCACGGAGCGAGAGGCGATGACGGCTGCCTCTCCCGCGTCCCCGATCGCCGGATGGTCGACTCGGAGGATGGCCATGACGACTCACGGAACGAACGCCCTGCCGGCCAAGCGGTCCGGCGGCGTAACCAAGGGGCCGCTGACCGGAGGGGCCCACATCACGAGTGAGACGGTCTGGCACGCGCTCGACAAGGCGACCTTCGCCGTCGTCAGTCACGTGAACGCAGCGGGCGAGCCCCGGTCGAGTGGCGTCGTGTTCGGGACCGCTAATCGGCACCTCTACGTGGCCGTCGCAGCGGACGGCTGGAAGGCGCGTCAGATCGTGACTGGCCAGCTGGTCTCGGTGACCGTAGCGGTCCGTCGAGGCGGCATCCTCTCGCTGCTCGCTCCCATTCCTCCGGCCACGATCACCTTCGAGGCCAGAGCGACGGTTCACCCGGCGGGTTCGCTCGACATCGGTTCGGTGTCGAAGGAGCTCACGAGGCTCGTTCCCGACGCGCGCAAGGCGTCGAGCTGCGTCATCGAGCTCGTGCCCGAAGGGCGCTTCCTGACGTACGGGATCGGCGTGTCCCTCATGGACATGCGCAACCCGACGCTCGCAATGGCCCGCGTGCCGGTCTAGGGATTGCGCCCGGCCTGGGAGGAGCCAATCGAGCAGCAGGTCGGGCGGCGGAGGGAGAGATGCCATGAAGATGCTGATCGCCGTGTCATCGAAGCACGGCAGCACCAAGGAGATCGCCGAGGCGATCGGCACGACCGTGCGCGAGGCGGGCATCGAGGTCGATGTCGTTGATGCACAACAGGTCGAATCCGTCGAGCCGTACGACGCCGTCATCGTCGGGAGCGCGGTCCACCTGGGTCGCTGGATGGGACCAGCTCGCGACCTGGTGAACGGCTCGGCAGACGCCCTGCGCACACGACCGGTGTGGCTGTTCTCGAGCGGGCCGCTCAGGCTCGACATCGTCGATCCTGCCGACGCCGCCGAGGGAGCGAAGCTCCACGAGCTCGTCGGGGCCAGGGGCCACCAGGTCTTTCCCGGCAAGGCCGACAAGCACGAGCTCGGCTTCTTCGAGCGAGCGGCCGTCTCGATGGTCAAGAACGGTTGGGGAGACCATCGCGACTGGCCGGCCATCCAGGAGTGGGCGGCGTCGATCGCCAGGGAGCTGACAGCCGTTCCGGCCGGCGCTGGCCGCGGTTGATCGCGTCGACCGCGGGCGAACCGGGAGGAACGGCACTTGCCCATGGCGCCCGCGAGACGGACGCTGCGGTGGACGCTCTGCGTGGCCGTCCACACGGCCGGGGCGATCCTCGAAGCGGAGCCACCGCCATGACCCGAGTCGTCGTTCTTGTCCTGCTCTCGATCAGCCTGTCCGTCGCCGCGACGCTCGTCGCCACGTGGGCCTCGACCCACCTGCGGGTTCACGAGGAGATCGTCTGACCGACCGCGCCGGGTCGCTCCGTCAGCCACGCGGCCGGTAGCGCACCGGCGGAGCTGCGCCGGACACGGAGAAGGGGCAGCCGCTCGAGCGACTGCCCCTTCGGGAAGAGGGGGAGGGGGCCGGCGACCTACAGGTTCGAGGGTCGCGTCCCCAGGGTGACGGTGAGGCTGACGGTCTGGCCGTTCCGGTAGACCTGCAGCGTCACCGACTTGCCGGGTGCCAGCTGGCTCATCACCAGGTCAAGCGGATGGCTCGCGTCGAGGGCGGTGCCATCGACGGAGGTGATGATGTCGCCGTCCTTGAGCCCGGCCTGCTCGGCGGGGCTGCCGGCGACGACCGCCGGCTGCGGCTGGGTGGCCTGACCCTGGCCCTGGCCGAGCTGGCCCTGGCCGAATGGGTCCTGGCCGCCGAACGGGTCCTGGCCGCCGAAGGGATCCTGGCCGTTGGGCGCCTGGCCCTGGCCGTTCGGATCCTGGCCTGTTCGGGGTTCTGGTTCTGGGTCGCGGCGTCCGCGGTCGAGATCCAGGCGCCGTTGTCGACGGGCAGGTTGTTGGCCGACTTGAGCGCCGGGTCGATCGTCTGGAACTGGACCCCGAGCCACGGCCGGGCGAGCGCCTGGCCGGCTGACGCCTGGGCCATGATCGGACGGGCGATGTTGATCGGGATGGCGAAGCCGATGTTCTGGGCCTGACCGGCGACCGCGGTGTTGACGCCGATGACCTTGCCGCTCGGATCGAGCAGCGGGCCACCGCTGTTGCCGGGGTTGATCGCGGTGTCCGTCTGGATCAGGTTGCTGAGCTGGCCGGTCTCGACCGGGATGGACCGGCCGACGGCGGAGACGATGCCGCTGGTGACCGAGTCGGTGAAGGTGCCGAGCGGGCTGCCGATGGCGACCGCCTGCTGGCCGACCTGGATCGTCGACGAGTCGCCGATCGGGGCGGTCGGGAGGCCTGTTGCGTCGACCTTGACGATGGCCAGGTCCGTCAGGGTGTCGATGCCGTAGATCGAGGCGTCGAACGAGCGCCCGTCGTTCAGGTTGACGGTCAGCTTGGAGGGGTTGCCCTCGACGACGTGATGGTTCGTCAGGATCAGCCCATTGGCGTCGAAGATGATCCCCGAGCCGGTGGCGGTCCCGACGCCCGTCTGGCCCGTGGTCGGGTCGGTCGCGGTGACGCCGTCGGCGACGATCGTGACCACCGCCGGGCTGACCGCCTTGGCGATGTCGACGATCGACGACTGGCCGGTCGTCGGCGGAGCCGCGGCGACCACGTTCGTGACGACCGGAGCCGGCGTCGCGGCCTGGTGCGAGGCGGTGGCCCCGGCGAGGAGGTAGGTCCCGCCCGAGGCGAGGACGGCCGACGCGACGACCGCGCCGACGACGAAGGCCGGGCCGATCGAACGACGGCGCGCGGCAACGGATGCGACCGGGGCCGGGGCCGGCAGGACCGGCACCGGAGCCGGGTCGGCCGGCTGAGCCGGCGCGGCCGGCCGGTGCGACCTGCGGGTAGACGCCGCCGGGCGCCACCGTCGCGAACCAGGTGGGGGCGGCGGGCGCCGGGCCGGCGCTGGTCGGCGCGGTGTCGGCAGGGACCGACTCGGCCGGCCCCGTCGGCGCGGGCAGACCGGCCTCCGGGGTCGGGGCAGGCTGCTGGAGATCGTCCACGATCGAGGTTTCCCTTCCGTCCCCGGCGCCTCGCCCGTGCGATGTGTCTTGTGGCCAGGGGCTTCTCGAGCTCGAATGTGACCGCGAGACGTGAACGAGCAAGCCCGAAACCGGTGAAGGTTCCTCCACCCTTGCAATTCCTTAGCCGGACCGCAGCAGGCGCGCAACCGGACCCGCCGGTGGCGTCGTCCCGGCCGGCCCGCAACAGGACCCGGCCGCGGCGCGTCGTGAGATGGACGCCGGGCGGTGACTGGCAGGCAACAGGGGACCGCCCGGCGTCGCCACGTCCGCGCGGGCTAGACTGGCCCCCCGGATGCCCCGAACGCACCCGGCGGCGCGGCCGCCCGGGTAGCGTCGCGGGCGCACGATCGGAGGCTCGTTGCCCGGCTTGGTCCGCTCTCGCTCCGGGCGAGCCCTGCCACTGCCACCGACGCCCATGCGTTTCATGCGCGAAGACGACGAGCGGCTGATCGCCGTCGCCGACGAGCTTGCCGGCCTGCTGATCGAGCACGGGCTGTCCCGCCGACGGCAGCGTCCTCGATATCGGATCCGGCTACGGCCGGCTGGCGCTCGGGATCCTCCACTCGCTCGACTACCGGGGTCGCTACCTCGGCTTCGACATCCTGCCTCGCCACGTCGCGTGGTGCGCGGCCACGATCACGCCGGCCTTCCCGATGATGCGGTTCGAGCATCTCGACATCCGCAACGAGCGCTACAACCCCGCCGGGTCGCTCGACCCGACGACGGTCGGCTTCCCCGCGCCGAGCGCCCAGACCGACTTCTGCGCCCTGTTCAGCGTCTTCACCCATCTCCATCGACCGGTCGTCGAGCGCTACCTGCACGAGATCCACCGGGTGCTCCGTCCCGGCGGCCCGCCGTCACCACGTGGTTCCTCTTCGATGACGGCCCGGCTGCCTGCGGTCGACCTCGAACGCCGCCACCTATCCGATGGTCCACGTGCTCGATGCGGTCAGTCCCGCTACACCGACGCAGCCGATACCCGCTGCGGGCCATCGCCTTCGACGAGGATGCCGTCCGGGACTGGGCGGCCGCCGCACGCCTCGATGTCGTCTCGATCGACCACGGAACGTGGGCAGGCGAGCCCGGGCGCACCTTCCAGGATCTCGTCGTGCTCCGGCGGGCGGGGGCCGACCTCGAGGTCGAGCCGATGCCTCCGGGCCCGTCGCTCCGAACGCGGGCCAGGGCGGCGGCGCGGCGCGGTCGCCTCCGTCTCGGGGCCGCACGGCGGCGCCTGCGCTCGGGTCTGGCTCGTCGCGTCCGGGCCATGACCGGGCGACGACCCGGTTGACGGGCTAGACTGACTCCCCGAGGCCCGCGAGCCGACCACGGTCGCACGGGAGACGGGGACTGCGCCAGGCCACGCGAATCCGGCCCGACACGGGCCCGACGGACCGCCGCCGGATCCTTGCGGCGGTGCTGTCGGCGCTCATCCCGGGTCTCGGTCAGGCCTACAACGGCCGGCGCCGGCTCGCCCTCGTCCTGTTCCTTCCCGTTGCGTCGATCGCCGCCTTCACGGCCCTGGCGGTCTGGGCAATCCCGGCGCCGCGGTTGCTTGCCACCGCGATCGTGCCGGGCAACCTCCAGGCGCTCCTGATCCTCAACGTCGTCGTCCTCGGCTGGCGTCTCGCTGCGCTCGGGCAGGCGTTCCTCGACACCCGGTTCGAGCTCGCGCCGGGCCGGCTGGCGTTCGCCGGCCTGGCCGTGGTCGTCGTCCTGACCGTCGTCCCCCATCTCGGCGCCCAGTACGTCGGCGGCCTCGCCCGGACGACGTTCGCCCAGGTCTTCGGGGCCGTGTTGAGCGATCGGTCCGATCCGGCCGATCACCCCGTTCCCGGCGAGAACGAGCGGCTCAACGTCCTGCTCGTCGGGATCGACGCGGGCGCCGGGCGCGACCACGCCCTGACCGACTCGCTGATCGTCGTGTCGCTCGATCCGGTCGGCAAGTCGGTCAGCATGGCCTCGATCCCGCGCGACCTCGTCAACGTCCCGCTTGGGGATGGCCGGACGTTCGGACCGAAGATCAACAGCCTCATGAGCTACGCGACGGCCCACCCGAAGGACTTCGCGGCGGGCGGGATGCGAACGCTCGAGAACGCGGTCGGTGCGCTGCTCGGGATCCCGATCCACTACTACGCGACCGTCGACCTCGCCGGCTTCGCCAGGATGGTCGACGCCGTCGGTGGCGTGGACGTCAACGTCCGCCAGGCCCTCGACGACCCGAAGTACACCGGCCCCGGGGTGACCGGTCGGGGCTGGAGCGTCGACGTGGGAGCGCATCACTTCGACGGCGGAGCGGCCCTCGCCTACGCTCGCATCCGGCGCTCGGTCGGCCAGACCGACTTCACCCGGCAGGCGCGGCAGCAGGAGATCCTCCTCGCGCTCCGCTCGAAGGTCGTCCACGGCGGCGCGCTGCTCAGCCTGCCGAGCCTGCTCGACGCGGTCGGCTCGACCGTCGAGACCGACCTGCCGCCCAACCGGTTGCCGGACCTCGCGGCCATCGCCGGGGAAATCCCGCCGAAGCAGATCGTCCGGGTCGTCATCCGCTACCCGCTCGTGCATCCCGCGAAGCCCGGCGAGAGCCAGTACGGCGCAGTTCAGCTGCCGTTCTATCGACCGAATCCTGGCCATGTCGGCGGCGCTCTTCTCGCCGGCCGGCTCGCCGCCGCACGGCTGGAAGCCCGGCCAGTCGCCGTCGCCGGACCCGTCGGCCGTCGCAAGCCCCTCCGGCTGACCGTTCGGCCGAGGGACCGACCGCGCCGGTCCGATCGGCTCCCGGCGGGGACCCTCGAACGGCGCCCTAGCCGTCGAGATCGGCGACGCGACGAGCCATCCGCCGGGCGGCGCGAGCGCGGTGCGAGATCCGGTTCTTCTCGGCCGCCGTCCACTGCCCGAGCGTCCGGCCGCCGGGCGGCTCGCTCGTGGGCTCGAAGATCGGGTCATAGCCGAAGCCGCCGGTCCCCCGCGGGCCGGTTGCGATCCGGCCGCGGCAGGTGCCGCGGGTCTCGGCCACGATCGGGACCGTCCCGCGCGGTCCGCGCGCCGCGGGCCGCCCGTCGGCCAGGACCAGGACGCACACGTAGCGCGCTCCGCGCCGCTCGGCGGGGAGCTCGCCGAGCTCGGCGAGCAGGCGGGCGTTGTTCTCGGCGTCGGTCGCGTTCGGCCCGGCGTAGCGCCGGGTGTACACGCCCGGCCGGCCGCCGAGCGCGTCGACCTCGATCCCCGAGTCGTCGGCCAGCGTGAGCAGGCCGGTCTGCCGGGCGTAGGCGCGGGCCTTGATCCGGGCGTTCGCCGCAAAGGTCGTGCCGTCCTCGACCGGGTCGGAATCGGGCGGGACCCCGGCGGCGTCGAGATCGACCAGCTCGGCCGGATCCGCGCCGAGGAGCTCGCGCAGCTCGCGGAGCTTGTGCGCCGAGCGGGTCGCGACGACGATCCGCGGCCGCGCGTCCGGCGTCGCCGTCACCGGCGGACGGTGGCCAGCGCCGCGGTCTGCTGCTCGAACAATCGGTCGAGCCCGAGCTGGGCGAGATCGAGCAGCCCGTTCATCGACGCTCGGTCGAACGGCCGCCCCTCCGCCGTCCCCTGGACCTCGACGTAGGTGCCACCGTCGGTGCCGACGACGTTGAAGTCGACGTCCGCCCGCGAGTCCTCCGAGTAGTCGAGGTCGAGCAGCGGCAGCCCGTCGACGAGCCCGACGCTGACGGCGGCGATCCGGCCGGTGACGATCCGCTCCATGCCGAACGTGATGAGCGCCGCAGCGAGCGCGACGTAGCCGCCGGTGATCGAGGCGGTCCGCGTCCCGCCGTCCGCCTGGAGCACGTCGCAGTCGACCGTGACGGTCCGCTCGCCGAGCTTGGCCAGGTCGACGACGCCGCGGAGCGAGCGGCCGACGAGGCGCTGGATCTCGTGTGTCCGGCCGCCGATCCGGCCGCGCGACGACTCGCGCTGGCTCCGCTCGGCGGTCGCCCGTGGGAGCATGGCGTACTCGGCGGTGACCCAGCCGGTGCCCTTGCCCCGGAGGTGCGGCGGGACGCGGTCCTCGATCGTGGCCGCGCACAGCACCTCGGTGTCGCCGACGCGGATCCGGCACGATCCCTCGGCCCACTTGAGGACCCCGATCGTCAGCGTGACGGGTCGCAGCTCGTCCGGTCGGCGGCCATCGCTCCGGACCGTCGCCGGACGGTTGCCGATCGTCATCGCCTTGGCTCCTCCGTGCTGGCCGCGGCCGCGGCGCGCTCCTGCTCCTTGGCAGCATCCCACAGCGCGTCGAGCTCGGCGAAGTCGAGCTCGCGGAGCGCCACGCCGCGGCCGGCCGCCATCCGCTCGACCGCGCCGAAGCGACGGCGCAACTTGTCGTTCGCGGCCCGCAGCGCCGCCTCGGCCTCGACGCCATGGCGGCGGGCGAGGTTGACCAGCACGAGCAGCAGGTCGCCGATCTCCTCGACGCGGTTCGGCTGGCTGTCCGCCGCGAGCAGCTCGGCCAGCTCCTCGTGGACCTTGTCGACGATGCCGTCGATCGTCGGCCAGTCGTAGCCGAGCGCGGCCGCCCGCTCCTGCATCTCCTGGCTCGCCGAAAGCGCGGGCATCGATCGGCTGATCCCGTCCAGCGCGCCCCTGGCCGGGCGGGACGACGAGCCTTCGGGCCCCTCGGCCGGCTCTCCCGCTCGGGCGGCCCGATCGTCCGACCCGGCCGCCGCGGCGGCGTCGGCACGCTCGACGGCCTTGATCGCCTCCCACTGGCGGTTGACGTCGGCGGCCGTCCGCGCCTCCGCGTCGCCGAAGACATGCGGGTGGCGCCGGACGATCTTCGCCCCGAGCGTCGCCTGGACGTCGGTCAGGTCGAAGACCCCGGCCTCGGCGGCCAGCTGGGCATGGAGGACGACCTGGAGGAGGAGATCGCCGAGCTCGCCGGCCAGGTCGGCGGTCGACCCGTTGCCGAGCGCGTCGTAGACCTCGTACGCCTCCTCGAGGAGATGCTTGCGCAGCGACTCGTGGGTCTGCTCGCGATCCCACGGGCAACCGTCGGGACGCCGCAGCCGGGCCGAGATCCAGGGCATTGCCCACGGCCCGGCGACGGCGAGCTCGGGGGCCAGCGGCGGTACGTACAGGGGTCGCGCGAGGTCGTCCGGTCCGATCGATCCGACCGTCGTGCCCTCGGCGACCCGGAACCGGCCGACTGGGTGATCCACGGGATAGAGACGACGCAGGACGGTGACGGGATCGTCGCCGCCGGGACCGGCTCGCCCGGGGAGGGCTTCGGCCGCGGCGGCCGCACCGCGCCCGGAGGCGGCGTCGTCGCTCGCCCCGCCGGCGCGCCCGAGCAAGGTCGCCAGCGGGACGACCAGGAGCGGCCGCGACGGCTCGATCGGCGTCCCGACGAGCCACTCGGCCGTTGCGACCTGCAGCCCCGCGGAAGGGTCGAGCCCCCAGCGGAGCCGCGCCTCGGCGAGCAGCGCGTCCAGCACGGCGGCCGGCTAGGAGCTGCCGGCCGAGAGGTCGGGCGTGATCGTCGCCTTCGCCTTCTGGGCGGCGTACCAGTTCTGGAACGCGCTCGCCTTGAGCGTGTCGAGCTGGCTGCCGTCCGGCGTCCGCGTTTGCTCGCTGCGGACGAGGAACAGGTAGTAGCCGGCGTCGGTCTTGAGCGCGTCGCTCACCTTGCCGATCGGTGCGGCGAAGATCGCCTGCTCGCGCTGGCTGTCGAGCTGGTCGTGGGCCACCCAGCCGAGGTCACCGCCCTGCGCGGCCTCGCTCCCGTCGGAGTTGGCCTTGGCGAGCGCGGCGAAGTCCGCACCGGCGGCGTTCGCCTGGACCTGCAGCCCGGCGATCCGGCTTTCCGGCGAGCCGCGGCGGCCCTCGAACAAGATGACGTGCCAGCCGTACTGGCTCTGGACCGGCGGCAGGAGATCGCCCTTCTTGAGGCCCTCCTTGAAGACGGCGTCGCCGAACCCGGTGTCGAGCTGGCTCTGGGTGAACCAGTCGAGCGCGCCGCCGCTGGCCGCCGAGCCGGTGTCCATGCTGTCGGTCTTGGCGATCGCCGCGAACTGGGCCGCGAGCTGGTCGGCCGGCAGAGCTTTGAGCTTGTCGTACGTGGCCTGCGCCTTGGCCTTGGCGGTCACCCAGCCCGGATCGTCCGACGCGACGGGGTTCTGCGGGTCGGGGGCCTTGTCGCCCGGCGTGTACAGGATGTGGTCGACCTTGATCTCGTCACCCGGGCCCTGGTAGTTCGCCGAGGAAACGAGGATCTCGCTGACCTGGCGCTGGACGGACGGCTGCCCCGTGGCGTCGGCGACGACCTTCGTCGTCAACGCGTCGCGGACGAGGTCCGCCCGGACGGCGTCGCGGTAGGCGTCCATCGAGATGCCGGCATCGGAGATCTTCTGGGTCCAGGCGGCGTCGACTGCCTGCGGGGCGATGTCGAGGACCTTGCCGATGATGTACGAGTCGGCGGCGCCGCTGACGACGTCGGTCAGGCCGCCGGCCTGGCCGACCGCGAACACGGCCTTGACGAACGCCGGGTCGAGCGAGGCGTCGTCGACCTGTATCCATCCGACGTCACCGCCGTCGGTCGCGTAGGCGTCCTTCGAGACCGACTTGGCGACGTCGGCGAACGCCTTGCCGGCCTTGAGGTCGGCCAGCGCCTGGTCGGCCTTCGTCTTGGCGGCGGCCTTCTGCGTGTCGGTCGGCCCGCTCGAGCCGGTGGTGACGTCCGGATCGATGGTGATGATCGCGGCGTGCCGCTGCTCCTTCTGGGTCGCCTCGTCAACGAGCCGCTGGTCGATCTGCGGAGTGCCGATGGTGATCCCCATCTGGGTCGCCAGCTGGCCCTGGAGGGTCGCGTCGATGAGCGTGTCGAGGGTGCTGGTCGAGATGGCCTGGCGCTGCTGCTCCAGGACCGATAGCCGGCTCTGGAGGGCGTCGCTGCTGAGCCGGCCGAGCGAGGCCTCGGTGCGGAGCTGGGCCTCGGTTTGGTCGATCCGGAACGAATCGATCTTGGCCCGCTCGGTGTACGTGTCCTGGGTGATCGTCTGGCCGTTGACCTTGGCGACCTCGGCGAAGTGAGAGCCCAAGTAGGTCGCGGCCGCGGCGCCGACCAGGGTGATCACCCCGATCAGGATCACGAGCCCGAAGGCGAGGTTGACGAGGAGGTTCCGTCGGTTCTTGTCGTCGATACCGCGACGGGATGACCGTTTCACGGTCGGCTTGGTGCGAGAGGTCATTCGGACGTGGTTTCCTGCAGCTGGACCCGCGGTCGCGGGAGGGATGGGCTCGGTATCGTACCCTATCGTCCGGACCGGCCCGGCCAGGCGTACCCCGGAGGAGACGACCATCAGCGAGCGAGACATCGTCGCGGGCCGGCGCATCCTCGTCACGGGCGGCTCCGGCACGATCGGCGCGTGGCTCGTCGACCGCCTCATGGCGATGGACCCGGAGGTGGTCCGCGTCCTGGGGCGCGACGAGACGAAGCAGTTCTACCAGCGGCTCCCCTACCGCGACCGCTCCGACATCCAATTCCTGATCGGCGATGTCCGTGACCGGGACCGTCTCGACCGGGCGATGGAAGGCGTCGACGTCGTCTTCCACTGCGCCGCCCTCAAGCACGTGGAATCGGGCGAATACAACCCGTTCGAGGCGACCCAGACGAACGTCGTCGGAACCCAGAACGTCATCGATGCGTGCCTCGCCCACGGCATCGGGACGATGATCCTGACGTCATCGGACAAGGCCGCCAATCCGACGTCGGTGATGGGCGCGACGAAGCTGCTGGCCGAGAAGCTCGTGACCGCGGCCACAAACTACCGGGGGCAGCACCGGACGACGTTTGCGAGCGTCCGCTTCGGCAACGTGCTCGGCTCGCGCGGCTCGGCGGTCGAGGTCTTCAGTCGGCAGGTCGCCGCCGGTGGACCGGTGACCGTGACGGACCCGACGATGACGCGGTTCGTGATGACGCCCGCCCGGGCGGTCGAGCTGGCGATCGCCGCTGCCCGGATCGCCCGCGGGGGCGAGGTGTTCGTCTTCAAGATGCCCGCGGTCCGGCTCGCCGACCTGGTCGAAGCGACGATCGCGGTCGGCGCCCCCGCCGCCGGGTTCGAGCCCGCCGCGATCGAGACCACGCGGATCGCCCCACGTCCGGGCGAGAAGGCCTACGAGGAGCTGATGACCGAGGAGGAGTCCATACGCGCCCGTGACGTGGGCGACATGTACGCGGTCCTGCCGGCCATCGAGATGCACCAGGACGTGATCGACGCATACCGGGAGACCGACCCGGCACCGGTCGGCGCCTATCGCTCCGATGCGGTCGTCCCGCTCGACCCGGCCTCGGTCCGCTCGCTTGTCGAGGCATCGCGGGTCGATCGGCTCGCGGTCGGATGAGGGTCCTCGTCACCGGGGCGGCCGGCTTCATCGGCCGGTCGGTCGTGGGCGAGCTGCTGTCGCGCGGCCATTCGGTCCTCCCGGTCGACAACCTCTCGACGGGCGATGCGGCCAACCTCCACGAGTTCGCCGGACATCCGGGCCTCCGGCCGTTCGAGATTGGCGACGTCCGGGACGAGCTTGCCGACCGCCGCTGGGTCGCCACGGTCGACGGCGTGGCCCACCTCGCCGCGTCGATCTCGGTGCAAGACTCGATCGACGACCCCGTGACGACGTTCGACAACGACATCGTCGGGACGTTCCGGCTGCTCGAGGCCGCTCGCGCCCATGGGACACGCTTCCTGTTTATGAGCACCTGCATGGTCTACGACCGGGCATCTGGCACGGGCATCGACGAGGGGCACCCGACCAGGCCGGCCTCGCCGTACGCCGCGGCCAAGCTCGCCGGCGAGAGCCTGACGCTGGCCTACGGAACCGCCTTCGGCCTGCCCGTGACCGTCGTTCGCCCGTTCAACACCTACGGGCCGTACCAGCGCTCGGTCGGCGAGGGCGGCGTGGTGTCGATCTTCACCCGCCGCTCGCTCCTCGGCGAGGAGCTGCGGATCTACGGCGACGGGACCCAGACGCGCGACCTGCTGTTCGTCGACGACTGCGCCCGGTTCGTGTGCGACGCGCTCGTCGCCGAGGCGGCCGTCGGGCGGATCCTGAACGCCGGGACGGGCGTGGACGTGTCGGTCAACGCGCTGGCGGCGACGATCGAGCCGGATCCGGGCCGGATCGTGCATGTTCCGCACATCCACCCGCAGAGCGAGATCGAGGTGCTCCGCTGCGATCCTCGGCGGGCGGCCGACCTCCTCGGCTGGCGGCCGGAGATCCCGCTGGAGGCCGGCCTGGCGCGAACCCGGGCGTGGATGGCCGCTCGCCTCGCGGCGGGCGTCGTCGTCGCGTGACCACCTCGGCGGCCCGCCTCGCGATCGACGGCGGCACGCCGGTTCGCTCGAGCAGCCTGCCGTACGCCCACCAGCAGGTGGATGACGCCGACGTCGCCGCGGTCGTCGCAGCGCTGCGATCCGACTGGCTGACCACCGGACCACGGGTCCGGGCGTTCGAGGCCGAGCTCGAGGCCGCGACCGGGGCGCGCCTGCGGTCGACGTTCTCGTCCGGGACCGCGGCGCTTCACGGGGCGATGGCGGCCGCCGGCCTCGGGCCCGGCGACGACCTGGTGACGACGCCACTGACCTTCGTGGCGACCGCGAATGCCGCTCTCTACGTCGGGGCCGAGCCACGGTTCGCCGACGTCGACCCGACGAGCCTGCTCATCGACCCGGAACGCGTCGCCGCAGCCGTCACGGAGCGCACCCGCGCGATCGCTGCGGTCGACTACGCCGGTCAGCCGGCCGACTACGACCGGCTCCGCGCGATCGCCGGCGCGGCGCCTGGCGGCCCCCTGACCGTGATCGCCGACGCGGCCCACTCGCTCGGCGCGACGTACCGCGGCCGGTCGGTCGGGACGCTCGCCGACCTGACGGTGCTCAGCCTCCATCCGGCCAAGATCATCACGACGGGCGAGGGCGGAGCGGTCCTGACCGATCGGGACGACCTCGCCGATCGCCTGCGTCGCTTTCGGAACCACGGCATCGCGACCGAGCTCGCGGCGCGGACGGACTGGACCTACGAGATGGTGGAGCTCGGCTACAACTACCGGCTGACCGACCTCGGCGCCGCCCTCGGCATGTCGCAGCTCGAGCGACTCGAGACGTTCCTGGCCCGGCGAAGAGCGCTCGCCCGGCGGTACCTCGACCGGCTCGACGGCCAGCACTACCTCGATCTCCCTGGCATCGCTCCCGACGTCGATCCGGCCTGGCATTTCATGTTCGTCCAGCTCCGTCTCGATCGGCTCGGCGCGGATCGCGCGGCCGTATATCGAGCGCTCCGGGCCGAGGGGATCGGGGTCAACGTGCATTACATCCCCGTACACGAGCACCCGTTCTATCGGCACCGTTTCCCGGGCCTGTCGTTCCCGGTGGCCGAGGCCGCCTATGCGCGCCTGCTCACGCTGCCGCTCCATGCCGGGATGACCGAGGCGGACGTCGACGACGTCGTGACCGCCCTCGACAAGGTGACGGCAGCCTACGCCGCAGGGTAGGGCTGGCTCGACGGCCGAACGCCCGTCGCCACGCGGCCTGGGCACGGTATTGGCCCGGCTGCGCTTCGGTCCCGCGACGGCGCTCCTGTACGCCGCGCTGGCGACGCTCAGCTTCCCGACGCTGGAGCTCCTGCGCTCTGGAACCCTCGCCCAAGTCTATGCAGACGACGTGTTCGACCCGGACGGGGCGGTGCCCCGGATCGGGGCAACGCTGAGCCAGCTGTCGTCGGGAGCTTCGCTCTGGGACCCGCGCATGGTGACGGGCGTCCCGACGCTCGCCCACGGGTCGCTGACACCCTTCGCACCGGACGTGCTCGTCGGCCTGGTCGCCGGTCCATTTGTGGAATTCATTGTCACGAGCTGGCTCCTGGCCTTCCTGGCCGGGCTCGGGATGCACCGCTTCCTGCGCGACTCGGTCCACCTCCCGACCGCAGCCTCCATCCTCGGCGCGACGCTGTACCTGTTCTCGTTCTGGCACTACATCTACGGGTTCGCCGCGGTCGTCGTGCCGCTCGTGTTCTGGGCGGTCGATCGGATGGCGACCACCCGACGATCGGGACCGGCGCCACTCCTCGTTGGTGTCGGTGCCATCGTCCTGGGGACGTATGCCGGGCTCAGCCAGATCGTCATCCTCGCCGGCGGGCTGAACCTCGCCTGGATCCTCATCGGTTCGCGGGCGGGGACGCTGCGGGCCCGGGCCGGAGCCTGGCTGCTCATCTGGGGCCTTGGCTTCGCCGTGTATCTCCCGGTCCTGCTGGCCCAGGCGGGATTGCTGCCCATCTCGGTCCGGACGATCTGGGACATCGACTACCTGTACGAAACCCGCCCGATCCCGGCCCTGATCGAGCACCTCCAGCTGTACTCGGCGACGATCCTCGGGATCCCGATCGGGTCCGGCCTCGGGCAGTCGCCGCTGTACTACGGAACGTACTTCACCGGGGCGATCGGGCTGCTCTGCATCGGGGCGACGGTCCTCCTCGGGCGCCGCAAACCGGCCGCGCGGTTCGCGATCCTGATGCTCGTCGCCATTCCGGTGCTCGACTTGGTCATCACGGTCCTCATGCCGGCGCTGGCGCCCCTCGGCACGCTCCAGACGTTCCAGTTCATCCGGATCCGCCACCTGTTTCCGTTCGTCCTGGCCCTCGCGGCGGCGATCGGCGCGTCCCGGCTGATGGCCGTCGCACGATGGCACGGCGGCCCGTCCGGCCGGTTGGTCCAGGGGCTCGTCGTCGCGGTCGGCGCACTCGTCGGAGCGCAGGCCGTCATCGCCCTGACTCGCGTCGGCCGCACGCGGCTGCCGGCCGTGATCGGTCGCGACCTCCTGGCCGCCGCGCTGATCGTCGGCCTCGCGACCCTGGTCGGCCTGATCGTGGCCTGGTACCTCAACCGACGGAGGGAAGGCGTCAGAGTCGGCGCGGCAGTCGTCCTTGTGGTCCTTCTGCTCGTCGCGGTCGAACAAATCGTCTATGCCCACGGCGAGCGGCTCGCGGCGGGGCATCTTGGCGACTGGCAGACGCACATGGAACTCACCTCGACGCAAGCGGCGCTCGAGCGACTGGCAGGGCCGACGCCGGGACGCACCCTCACGATCGGCGACGATCCGAACCGGATGTGGTTCCACGGGCTCGACCAGGTGGACGGCTATCTCGCTCTGTACCCGGTTCGCTATCACGACCTGTTCCGGGTGCTGATCGGTCGGTGCCTTGCGGCCGACCCCGCCAAGCAGGCGTATTACGACGGCTGGGGGCAACGCGTGTACGCCTTCTGTCAGGACCTCGATCCGGCGATCCTCGACCTGCTCGGCGTCCGCTGGATCGACGCCGCCGGGGCGGCACCCCAGGTCCCTGGTCTGGTCGAGCGGTTCCGCGACGGCGCCCGCGCGCTGTTTGAGAACCCGAGCGCCCTACCGCGAGCCTTCCTCGTCGGGAGCGCTGTCGTCGTCCCCGACACGGCCGCGGCCCAGACATGGCTCGGATCGGCGGATCGATCGACCCTGGCCAGCTCAGCCGTCGTCCTGGCCCAAGACGCGACGGGAACCCTTCCGACGAACCCCGGGTCCGGGTCATGCATCGACCATCGTGTCCGGCTCGGACCGGGTCGACGTCACCGTGTCGGCAGACCGACCCGCGCTCCTCGTCCTGACCGATGTCGCGGTCCCGGATTGGAGCGCGGAGATCGACGGGGGCCCCGTGACCCTGGTGCCGGTTGACCTTGCATTCCGCGGTGTCGTCGTGCCTGCCGGCGATCACACGATCGTGTTCCGCTACCGCCCGGTCGGCACGTGGATCGGTTTTGGCCTCGCGGGTGTGGCGCTCCTGGCGACGCTCCTGCTCGCCATCTGGCTCGCGCGGAGCCGGCGCGACAGAGACGACCCGGCGGTCAGCCCTTCGCCTGGGGCTCGACGAGGTCCCAGCTGAGCGGCGTCCCGCGGGCGATCGGGACGCGCGGCGCGGCGGCCGAGCACCGCCTCGTAGTCGCCGGGTCGCAGCCCGTCCGCCGGCCGGATCGAGCGGACGTTCGCGCTCGGTGAAGACTCGCCGGCGCGCATGTCCTCGACCACGAACAGCGAGCGCCGGAAGCCGCCGGCTCTCGGCCTCGGCCGGCGTCGGGTCCGAGCGCTGCGTCGCCGAGTGTCCGCTCGGCGACGCGCACTGCCTCGACCATCGAGCGGAAGGCTCGCGGCGTCGAGCGAGAACGGGGCGTCGGGGGTCGCGTCGTCGCGGGATAGCGTGAGGTGCTTCTCGACGATGCACGCGCCGAGGGCGACCGCCGCCGATCGGGACGACCTCGCCGACCGTGTGGTCGGACAGCCCGACCGGGAGGCCCCAGCGCTCGGTCATCGTCTCGATCGCGCGAAGGTTAACCGCCTCCGGTGGCGACGGGTAGGCGCTCGTGCACTTAGCAGGGCGATCTCGCGTGGCGCCGGCGGCGCGCGCCGCCGCGACCGCCTCATCGATCTCGGCCTCGGTGGCCATTCCGGTCGACATGATCATCGGCTTGCCGGTCGCGGCGATCCTGCCGGACGAGCGGCAGGTCGACGAGCTCGAACGAGGCCACCTTGTAGGCCGGCACGTCTATCGCTTCGAGGAAGTCGACCGCCGTCGGATCGAAGGGCGACGAGAAGCAGTCCATCCCGAGCGACTCCGCCAGCGCCTTGAGGCGCGGCTGCCACTCCCACGGGGTGTAGGCGCTCTCGTATAGGTCGTAGAGCGTCGTCCCGGCCCACAGCGAGCCGGAGCCGGCCCGGAACGCCGGGCGTCGCTGCGGATGGTGATCGTGTCGGGCGTGTAGGTCTGGAGCTTCAGGGCGTCGGCGCCCGCCTCGTGAGCGGCGTGGACGAGCCGAACCGCGACCGCCTCGTCCTGGCCGTGGTTCGCCGACATCTCGGCGACCACATAGACCGGACGACCCGGCCCGATCGCCCGGCCATTGATCGAGAACGGGGCGACGGCTCTCATCGACCGGCCTCCACCCGATTCCCGAGAAGGGCCTCCGGCAGGCCCTCGAACCGATCGAGGACGAGATCCGCGTCGGACCATTCGCGCGGATCGACCGCCGGGCCGCCGAGATCGGGCGGCACGCCGACCCGATGGTCCGCAGTCCCGCGAGGCGGGCACCCGCGAAGTCCTTCCGGGCATCGTTCCCGACGTACGTGGCGAGGTGCGGCTGGGTCCCGAGGAGCTCGGTCGCGACCCGGAAGGGGACCGGGGACGGTTTCTCATGCTCGCTACCGAGCTCTTCCGTGAGCACGATCACGTCGAGCAACGGCGCGACATCGGACAGCGCGGCGAGCTTGGTCCGCTGGACGCTGGCGAGCCCGTCGGAGACGAGCCCAAGGGCGAGGCCGGCTGCGCGCAGCCGTGCGAGGGTCGGGACGACGCCGGGAAATGGCTCCAGCGTGGGGCGGTTGGCACGGTAGATCGCAACGCACGCGATGGCCAGCGTGTCATCCGGGTCGGCCACGCCCGCGTCGGCGAGCAGCGACTGGAAGATCCGCCCGCGCCCGTCCCGGTCATGGAGGGTCGACAGGCGCTCGGCGACGGCCGCCTCGGGGACGCCCCAGGCGCGGCGCAAGGAATCGGGCCACGGCCGCGAAACCCGACTCGACATAGGTTCGCTCTCGGTACAGCGTGTCATCCAGGTCGAACAGGGCGGCTTTCATGGCGCGCGGGCCAGCTGCTCGTCATGAAGGAACAGGTCTGCATCGGTATACCGGAGCATCACGAGACCGACTTCGTGCTCGTCGAGGCGCGCCGGCAGCGCCTCGCCCGCCGCCACCCGGACGGCATAGTCCGCCGTGTCCGCTCCGGCAGCGAAGCCCAGCACGGCCCCGCCCCCATAGCGCGGATTCGCCTCGATCAGCAGCGTCGTATCGGCGGTTCGAAACGCCTGGATCGTCGCATGGCCGGTCAGGCCGATCGCGCCCGCCAGCTCGAGCGCCGCGTCGCGCAGGCTGTCCGACCGGACGGTGCGCCCGACGTGCGACTCGCCGCCGATGACGAGCACCCGCTCGCGAACGACGCACGAGATCGGTGTCCCATCCCGTGGGTCGACGAAGAGGTCGATCGTGAACTCCGGAGCCTCGACGAGCTCCTGGACGAACGCGGTGTCGCCAAGCTCGTCGAGGGCCGCCTCGAGCTCGCTCGCACGGCGGACGGCTCGAGCCCCAATTCCGCCCTTGCCGACGCGCGGTCGGATGAACACGGGCAGATCGGCCGCCGAGGGGGACAGGACGACGCGCGGAGTGGGGATGCCGGCGCCGGCGCAGGCATGGGCGAAGACGGCCTTGTCCTGGCAGATCGCCACGGTCTCGGCTTCCGGGACGAGCACCAGGATGCCGGCTTCGTCGAACCGAGTCCGTGCCGCTGCGAACACCGGGAGCTCCTCGTCCCGCGTCGGGATCACGAGGCGGATCGACTCTGCCTCGCAGAGACCCGAGGATCGCGTCGACGAAGCCGGGGGCACCGGCTCGGCCGCACCAGTCGCCTGTCGTCGGCTTCATACAGCGCCGCTGAGAACGGCGAGGTGTCCACCGCGATCGACGCGACCTCCGCCCGCGGTCGTGACGGCGCGGCGAAACGCCCGCACGAGGGCGACCTTGCGGCTCGCGCTCGTGATCAAGACATTCATGACGCCGATCTGGCGAGTCCGACGATGACCGTGTTGCGACCCCATCCGAGCGGGACGAGCGAGCGGGCAAACGCACGCCGGGTTTCGGCGTCCATCGCAAGCTCGAGGCGTCGACGCCGGGCATGGCAAACCGGACCGAGCGCCGGATCGGCGACGTAGTCATCGCCCATCAGCAGGAACAGCTCCATCGGGAAGTCGCCCCATTGGTCGACGATGTCGAATCCGGCCGACTCGACCAGCCGCCGGAGTGATGCGTGGTCGAAGTAGTTCACATGGTCGGGGGATGCGATCCACCAGGGCTGATGGCCGAGTTTCGATCGGGCGGCTTCCTGGAGCGGGTTGAAGTCGTTGGGCACGCGGATGACGATCGCGCCGCCCGGCGGCAGCAGACGGTGGACCTCCCGCACGAGACCGATTGGATCGATTACGTGCTCGACCACGTTGAGGAGGGTGACGGCCCCCGGTGGCGTCGGCGGGCCACTGCCGGCAACGTACTCCTGGAGCGTCGCGCACACGACGGTCGACCCTCGGCCGCGGCAAGGTCGGCAGCCTCACGCGAGGGCTCGAGTCCGACGACCGTCCATCCCTCGGCGGACGCCGAGGCGACGAACTCTCCGATGCCGCAACCGACATCGATAAGGCTGCGACCCGGGCCGGCCGACACGCGAGATCCGAGCACGGCGAGGATGTCCGCGTGCAGGGTTGCCCGAAGCCAGGCCCGCTCGTCGGTCGGCCTCCGGGCCGCGGGCAAGCAGCCGGTTCAGCTCCGGGAACCGCTCGCCGCGACGGATGAGGTCGACGTACGCGCTCTGGTAGAACCGATTGAGCTCCGAATGTCGGGCAACGGATCCAGGTGGCGATAGCCGTAGCACCGGGATCGTCGATCACCGTGGGCGCGCTGGACTCGCCGGTCATCCGTCCTCCTCATGGGCCACCAGCCGGGCGACACCGGCCTCCAGGCTCGTCGGGGGCGTCCACCCGACGACCTCGACGCAGCCGGGCGACGTCCGCACAGCTCGCCTCGAACGGCTCGTCGACGGTCGCCATCGTGGCGCGAAGCGGGCGGCCAGTCGCCGATTCGATCACTTCGATCACCTCCGACACGCGTCGTGCCACGCTCGTCCCGAGGTTGACGATGCCACGCGCGCCGGGGTCGAAGGCCATCTGGATGAGCCCGTCGGCGACGTCGCCGCTGTAGACGTAGTCGAACCGGTTCTCGGGGTGGTAGACCTCGACCGCCTCGTCGTTCAGGGCGGCACGTACCCAGCGCGAGATCACATCCTTGGAACCGCGGCCGTAGACGCGGAAGATCCTGGCGGAGACGGCGCGGAACCCGGCGTGGCGAACGCCGCGTGGCGAAGGCAAGCTCGGCCTCGCCCTAGAGCTTGGCGGCGCCGCAGAGGTTGCGAGGACAGACCGGCGCGGTCTCCACGAGGCCAACGGCTCGAGTCGGGGGCGTCGGTGGGAGGTACTCGAGCCGGATCGCGTCGATCAGATAGCTCGATGCGAAGACGAAATGCCTCCACCGTGCCCGGAGCAAGCGCTTCGAGGAGCCTGTGTGTGACGACCACGTTGTCCGACCAGTTCTTCAGCCCAGAATCCCGGTAACTCAACCGATCGCTCGAAGGTCGCCGCCAGGTGGAGCACCCGGGTCGGCGCAAACACGATCAGCAGTCCAAGGTCGGCGACCGCGAGATCCGCGACGAGATGATCCACGCCCGCGGGTGCCGGGAACTTCAGCGGCAGACGGTCCACGGACAGGACGCGCGCTCCCGCGTCGGACAGCCGCTCGAGCGCCTCACGCGCGATCACCCCGGCGCCGCCCATGCCGAGGATCCGTTCAGCGTCGAACGAGGTCATCAACCCGCCTCTCCCGACTCGCGCTGACCGTAGGACAGGGCATCGACGACCCGCGTGGTTCCCCTTCCGTCGAGGCGCTGCGTCCCAAGCCTCGCCATGGCCGCCCGCCATGCCGAGTCGAGCGCGCCGGCTCGAACTGGCGGCGGCGAGGCCCTCGTTGGTGACCGTCGTCCGCCGGGCTCAGGCGCTCGAACAGGCCCAGGCGTGCCAGGCCACAGCGCCAGAGCGCCCTCGGACGAGCCGGTTTCCACGACGATTGCCGGACAGCCCATTCGAGCCAGCTCCCAGACCGTGGTTCCGCCCGAGACCACCGCGATGTCCGCCCAGCCAAGCTCGGCGCGCATGTCGGAGGCGGTCCAGGTAACAACCACCCCGGACCGGGCACGTGGCAGCAGCGGCCTCGATGGCTGCTGCTGTTGGATTCGCGGCGCCGATTATCGCCCGCACCTCGAGATCGCGCCAGACCTGATCCGGCACGGATCGCAGCGACGAAGTAGCGGCCGGAGCACCATGCCGGCGGGGTAGGCACCCCCGAATGTCGCCGCGGAGCCGAAGCGCTGCTCGAGGAGGGATCTGTCGCTCCGGATCGCGCCGCTCGGAACTCCCGACGCAGGAGGACGATCCGAGAGACCGAGCAGGTACTCGGTGCCGCTCGCCGGTGGATAGCTCGCGCGGTCGGCGTGCGCGTTCTGGTTGAGCCCGTGGCCAACCGGAGAGGCGAGGTCATTGTCCGGCCAGGTCCTCGACGATCTTCGCCGGGCGACCCCCCAGTTCCGCGAGTTCGCCACGAACAGGAGCTCGTGCTGCGGGCCCGTCGCGATCCGGCGCCGGAACCGCTCGGGGTCGGTCGCCTGGTGGAGCGGCTGGATCCGGTGTTGCCGACCGGCTCCGGCCATCCGCTCGGCCTTGCGGCGCCCCGGCCCGAGGAGGCGCACCCCGCCGCCCCGGTCGCGCCAGGCCTGACCGAGCGCCAGGAGCCACATCAGATGGCCGGTTCCGATCGTTCGAGGCGTCGGCGCGGTGCACGAGCAGCGGCTCGGCCAGATCCGCGGTCGACCATCAGGCCGGAACGATCTTCTTTTTTTTTTTTTTTTTTTTTTTTTTTTTTTTTTTTTTTTTTTTTTTTTTTTTTTTTTTTTTTTTTTTTTTTTTTTTTTTTTTTTTTTTTTTTTTTTTTTTTTTTTTTTTTTTTTTTTTTTTTTTTTTTTTTGAACCAATCCGATGCCGCTGATCTGCCGCGAGTGCGGCCTGCGCCTGCTGCTCGGCTCCTCCTCGAGGCCGAACGCGTGGAGGGTCAGCGGGTCCCGTGCCGAGAAGGCGGCGATCGTACCGGTCGTAGACAGCGCCGGCTCAACGTCAGATCCGGGTGCTGACGCGACAGCCGCGTCGTTGGCGCGCGCCGCCTGGACGTCGCGGTCGAAGAGGTCCGTCTCGCTTCCGAGCTCGTAACGGCGAGCCTTCTCGACCGCCGAGCTCCACGTTGAGTCGTCAGCGGACAATTCCGTGCCGAGGCGACGACGACCTCGTCGACCGAGCGCGCTCGTGCGGCCCGTCGCATCACCATCGACAGCATCGGCGTCCCGAGGAGCGGGAGCAGAACCTTGCCCGGGAGCCGCGTGCTGCCGGTCCGGGCCTGGACGATCGCGACCACTCGCGCCATCCGCCCACCTCCCCAGTCACCGTACGTCGACCCGAGCCCAGCGCTGCCGGCTACAATGATGCCGCAGGTCGCCGGACCCGCGTCGCTCGAGCACCATCCGCACTAGACCACGCGCGATGCCTGACGTAGTCGCCTTCCGCGGAAGCGATCCGACTCGAGCGACCTCTGGGCCAGCGCCTTCGGCGACGCCATACGCGAGCGCCAACCGGGTCCTCCTCGACAAGCGCGTCGAGTTCTGGACCCGCCTGCTCGCCGAGTATCCGATCCGCTCGGTGCTCGAGGTCGGTTGCGGTCGAGGGCAACAACCTGCGACCCATCTCGCGGATCCTCGAGCCGCGCGACGTCTGGGGTATCGACGTGAACGAAGGGACGCTGATACGGACACGAGCCAACGCCCCGGTCGGCAACGTCGTCGACGCGAGCGCCCGTGGCTGCCATTTCGCGATGGTCTCGTCGATCTGGCATTCACGGTTGGCGTCCTCGTCCACAGGCCCCGGACTCCACCCTGCCCATCGTGATGTCGGAGATTGTCCGCTGCTCGCGAAGGTTCGTCCTCTGGATCGAGTACCACGCGGATCAACCCGAGGACGTCCCATACCACGACGAGCCGGGAACGCTCATCAAGCGAGCCTCGGACGGGTCTACCAGGACCTCTTCCCGGAGCTCGTCGAGCGGGCCGGGGGGTATCTCTCCGAGGCTGAGGGCTTCGATCGCGGGACCTGGCAGCTGCTCGAGAAACCGTAGCGCCGCGTCGCACCCAACGGATCAGGCCGGAGCCCACCTCAACGTCCGCCCAGATCGACGACGGTGGCGGGACTGCCCTCGATCGCCTCCGGATCGTCGATCCGATCGTCCGGCTGAGTGGGCTCCGCGATCCAGGTTGCGATCCGGGCGCTCGCGCTGCCCGATCAGGAAATGGTCGTTGAGGAAAGCCGCCCTGGCAGCCGGGTCGAGGACGACCGGAGCGTCCAGCGCCTCGACAAGGTCCGCATGGTTACGCACCGGGATGGCGACCCCGACGGCGACGTAGCCGAGGAGGTCGGCGTCTGGCTCGACGAGGGCGATGAGGTTATGCGTCCCGACGGCCACCGCATCGGTGAGGACCGTCGACCGGAACCCGAGGGGGCGTCTGCCGCCCGGAGGGCTAGAGGTCGGTCTCGAGGACGACGGTCATGGGCGGAGCGGGATAGCCGCCGGCCTGCGCGAGGCCCTCGAGAAGCGAGACATACGGACCCTCGTCCACCTCCCGGGATGCTGCTTGAAGACGACGTGCACCTGCGGCAGCGGGCCGCCGAGCACCTGCTCGAGCATGTGGACGAGGTGCGTGTCGCGGATGAACGGCACGAAGGTCGTCGACACGACGAGGAGCCGCTCCCGGGTGCGACGGACAGCTCTCGTCGCACCTCGTTCCGAACCCGATCGGATCCTCGGTCTCGGGCCGTGGCGCCTCGAGGTCGAGCCGCGGCGAGCCGCTGACCGCCACCTCGTCCGGGTGGTACCCGCCGGACCCCAGGAGCACGCGGCGCTCGTAGTCACCGAAGACGAACGTCCGGCTCGGGAGGATGAAGCCCGTCCGGTTCGGGTTCTGGTAGCCGGGGTGCGACGGGTAGATGACCCCGTGCTGCGATGGCCTGGCTCGGGATCCCTCGCCGTCAGCGCCGCGATGAGCCAGACCGTGCGGATGCCTTCGTGGGTGAGGAGGATCGATTCGGGCCGGAGCTCGTCGATCAACCGTTCGATCCGCGAAATCTGGCGGAGCGTCGCGACGAGGGCGCCCGCCGCCAGTGTCCGGAGCTTCCTCGTGGCGGCCGGGCCGAGGTCGACCCCGTCGAAGTCGAGCGGGACACGAGCCGCGGCGTCGAGACCACGATCGACTTCCGCGGGGACCTGGTCCGGGGGGATCATCGGCGCCACGCCATCGGGTACGCAGCAACGACCCCGGGAGCAGCGGGGTCGCCCTCGATCGTCGGCCAGTCGCCCTCGGCCAGGTCGGGAACCGCTCGCCGAACAGGTCGTGGACGCCGCGGGCGCCGTCACTCGAGCCGACGAGTTCGTCGCCGCAGCCGAGCGCGCCCAAGACCCGGTGGCGACGTTGCTCACACCGACCGCCGTAGGGAGGACACCCGCCAGCCGGCGGCCGCTCGTCGAGGAGTCGCTCCCGCGGATCCGGCCGCGCGCGGCCGATGAGCCGGCCGACGCGCTGGCCCACCACCGAGCCCAACGGGCGCGCGAGAGCCGGGCGAGACCGGCCGCATCCCGGGCGCCGGGACGCTCGTCCCCGTGGTCGACCGGGTCCGCGACCCGTCGTCGGCCAGCCGGTCCCAGCCGCCTCCGGGGACGTCGACCACGAGGCGCGACGAGCGCCGGCCGCGACCCACCGCCTCCCAGTCGTGCGTCGAGCTCAGCCAGGAGGTGCCGCCACAGGACGTTCGTGGAGCCAGCGCCACATCGGCTCGCGGAAGCGAGCCGGTAGCTGTACCCGCCGGGTGAGACCGTCGATGAGCGAGGCCGCGTCCGCCCACGCATCCAGGCGTCGCATCGCCAGCTCGATGACGTCCATCCGCTCGATGACCGCCCCAACCGCCGGGCGAACCGACACGACGTCGCGGCGATCACCGCCCTGCGGAGTCCAGCCCGGATCGAGAACGACGACTGCCGAGTCTAGGTCGTGCGGCGGGGCGTCGGACCGCCGGTCCACGAGGACGATCCTCGTTGAACCCCGGCCGTCAGCCACGTTCGCCTTCGCCGGCCCGGCGCGTGTCGTGGATCGGTCCTCCGCGTAGCTCCGACACGGGTCGGGCCGAGCGGGCGTCAAGGAGCGGCTCGACCAGGTCGAGCAGCTCATGCGTCCGCCGCTCGAAGGTGTGGCGGTCGAGGACCGCTGCCCGGGCCCGGTCCGCGTGCGCGCGCCGCTCCGCCGGGCTGGCCAGGTAGTGCTCGATGAGCCGCCGCAGGTCCGTCGCGTCCCGGTAGGCCACGATGCCCCCGTCGAACTCGACGTCGAGCCCGGCGATGTCGTCGCTGATCACGAAGCCGCCGGCGGCGGACGCGTCGTACAGCCGGTTCGAGAGGAAGCTCTCCCGCTGCATGTCCGACCAGTGGTCGTTGAGCACGATCGCAGCATGGGCGTAGTAGCCGCCGAGCAGGTCATTCGGGATGATCTCTGCCACGAGGTAGCGCGGATCGAGCCGGTCGGGCGTCCAGCCGCGGCCGAAGACGGCCAGCTGGTGCTCGGTCGGGAGGAGCTCGTCGATGAGGTGACGGCGGACTCCGCGCGAGTTCGCGACGAACAGCAGCTCGTGGGCTGGGCCGGGCTGATCGGGGTGGAAGCGCTCGGGGTCGGTGGCCTGGTGGAGCGCACGCACCGGCACCTGCGCCTGGCGGGCCATCCAGCGCGCGAAGTCGTCCGACGCGACGCAGACGAGATCGAACCGGTCGTACAGCGCGGCGGAGCCATTGTCCGGGTGGCTGATGTGCCAGAGCACGTTGACCTGACCGGGTCGTGTCGGCCCGTCGTGCTGTCCGAGCAGGTGGATCGTGACGTCGTCGCGCGCGCTCCAGGCGCGGGCCCAGTCCGGGCGGATGTGGATCCGCGACGGGTGCCCCGCCCGGGCGAGCCAGCGCTGCAGGTCGCGGGCGCAGTGGACGTCGCCCCACGAGGCGGCAACGTCCCAGGACGGCAACCCGATCCGGATCCCGATCCGTGTCGCCGCCGACCAGGCGTCGAGGGACGTCGCCAGCACGTCGACCAAGTCAGCGCCATCGCCGGCCACCGGGAACGTGAGCGGCGCGCGCCGAGCCGACGCCAGCCGGTCGGCGGCCGAGCCGACCGCGAGGGCGATGTCGAGGTCGTCGAACCAGGTCGCCGCGAGCCACTCGTCGACGTCCCGCACCAGGCCGACGCGGATGGCCGCCGGGCTGCCCCGGGGATCGACGGTGGGGTCGTCGATCAGCAGGATGTCGACGTCGTCGTCCGGGCTCGGGCCGGTCACAACGAACGGCACCCAGCCCCGGACCTCGACCTCGCGGGCCAGCCGTCGGCGAGCGCCGACCCTTCGTCGCCGCCCACGCCCGTGACCACGATGCCGACGCGGAGCGGGCGGGCGGACCAGAACCCACCGCCATGGGCGGCGTCCGCCAGGACCGTTCGATACAGACTCGACGCCCAGACGCCGGTGAACCGGTCGCGGTTGGCCGTGACCCGGGCCCGGCGCGCCTGCCGGTCGTCGAGCTCGCGGGTCGCCGACTCGTGGTGCCACAGGGCGGCCCGACCGTCGTAGACGATCCGTCCGTCGAGCGACCGGAGCTTGAGGCAGAGGTCGACGTCCTCGTGGCCGTAGTCGTACCCGGCACTGAACCCGCCGACGGCTTCGAAGTCGGTCCGCCGGACGAGCAGGCAGGCCGCCGTGACGGCCGGGACATCCCGAACGGCAGCTGCCCAGTCGCTCAGCGGGTCGTCGCCGGCGCCCATCGGTCGAGCGATCGGGGCCCCATCGAGCATCCGGAAGTCGATGCCGCCATGTTGGAGCGACAGGTCGGGGAACTGCAGGCCGGCCCGCGGTTGTCCGGTCCGACGTGGGTAGACCAGGCGTGCGCCGACGGCCACCGCGGCCGGTTCTGCGGATCCGTCGCCGTCCAGCAGGGTTTCGACGAGACGGGCCAGCCAGCGGTCCCCGATCGGCTCGATGTCGTTGTTGAGGAACAGGAGCAGCGATCCGCTGGACGCCACGGCGCCCGTGTTGTTGGCGTCGGAGAAGGGCATGTTCTCGGCGTTCTCGATGACCTTGAGCGGATACGGCGGGGCCAGCTCCCGGATGACGTCCAGGGACGCATCGGTCGAGGCGTTGTCGACGATCACGAGCTCGACGTCGCCGTAGGCGACGGTCGCCAGGCGCGGCAGGCAGCGGCGAAGGTGGCCCGCGCCGTTCCGGTTCAGCATCACAATCGACACGCGGGGGGCGACACCGAGGGCGAGCGTGCCACGGTCGGCGAGCGCCGCGGCGAGCCTGGCCTCCGCCGGCGCGCTCGCCGTGAGCATCGACGACCGTCGTCGTTCGGCCACCGCAGGCCGGGGATCGAGGCTCCGGACGCCCGTCTGCGCTCGGTCGACGGTCCGCCGGAGCCGACCGACGACGGCCAGCGTCAGGCGGATCGAGCGTCGTCCCCGAAGTGATGCGAGCTCGGTGCGCGTCTTCCGCAGGCTGGTCTTCGTCTCGCGCAGCTCGCGTTCGAGGGAACGCGACTCGGCCGCGGCGCGCCGCGCCATCGTCCGCTGCCGCTCGACCGCGGCTTCCAGGTCCTCGCGACCCGCCTCGGGATCCACCCCGGCCGGCGTGACTGCCCGCGGGTCGCGATCAGGCGTCGCGGGCATCGGCCGCCTCCGCCGGCTCCCTGCGGCCACGGTCGAGCCGGTCCACGATGGCGGCGTAGCTATCCGCCTCGGCGGCCCAGCCCAGCTCCGCGACGCGGACCGCCGCTCGCTCGACCCGGCCGCTCGGTCGCCCTCGTCGTCGGCCAGGTCGACGATCGCGGCCGCCATCGCGGCGTCGTCACCCGACGGATAGGTCACCACGGCGCCGGCCCCGAATGTCCGCTCGACGAGCGGCAGACGCGACGCGACGACCGGCTTCCGGAGCGCGGCGTACTCGAACACTTTCGTCGACAGGCTGGTGGCGGTGAAGTCGTCGAGTCGCGTCGGGGCGATGCCGAGATCGGCCGCCGCCACGGCCGCCGGCACGTCCTCGAGCGGAATGCGCCCATGGAACGTGACTCGCTCGGCGATCCCAAGCTCGGCGGCCATCGCCCGCAGATCCGCCTCGGAGTCGCCGCGCCCGAACAGCTCGAGGCACGCGTCGAGGTCCGGACGCTCGGCGGCGATCCGGGCCAGCGCGCGGAGGGCGACGTCGAGCTCGTACACCGGCGTGAGCGCCCCGGTGTACACGATGCGCAGCCGTCCGTCCGCCCGGAACGGACGGATCGGCACGATCGCGGGGTCGAACCGGGCGAGATCCGGCGCGTTCGGCACGACGATCAGCTTGTCGGCCGGCCGCCCGAGCGCGACGAGCCGGTCGCGCATGAAGTCGTTCACGGAGAAGACGACGGTGGCATAGCCGATCGACAGCCGCTCCTGGAGGACGAGCAACCGGCGGACGAGTGGGCTCGCGGCGCGCGGGAATCGGGTCCGGAACAGCTCGGGCATGGCCTCGTGGAGATCCAGGATGACCGGCACGCCGACGATCCGGAGCGGCATCGTCGCGAAGACGAGGAAGTCGGGCAAGCTGTGGACCTGGGCCACAGCGTAGCGTCGCCTGCGGTGCGCGCGGGTGGCCGCCCAGCCGGCACGTACCATGAACGAGAGGTACTCGCGCAGGTAGGTCGCGAGCCCGGCGCCCTGGTGGCGCTGGACGTCGATCCGGGTCAGGTGGACGCCGGCCAGCACGCCGTCCGGCGGATCGTCCGGCCGGCGCAGGCCGATGACGTCGACCGGCCGGCCGCGCGCGACCAGCGCCTCGGCCTCGCGACGAACCCGCGGATCCTCGTCGTAGTAGGAATGGACGAGCATGACGATCGGGCGTCGTCGGTCGCCGACAGCCGGTGCGCCGCTCATCGGCCGGCCAGGCGTTCCAGGCGCGCGACGATCGGGTCGAGCGCAGGATCGCCGGTGACGAGTCGGTCGAGCAGCGCCCCCGCCGCCGCCGCGTGCGACTGTCGGCTGGCTCTCGAGTTGGGTCGTCAGCCGGTCCAGCGCCTCCGGCGTCGCGACCATCCGACTCGCATCCGGGTGAAGGCCGGCTCGGACCGATGCGGTAGATCAGCATGTCGATCGTGTCGCCGCTGCCGACCTGCTTCCAGGAGCCGACGAGCTCCGCCCCTGCTTCGGGCGTACAGCGTGTCGAGCACCCCGGCGGCCGAGCTCGCCTCGGAGACCGGATACACGATGTAGTCGGCCGACGACCCGGCGATCGCTCGTTCGAGCTGGCGTGCGGTGTAGGCGTCGAACTCGGTTCGCCTTGCCGGCCGCCACGTCGAGGCTCACGACGTCGGCCGGTCGACTCGCGCCCGAGCGCAGCCCGAGCGGCGCGGTCGGATCGACTGGTGAGGAGCTGCGGCCGGATGCGGACCGCGCGGACGCTCGGACGGGCAGGTCGAGGGCGATCTCGTACCCCAGGTACGGCCCGAACGCCACCGTGTCGCCGGGCCGAGCGTTGGCGCGGAGCCAGGCCCGGGCGCTCGAGGCCGCCGCCTCCTCGAGCCGATCGCGCTCGAGATAGGCGGCCTGGGCGTGGACGGCCAGGATCCCCGTGGCCGCCACGAAGACGACGACGAGCACGCCGGCCACGATCGTCGACCAGCGCCGGAACGACCAGCCGGCCGCTCGCCGCGGCGACCGCGAGGATGGCCCATGCCCAGCCGGCGGCGCCGAGGGCGACGCCGACCACGACCTCGACGACGTAATGGCGCGGCGTCTCGCCGATCGCCGCGACAAGCAGAACAAGGGGCAGCCCGCACAGCGCGGCAACGATGAGGTCACGTGAGCGGGCCGCTGTCGATCTCGTGGCGCAGCCAGCCGATGAGCGCGAGCAGCCAGCCGAGCGCCGCCAGCACGACGGTCAGCTTGACCGACGCGAGGAGGTGGACGGCGTAGGTCACGAGCTGGTCGCGGTCCAGGAGGCCGGCCCCGAGCAGCTTCGGAGTCCGCCAGAAGACCACGAGCAGGAGGACGACCCAGGCCCCGGTCAGCCCCCAGCCGGCGAGCGCCCGTCCATGCCGGCGCAGGACGGCCGGCGCTCGATCGCGAGCGCCCTCCAGCGCGCGGCCGACCCGACCGCGGGCAAGCCGGTCGCTGACGGCCAGCCCGATTGCGGCGACCGCGACGAGCAGCGCGAGCGGGACGAGCGTCCAGCCCGGGGTCCCGAGGCGGTAGACGCTGTTCGTGTCCGCGGCGTAGATCGCGAACCACCACGACAGCCCGACCGCGGCGACGCCGAGCGCCCAGCCGGCCGCCTTTGCGAGCCGGACCCAGCTGGTGGTCCAGAAGATCGCCGCCAGGAACGGCGCCGGCGCCCACGGCAGCGCGATCTCCTTCGTCAGGAAGGCCAGCGCGAACAGGGCGCCGGCGGCGATCCCGAGCCCGATCGACCCGCGCCGCGCCGCGACGACACCGACGAGCAGATAGCCGAGCGTGAGCGCCGCGGCCGGCAGGTCGAGGCCGGCCGTCCGGCCGAGATCGCCGAGGTACACGAACCCGACGAGGGCGATCGCGGTCACCGCGCCGGCGAGCGGTCGGATCCGCCATCCGAGCGCGCCGCCGAGGGCGATCACGATGCCGCCGCTCAGGCCGTTCAGGAGGTGACCGACCGACAGCGCGTCGATCCCCGTCAGCCGCTCGGGGATGGCCATTGCCAGGGGCCACAGCGGCGAGTGGTTGAGGAACTGGATCCCGAACACGGTGACCGGACCGAGCCCGGCGAGGACGTTCCGCCCGATCCCGACGTACTTCGCGTCGTCGAACGTGGGGTTGAACGGCGGGACGAGAGCGAGGACGAGGATGAAGGCGACGACCGAGCCGCCGATCGCCGCGAGCGAGAGGGTCCGCTCGAGTCCGGCGCGTGCGACGTCGTCGGGCTCGTTGGCCCGGGGGGCGGTGGGCCCGGGCCCGTCTCCTGGCCCCGACGTCACGATGCCCGGTCCGGTCACTGCCTCGTGGACCAGCCCGCGCCCAACCGGAGCACCTGGCGCTCGCTCGTCGATCGACCGCGCGAGCTGTCGACCGTGTCGACGACCAGACCGGCGTTCGCGTAGACGCGATCCCAGTCGATCGCCCGGTGCGGGGTCACGACGACGACGACGTCGCTCTCGTCGAGGACGCGGTCGAGGGTCACGGACTCCCGGGCCACCCCGTCGGCGTCGCGGAACCGCGGCACGTGCGGATCGTGGTAGCTGACCGCGCCGCCGCGTCCGGCCAGCCCGGCCAGGATCGCCGCGGCCGGGGCGTTTCGAGCGTCGCGCACGTCCGGCTTGAAGGCCACGCCGAGGACCCCGACCCGGGCACCCTTGAGCGCCTTGCCCCGGTCGTTGAGGCCCTCCGCCACGAGGTCGACGACGTGCCGCGGCATCGCGAAGTTGATGTCGCCGGCCAGCTCCACGAACCGATCGACGAAGTCGAACTCGCGGGCCCGCCAGGCGAGGTAGTACGGGTCGACCGGGATGCAGTGGCCGCCGACACCCGGGCCGGGCGTGAACTTCATGAACCCGAACGGCTTCGTGGCCGCGGCGGAGATGACCTCCCAGACGTCGATCCCCATCCGCTCGCAGAGCAGGGCGAGCTGGTTGACGAGCGCGATGTTGACGTTCCGGAACACGTTCTCCAGGAGCTTCGCGAGCTCCGCGGCGTCGGGCGACGACAGCTCGATCACCGCGTCGTTGATCCGGCGCAGGAGGGCGGCCGCGCGCGCGGTCGCCTCCGGCGTCGTCGCGCCGACGAGCCGGGGGACGTCCTTCGCAGCACTCGCCGGGTCGCCCGGGTTGACCCGCTCCGGGGCGAACGCGAGGTCGAAGTCGCGCCCCGCGATCAGCCCGCTCTGCTCGAGGACGCGCCGGAACGGGCCCGTCGTCGTGCCCGGGAAGGTCGTCGACTGGAGGATCACGAGGTGTCCCGAGCGCAGATGCCGCCGGATGAGCTCGGCGGCGCTCAGGACCGGCCCGAGGTCCGGGTCCTTCGCCTGGTCGATCGGAGTGGGAACGCAGACGAAGATCACGTCGGCGTCCCCGAGCCGGGCGGCGTCCGTGCCGACGACGCGCAGGCCGGCGGCGATCGCCCCGGACAGCCGGTCGTCGGGGATGTCGTCGATCGGCGATCGACCGGCGCTCAGCTCGGCGACCCGGCCGGGATGGGCGTCGACGCCCTCGACTTCGAGCCCCGCCTCGACGAATGAGATCGCCAGGGGCAGCCCGACGTAGCCCAGGCCGACCACGGCCAGGCGACGGTCTTCGTTCATGAACCCTCCACGGTGGACCTGCTCCGGGGCAGGATAGCCGGTCGATTGCTCAGACCGGCGTAGACGGACAGCAGGGTCGACGCCTGGGCGGCCCAGTTGTAGCGGTCGTGCGCGGCGCCGAGGCCGCGAGCGCGCAGCTCCGCCCGCGCGTCGGCGGGCAGGTCGAGGATCGATCGGATCGCCCGCGCGACGTCGGCCGGCGAGGTCGGGTCGCACAGGACGCCGCAGCCGGTCTCGCGGACGATCGCGGCCATCCCCGGCAGGTCGGATGCGACGACCGGGACGCCGGCCGCCATCGCCTCCCACAGCTTGTTCGGCGTCGTGTAGCGGTGGTTGAGCGTCGTCGGCTGGATCGCCATGAGCATCACGTCCGCGGAGCAGGTCCAGTCGAGGAGCTCGGTCGGCGCGACGGCGGCCAGCAGATGGACCCGGCCAACGTACGGCGGTCGAGACACCTCGTCGGCGAGGGTCGCCTGGAGCGCCCCGTAGCCGAGCAGCACCAGGTCGGCACCGGGCACCTCGAGGATCGCGTCCATCCCCTGCTCGATGCCGCGCTCGGTCATCAGGTTGCCCTGGTAGAGGACGATTCCCCGATCCTGAGGCAGGCCCAACGCCTGGCGGATCCGGTCCGGTCGCGGCTCCGGCGGGTCGAACCGCTCGGGGCAGTTCATGACGATCGCCGGCGGGGCGATCCCGAGCGTCCGGACGAGGACGTCCGCGTAGGCCTGGTTGACGGTGATCACTGCATCGCAGCGGCGGGCCCAGCGCCGCTCGATCCGACGGTAGATCGCCCGCCACGGACGGCTCATCCGATCGAACTGGCGGGCGTGGAGGTAGATGTCCCGGCTGTCGTAGATCGCCCGCCCACCGAACCGGTCGCGCAGGTGGAGGATCCCGGGCAGCGAGCCGGCCCACATCCCGTGCCACAGGTCGGCCGGCTCGGCGATCTCGGCGATCGCCCGGCCCCAGGCGATGGGCCGGAGCGGGAACAGGACCAGCCGGCGGATCGGTGACCGGCCGCAGATCGCGCGCCTTGATCGCCCGGGCGGCCCGCTGAGCGAGCGTCCCGCGCAACGCGTCGGCTGCACGTGCAGGAGGTCTCCGGCCGGGCGGTGCGGCTGCCGGCAGGACGACCGCGCCGTCCTCCTCGGAGGGGCCGACGCACGGATGGTGAGCTGCGGTCGGCATGGAGCGCCGCGATCCGTCGCCGGGCGGCGGCGCGACGCCACGGCACGAGGAGCGACACGTCGGCCGGCACCCGGCGGATGACCGTGTCGCCGACCAGCTCCACGGCCGGGTAGCCGGGATCGAGCCGGGCATACACGACGGCGCGGTCCCCGGCGGCGACCACCGAGCGGGCCATCCGCTGGGTGCGCGAGTCGAACCGAGCCGCCGAGTAGCTCAGGTACGCGACGGAGCGACGATCGATCCTCCGCTCACCGGGCGTCGAGCCAGGCCGCGACGATCGCCCCGATCCGGTCACCCGCGGCGCCGTCCCAGAGCGGCGGCGGTTCCGGACGCGGGCCGATCCCGTCGGCCAGGATCGCAGCCACGGCAGGGCCCAGGTCCTCGGGCTCGACGAGGCGGTTCGTGCCCTGGCTGATCGTGATCGGCCGCTCCGTGTTGGGGCGGACGGTCAGGCAGGGAATGCCGAGGATCGTCGTCTCCTCCTGGATGCCGCCGGAATCGGTGACCACGAGCCGCGCGCCACGGACGAGCGACAGGAAGTCGCGGTAGCCCATCGGCTCGACGATCCGGATCCGCCCATCGGGACGCAGCCCGGCGTCCTCGAGCATCGCCCGGCCGCGTGGATGGAGCGGGATCACGATGGGCAGCTGCGTCGGCCACGGCACGCACGCCGGCCACGATGCGCTCGGCCGCGGCCGGCTCGTCGACGTTGGCCGGACGGTGGAGCGTCGCGACCGCGTACGGCTCGTCGGCTCCGAGGCCGAGCGCGGCACGGGCCGCCGCTGGGTCGAGGCGGTCGAGCTCGCCGAGGAGGGTGTCGATCATCGGGTTGCCGACGAAGTGGATCCGGTCCTCGGCGACGCCCTCGCGCACGAGCTGCGGGACCGCCTCCGGGCTCGTCGCGAACAGGAGGTCGGACAGGGCATCGGTGACGACCCGGTTGACCTCCTCGGGCATGGTCCGGTCGTAGCTCCGCAGCCCTGCCTCGACGTGGGCGAGGGGACGACCGGTCTTCGCCGCCACGAGCGCCGCGGCGAGCGTCGAGTTGACGTCACCGTAGACCACGACCAGCGCCGGATCGAGCTCGGCGAAGGCCGTGCTCGAGGGCGACGAGCAGCGCCGCCGTCTGGCCGGCGTGCGAGCCCGAGCCGACGCCGAGGTCGAGATCCGGCTCGGGCAGGGCGAGGTCGCGGAAGAAGACGTCGGACAGCCTGGGGTCGTAGTGTTGTCCGGTGTGGACGAGCCGCTGGTCGATCTGGCGATCCCGGAGCGATCGGATCACGGGCGCGGCCTTCATGAAGTTCGGCCGGGCGCCCACCACGTGGACGACGGGGGAATGCATCGCGGTAACGATACCGGCTTCCCCGTGCTAACCTACGCCGGCTCATGACCACCCCGACCGAGGCGATCGCCTCACCGCGTCCCGGACGCGCCGCGCCGTGGCAGCCCGATCAGCCGTCGTCCGGACCGGCCTTCGGCGAGTCTTCGGCCGCCGCCGGCTCACCCGCTACCTGGTCGGCTCGGAGCTCAAGCGGACCCACGCCGACACCGCCTTCGGGCAGGTCTGGTGGGTCCTCGATCCGCTGCTCCAGATGGCCGTCTACTTCATCCTCTTCACGATCATCCTCAGCAGCAACGACGCCCGGACTACCCGCTGTTCATCTTCGTCGGCGATCCTGCCCTGGAAGTGGTTCAGCGCGACCCTGAACGAGGCGACGCTGTCGATCGCCGGCCACCAGCGCCTCATCCGCCAGGTCCAGTTCCCCAAGATCGTGCTGCCGACCGCGGCCGTCGTCGCCGGCACGGTCAGCTTCGTCTTCGGGCTCGATCGCGCTCGGGCATCGTCTACCTGTTCTACCTCGACCGGCTGAGCGCGTGGGTCATCTGCCGATGCCGGTCATCGCGGCCGTCCAGTTCGTGTTCACGATCGGCGCTCGCGTCCTCTTCGCCGCCGCCGAACGCCTTCTTCCGCGACATCCAGAACGTCCTCCGCCACTTCCTGCGGCTGTGGTTCTACCTGTCGCCGGCGCCTCTACTCGCTCGACCGCATCGCGAAGATCCCACCCGTCGCTCCACACGCTCCTGTCGCTCAACCCGTTCGCCGTGCTGTTCAACTCCTACCGCTCGGTCACCTACGGCACGATCGGCACCCGACTGGGCCGGGCTCCTGGTCGTGCTCGGCTTCTCGTTCCTCCTGCGTGCTCGTCGGGGTCTACATCTTCAAGCGCGCCGAGCCGGCCTTCGCGAGGATCCTGTGATGGACGCCCCGAGGCCCGACCGGCATCGGATGCGGATGCCGAGACGGCGGTCGAGGTCCGCGACCTCGGCATCCGCTACGACCTGCGGCTGACGAAGCGGACGACGCTCAAGGGCTCGCTCGCCGGGATGCTCCGCCACGACTCGGGCCGCGAGAACCACTTCTGGGCGATCCGCCACATGTCGCTCAGCCTGGCGCACGGCGAATCGCATGGCGATCATCGGGCCGAACGGCGCCGGCAAGAGCACGCTGCTGCTGGCGATCGCCGGGATCCTCGAGCCGACCGAGGGCGCGATCGTGACCCGTGGCAAGGTGTCGACGCTGCTGACCCTGGGCGCCGGCTTCGAGAACGAGCTGACCGGCCGCGACAACATCGACCTCGCCGGCGCCTTCCTCGGGATCGACCAGCGCCAGATGGACGAGCTCACGCCGTCGATCATCGAGTTCGCCGACATCGGCCAGTTCATCGACGCCCCGGTGCAGACCTACTCGACGGGCATGCGGGCGCGCCTCGGGTTTCTCGATCGCGACCGCGATCACGCCCGACATCCTGCTCCTCGACGAGGTGCTCGGGACCGGCGACCAGACGTTCCGGGCGCGCAGCCAGGCCCGCGTCCGCGAGCTCGTCGGCAAGGCCAAGGCGATCGTCCTGGTGACTCACGACCTCAGCTTCGTGACCGAGTTCTGCAACCGGGCGATCCTCCTGGAGAAGGGCCGGATCATCGCACGAGGGCGAGCCCGCCGGGCATCGTCGACCTCTACCGCGAGCGGGTCGCCGAGCAGAAGCTCCTCGCCGAGGAGGAGGCGCAGCGGTTCGCGCGGCCGCCGGTGATCGCCCCGACCAGCTGACCGGCGCACCCCGGCCGCGATCGACGCGCGCTCAGGTCGGTCCGTCGCCGCCGGTCAGCCGCCCGGTAGACCCGGAGCACGGCGTCGACCTGGCGGTCCCAGGCATACGGACCGCGGGCCGCCGCGAGCGCGGCGTCGCGAAACGCCTGCCGGCGCTCGGACGGAGCGTCGAGGACGTCGCGCAATGCCTCGGCGATCGAGGTCGGGTCGCTCGGGACGCACAGCACGCCGCAGCCCGTCTCGCGGACGATCGCCGCCATCCCGGGCAGGTCGGAGGCCACCACCGGGACTCCGGCGCCGAGGGCGTCGAACAGCCGCGTCGGGGTGGTCAGGCGGTGGTTGAGCGTCGTCGGCTCGATCGGGATCGCCGCCACGTCGGCCGCCGCCGTCCAGCCCGGGATCTCGCTCGGATCGACCGCGGGGAGGAACCGGATCCGTGCCGCGTGGGGCAGCGTCGCCGCCTCGGCCGCGAGGCGGTCGCGGTAGGCGCCACCCGGGCCGACGACGAGCAGCACGGCATCCGGGACCTCGCCCATCGCATGGGTCAACGCCTCGATCCCCCGTCCGGGAGCGACGTTTCCGAGGTCGAGCACGATCCGATCGGCCGGCGCGAGCCCGAGCCGCTCCCGGATCGGGATGGGCGCCGGCGACGGTCCGCCGAGCGGCCCATTGAACACGACCGTGGGCCGGACGCCGGTCGACCGCTCGATGACCTCGGCGTACGGGACGTTGGCGGCGAGGATCGCGTCCGCCGAACGCGCCCAGGCCCGCTCACGCCGCGCAAGCAGTCGGCGCCACGTCCCCGGCAGCCTGGCGAAGCGGGCGCTCGCGACAAGGTCCCGGGCGTCGTACACGGCTCGGCCGCCGCGCCGGCGGCGGAGCGCCAGCGCGACCGGCAGGGTGATCAGGCCCTCGGCCTGCCAGATGTCCGCGGCCGGGACCGCGTCGGCCACACGACCGGCCCACGCGTCGGCCAACCGGAGGTAGCGCACGGCCTGCGCACCGCGGCCGACGGTCTCGACCACGGCGCGGCGGAGCGCGCGGAGCCGGCCGTGCGACGCCGCTGTCCGTGCGGGGGCCGGCGCCCCCGTCGCCGCCTCGGGCAGCGTCGGCGTCGGGAGCCAGGCGAGCGGTCGCGGCTGATCGAGACGGACGACGCTGAACCCGTCACGCATCTCGCGATCCGGCAGTCCGTCCAGGCGCCGGGCGACGACCGTCACCGACCAGCCGCGCTCGGTGAGGCTCCGGGCGAGCTTCCAAGACCGCGAATCCGTCACGAACGGGTTGTTGAGGAGCAGCACCGCCCGGTGCGATCCGGCTCCGCCACCGGGAGCGGGTCCTGGGTCGGTCACCGCGCCGTCGCCGCCGGACCGGGCTCGACCGTCGACGTTGCGCTGCCCGGCGCCGCGGCCGCCAACCGCCGGTAGAGCTCGAGGAGGCCGGTCCGGGTCTCCTCCCAGCTGTACTTCTCCAGCGCGATCGCCCGGCAGTGGTCGCGGAGGGCAAGGCGCTCTGCGGCCGGGGCGGACAGGAGCTCGGCGACGGCAGACGCGATCGCCGCCGGATCGTTGACGTCGCAGCAGCGCCCGACGGCCTCGGCCTGCGTCAGCCGGCAGTGCTCGGTCCCGCTCCCAACGACGATCGGGACCCCGGCCATCAACGACTGGAAGAGCTTGTTCGGCAGGGTGAGCCGCTGGTTCGCCGTCCGCGGCGGCGCGCCCACGAACGCGACGTCCGCCCCGGCCGTCCACTCGAGGAGGTCGCCCTCGGGCACGGCCGGCAGGACGGCGATGGCGTCCGGGCGACGGGCGGCCACCGCTCGCAGCCAGCCGTCGAGCTGGCCGAAGCCGAGGAAGACAGCCAGGGCGTCGGTCCCGCGAAAGGCGGCCTGTTCGGTGGCCGCGACGAGCTCCTCGATCCCCTGGTCGACGCGGAAGGCGCCCTGATAGAGCACGATCGGGCGCCGCGGACCGTCCGCCGGCAGGCCGAGCGCAACCGCGAGCCGGTCGGACGCGATGGGGCCGGGCGTCTCGGGCCGCCAGGCCGGCGGGCAGTTCAGGAGCACGATCGGGCGCGCGACGCCGAACCGCCGGGCGACCTCGTCGGCCATGGCGGGGGTCGCCGCCAGGACGCCGGCGGTCTCGCGGACGAGCCGCCCCTCGCGCCGGCGGACGAGCGCCCGGAGCGGTCGCGGCAGCTTCACCAGCCGGGCCGATTCGGTGTGCAGGTCGGCGACGTCGTAGACGAAGCGGCCATCCGGGCCGGCCGTCCGGCGGACCGCGGCGCGGGCGACGGGCAGGGCGATCAGCGCCTTCGCGTGGACCACCTCCGCGCCCGGCGCGGACGCGGCGACCGCGGCCGCCCAGGCGCTGCCACGGCGGACCGTGGCCAGGATCTCGAGACCGCGCCGGACCGGCGCCCGGAGGCGGTCCAATCCTCGGGCCGGGCCGACCGGCAGCGTCTCGGCATCCGGCCCGAGGCCAGCACCCCGCAGCACGGCCGCGCGCACGGGGCCGGGCAGCGGTCGCAGGCCGCTCGCGATCCGACGATCGAGACGCACCCGGCGGAGCGCGACGCGTTCGGCGAGCGTGGCCTCGTCGGCCAGCCCGTCGGCGGCGAAGGCGACCACCGTGACCGCGTGCCCGTCCTCGGCGAGGGTCAGCGCCGTCTTGAGCAGCCGCGACTCGTACTGGAACGTGTTCGCGGCGACGATCGCCACCCGGAGCCGGCCCGGAACCGGCCCGTCGGCCGAGCCCGGACGGGCGGACGTCATCGGCGGACGGAGGCGGTCCGGATCGGGGCGCGGGCCGGAGCCCGGACGGGCTCCCGGACGTGCCGGTCGACGGCGGCCCGGACCGTGTCGGCGACCCGGCCGGCATCCTCGGCGGACAGCCCGGCATAGATCGGCAGGCTGAGCGACCCGTCGGCCGCCGCGTCGGTGACCGGCAGCTCGGCATCGATCCCGAGCTCGAGGATGTACGGCTGGCGGTGGACCGGGACCGGATACTCGACGAGGGCCTCGATACCCTGCTCGGCGAGCTCGGTGACGATCGCGTCGCGCGCTGGACCGACGCCGATCGTGTAGCGATGGAAGACGTGCTTCCGGCCGACGGGGACGAGCGGGCGGCGGATCGGCAGGTCGGCGAACGCGGTGTCGTAGCGGGCGGCGATCGACCGCCGGGCGGCGATCCCCGGCCCGATCCGGTCGAAGCCGACGAGCCCGATCGCGGCGGCCACCTCGGACAGGTGGAAGTCGAAGCCGAGGATCTCGGCCTGCCGCCCACGCCGGCCGTGGTCCCGGTAGCGCCGGATCCAGTCGGCGAGCCGATCGTCGTTCGTGGTCACGAGCCCGCCTTCGGCCGCGCCGTACAGCCCGAACGCACCATGCCCCCACGAGCCGGCGCGCCGACCGCGGAACGTCGCTCCGTGCGAGCCGCCGCCGTCCTCGACGACGGCCAGCCCGTGGCGGTCGGCGATCGCCGTGATCATGTCCATGTCGGCCACGAGCCCGTAGAGATGGACCGGGTAGATCGCCCGGGTCCGCGAGGTGATCGCGGCCTCGATCCGGGCCGCGTCAATGAGATACGTGTCGGGCTCGATGTCGATGAAGACCGGGCTGGCCCCGGTGAACAGGATCGAGCTGACGGTCGCGTTGCCGGTGTGGCTGACGGTGACGACCTCGTCCCCGGGCCCGATGCCGAGCCCGGCCAGGATGCACATCCGGGCGACCGTCCCGTTGACCACTGCGACGGCGTGGTGGACCCCGACGTACTCGGCCCAGCGCGATTCGATCTCGCTGACCTGTCGACCCGGCTGGGTCGACCCGGACAGGAGCACCTCGGCGACGGCAGCCGACTCCTCCGGCCCCACGTCGGGCCGCATCGCCGGGATGATCACGTGCGCGCTCGCGCGGCGCGCGGACGGATCGATCACGGTGCCTCCGGTTCCAGTCCAGATGCGGCGAACCAGCCTCCGGGTGACACTCGCCGAGCCCCGAGTATAGCCGCCGCGAGGTCAGCGGAGCCGGCGCAGGATGAGCCAGGCGAGCGCGAAGATGGTCCCGGCCACGACCGCCGCGCGTCCGTCGACGAGCGCCCGGCCATCCCCGTTGACGCGTCCGGCAAGCACGATTCCGACCATCGCGCCGCGGTTCAGGGTGACCTCGCGGGCGACCACGGACCGGACGATCGACTGGCCGATGCGGACGTCCTGGGCCAGGATCATGCCCGCGCTACCGGGGCCGAGCTGGACCTCGCGCGCGGCCACGACGCCGATGCCACCGAGCTCGACCGACACGCGGTCGGCCCGGACGGCCCCGATTCCGCCGATCGACACGGAGACCTCGCCGGCCTGGAGCGCCCCGACCCCGCCCCGCTCGATCGTGACGTCCGGCCGTCGGTCCTCCGGGGCCGCGTCCTCGCGTGACGCTGCGGCCGGCTTGCTGATCGGGTCGTTGATCGGCTCGCTCATTGGTCTGGCTCCTCGGTGCGGGTTCCCAGCCTACCCCGGCGCGCCGCGACCGGCCCGCGGCTCGTCGAGCCGCGAGCGAGGCCTTCGGGCAACTCGGGGTATCCTGCCCGGCGTCGGGCGCGCACGCCGCCCACATCGAGGGGTTTTCCTGCATGTCGATCCGGGTCCTGGTCCCGATGCGCCTCGTCGCCGCCGGCCTGCTCGTCGCCGTCGTCGGCGCCGCCTGTGGCAGCTCGACTCCGAGCCAGCCGGCGATCGCCACCGGAACCGCGAGTGCGGCACCGAGCGCCTCCGCGCCGAGCTTCGCGCCGCCCTCGACGAGCCCGTCCGCGAGCCCGCTGCCCACGCCGACGCCGGTCCCGACCCCGGTGCTCGTCCCGGCGCCCCTCGATGGCCTGCTGGTCAGCCCCGCGGCGGCACGCCGCCATCCGATCGCGGTGATGATCGACGACCTCTCGGCGGCCCGGCCGCAGTCGGGCTTCAGCTACGCCTCGATCGTCTGGCAGGCCCCGGCCGAGGGCGGCATCCCGCGCTACATGATGGTTTTCGGCGAGAACCAGCCGAAGGCGGTCGGCCCGGTCCGCAGCACGCGGCTCTACTACATCGCCTGGGCGTCGGAGTGGAAGGCGCTCTACGTCCACGCCGGCGGCTCGCCGCAGGCGCTCACGAAGCTGCGCGGCTTCGGCAACGGCCAGCTCGTCTACAACGCCGACGAATTCGCCTGGGGGCCCTACTTCCACCGCATCGCGACCCGGGTCTCGCCACACAACCTGTACACCGACGGGACCGAGCTGGACAAGCTCGCCAAGCGTCGCGGCGCCAGGCCCGGGACCTACAGCCCGATCTGGAACTTCGCGCCGGACGCGCCGCTCGAGCAACGCCCGGTCGGCGGCAAGATCTCGTTCGCCTACCCGACGAGCGCCATCCGCTACGACTACGACCGAGCCACGAACACGTACCTGCGGACGGTCAGCGTGGAGGGCAAGCAGAAGGACGCCTCGACCAAGAAGCGGGTCGCCCCGAAGAACGTGATCGTGATGCTGATGCACTTCGGTCCGCTCAACGACGGCCACCCGAACAAGCATCGGCTCGAGGCGAACTTCACCGGGAGCGGCGTCGCCTGGATCTCGACGAACGGCAGGACGGTCAAGGGGACCTGGCGGAAGAAGACCTTTTCGAGCCCGACGAAGTTCTACACGGCGGCCGGCGCGGAGGTCGCCCTGACGGCCGGCCAGACGTTCATCAACGTCATGCCGACCGGGACCGTGGTCAAGATCACCCGCGGCACCCCGCCGCCGCCGGCGGCGTCGCCCGCGCCGGGCTCGGCGTCGCCCGCGCCGGGCTCGGCGTCGCCATCGCCGAGCGGAGGAATCCCGGGGCTGCGGCTCGCGGGCTAGCGACCGCGGTCCGCGACGGACCGGAGGCCTGCGTCAGCCGCGGCGGGTCGGGCCGTGGCCGCGGAGCTCGTCCCAGCGCAGGGTCAGGACGACGATCAGCGCCTCGACGATGATCCGGCGCGACATCTTCGACTGCCCGGCGCGTCGATCCTGGAACACGATCGGGATCTCGGCCACGCGAGCGCCCAGCCGGCTCGCCCGGTAGGTCATCTCGATCTGGAACACGTAGCCGCCGGCATGGACGCCCTCGAACGGGATCGCCGCCAGCGTCGTCGCCCGCCACGCCTTGAAGCCACCGGTCAGGTCATGCGGGCGGAGGCCGAGGACGACCTTCGCGAACAGGCTTCCGCCGCGCGAGATGACCCGCCGGACGAGGCCCCAGTCGCGCACCCCGCCGCCGGCGACGTAGCGCGAGCCGATGACGAGGTCGGCGCTGCCGTCGACGACGGGCCCGATCAGTGCCGGCAGGACGGCGGGATCGTGGCTGAAGTCGGCGTCCATCTGGACGACGATCGCGGCACCGCCCTCGATTGCCCGGCCGAACCCGTCGAGATAGGCCCGGCCGAGGCCCTGCTTTGCCTCGCGATGGCGGACCCGCACGCGTTCGTCGCCGGCAGCCAGCTCGTCGGCCTGACGACCCGTCCCGTCGGGCGAGCCGTCGTCGACGACGAGGAGGGTCGCGCCGGGCAGCTGCACGAGGATCGCCGCGGCGATCGGCCGCAGGTTGTCCGCCTCGTTGTAGGTCGGGAGGACGACCCAGGCGCCGGTTCCGATCGGCTGGCTCGCGTCCGACGGAGGCATCGGGGAGACGGTCACCTGCACCTCGGTCGGCGTGACGCGATCGGTGGGCTCGACGGTCATCGCCGCCAAGTGTACGGGACGGGAGCGCCGCCCAGCCGGTCGGGCCGGACGTCCCCGCTGGGCGTCGGCGACCGGCGGACACGGCCGCCCGAGCCCGATCAGCGCACGCTCACCGAGCGCAGCGAAACGTTGGGCTGACCGCCGGCATCGGTCGCGCTGACGCGGATCGACGCCGGGCCGGCGCCGCCCTTCGCGACCCGGAACGTCACGGTCCAGAGGCCCGGCCCCGCGCCGGTCGCCGCGTGGCGGACCGGTCGAAGGCCCGTCTGGTCGAACGTGACGGCCGGCCGGCCGGCGAGCGGTTCGACCGAGCGGAACGTGACGGTCAGGTGCTGGCCGGCCCGCAGCCTGGTGGCCGACAGCGACACGGCGAACGCGTCGACCACGATCGCCTGGCGCAAGACGGTCGTCCCATACCGGCCGCTGGCGGTGAGGACGAGGGTGTACCCGCCCGGTCGAACCAACCGGCCCCCGCCGTCCCGGCCGTCCCAGGTCCATCGTGCGGTGCCCGGTCCGAGCGGCCGTCCGTGCCACGCGGTCCGGATCTGCGAGCCGCCGGGCCCGACGACCTGGAGCGTGGTGGTCGCTCGGCGCGCGAGCTGGAAGGACGCCGTCGCGGCTCGGGCCAGCGCGTCCAGGTCCTGCGGGTAGAACGCCGCCGGCTTCCAGCGCAACCGGCCGGCCGTCCGGTCGACGACGAGCCGGAGCACGACGGTCCGGCGGTTGCCGGCGACATCCTGGGTCGTGATCCGGACGCCGTAGACGCCGTCCGCGACGCGTGCGCCGCCGGCAACCCGACCGTCCCAGGCGAAGGCCCCGCCGGTTACCGCGCGATGGGCCGGGAGCGTGCGCACGATCCGTGTGCCGTGGGTGATCCGGATGGTCACCGAGGCCGCCTCGGCGGTCGACCAGCGGACCACGGTCCGGTCGGCTGCTCCGTCGCCGTTCGGCGAGAAGGCGGGCGGGGTGGCGCTGAGTCCCGGGTTCGGCGCGGTCCCGTCGACGATCACGTCCCAGGCTCGCGCCTGGCTGTTGCCGGCCTCGTCGAAGACGGCCAGCGTGAGCCGGTAGCGGCCGTCCGGCGCCGGCAGGCCACGGTCCGTCCAGCCGTTCCAGCTGACCCGCGGCGACCCGCCCGGCCCGCCGATCGTGCGAACCGGGAGGCCGAGCCGGCCGCCGACGACCGGTGCGGCCGTCAGCCGCCAGTGGGTCGCCCCGGTCGACGAGCCGGCCAGCGCGATGCGGTCGAACCGGCCATCGCGTGGCGGCGACACGACCCGGGCGGAGATCGAACCACCGGTCATCCGTGGCCCGATCGTGTCGATGGTGACCCCGAACCAGAGGACCTGGGCCGTGCCGAGCGGCGCGATCGACGGCGCGGTGTACGTCATGCCGCCGGCCCGGCCAACGAGCTGGATCGCGTAATGGCCGTCCGGGAGCCGGTGGCCGCCGACGGCCCCGTTCCAGGCCCAGCTCTGGACGCCGCGGCCGCGATCGGGCACGTTGACCGTGCCGGCAAGATGCCCGTCGGAGCGGAACACGCGCAGGACGAGCGTGTCGAACGCAACCCGGTTCGACCAGCGCAGGACGAGCCCGTCCTCGGAGCCATCGCCGTTCGGGGAGAACGCCCGCGCCGCCCGCGCTGCTGCGGACGGTCCGAGGCTGGCGGCGCCGCCAGGGCCGAACGACAGGCCGGAGATCCCGGCGGCGACGATCGTCGTGTTCGGTGCCAGGCGCGGGCCGAGGTAGGCCGTGCTCCCCTGCGACCCGGCGACCCAGTTGCCGCTGCGGACGGGTTCGACCGGGGCCCACGTCGAGATCGGCCCGCTGACCTGGTACCAGCGGTACCCGTCGGCCAGCACCGGCCCGCCGGTCACGGCCACGATGTCGCCCTTGCCGAGCTGGCTGACGACCGATCCGGCCGTGTCGGGCCGGCTGCGGACCGTCAGCGTCGCCGAGCGGACGACGGCGAACCCGCCGCGGACGATCGTCGGCCGGCTCGTCGGCTGGTTGGCAATGTTCCAGCGCCCCCGGTTGCCCTTCGCGTCCGTCGCCCGGGCCCGGAAGGCGTAGGCGTGCCCGTCGCCGGCCAGCCAGATCGCGGCGGTGGCCTTCGTCTTCGACAGCCAGGTCCGCCACGGCCCGCGATCGATCGAGACCTGGACGTCGTAGCTCCGGATCGGGTTCATGTCGAGCGCGGACCAGCCCACCACGAACCCCTGGTCGACCTGGCGGGTCGCCAGGACGTCGATCCCGGTCGCCGGCGGCGTGGTGTCGTGGAGGAACTTCGCCACGATGACCCGCTCCAGGTCCGCCCGGTTGCCGTCGTAGCCGAGCGCCCAGATGCCCGACCCGCGCAGGCCGTAGCGGTTGATCGTGTCGTACTTCGCCCGGAGGCTCTGCGCGTCGTCGTAGTACACCTCGCGCCAGGTGGTCACGCAGCCGTAGCGGGCGCTGCAGGCGCGGCGCCGGTAGGCGATCCAGGCGCTCGCCTCGGCGCCGTCGTAGCGGCGGCCCTTCTGCTTCGCGAGCGCGACCGCGTTGGCGTAGGTCACCGACGCGGACGGTCCGTACTTCGTCCCCGTCCGGGTCGGCGCTCGAGGCGCGTCGGAGACCGTCGACCACGCCCGACCGTAGTAGGGCAGCCCGAGGATCAGGCGACCGGCCGGCACCCGATCCGTGTAGCTCAGGATCGTGTCGACGAGGTCGTAGCCCGATCCGGTGAGCGGGGCGATCGACCCGGCGCGACTGGACGCGGCGGTCCGGTAGTCGTAGCCCATGATGAAAATCGCATCGGCGCCGCCCGGGGCGATCGCGGCCTCAATCGGGTAGTTGCCGATCGAGCCCATCGTGTCGAAGGTCAGCTGGTAGCCGCGCGAGATCTTCTTCAGCTCGGCCCGGATCGTCCGCACCAGCGCCACGAAGTCATCCGACCTGCCCGACGCGAGCGGCTCGAAGTCGAGGTTCACGCCGTCGGCCCCACGATCCCGGACGGCCGCGGCGATCTGGCGGGCCAGGGTGAGCCGGGCGGCTGGGCTGTCGAGGAGGGCCGCCTGGTTCGTCGCCTGGTTCGTCGTCCAGGCGAACGCCTGGACAGTGAGCACGACGCGCGTCCCTTTCCGGTGCGCTGCCTGGATGACGGAGGTCAGCCGCGAGCTCGTCCAGCCCGCCCAGCCGATCGACCGCGAGCCATCGCGATTGCGCTTGATCAGGTTGCCGTGCGCGTCGGCGCCGACCCCGAAGTAGGCGATCGTCGAAAGCAGGTCGTAGGTCAGCCGCGTCGATGCGTCGTTGAGCTCCCAGTACGGCAGGAACCCGAACACCTGGCGGCGGAGGTCGGTCGCGCCTGGGGTGGCCTGGGTCACGGGCGCTCCGACCGTGGCGCTCGTCGGCATGGCCGGTGTTGCCGTCCCGGGCGCTCCCCCGTCGACCGGCCGCGGTGCGACCGGGGCCGGGAGCGACGGCCTGGCCTGGGGCGCGGTCGAGGCCGCGGCCCAGACGGATCCCTGGCGGCTCGCCGCCAGGGATCGACCCGTCGCCGCGCCCGCGGGCAGTGCGGACGGTGCCCCGTCGTCGACCGTCCAGCCGTCGTCGAGCCGCGGGCGGAACGGGATCGTGACCCGGCCACCCGGCGTGAACGCGATCTTGTCGTGCTCGTGGGCCATCGCATCGAGGGCCATGATCGACGGCTCCGTCGGTGCGTCGGGCGGGACCGGAGTGGCCGGTGCGTCCCGCCCGGCGACGACATCCGGGGCACTCGCGGACCTGTCGAGCGTCGGTGGCGTCGCCACGACGGCTGTGTCGGGCGCGACGTTCGCGGCAACGCTGCCGGCCGTGGCGGGTGCCGGAACTCCGACGAGCACGAACGTCAGCGTGAGCGCGCCCAACCCGCGCGCCAGCCGGCGGGCGGCGCGCGAGACGGCGGGCGGCCCGGCACGTTCGTCGATCACGGGGCTCCTCCAGGCGTCGGTCAGGCGCCGACCGTACGCTTCGATCGGCGGCGCGGGCCATCGCCCGAACGTCCCGGTCCGGGGCGGTACGGTGGACTCAGATGCCCTCGTGTGCGGTCGCGGCGAGGGTCAGTGCAGACCCGGCGTCGGGAAGGGCGGCCGCCCGGTCCTTAGGAGGCGATCGCTCGGTGGACGACCGAGTCGCGCAGGCGAAGCTGGAACAGGCGCGGGTGGGTGATCATGTCGGTCGTCAGGCCCAGTGACCCCGTGACCGCCCGCCAGTAGCCACCGGGCGTCCCGTCGGGGTCCATCTCCGCCGTCGCTCCCGGCGTCCGGACCGAGGCGAACGTGAACGCGCGGTCGTGGAACGTCGGCGAGTCGTGGAACATCTGGTCCACGGTCCCATGCGTCGTGAACAGCTGGTGGACGTACCAGGCCGGTCCGAAATGGGCCTCGGCGACGACGGCTCGGGCCCCCGCCTTCAGCCAGCCGGCGGCCATGTTGTCAACGCGCTGGCGGGCCTGGGATGCCGACGGGAGCGGCTTGCCCGACTCCGAGTTGCCCGATGCGTAGCACAGGTGGGCGAGGAGGACGATCGCGTTCGGTGCGAGCTTCACGTCGCGGGCGAGGTAGTACTCACCGTAATACTGGGTCGTCGCGTTGTTGCCGCCGGCCGTCGGGTTGAGCCCGAGGCCGTTCTGCGAGTAGGGCCAGGGCTCGGACCGGTACGGGCTCGGGAAGCCATTCCCGTGGCCCATGTAGATCACCACGGATGCGTCCTGGAGCGCCTTCTTGGCCGCCGACCAGGTCGCATTCGGCGTGTACACCCGGACGACGTTCGACGTGTACTTGAGCGCCTCGGCGTAGGCCGCGTCGCCGTCGGCCTTGTACGACGCCGTGGCCGAGCCAACCGGTCCGACGATGATCACGACCTTCGGCTGGGACGGCGTGGTTGCGCTCACCGGCGAGGCGGCGAGGCCGGTGACGGCGAGCAGGCCGATGACGGCGGCCGCGGTGATCCGGCGCACGGAATCAGGGCTCCAGTTGATGATGCCCGCCGTTCGAACGTCTCCGCGACGAACGCACGGGGACCCTCGACCGGCGGGCGGGATGAGTACGCGGCCAGCGTCGGCTCCCCGGGGTGGTGCGTCGATGCCGAAGTGGTCAGGGGGCCCATGGCCCGATCGCCGCCGCCCCGGTCCGGTCGCGGGTGGAACGGGGAGCTCGCGGGGCGTCGGGAGCGGTGCACCGGCGCGCCACCGAAACCCGGCGGCCGGTGCGCCAGGGCACGAGCCCACGCGCGCTAGGCGCGGAGGCGGGCCACCAGGTCGGCCAGTGTCGGGTTCGCCCGATCGCGCTCGGACAGGATCGGGCGGCCGTCGGCGGTCTCCGCGATCGGCAGCGGCCAGGGGACGCCGACCGCCGGGTCGTCCCAGGCGAAGCCGAGCTCGTCGCTGTCGTCGAACTCCGCCGTCACCAGGTACACCAGCTCGAGCGGCTCACGAGCGAGGAAGCCGTGCGCGACCCCGGCCGGGATCTCGACCCACGCGTCGGCATCGAGCTCGCGGGTCTCGACCACGGGCGGGCCGGTGCCGGCGGCCGCAGGTCGGACGTCGACGAGCGCCACGAACGCGCGGCCCGTCACGACGATCCAGCGGTCGAGCTGGCGGCGGTGGTAGTGCAGGCCGCGCAGGACGCCGGCCACGGAAACGGACAGGTTGGCCTGGACGAAGCGGCTGCCCGCGACGCCGGCCAGCTCGGCAGGGATGCCCGGGCTCGGGTAGGCGCTCGCCCGCCACAGCTCGCGGAAGGATCCGCGGGCGTCGGCGTGGCGCACGACGGCGCCGTAGCGGACGCCGGGCAGGCTCGATGGCGGACGCTCGATGTCGGTCACCGGGCGGCGCCGGGAGCCGGTGCCAGACGGGCGGCCTCGGCGGCCGCAAGGCCGCGCAGGAACGGCCCGTCGTCCGCGAGCGCCTCGGTCCAGGCCCGCATGGGCTCGCCCGAGGCGAGCGGGGTTGGCTCGAGGACGGCCCAGCGGGGTGCCTCCGACGCCCGAACCCAGGTCGAGGCGGGCACCTCCTCGAGCGCCACCTCGAGCCCGGCCAGCCGGAGGACCTCCCGCGCCCACGTAGCGCGCGACACGCTGCCGAGGTTGACGTAGTGGTAGGTGCCGGCGATCCCGCCGCTCCCGATGAGCTCGACGATCGCCTCGGCCAGGTCCGCCGCCGACGTCGGCGAGCCGAATTCATCGCCGACGACCCGCAGGGGCTCCTCGGCCCGACGGGCGCGCAGGGCGGCGCCGACGATCTTCGACGGGAAGTCGTTTCCGGGCGGCCCGTACAGCCAGGCCGTCCGGACGATCGCCAGGCCAGCACCGCGTGCGGACCGGTCGTAGGCGGTCCGGGCAGCCGTCTCACCCGCCAGCTTGCTCGACCCGTAGGCGTTGCGCGGGCCCGTCGGGTCGTCCGGTCGATAGCCTCGCCCGTCGATCCGGGTGCCGTCGAAGACCTCGTTCGTCGAGACGGCGACGAGATCGACCCCGCCCGCGGCACAGGCCTCGGCGACCTTAGCCGTGGCCTCCCCGTTCCGTCGCCGGGCGAGCGCCGGGTCCCGGGCACAGCCGTCGACGTCCGTCCACGCAGCCGCATGCACGACGACCTCCGGCCGGTCGCGATCGACGAGCCGGGCGGCGGCCGATGGATCGTCGAGGTCGTAGTCGGGCCGGGTCCAGCCGATCGGCCCGGCGAGTCCGGTGTACGGCGCGTCGGCGAGCGCGGTCATGAGCGCCCGGCCGAGCCGTCCGCCCGCGCCGGTCACCGCGACCCGCATCAGCCGGCCTCGACGGTCGACGCCTCGGCGGGTTGCCCGCCGGCCAGTCGCCGGCCGTACTGGCGCTCGTAGTAGGCGTCCCAGTCGCCGGCCTTGATCGCCCGCCACCACGCCTCGTTGGCGACGAACCAGTCGACGGTCGCGGCCAGGCCGGCGTCGAACGCGGTCCGCGGCTGCCAGCCGAGCGCCGCGACCTTCGAGCCATCCATCGCATAGCGCCGGTCGTGCCCCGGCCGATCCTCGACCTGGCGGACGAGCGTCCACGGTTTGCCGAGCCGATCCAGGATCCGGCGGACGACCTCGCGGTTTGGCAGCTCCGTCCCGCCTGGCAGGTTGTACGTCTCGCCGGCCGTCCCGTGACGCAGGACGTGCTCGATCCCGGCGGCATGGTCGGACACGTACAGCCAGTCGCGGACCTGGAGGCCGTCGCCGTAGAGCGGCAGCGGCTGGTCGTCGAGGGCGTTCGTGATGAACAGCGGGATGAGCTTCTCGGGGTGGTGGTACGGACCGTAGGTGTTCGACCCGCGGGTGACGACGGCGTCGACGCCGTGGGTCACCACGTACGACCGGACGAGCAGCTCGCCGGCCGCCTTGGCCGCCGCGTACGGAGACCGCGGCGCGAGCGCGTCCGCCTCGACCGACCGACCGGTCTCGACCGACCCATAGACCTCGTCGGTCGAGACCTGGAGGAAGCGCACGTTCCGGCCGGTGCGCTTCTCGGCCAGGCAGGCATCGAGGAGCACGTGGACCCCGATCACGCCCGTCCGCAGGAAGGCCTCGGGGTCAAGGATCGAGCGGTCGACATGCGATTCGGCGGCGAAATTGACGACCGCGTCCGTCGCCCCGACGAGCGGCCCGACGACGCCCGGGTCGGCGATGTCGCCGCGGACGAAGGTCAGCCGCGCCGCCTGCTCAGGGTCGTCGAGCACCGACCGCAGGTTCGCCTCGTTGCCGGCATAGGTGAGCTTGTCGAGGACGACCACCCGTGCCCCGTCGCGCCGGCCGAGGACGTCGCGCACGAAGCACGAGCCGACGAACCCGGCGCCGCCGGTCACGAGCAGCCGGGCGTCGGGCGCCGTCCAGGGCGCCGGACGCTTGCTGCTCACGATCCGTCGACCGGCCGCTGGGCCGGCTCAGGAAGCCGCCCGGCCTCGTGGTCCTCGGCCGCCAGCTCGGCGGCGCGGAGCAGGCTCGAGACCGTGCCGGCGTCGGCCCAGTGCCCGTCGAAGACGCGGGTGAACAGCCGCCGCTCGGGGATGTAGTGGTTGAGGACGTCGGTGATCTCGAACTCGCCACGCCCCGACGGCGCGAGGTGCTCGATGACGTCGAAGGCGTCAGGCCGGAGGAAGTACACACCGATCGGGATGAGGTCGCTCTTCGGGACCTTCGGCTTCTCCTCGAAGCCGATCACGGTGCCGGCGGCGTCGAGCTCGGCCACGCCGAACCGCTCCGGGTCGCTGACCCGGTAGAGGAGGGTACCGGCGCCCCACGGCCCGGCCTCGAACTCGCGGGCGACTCCGTCCAGCGCGGGCCCGCGGAGGATGTTGTCGCCGAGGACGCAGCAGAACGCGTCGGCGCCGACGAAGTCGCGGGCCAGCCCGATGGCGTGGGCGATGCCGAGCGCTCCACGCTGGTAGCGGTAGGTCAGGTCGAGCCCGAAGTGCTGGCCGTCGCCGAGCAGCTCGACGACGTCGCCGACGCTCTTCCCACCGACGATCACCATGACCTCGCGGATCCCCATCCCGGCGAGCGTCTCGATCGGGTAGTAGATCATCGGCCGGTCGTAGATCGGCAGGAGGTGCTTGTTGGTCACGATCGTGAGCGGGAAGAGCCGGGTGGCGGTCCCGCCGGCGAGGACGATCCCCTTCATCGGCCGGTAGCGTAGCAGGGCGGCTCGAGCCGGCCGGGCCTCACCGGCGCGCGCTCACGGCGCCGGGGTGGCGTTGACGCATGGCTGCTCGCCCTGGGGCAGCGTTCCCCCGGAGGCACATGGGATCGGCTGCTGGTCGACCGGCGGCAGGCCGCCGTGGTAGTCGGTGATGACCAGGGCGTACTCGATCCGGTCGAGATCGGCGGTCGGCTGGATGAACGCGGTCTGGGTGACGGCGTTCGCGTCGCGCTGGACGTCGACGACCGTCCCGATGAGGATGCCCTTGGGGAACGGCGAGCGGACCCCGCCGCCGAGGTCGATCCCGGCGGTCGTGACCGTGTCGCCGATCTGGAGCCGCTCGGCCGAGTCGATGTTCTGCATGACCAGGACGCCACCAAGCTGGCCGATGACGGACCCGGTGGACTGGTTCGCGCCGAGCTGGCCGATGACCGTCGAGCTGGTGTCGTTGATCAGCAGGACCGTCGCGGCATTGCCGGTCACCGAGGTCACCCGGCCGAGCAGCGCGCCACCGGCGCCGACGACCACGTCGCCCTCCTGGACGTTGCGGTCGGTCCCGACGTCGAGCGTCACGACCCGGCGGAACTGGGCGCTCTCGCGGCCGACCACCGAGCCGGTCACCGTCGTGAACCCGAGCGAGCCCTTGACCTCGAGCAGCTGCGTGAGCAGCTCGTTCTGGCGCTCGAGCTCCTTGGCCCGGGCGTTCTCGGCCGACAGCTGGGCGTTCTCCTGGGCGAGCTGTTCGTTCGTCCGGTGCAGGCTCTGGATCTGGGTGACCGTGTCGGCCAGCCCGGCGACACCGCTGGCGACGGAGTTGAGCCCGCTCTGGATCGGCCGGAAGGCGAACGCGAAGCCGTGTTGCAGCTCGACGGCCGGACCGCTCGACGAGACGACCATCAGGCCGAGGCTGATGACGAGCAGGCCGCCGAAGAGGATGGTCCGGCGGCGAACGGCGCGATCCGAGGACAGGCTGGTCATCCGGCGATCCTCGCGATCAGCGCGGGACCCGCGCGTAGGTGTCGGCGACGAGCACCCGCTGCATCGCCGGATCGCTCAGCTCCTCGAGCACCACGCCCGTCCCCCGGGCAACGCAGGTCAGCGGGTCGTCGGCGATGTGGACCGGCATCTGGGTCGCCTCGGCGATGCGCTGGTCGAGCCCCGCGAGCAGGGCGCCACCGCCGGCGAGGACGATTCCCTGGTCCATGATGTCGGCGACGAGCTCCGGCGGCGTCTCCTCGATGGTGTCCTTGATCGTGTCGACGATCTGCTGGACCGATGGCTCGATCGCCTCGCGGATCTGGTCGGCGCCGACCTCCACACTGCGCGGCAGCCCGGTGAGCAGGTCGCGGCCGCGGAGGGTCACCCGCTGCGCGTCCCACTCGCCCGGGTAGGCCGAGGCGATCGCGATCTTAATGTCCTCCGCCGTCCGCTCGCCGAGGAACAGGTTGTACTCGCGTCGGGCGAACAGCACGATGTCCTGGTCCATCTCGTCGCCGCCGATCCGGATACTCCGGGAGACGACGATCCCGCCGAGGCTGATCACGGCGACCTCGGTCGTCCCGCCGCCGATGTCGACGATGAGGCTGCCTGTCGGCTCGCTGACCGGGAGGCCGGCCCCGATCGCCGCAGCCATCGGCTCCTCGATCAGGCGCGCCCAGCGGGCACCGGCATTCAGCGCCGCGTCGCGCACCGCACGCTTCTCGACCTCGGTCACGCCGGACGGGATGCCGAGCAGCATCCGCGGGCGGGGGATGAGCCCGACCCGGTCGTGGACCCGGTTGACGAAGTACTTGATCATCTGCTCGGTCACGTCGAAGTCGCTGATCACGCCGTCGCGGAGCGGCCGCACGGCGATGATGTTGGCCGGGGTCCGGCCGACCATCCGCTTCGCTTCGGCGCCGATCGCCAGCACCTTCTTCGTCTTCGCCTCGATCGCGACGACGCTCGGCTCGCTCATGACGATCCCGCGATTTCGGACGTGGACCAGCGTGTTCGCGGTCCCGAGATCGATCCCGATGTCGCGGGAGAAGTAGCCGAGGATCCGATCGAGCATGTGCGGGGCAGGTCCTTCGTGACGGCACGGCGCGACCCTCCGCCGATCGTCGGGGTGGGGCGCGCGGAGGTGGTCGGCGGGGAAGTCCGTGCAGTATACCCGCCGGGCCGTCGGTTCCCGATCCGGGCGTCCGGCGCGTCAACCCGTCGACCGGCTCGGGTCAGGCGGGTGCGGACCGGGCCGGTCGATCGAAGGCGACGCCGCGATCGCGCAACGAGACGTAGGCCGCATGCCCGATCACGAGGTGGTCGAGCAGGTCGATGTCGAGGAGCTTCCCGGCGGCGAGCGCCTCGGCGGTCAGGTGCAGGTCGTCCGGGCTCGGGGTCGGATCGCCGCTCGGGTGGTTGTGGACGAGGATGATCCCGCTGGCGCTCAGCCGGACGGCGTCCCGGTAGAGCTCGCCGACGCGGACGAGGCTGGCCGACACGTTGCCCTGGTAGACGGTGACGACGCGCAACACGACGTTCTTGGCGTTGAGGAGGACCACGCGCAGTTCCTCGCGCTCGAGGCGGCCCATCTGGAGGATCAGGCGATCGGCCACGTCGACCGGCGAGCGGATCGTCCACCGGCCGGACGGCCAGTCGGCCAGGAGCCGCCGGCCGAGCTCGAACGCCGCCGCCAGCTGCGCCGCCCGGGCGACGCCGACGCCGGGCAGCGCCTCGAGCTCCACGTCGGTGGCCCGGGCGAGGCCCGTCAGGCCGTCGTAGCGGTCGAGCGCGGCTGCCGCGAGGTCGACGGCGCTGATCCCGCGCGCGCCGGAGCCCCAAAGCAGCGCGATGAGCTCGGCCGAGGTCAGCCCACCCGGGCCGCGCTGGGCGAGCCGCTCGCGCGGGCGCTCGGCCGGGGGCAGCTCGCGGATCGCCCGCGGCCGCGGCGAGATCGGTGCTGTGCCCTGACCGAACGGACGATCGGCCATTCGCCGCGCCTCCGCTGCGAAGCAGACCTGGGTCCCCGGACCCGGACGACGGGAGCCCGCCGATCTCCCCCGCCATCCGGACCCGAGGACGACGGCAGGCTAGAGCGCGATCCTCATCCGCCCCTCACCGGCGGCTTCGCCGGGGCTTTGTGGACGGACCGCTCCGATTGCGGTCAGGACACCGAGGACGCGAGCACCAGCAGCACGCCGTTGAACGCCGCATGAAGCCCGATCGATGCGGCGAGGGACTGTCGTCGGACGAAGATCCAGCCGAGCGCCAGGGCCACCGGGAGCCGGCCGGCGAAGCCGACCACGGCCGCCCGGGCGGCCGGGTCGAAGCTCGCGCCGGACAGGGTCAGCACGTGGACGAAGGCGAAGAACACCGCTCCGAGGACGATCCCGGTCGTCGTGCCGTGCGCCCGGACCCAGGCGGTGGTCACGAAGCCGCGGTAGAAGATCTCCTCGCTGATCGGGGCCACGACGGCCGCGGCGAGCAGGCTGATCGCGAGACCGGCCGAATCCGACGGGATCGGGATCGGCGGCTCGGGCACCACCCCGAGCCAGGCGACGAGCACCTGGGCGACGATCGCCGTTACGAAGATCACCGGGATCGCGGCGCCCGCCCCGAGCAGGAGGTCGCCGGCGATCCGGGTGGCCGGTGCGCCGACGATCCCCGCCAGCACGTCCGGCCAGCCGAGCCCCCCGGTGCCCACGACGGTCAGCCCGACGAGGCCGATCCAGATCGCGGCCGTCGCAAGGACGGCGAGCAACGACGCGAGCGGCGCGTCGCGATCCGGCCCGAGCAGGACGATCGGCAGCGTCACGAGGATCGACAGCGGGACGCTTGCAGCGAAGACGAGGATGGGGCCCGGGCCGCGGTAGGCGAGGTCGACCCGGTCCCGCCGCTCGATCGCCTGCGAGCCTGCCGCGGCCACCAGCCCCGCGGCGAGGAGGCCTGAGCTGAGGACGAGCAGGAGGACCCGTCCGAGGTCGACGACGGGCGACAGCAGCGCGATGACGAACAACGGCAGGCCGAGGACGCTGGCGAGCCAGCCGACGAGGTAGAGGCCGGGCGCGCGGCGCCCCTCGAGCGAGAACGTCCGGGCGCCCGGGCGCGTCGGTGCGTCGAGTCCCCGCGGCGCGGGGCTCTGGGGCTGGCTCGCCTCCGTGAGGTCCGTGCCCGTGGGCGGGATGGCCGGGAGGGTCGGCGACGAGGGCTCGGCCGATGGAGCCGAGGACGTTCCTCCGGGCTCGACCGGTGCCGACGGGTCGGTCGGGTCGGTCGGGTCCGTCAACGCTCCGGGAGCGGGTTCGGCGCCTTGGGCGTCGCGGCTGCGCGGATCCCGGGCTTCCTCGAGGCGGGCCGCTCAGCCTGGGTCGAGGCAGCGGCCGCAGCGGCCGGGGCGGCCGGCACCTGCGGAAGGGCCGTCGGGGCGTCGAGCGCCGGGGTCTCGGCGCGCTGGACGACGACGGCGGGGCGGGGCGTCGAGAACGCCGCCGCGACCTCGCGCCGCTCGAAGTCCTTGCCGCACCAGGCGCACAGCGACCAGTCGAGTCCGACCAGCCGGCTGCAGTTCGGGCAGACGCGGTTCAGCCGGGTCCGGCACGACGGACAGATCAGCCATTCGGCGTTGATCCGGCGATGACAGCCGGGACAGTGGGGAACCGATTCGACCTCGTTGAGGAGCGCCTCCTCGGCGAGCGCCCGCTCGTTCACATCGCCGATCCGCTCGTGCGGTCGGATGATCCGGTAGACGATCACCGCGAGGACGAAGAAGACCGGCGTAAACAGGATGACGAGGCTGGCAGCCAGGTACGGGGCGACCGGGTTGTCGGTCCGGCCCTGGAGATCGCGGAACGCCCAGTAGGCCGACGCGAGCCACAGCCCGACGACGTAGACGGCAGCCGCCCGGAGCCCGAACTGCACCGCCGGGTTCCCGAAGAACCCGCCGATCGTCGATCCGATCTGCTGAACGATCTGGTCCATCCGCTCGGTCCTAGCCTCCAGCGGCGATCTCGGTCAGCGTCTCCCGGCGGGCACAGCCGGTGCGTCCGGCGCAGTGTAGCAGGGCTCGGCGCGACGGCTAGACGCTCGGCGAGCCGCTTCCGTGGCGTTCCGGACGGCTGGCGAGGAGGCCTCCGCCGATCATGACCAGGGCCCCGGCGAGGAGGACGGCGACGCCGGAGCCGCCGCCGGCCGGGCGGGCGAAGTAGGCGAAGGCCAGACCGGTCAGGATGCCGCCGATGAGGATCGGCAGCCCGGCCGAGCGGAACCAGCCAGGGATCGGGTTCGAGACGAGCTGGAGGACGAGGACCACGAGGACCCCGATGATCAACAGGAGGTGGCCTGGGTTGGCCAGCCCCCACTCGGCGGTGAACCCGCTGCCGATGGACCCGATCACCCCGGACGATGCCCACGGCAGGACGAAGCTCACCAGGGCGAGCACCGATCCGCCGATCACCAGCCAGTCCGCCAGTCCTCGGGCCGACGTGTCACGAGCAGCCGCCGGGGAGGGCGCGACGGTCGATACGGCTGCCGCGCCGGTCAATCGCGCGGGATCCGGCCAGGCGACGCCAGACGCGGCCGCTGGCGCGCTCGGGGCCGCGGCGACCGCGCCCGCTGGGCGGGGCGCAATCGGCGCCACGTACGTCGCCGACGGAGCGAGGTAGCTGCCGGCGACGGGGGCGCTCCCGTTGGTCACCGTCGGCGTCCGGGCTGCGGCCGGGCCAGCGCCGTTCGTCGGCCGTTCGTCGGGCGCGGCAGGCTGGTCGGACCAGTCGTGGAGGATGGGCGGTGGGGCCACGTTCGGGACCGGGCCGAACAGGGCGGTCTGATCGACCGGCGGGAGCGGCGCCTCGTCGACCGGCGACGCCTTGACGTAGCGCGCCTTCGCCGGGCTGGCCGGCGGCTTCGGCTTCGGGGTCGTCAGCCGTCGCGGGCCACGCTTCGGAGCAGGCGTCGCGGCCACGGCCGGCGGCGCAGGGTCGGCCGGCTGTGCGACGGCATCCGGTTCGGGCGCGGCTGCGGGCCCGATGATCCGGGCCGAGGCGAGGGGTCGATCCTCGTCGATCTCGGGCAGGTCCGTCGGGGTCGCCGCCCAGGGCTGGCGACGCGCCGAGCCGACGACCGCCGCCAGCAGCGTTCCACATGACTGGCACGACAACCTTCCGGGTGCGACCGGACTTCCGCAATCTGGGCAGACGACCGAGGTGACGGCCATCCAGTTCCTCCAGCGCCGTGCGCCGGATCTCCCGGCGTCGAATGGGCTACAGGGTGCCACCTCGATGGGGCGCTGGACCACCCCCCCGATGGTCCCCCACCACGGCAAGACTCCAGGCGGCGCTGCGCCAGGTCGCGACGATCCCGGTCACGCCCAGCCCGGCGAGCCAGACGAGGACGAACAGGCCGACGAGGAGAACCGTCGTCAACGGGTCGTCGCCGCTGAGGAGCGCCGTCCGCACCGCATTCCAGGCGGCAATCCCGGCCACGATCGCCGGGGCAACCGCGACGATGCCGACGACGACCGTCGCCGCCAGCAGTCCGATCGAGCGGGCCGGGTGCCGAACGATCCAGCCGAGCGCGCCCGCCAGCGACCGGCCCGGCGTCCGGCGGTCGAGGATCGCGATCCGCACGGCGACGGCGCCGACCAGCTCGCCGATGAGCCAGCTGACGATGAGCAGCGCCACGACCTCCGGCGCGGCCGCGAGGATCCGGACGACGAGCGGCGTCGTGGCGTCCGACGGAAGGATGAGCTCCTGGTAGCCGACCTGGCCCAGCCGCGCCCCGCCAATCGCGACGCCGACGGCGAACGGCACCAGGCTGACCAGCCGGACGACGAACAGTGCCGCCAGGCTGACCTCGGCCGGTCGGCGGGCGCCCGGCGCGCTCGTCGCCGGTCCGTCCGACCGCTCGAGCCCGACGATCGATCGCACGAGCGTCCGGTCCACCGCCGCGCCCACCAGCGTGGCCACGACGATCCAGCCGACGAGCAGGGTCGTCGTCAGGGCCACCAGCCCGACGAAGCGCGGTGACAGTCCGGCCGCCGAGATCGCCCCCGGACCGATGAAGGTGGTCAGGCCCACGACGCTCGGCAGGACGACGATCGGCAGCGCGAACACGACGATCCCGCCGCGAGCGAGGAAGCCGGCCAGGCCGACGGGCCACAGCGCCGGCTCGGCGAGGACGATGCGGGCCGCGGCGCGGAGCGGCCGGCCGGTCACCGACCGACGATCACGGGGCCGGGCTGGGGCTGGCGCCGCTGAGGGCGCTGAGCTCGCGGAGCGCTTCCTGGACCTTGGCCATCTCGCTGCCGTAGGTCGCGAAGTCACCGGCCCGGAGGGCCGCCTGGGCGAGGTTGAAGTGATCGTTGGCGTAAGCGATGAGCGCCGCGACGTCACCGGACGGCGGTGACTCCGACGGTCCGGCCGATGGGGTCGGAGTCGGGCTCGCTCCGGGACCCGGGCTCGGCGCCGGGGTCGGGGTGGGCGGCGTCCCGCCCGCGAAGAGGAGCTGGAGCGCGTCGGACAGGCTGGGGCCCCAGACGATCTTCGTCGACGTGGCCACGATGATCCGCTCGAAGCCCGGGAAGGCGCTGTTGGCCGACTGCAGGTAGACCGGCTGGAGGTAGATCAGCGAGTCCTGGATCGGCATGACGATCAGGTTCCCGCGGATCACCTTGCTCCCGGACTGGTCCCACAGCGTGGTCTGGGCGCTGATGATGGGATCGGCGTCGATCTTGGCCTGGATCTGGTTCGGACCGAGCACCGACGTGTCCTGCGGGAAGCGGTAGACCTGGACCTCGCCGTAGTTCGGGGCGTCCATCCGTGCCGCCACCCAGGCGATCATGTTCGGCCGGACGGCCGGGACCATGGGCTGGAGCAGGAGGAACTCCGGGCTCGGCTGGTTCGGCGGGCGCATCTCGACGTAGTAGGCCTCGTTCGCCAGGTTCTGCGAGCCGCCCGGGTTCTCGGGCACCGTCCAGCGGTCCTCGTTGTTGTAGAACGACGACGGATCCGTCACGTGGTAGCGGGCGAACGTCTGGGTCTGGACGTTGAACATCTCCTCCGGCACCCGGAGGTGCGCCACGAGCTCGGCGGGCATCTGATCGAGCGGGATGAACAGCCCAGGAAAGATTCGCTCGTAGGTCCGGATGATCGGATCGTTCGGGTCGGCGACGTAGAACTTCATGTCGCCGGTGTAGGCGTTCTCGACGACCTTGACGCTGTTGCGGATGTAGTTGATCGACTGGCCGTCGAGGCCCGTTCCCGGCAGGGTCGAAGGGTCGAACGACTGCGCATCGGGGAACAGGTCGCTGGTCGTGTACGCGTCCTGGATGTAGAACAGCCCGCCGTCCGGCCCGATCGCGAGGTACGGGTCCTTGTCGTACTGGAGGAACGGGGCGATCCGCGGCAGCCGGTCCGCCAGCGACCGATGGAAGAGGATCTGGCTGTCCTGGGTGATCTGGTCGCTGATGAGCAGGTTGAGGTCGCGGAACCGGAGCGCGAAGAGCAGGCGAGTGAGCGTGCTCTGGAGGCTGATCCCGGTCGTGCCGCTCCAGCGCGTCGTCTGGCCCTGCGTCGGCGATCCCGCCTGGTCGCTTGTGCCGACCGGGTAGTCGAACTCATCCTGCTGGGCGCCGGTGATGATCCAGTCGCTCGGCCGCTCGCCGAAGTAGATCCGCGGCTGGCTGATGACCGGGGCGCCGCTGCTCGACACGGGCGGCAGGTCGCGGACGATGAGCTCGGGCTGGCCGCCCGAGGTCGCGGCGTTGACCGGAACCATCGCCGCGCCGATCCCATGGGTGAAGGTGATCCGCTGGTTGACCCACGTCCCGCCGGCCGGGTTCTGCTCCGGGGCGAGCTCGCGGGCCGACAGCATCACCTGGCGCATCGAGCCGTTCAGGTCGTAGCGGTCCGTGTCGACGTCGGTGAACGTGTAGTACTGGCGGATGACCTGCAGCTGGTCGAGCGTCGACTGGAGCGGCCGGTAGTCCCACAGCCGGGCGTTCTGGAAGGTCGCGGCCTCCTTGGCGACGGCCTCGGGGGTCAGGGGCGCCTCGCCGTTGTAGCGGAGGAGCTGCCAGTCGTTGAGCTGGAACGCCTGCCGCGTCATCGCGATGTTGTTGGCGATGTACGGCGTCTCCTTGTTGAGCTGATCGGGCTCCACCGAGAACCGCTGCACGAGCCCCGGATAGACCGATCCGAGCACGATCGTGGCGCTGAACCAGACGATCACGACCGCCGCGAGCGGCCACATCGCCCGGGTGAACGCACCGATGACGAGGAAGGCCCCGGCGAACGCCGAGATCGCCGTCAGAACGTCAAAGGCGAGGAAGCGCGCGTTCTGGTCCGTGAAGCTCACGCCGACGAAGGACCCGCCCTGGGTGCTGTAGACGAGCTCCAGCTTGTCGAGCTGGTAGCCCACCGCCACCGTCAGCAGGTACAGCCCGCCGAGGACCGCGAGGTGGACCCGCATCTGGGTGGTGAAGACGAGCCCGCCGCGCACACCGGCGAGGAGATAGCGACCCAGGCTCAGGACGAGGGCGGCGATGAGCAGGCCGCTCGCCATGCCCTGGACGGTGCGCAGGAACGGCAGCTCGAACAGGTAGAAGCCGATGTCCCGGCCGAAGACCGGATCGACGACCGGCGCCACGCCGGCCGGCGAGAACGGCACCTGGTTGCGCCACAGGAGGACGGTCTCCCACTGGCCGGCGGCCGCCGAGGCCGTCGTCAGGGCGATGAGAACCGCCAGCGCGATGAGGCCCCAGCGGGCCACCGGCACGAGATCGGGCAGCGCGTCCGCCTCGAACGTGACGGTGCGTGGTCCGCCCATCCCGCCAAACGCGGCTCCGCCGAACGTGGTCCGCCCGCCCGGCCCGTCCCGCGTGGCGTCGACGCCGAACGCCTCGCCGAGACGCGCGGCGAACTCCCCGACCGGGCCGACGTGATCCGGGTCGGGCGGCGGCGCCAGCCGGGCAGCCAGCCATAGGTTCGCCGTGAGGAACAGCAGGACGGCGACGAACACACCCGCGAAGAGGACCGCCTGTGTGCCGAGCCGGGTGAAGAAGACGGCGTCGTAGCCGACGCTCTTGAACCAGACGGCATCGGTGATCAGGTCGAGGATGAACCCGGCGAGAGTGACGAAGGCAATGATGGCGAGGACGATCGCGGCGATGAGGACGCCGCGGAGGCGGTCCCGTCGCCGTGGGGCGCCGTCGTCCGGACCGCCGAGCCGGCGGGCGGGCGGGCGGCGCGGACCGCCCGGTCCAGCAGGTCGCGGCCGCATCGCGATCGGTTCGCGGTCGCCGTCACCGTCCGCATCGTCGTCGTGCTCGTCCCGTCCGGACGGCCCCGCGTCGTCCGGGTCCGGCTCGTCGGCGTCGGGCGATCGGTCGCCGCCGTCCCCGTCGCGCGGGCCGGTTCCGGCGTCGCGGCCCGCGGCCATGTCGGCCTGCCGGCGGCGGAGCTCCTCCATGAAGTCGTCGAACAGGTTCTTCACGTCGCGCGGAGTCTACGCTGCGCAGCCCGGAGAGGCTGGCGGCGAGCCGCTGGAGGCCTCGTCGGGCCGGCCGGGGGCGGCCGTCAGGGCCGGGCGAGCCCCTCGATCGAGCGGCGGAAGGCGGCCAGGGCGGTGTCGGCGAGCTCGTTCGGACGCATTGTCGCGGCCCTTGCTGGCTCCCAGCGCAGGGCGAGCCGGATCGCGACCGGCGAGCGCCACGGCTGCAGCGGGTCGTCGGGTGGCGCCACCTGGGCGAGGCGGATCGACAGCCGCCCGGCGTCCTCGAGGATGAACCCGGAGAGGGCGCCGGTGATCGCCGGCCCGAGCCGTGCGAGTGGCGGGTCGGGCGGCGGGCCGGCCGCGGGACCGACGTCGCGGAAGCTGATCACGCCGTCCCCGTCGGCCACCCACAGGATCGCCAGCCACCAGCCGTCGTCGAGTGTCGTCGGCTGGCTCATCCCCGCCCGAAACCGCCGATCGCCGACCCGGACGTCGTGCTCGCGCAGGAACGACGGACCGGGCGGATCGAGACGGGCGGGCATGTGCCGAGGATAGCGCCCGACCGCGGCCGGACCGGAGACGTGGGGCAGTGAGGCGGGCGCTGGCGGGCCGGCCGGCGCCGGACCGACGGGCTCAGCGCGACCGCGTCGAGCGGCGACGGGCGGTGGTCGTCGAGCTGGTCGCGGTCTCGGCCGCTGCCGGCGCGGCGGTTGGATCCTCGGACGCGGACGGCTCGCCGGCGACGGTTTCGGCGGGCGGCGTGCCGGTTGCTTCGGGGGCGCCCGTCACCGGACCCTCGGCCGGGGACCCTCCGTCGGCGTTAAGCACCTCGGCGCGGGCGGACGCATCGACCTCGGCCTGGATGGCGGCCGCGGCCTCGGCCGGATCGGTTCCCTGGGCGACGGCCTCGTCGGCGGCCAGCGCGCCCGCCTCGGCGGTGAGGTCGGCGATCATCGCCGCCATCTCGAGCCGGAGCATCTCACGCCGGACCTCGAACGGCGGCGGCTCGAGCGATCCGGGCGGGGCCGCCGGATCGGCCGCGTTCTCGTAGTCGAGGTCGCCGCTGATCCAGGACATGAGGCGGTTGCGGCGGGGCGCGACGGTCCGACGGAAGGCCAGCTTCTCCAGGTCGATCGCGGTGAGCCCAGGGAGCTGGGCTTCGACCTCGTTCGCCAGGTTCGCCCCGCACGTGGGGCAGGTCTTGGCGTCCGGGTCCGACAGGGCCCCGGAGCACCACGGGCAGCGTGCGCCGGGCGCGCCGGACGGATCGCCGGGATTCGGGTCGGCCATGCCGCGAACTGTACCGCCTTCGATCGCCGATTGGACCCCCCGATGGTCCTACGGAGCGGTCACTCCCACTCGATTGTCGCGGGGGGCTTTGAGCTGATGTCGTAGACGACCCGGTTCACGCCGGGGACCTCGTTCACGATGCGCGACGAGATCCGGCCCAGCACGTCGTAGGGCAGCTTGGCCCAGTCGGCGGTCATCCCGTCGTCGCTCGTGACCGCCCGGATGGCGACCACGTTCGCGTAGGTCCGGCCGTCGCCCATGACCCCGACCGAGCGCACCGGGGTCAGGATCGCGAACGACTGCCACAGGCTGCGGTACAGGCCCGCCGCCTTGATCTCGTCGATCACGATCCAGTCGGCTTCGCGGAGCGTGTCGAGGCGTTCGGCCGTCACCTCGCCGATGATCCGGATCGCGAGCCCCGGCCCGGGGAACGGCTGGCGGAGGACCATCGCCTCGGGCAGCCCGAGCTCGGCGCCGACCGCCCGGACCTCGTCCTTGAAGAGGTAGCGCAGCGGCTCGATGAGCTTGAAGCGAAGATCGGCCGGCAGCCCGCCGACGTTGTGGTGGGTCTTGATCTTCTGGGCCGCCTTCGTCTCCGAGGTCGCGCTCTCGATGACGTCCGGGTAGAGCGTGCCCTGGGTCAGGAAGTCGATCCGACCCAGGTGGCCGGCCTCCTCCTCGAAGACGCGGATGAACTCGTCGCCGATGATCTTCCGCTTCTGCTCGGGATCGATGACTCCGGCCAGCCTGGCCAGGAAGCGCTCGCGCGCGTCGACCATGACGAGGCGCATCCCGAGGCTCTGCTCGAAGGTCGCCCGGAGGAGCTCGGATTCCTTCTTGCGCATCAGCCCGTGGTCGACGTAGATGCAGGTGAGGCGGTCGCCGACGGCGCGGTGGACGAGCGCGGCGGCGACCGCCGAGTCGACCCCGCCGCTCAGGGCGCAGATCACGAGCCCGTCCGAGCCGACCTCGCGGGCATGGGCATCCACTCGCGTCCGGATCTCCGCGACGGTCGAATCGATGAAGTTGGCCGGCGTCCAGGTCGGCCGCGCGCCGGCAATGCCGAGCACGAAGTTGCGCAGGACGTCCCGGCCGCGCGGCGTGTGGACGACCTCCGGGTGGAACTGGATCCCGTACAACCGCCGATCCGGGTCGACGAGGCCGGCGAACGGCGTCGAGTCGGTCTGGGCCGTCGGATGGAAGCCCGCCGGCAGCCGGGTGATCGAGTCGCCGTGGCTCATCCACACCGGCTGGTCCCGGTCGAGGCCGCGGTACAGCCCGTCGTCGGTGGTGAACGTGACCGTCGCCGGCCCGTACTCGCGCTTCGTCGCCGGAAGCACGTCGCCACCCAGCTCGTGGGCCATCAGGTGGGCGCCGTAGCAGATCCCGAGGACGGGAACCCGGCCGCTCCAGACCATCGGGTCGGGCCTGGGAGCGTCGTCGTCGTAGACCGAGCTCGGGCCGCCCGACAGGATGATTGCCTTGGGCCGGCGACGCTCGATCTCGGCCCACGACGTGTCGTGGGGCAGCAGCTCGGAGTACACGTTCAGCTCGCGCACCCGGCGGGCGATGAGCTGGGCGAACTGGCTCCCGAAATCGAGCACCACGATCGTGTCCGGCTCCGTGCCGGCCGGTGCGCCGGGCGACGTCGCGCCGGGGCGGTCATCGGCCGGGCGCTCCGGGACGGATGCCTTGAGCGCCGTCTCGAGATAGGCCTCGACCTCGGCGTCGTCCGGCGCCAGGACGCGGTGACCAGCGTTCGCCGCCGCGCCGTAAACGGTCTTGCCGCGGCGTGGCTTGGGCGGCGATTCGTGGACGTCGACCGGTCGGCTGCGGCGGCCGGGGGGCTGGGGCGAAGCACGCTCGGCGTCGGACCCGGTGTCGGGCGCGGCATCGGTCGGTCCGATCGTCTCCGCCTCGCTCAATACCGCCCCTCCCACTGATCTGCCGGTGGTGGTCCAGTCTACCCGGACAATGACGAGGCGGCGCCGCTCGGCGCCGCCAGGCCGCGGGTCCCGGAGGCGAGCGATCAGCCGGGGCTGGCCGTGCTCCCGGGTGCGACCTTCGTCTTGGCCTGGCCGGCGAACACGTACGTCGCGGCCAGCGAGCCGTCGGCGTTGCGGGTCCCCCACGCCTGGACCTGCATCCCGACCGCGATGCTGGCGATCGTCGGGTTCGTCGCCCCGCGGACCGCGAGCTTCGCGGCCGACCCGACGTGGATCGTCGCGCTCGACCCGTCCCGTTGCTTGACGGTGATCGTGTCCTTCGTCGTGGCGGTGACGGTCCCGCCGATCCGCGCCAGCTTGACCACGACCTGGACGGAGGTCGCGGTGAACGCGTCGCCCTTGCCCGCCGTGCCGGCGGCGATGACGACCGAGTTCACCTTCACGTCCGCCTTCGTCGCGTCGGCGCGGCCGAGTCGATAGGTCGTCGAGCCGGTGAGCGTGACCGAGCGCGTCGATCCGTCGCGCAGCTTGAGGGTGAGGCTGGTCGGACCGATCGCCGTCACGGTTCCGCTCACGATCGGGGTCGGCACGACGATCGCCACGACCGTGTAGCTCCCGTCGGGGTTCTTCGTCTCGCGGATGGCGATCCGGTCGCCGACCGCGAGGTCGCCGAGGGAGGCCGACTTGCCGGCCTTTGTGATCTTCGTCGCGCTGCCGACGCTGATCGTCCGGGTCCAGCCGTCGTCGGTCTTGAGGTCGAGCGACGAGCCGTGGATCGCGCTGATCGTGATGCCGGCACGACCAACGCTGGGCACGCCGGCCTGGCCGCGCGCGCCCCCGAACCCGAACCCGAACGCGCGGAGGACGAGCGGCAGCTTGAGCGCGGGGCGATCGAGCCGGCCGGGCTGGCTCGTCTTCGCGCTCGGCGCGGGCTGGACGGCCGGCGGGACAGGCGATGCGGCGAGAACGACCACCGCGCTCAGGGCGAGCGCGACACAGGCGGCCGCGAGCACGCCGATCCGGAGGAGATCGCGGCGGCGGACGCGTGGTCGAGGATCGGCTTCGGTCGTGGTCATGGTGGCTCCGCTGGGTCGTGGTCGCACTCTAGCCCGTCCGTTCGGTCACGACGAGGTGCCGGCGGAGCGGCCGCGCGGAAACCGGTGCGTCGAGGCACCCGCGGGCGATCATCGCTTGAGGTCGACCGGCTGGCGTCGGTAGGTGCCCCGCACCGACTGCTCGCCGTTGGCGTCGTCGAGGTAGCGGAGCCGGCTGCCCCGCCCGAGCGAGACCGTCATCCGGAACGTGCCGGCGTCATCGTTGATGAGGCCCGATCCAGTCATCGGCGCTCCGCGGGTGAACGCGCACCGGTCGAGGCTGAGCTTCGTCCCACCGGACACGGGCTGGTAGCGGAGCGTCCCGCCGAGGTAGCAGCCCATCGTGATGGGGTCCTTGTCCAGGCGCTCGTTGTAGTCGTCGGTCCCGGTGACCTGGGCCTCCATCGAGGCCATCAGCGCCAGCGCGTCGCGGTACTGGGTCGCGCGCGGGCGCGCGTTCGCGACGTAGTCGTCGCTGACGACGTTGGCGCACGGAGTCACCCGGAGGGTGGGCAGGGTGGCCTTGACGAGGTAGTCGGTGATCGGCTGGTCCGGGCACGGATCGCCGCGCCCGAAGATGACGTGCGCCCCGCCGATCGCCTCGAACAGGTAGCTGTCGGGCAGGCGCCCGAAGAGCCGCATCGCGTTGGCGATCGGGGTCGCCGGATCGGTCGTCGCGGTCAGGATGAACGTGGGGTACGGCGGATCGACGATTGCCGCGGGTCGTGGGTCGGTCTTCGGCTGGGCGGGCCAGTAGAGGCAGGGCATGTCGCCATAGAACGTCGCCCCGAGCCGGAGGTCGTTGATCCCGGCCGCCTTCCCGGCGTCCAGCCAGGCGTTCAGCCGGGCCGTGGTGTCGCCCAGCTCGGGGTAGAACGCGTAGTCCTGGCACTCGGTCGCGTAGTACATCGCGTCGGAGTAGGTCGGGTCCGGAATCGCCTCGAGCGTCTCCGGGTCGACGACGATCGCGTCGTAGGCGGCCCGCGCCAGCGGCACGTAGTCGCCGTTCGAGGCCGCCGTCAGATCGCGCAGGAACTGCGAGCGGTCGAACGGCCCGTAGGCATAGCCCTCGGCTGCGTTCTCGAGGTCGGTCAGGGTCAGCCTCCGCGTCTCGAACGTGCCCTTGGCCGTCGGGAAGCGATAGCTGACCGGGCCGCCAGCCAGCCTGGCCGCCAGCGCGTCGTAGGCGGCGAGGGGATCGCCGCCGGCCGTGTCCCGCCGGCAGGCCGCCGACGTGCGGCAGGCCGCGAGGGTGGATCGGAGGACGTCCTCGAACGCCCTGGCCCCCTCGGTGTAATAGGCGATCGCGCCCGGGACCAGGTCGACCGGCCCGTCGATGAACAGGGCCTTGATCCGGTCGGGATGCGCTGCCGCGTAGGTCTGGACGTACTGCGTTCCGTAGCTCTCGCCGTACAGGTCCAGCGTGTCGGCGCCGAGGTACTGGCGGAACGCCTCGAGGTCCTCGACCGCCTGCGTCGTGGCGTAGTACGGCAGGTCTGCAGGATCCGCCCCAGACTCCTTCATGCAGTCGGCGACGTAGGTCGAGGCGGCGGCCCCGACTGCGGCGCGCTGGGCCGGGTCGGCCGGGTCGGTCGTGTTCGCGTAGTAGACCGCCGTCGCCGACGGACAGCCGATCGGATGCGACAGGCCGACGCCGCGCTGGTCGAGGAAGACGATGTCGTAGTGCTCTGCGATCGCCGGGTCGAAGGCGTCGGTGTAGCTGTCGGCCGCCGAGATCCCGCTCGTCCCCGGACCGCCGGTGATCGTCACGAACGTCCCGAGCTTCGTGCCGCTCGCCCGCTGGATCGCGTAGGTCAGCTCCCAGTGCGCGCCGTTCGGGGCCGCGTGGTCGCGCGGGACCGACAACGTGATGCAGGTGAACCGACTGTCGGGGCACGTCGCCGTCTTGACGTAGCTCCAGCCGGCGCCGTTTGCGGACGGCGAGGACGACGGGGCCGGAGAGCCGGACGGAGCGGCCGACGGCGCCGGGCTCGCGCTGGCGGCGGGCGTCGGCGACGCCGCCGCGGTTGCCTGGGGCGATGCGCTCGGGTTCGTCGACGGGCTCGCTGCTCCAGAGGCCGAGGCCGAGGCCGACGGCTGCGCGGGCAGCTGGGTCGGCAGGAGCGAGAAGCTCGGTGCGGTCCCGCAGGCGACCGCGACGACCGCGGCGAGGGCGAGCCAGATCAGCCATCCGGCGTGACGCCACGGAGCCACTACGGGAGGACGCACGCCGAGAGCGTAGCAGCGGCTTCGGGTGGGTCGGGACGGTGTCGCGCCGCCCGCATCCGCCCAGCTGCCGTCCCGGATCAGTCGCGGTTGCGCATCGCCTCGGCGGCCATGGCGAAGTAGGCCTCGAGCCGGTCGGCCACGTCCGGCGGGGGTGCGAGCTCGGCCATCGCCTGGCGCATCACCCGGAGCCAAGCGTCCCGCTCGAGCGGACCGATCGCGAACGGCGCATGACGCATGCGCAGTCGGGGATGACCGCGCTCCTCGTCGTACGTCGTCGGGCCGCCCCAGTACTGGGCG
>CAWGTR010000015.1:0-205871 GCA_963825545.1 uncultured Chloroflexia bacterium | reverse complement strand
GAGCGAGCAATGGCCGCCGGCATCCCCGTGGTCCTCGCCAGCCGCGCGCCGTCCGGCGCGGCCGGGGCCGGCTACGCGTTTCCTGGCGGCGGGGCGACCTGGTTGCGGGCCGGCGCCATGCTGGCGGGTACGCTGAGCGCACCGAAGGCGCGCGTCGCCCTCGCGATCGGGCTCGGGGCCGGTCTGGCGGGGAACGAGCTCACGGCGTTCCTGGCAGGGCCCCACCCGACCGGCCACGACGAAGCTCGCGACGGATGAGCGTGGCCGACGGACCCCCAGGCGACCGGCGCGTCGAGCTCGTCGTCGAGGGGCGGATCGCCACGCTCGCCGGGGCTGCCGGCTTCGGCTGGGTCGAGGCGATGGCGATCGGCGGCGGACGCGTCCTCGCGACCGGCACGCGGGGGGCGATCGACGGATGGGTCGGGCCGGGCACGCGCCGCCTCGTCCTCGCGCCGGACGAGGTCGCCCTCCCCGGGCTGACGGATGCCCACCTCCATCTCGCCGCGGCGGCCATGTCCGCCCGGCAGGTCGATCTCGAGGACGATCCGACGATCGAGGCCGGTCTTGCGCGCCTCGCCGTGGCCGAGGCGACACTCGACGATCCCGCTGCCTGGCTGCTCGGACACGGCTGGGACCTCGACCGGTGGGGTCGCTGGCCGACCGCCGACGACCTGGCCACCGTCGCCCCCGGCCGTCCGGTCGCGCTCTGGGCGCACGATCACCACTCGTTGTGGGCGAGCCACGCCGCGCTCGTCGCGGCGGAGCTCACGGCCGAATCAGCCGGACCCACCCGGTGGCCAGATCCGGCGCGACGGAAGTGGTCGCCCGAGCGGCGTGCTCCACGAGACGGCATCTCGCCTGGTGACCGGCCGGATCCCGCCGCCGACCGCCGACGCGCTCGTCGAGGCGATTCCGGCGATCGGGCGGGCCCTGCTGGCGCTCGGAGTCGTCGCCGTCCACGATCCGGGCAGCCTGATCCCCGACCCGACGACCACGGGTGCCTACGCGGCCTACGCCCGGCTCGCCGACCGGGGCGAGCTCCCGGTCCGTGTCCACGCATCGCACCGTGTCGAGGCCCTCGAGGCGGTCGTCGCCGCCGGACAGCGGAGCGGCGCGGTCCTCGGGCGCGACCCCGACGGGCGGGCGCGGGTCGGCTGGCTGAAGCTGTTCGCCGACGGCTCGCTCGGCTCGCGGACCGCGGCGTTGCTCGAGCCGTTCGCGATCGAGCCGGACCGGCCGCTCGAGCGGGGGCGCGAGCGTGGGATCTTCGTCACCGATCCGGCGACGCTGACCGGCCTGACCGCCCGGGCCGCGGCCGGCGGAATCGTCGGCCAGATCCACGCGATCGGGGACGCGGCGCTGCGTGCCGCCCTCGACGCGCTCGAGCCGTGGGCCGGCCGCGGGCCGCTCGCCGCGCGGGTCGAGCACGTCCAGCTGGCCGATCCGGCCGACCTGCCCCGGTTCGCCCGGCTCGGGATCGCCGCGTCGGTCCAGCCGGTGCATCTCGCGGCCGACGCGACGGCCGCTCGCCGCCTGCTGGGCGATCGGGCCGAGCGGTCGGGGTACCCGCTGCGCTCGCTGGCCGACGCCGGGGCCCTGCTCGCCTTTGGCACCGACGCGCCGATCGAGCCCTTCGACCCGTGGCCCGGCATCGCAATCGCGGTGACGCGGTCGGATCCGGCCTGGCCCGCGGGCAGCGCGCCGTTCGGGCCCGCCGAAGCCCTCGACCTGGCGCGATCGCTGCGGGCCGCCTGCGTGGACCCGGCGCTCGTCGCGGGCGAGCGGGATCGGGGCCGGCTGGTCGCCGGTCAGCGCGCGGACGTCGTGATCCTGCCGGCAGCCTGCGTCGACGAGCCGGTGACCCCTCGTGGACGCCTGGCGACGGCCCGCCCGAACTGCGTCCTGGTCGACGGGCGGATGGTCTTCGAGTCCTAGCGGCCCGTCGGCCCCGGCGCGTCCCGCTGGCGCCGCGCCTCGTACAGGAGCACCGCTGCCGCGGCGGACACGTTGAGGCTATCGGCGGCGCCGAGCATCGGCAAGCGCGCCGCGACGACGTCCGGCCCGTCCCAGCTCGCGGTCAGCCCACCGGCCTCGCTGCCGACCACGATCGCGACCGCGCCGCGAAGGTCGACGTCGGCGTAGGCCACCGCGCCATCGACCCGGGCGACCACGATCCGCGTTCCGCGGCGGCGCAGCCAGGCGAGTACGTCGTCGCTCGCGGCCGCGGCCAGCGGGACGCTGAAGATGGTGCCGAGGCTCGCCCGAATCGCGTTCGGGTTGTGGACGTCGGTGAGCGGGCCCGCGACGACGACCGCGTCGGCTCCGGCGCCGTCGGCCGTCCGGACGATCGCGCCGAGGTTGCCCGGCTTCTCGACCCCCTCGACGACGACGATCAACGGGTCGGCGGGCAGGCGGAGCGCCGCGAGGTCGAGCGCCGGCCGGGCCGCCACCCCAACCACGCCCTCGGCGCGATCGCCGAAGGCAACCTTGCGCAGAGCCGCCTCGCCGATCCGAACGACCCGCGGATCGTCCGGCCCGAGGCGGTCGAGCAGCTCGACGCAGGCGGCGGACCGGCAGCGTTCCTCGCACGCGAAGATCGTCTCGACCGCCACGCCGGCGTCGAGCGCGCGGAGCAGCTCGCGGGCGCCGTCGATGACGATCCGGCCCGTGCGCTCGCGCTCGCGACGGTCGCGCAGCGCAGCCGTGGCGCGGATGCGCGGGTTCGCCGGGCTGGAGATCTCGCGCGGCTCGCTCATCCCGCCCACCGAACCACCGAGCCGAGGCCGAGCCGCCGCCCGCTCTGCGCCACGAGGGCAAGCTCGGCGCTCTCGACCCGCTCCGGCGTCCGGGTCCCGAGGGCCGCCCGGAGGACTCCGGCGAGCCGGTCCGCGTCGAAGCCGGTCGTATGGCCGCTGAGGACGACGAAGGCCGGTCCGTCGGACAGCGTCAGGATCGCGGCTTCGAGGAGCTCGGGCAGGTCCGTCTCGAGCCGCCAGGGCCGTCCCCCGGGGCCGCGCCCGAAGCTTGGCGGATCGAGGATCAGGCCGTCGTAACGCCGTGCCCGGCGCACCTCTCGTTGGGTGAACCGCAGGGCGTCGTCGACGATCCAGCGGATCGGCGCCTCGGTCAGCCCGTTGAGCTCGGCGTTGCGACGCGCCCAGGTGACCGCGGAGCGCGCCCCGTCGAGATGGACCACCCGTGCACCGGCACGGGCGGCCGCGAGCGTCGAGCCGCCCGTGTGGGCGAAGAGGTTGAGGACCTCGGGCGCCTGATCGTCGCCCAGGTCACGCCTGAGCTCGGTGACGTGGTCGGCGATCCACGACCAGCTCGACACCTGTTCCGGGAAGCAGCCGACCTGGCCCGACGCCGCCAGCCGGATCTCGAACGAAAGGTCGCCGACGGTCGACGTCCACGGCGAGCGAAGCTCTGGTCCGACGGTGACCCACCTCCCGGAGCCGTCCGGGCCGGCCTCGAACCGCGCGTCGGCGTCGCCCCACGCCGGGGGATCGCGGCGGGCGAAGCCGCCCTCGGCCGGGGCCGGCCGGTCGAGCGTCCACGTCCCGAAGCGCTCGAGCCGGCGTCCGTCGCCGGCGTCGATAAGGGCGTAGCCGCGAACGTCGTCCACTCGACCATCTTGCCGGAACGGCGGCGGCCCGAGAACGGCCGGAACCGGGCGGGCGGGATCGACGTATCGGATGCATCCGCCGGCGCCCGATGCCCGGCGAGGCAGAGGAGTGAACCGCCGATGATCCAGTTCGACCGAAGCGGCGTCGTGCGCTGGCTGGCCCTCGGGGCCGCCGTCACGGCGCTCGTGGCCGCCTGCAGCAGCAGTGGAGCCAGCCCCTCCACGGCCCCCACCACCGCACCGACGACGGCGCCCTCGGCGGCATCGGAAGCCCCGAGCACGGCACCGGCCAGCGCGAGCGCGGGCGCCTCGAGCGCGGGCGAGGAGTACGACGTGTCCGTCGCCACCGCCACGGTGGGCAAGTTCCTCACCGGCGAGGACGGCAAGACCCTGTACGTGTTCAAGAAGGACACCACGCCCGGGACGAGCGCGTGTACGGGGAACTGCGCCACCAACTGGCCGCCGTTCACCGTCACCGCGAGTGACACGGTCAAGCACGAGGACGGCGTGACGGGCACGCTGGCCACGATCACCCGCCCCGACGGGACGATGCAGGTCACCTATAACGGGGCCCCGCTGTACTACTTCGCGGCCGACAAGGCGGCCGGCGACACGAACGGCCAGGGCGTCGGCGGGATCTGGTTCATCGCCGCTCCCTAAGCGCTTCCCGGCGCATTCGGGGGCGTCGACCCTGCGTTGACGCCCCCGAACGACCCTGCGGTATCTCGCCGCAGCCCATCCGCGTCCGTGATGGACGCCTTCCGCGGCAGCGCGGTTGGGTCGGCCCGCGTCGGACGCGCGACGTTCCGGCGGATGTCGAGCCGACGATGGATCGATGCCCCCGCCGACCGGATCGACGTCGGCGCGTCGCTCGTAGGCGGCTTCGTCCAAGCCCACGATGGCGGCCAGGTGATCGCCACCCGGCGACCAAAGGGGGACCAGGACATGACCGCAGCCCAGAACACCATTGCGTTCGGCGCACCGAACCGGTTCGCCACCTACGCCGCGGCTGTCGCGGCCGGCCTGCTGGTAGCCGTTATCGGCGTCGCCATCAGCGCCCGCCCGATCGCCGAGCCGCAGTCGCTCGCCAAGCCGGACCGCCCGGTGATCGCCGTCTCGACCACGATCGCGCCGAACGAGCAAGCCGACGCCTACTTCGGCCAGCTCACGGCGAAGGCCGCCGACCCCGCGATCATCGCGTCGGGCGAGCAGGCAAGCGCCTACATCGACTCGCTCAACGCGAAGGCCGCCGACCCCGCGATCATCGCGTCGGGCGAGCAGGCAAGCGCCTACATCCAGTTCGAGCTCCAGCGCCACGCCGGCTCCGTCGGCCAGCTCATGGCGACGGCGGCTGGCCCCGTGACGATCGCGTCGAGTGAGCAGGCCAACGCCTACTTCGACATGCTCAACGCGAAGGCCGCCGATCCCGCGATTATCGCGTCGGGCGACCAGGCCAGCGCGTACATCCAGTTCGAGCTCCAGCGACACGCCGACGCCGTCGAGTCCGACCGCAACTGACACGGCGCTCCACTCACGACACGACCCCCGATGCGTCGGGGGTCGTTCGCTGTCCGGTGCAATGAGCCAAGCTCCTGGCCGACCTCCGGGAGCGGGACCGCGGCGTCGAGATCTGGTTCATCGTCGCTCCGTGGGCGCTTCCCGGCCGTACTCGGCGGCGTCGTCCCTGCGTTGACGCCCCCGAACGACCCTGCGGTATCATCTCCCGGCGGCGCGACGGAACCGCGCCGCACGGGCGGCTAGCTCAGTTGGTTAGAGCACTTGCTTGACATGCAAGAGGTCACTGGTTCGAGCCCAGTGTCGCCCACCAGATCGAACGCGACGATCGGGACACGTCCGGCGGATCCGGTGATCGACAGAGAGCCGCGGCAGCGCTGAGAGCCGCGACGATTGCCTCGTCCGGGCACCACCCGTGAGCGGCCGGCGAACCGGCCCGGGTCCGCCCGTTAGCGCGGCACGAGCGCGTGACCGGGCTGGTCACGAAGGCGGGTGGAACCGCGGGAGCCGAGCCTCTCGTCCTGTCGATGGACGAGAGGCATCGTGATTCTCGGGAGGCGGACGATGAGCGACGAACCGGTAGAGCAGGGACTCGTCGAGGACGAGCAGCTCGAGGCCCCCGATCGTGGCTCGGCCGACGAGCTGCTCGACGCCGGGGCGCACAGCGACCTGGACGCCATGCGCCACTCGACCGCCCACGTGATGGCCGAGGCGGTCATGGACCTCTTCCCGGGCACGAAGCTCGGGATCGGGCCGGCGATCCACGACGGGTTCTACTACGACTTCGAGCTGCCGCGCCCGCTCACGCCGGATGACCTCGCCGCCGTGGAGGCCCGGATGGCCGAGAGCGTCGCGGCCGACCATCCGTTCGTGCGGCACGAGCTGGCGCCCGCGGACGGACGGGCATTCTTCGTTGGACGGGACCAGCCGTACAAGGTCGAGATCCTCGACGATCTCGCGACGCGCGCGGCGGCCACCGGGGAGCCGCTCCCGCCGACCTCGACCTACGAGCACGGACTCTTTATCGACCTGTGCAAGGGCCCCCACGTCGCGAGCACCGGCCGGATCGGCCCGTTCAAGCTGCTCAGCGTCGCCGGGGCGTACTGGCGCGGTGACGAGAAGCGCCCGATGCTCCAGCGGATCTACGGCACCGTCTGGACGAGCCAGGAGGACCTCGACCAGTACCTGTGGCGGCGAGCCGAGGCGCGCAAGCGAGACCACCGCCGGCTCGGCGTCCAGCTCGACCTGTACAGCTTCCACGACGTCAGCCCGGGCTCAGCGTTCTGGCACCCCAAGGGCCAGCGCATCTGGCGCACCCTCGAGAGCGCCATGCGCGAGCTCCAGGACCGCTATGGCTACGAGGAGGTCTCGACGCCGATCCTGGTCAACCACCGGCTGTGGGAGCAGTCCGGTCACTGGGACCACTACCGCGACAACATGTTCGTGCTCGACATCGAGGGCCAGGCCTACTCCCTCAAACCGATGAACTGCCCCGAGAGCACGTTCATCTACCGCGCCCGGACACGCTCGTACCGCGATCTCCCGTTGCGTTACTCCGAGTACGGCCGGCTTCATCGCAACGAGCGCAGTGGCGTGCTGCACGGCCTGACCCGGGTGCGCCACTTCGTCCAGGACGATGGTCACGTGTACGTCCGGCCGGACCAGCTGGCCGACGAGATCGGGGCGCTCCTGGAGATGGTCCGCGAGTCGTACAGCTGGTTCGGTCTCGAGCCGCGTTACGTCTTCGCCACGAAGCCTGACGGGGCGATCGGCGACGACGCGCTGTGGGAGCGCGCCGAGGAGCTGATCCGGTCCGCCCTCGACGGGGCGGGCGTCCGCTACACGGTCAAGCCGAAGGACGGCACGTTCTACGCGCCGAAGATCGACATCTACATCGACGACGCCCTCGGGCGCGAGTGGCAGATGGCGACGATCCAGGCCGACCTGACGATGCTCCCCGAGCGATTCGACCTGACCTACATCGACGAGCACGGCCAGCCCCAGCGCCCGATCGCCATCCACCGCGCCGTCTACGGCTCGCTCGAGCGGTTCATCGGCATCGTCGTCGAGCATTTCGGCGGGGCGCTCCCGATGTGGGTCGCCCCGGTGCAGGCTGTCGTGATCCCGATCGCCGACCGGCACGTCGACGCCGGACGGGAGCTGGCGGCCGTCCTGCGTGCCCGCGGCCTGCGGGTCGACGTCGACGATTCGGACAACCGGATGCAGAACAAGATCCGGCTCGCCCAGGAGCAGAAGGTGCCCTACATGCTCGTCCTCGGCGATCGCGAGGTCGAAGCGCGGACCGCAACGATCCGTCGCCGCGACACGGCGCCCGGCGAGGCCCAGGCGACCGAGGCGTGGGACGACCTGGCGATCCGGCTCGCGGGGGAGGCGGCGGCGCGACGGCCCTGATCCGGCGGACCGGACCGGGCCGCGCCGGGCCTCGATTGCCGGTCCCGAAATGGCTGTGCTATCCTCCCGGCTTGCGACCTCGCCCGGGCCGCACCCGTGTCCGTGCGAGCGTCGAACCGCGACCGAGCACGTTCGAAGGGGTCGACCATCAGCCGAGACCTGCGCGTCAACCAGATGATCCGGATCCCCCAGGTCCGAGTCGTCGATGAAGAGGGAGCCCAGTTGGGCGTCATGCCGACCCCACAAGCCCTCGCAATGGCGCAGGAACGAGGCCTCGACCTGGTCGAGGTGGCCCCGATGGCGTCCCCGCCGGTGGTCAAGTTCCTCGACTTCGGGCAGTACAAGTACGAGCTGACGAAGCGGGAGAAGGAGGCCAAGCGGAAGCAGCGCTCGGTGACCTTCAAGGAGGTCCGCCTCAAGCCGAAGATCGGCACGGGCGACTTCGACACGAAGGTCCGTCGGGCGATCCAGTTCCTCGAGGAAGGGGATCGGATCAAGGTCGCGGTCCAGTTCCGCGGCCGCGAGCTGACCCACCCGGAGATCGGGCGGACCCTCCTCACCCGGTTCTCGGAGCAGATCAAGGATCACGGCGTCGTCGAGCGCGCCCCGCTGCTCGAGGGCAAGTCGATGCACATCACGGTCGCGTCGGTCCACAAGCCGAAGCCGATCGCGCATCCGACCCGCCACGGCGCCGAGTTGGACGAGGCCGAGCCGTCGGACGCGGCGGAGGCTCCGGCCGCCGCCGCCCCGCCCACCGTTGCCGAACGGACCCCGGAGACGGCGCCTGCGGCACCGGCCGCCGAGCCGGCGGTGACTCCGGCAGCGCAGCCGACCGAGGCGGCCAAGCCGGCCGAGACGGCCAAGCCAGTGCCGGTGGCGGTCGCGGCAGCAGCACCAGCCCCCGCTCGGCCGGCAGCCCGGTCGACGGCGACGAAGGCCCCGGCCGCGTCCGGAACGAAGAGCGAAGCACCAAAGCCGGCCCGAGCGCCGGCCAGGACCAGGAAGACGACGGAGACCGAGGCACCCGCCCCGGCGCCGGCAGGAGAGTAGCGACAGGATGCCGAAGATCAAGACGCACAAGGCGGCCGCGAAGCGCATCGGCGTGACCGGCAGCGGCAAGGTGTTCCGGGTCAACAGCTGGCGCGGCCATCACCTGGAGATCAAGTCATCCCGCCGCACCCGCCGCTACGCCGGCAAGACCTTGATCGGGCCCGAGCACGCCGCGCAGGTCCGTCGCCTGCTGCCGTACCTCGGCAAGTAGGAGCAGACCCACCTCATGGCACGAGTCAAGCGGGGCGTCACGGCCCACAAGCGCCACAAGCGCCTCCTCAACGCCTCGGAGGGCCGGAAGGGCACGAAGTCCCGTCTGGTCAAGCCGGCGCGCGAGGCGACCCTTCACGCCCTCGCCTACGCGACCCGCGATCGCAAGCAGCGCAAGCGCCAGATGCGCGAGCTGTGGATCGTCCGGATCAACGCCGCCGCCCGGCAGAACGGGCTCACCTACGGCGCGCTCATCTCCGGGCTCAAGCGGGCGGATATCGAGATCGATCGGAAGATCCTCGCCGACCTCGCCGTCCGCGATGCCGCGACGTTCGGCAAGATCGCGGAGGCGGCCCGCAGCGCCTGATCCGGGCCGCCGGACCCGCGGGGTGGACCTCGCCGAACTGACCCGCGATCTCGAGCGGCTGCGCGACGAGTCGCTCGCCGCGATCGCGGACGCTCCGACGCTCGCGGACCTCCAGGCGCTCGAGATCGACGTCCTCGGCAAGAAGGGCCGCCTGACCGTCGTCGCCCGCGGCATCGGCGCGCTGCCGCCCGAGGATCGGCCGAAGGTCGGCGCGGTCGCCAACCCGGTCCGGGCGGCCATCGAATCCGCCTTCGCCCAGCGCACGGCCCTCCTCCAGGCGGATGCCCTCGGCGGGCGTCTCGCGGCGGAGACGGTCGACGTCACCACGCCGGGCCGCCCGGTCGAGCGCGGCGCACTCCATCCGAGCATCGAGTCGATGCGCGAGATCGCCCGGATCTTCGCCCAGTTCGGCTTCGTCGTGTACGAGTCGCCCGAGGTCGAGGACGACGTCACGAACTTCCAGATGCTCAACATCCCGCCTGACCACCCGGCGCGGGATCTGTGGGACACCCTGTATGTCGACGTTCCCGGTCACCTCCTCCGGACGCACACGTCGCCGGGCCAGATCCGGGTGATGCAGACGACCGAACCGCCGATCCGGGCACTCCTCCCCGGGCGCTGCTTCCGCCACGAGGCGGTCGACGCGTCGCACGGCTTCGAGTTCTTCCAGGTCGAGGGGCTCATGATCGACGAGGGGACGACGATGGGCGACCTGCGCGGCCTCCTCGACGCGTTCGCCCGGGCGATGTTCGGCGCCGGCCGGAAGACCCGCTTCCGGCCCGGCTACTACCCGTTCACCGAGCCGTCCGTGGCCTTCGACGTGGAGTGCCTCGTGTGCGGCGGCGTTGGCTGCCCGGCCTGCGGCCGGACGGGCTGGATGACGATCCTGGGGGCGGGGATGGTCCACCCGGTCGTCCTGCGCTACGGCGGGCTCGACCCGGAGCGCTACCAGGGCTTCGCGTTCGGGATGGGCCCGGAGCGGATCGCGATGCTCCGGCACGGGATCACCGACCTGCGCCTGTTCATGGAGGACGACCTGCGCTTCCTGGAGCAGTTCCGGTGAAGGTAACCTCCGGCCGATGGCTCGCAGGAGCGTCGCCTCGGCCGTCGGTGCGCGAGCGGCAGCTCCGAATTGAGGGTGCCGGCTCATGAGAGTGCCGCTGTCCTGGCTCCGGGACTACATCGAGGTCGAGCTCGAGCCGGAGCGGCTCGCCGAGCGCCTGACGATGCTCGGCATGGAAGTGCGCGGGATCGAGCGCCGCGGAGACGACTGGCAGAACGTGGTCGTCGGCCGCCTGCTCACCGTCGAGAAGCATCCGCGCGCCGACCGGCTGTCGCTCACCCGAGTCGACGTCGGGTCCGGCGAGCCGCTTGAGATCGTCTGCGGCGCGACCAACATCGCCCCGGGCCAGCGCGTCCCGGTGGCCCTCCCCGGTGCGGTCCTGCCCGGCGGCCGGCGGATCGAGCGCACCGAGAAGATGGGCGTCACGAGCAACGGGATGCTGTGCTCGGGGGACGAGCTCGAGCTGACCGGCGACGCCGACGGGATCCTGATCCTGCCGCCCGAGACGCCGCTCGGCGTCGCGCTGGCCGAGGTCTACGGCGACGTCGTCCTCGACATCGATGTCAAGCCGAACCGGGGTGACGCGCTGTCGATCGTCGGGCTCGCCCGCGAGATCGCGATCGTCACCGGGGCGCCGGTCCGCTTTCCGCCGTTCGACGTGGCCGAGACCGGCCCGGCGGTCGGCCAGCGCCTGGCCGTCGAGGTGCGCGACCCCGACCTGTGCCCCCGCTTCGTCGGGCGCTGGATCAGCGGCGTGACGATCGGCCCCTCGCCCCAGCTCGTCCAGTCGCGGCTCCTGGCGGCCGGGATGCGGCCCGTGAGCAACGTCGTCGACGCGAGCAACTACGTCATGCTCGAGCTCGGCAAGCCGATCCACACGTTCGACGGTGGCGCGGTCCGCGGCGGCCGGATCGTCGTCCGCCGCGCGGCGCCGGGGGAGCGGATCGAGACGCTCGACCACGTGGTCCGCGAGCTCACCCCGGACACGCTCGTGATCGCTGACCCGGATGGCCCGATCGCGATCGCGGGGGTCATGGGCGGCGCCGAGTCCGAGATCGGACCGGCCACGGCCGAGGTCGTCGTCGAGTCGGCGATCTTCGATCCGGTCAGCATCCGCCGGACCGGCCAGCGCTACGGGCTCCGCTCGGAGGCCAGCCTGCGGTTCGAGAAGGGCCAGGAGGTCCGGCTCGCGCGCATCGGGGCGGATCGCTGCGCTCGACTCGTCGTCGAGTGGGCCGGTGGCGCTGTGTCGGCCGGCCGCGTCGACAGCGCGCCCGCGGAACCCGCCGAGCGGACCGTCCCGTTCCGCCCTGCCCGGGTCAGCCGGCTGCTCGGGCTGGACCTCGACGTCCCCGCTCAGCAGGCGGTGCTCGCCCGGGTCGAAGTCGAGACCGCGGTGGCCCCGGCCGGCGTGAGCGTCACGGTCGCCGCGGAGCCGCAGCCGCTCAGCGTGACGGCCGGAGTCGGGGAGGCGGTCGTGGCGACCGTGCCCACCTGGCGGCGGGATCTCATCGTCGAGGCCGACGTGATCGAGGAGATCGCCCGGGTCCACGGCTATGAGGAGATCCCGCCGACGCTCCCGGACACCCGACCGCCGCCCTGGCGCCCCAGCCCGCTCGATCTCCGGGAGGCCGTCCGCGAGACGCTCGTCGGGGCCGGCCTGTACGAGGTCGTGACCCACGCGCTCGTGGCCCGGAGCCAGCTCGCGCCGTTCGGCTGGGCGACGCCCGGCGAGGCGGCCGATGGGGAGGTGGTCGCGGGTGGTGACCCGATCACGGTCCAGAACCCGATCTCGCCGGAGCACGCAGTGCTCCGCCAGGGGCTCGTCGGGAGCCTCACCGAGATCGTTGCCGGCAACGTCCGCAACGGCCGCCCGGATCTGGGCCTGTTCGAGGTCGGCAAGGGCTACGGCCGGACAGGCAGCGCCCCGCGGGAATGGTGGCGGCTGGCGATCGCGCTTGCCGGGAACCGCGAGCCGGCGGCCTGGAACCGGCCCGCCCGCGCGGCGGACCTCGATGACCTGAAGGCGCTCGTCGAGCTCCTCGCGGTCCGCCTCCAGCTCGGGCGCGTCGAATTCACGCCACTGGCCGACGAACCGATGGTCCACCCGGGCCGCTCGGCTGTCGCGACGGCGCGCCGCGCCGACGGGGCAATCGGGCTCGTGGGCCGGCTCGGCGAGCTCCACCCGTCGCTCGTGGATCGACTCGACCTGCGTCTCGACCGGCTGCTCGTGGCGGAGCTGTCGGTTGCGGGCCTGTCGGGCGGGCAGCTCCCGGTCGCCCGGGTCGCACCGATCGTGCGCCACCCCGCCGTCGAGCGCGATCTCGCCGTGGTCGTCGCCGAGTCGGTCCCGGCGTCCGCGGTCGAGGCGATGATCCGACGCTCCGCGGGTCCCTTGCTCGTCGACCTGCGGCTGTTCGACATCTACCGCGGCGCGCCGCTGGCCGCCGGCGAGAAGAGCCTGGCCGAGCGCCTCATACTCCGGTCGGCGGATCGGACGCTGACCGACTCGGAGGTCGAGGCGATCGTGGCCAGCGTGACCGCGGCCCTGTCCGGCGAGCTCGGAGCGCGCCTTCGGACGTGACCATCGGCCTGGTTGCGACGCCGAAGGTCACGCGCTACCCTTGCGCCGCCTCGCCGGGCCTGCGCCCTGCGTGGGTCCTGGTTCGCCTGAGGAGAGTGCGTGGACATCGTCCAGACGATCACCAGCGTCACCGCGTTCGACTGGGTGGTGATCGCGTTCTGCGTCGTGATGTTCGTGCTCGGTTACGCGCAGGGGGTGGTTCGCCGGCTGCTCGGGATCGCGATCGTCGTGTTCTCGTTCCTGCTGGCGGCGAACCTGCGCGACGCGCTTGGCTCGTTCCTGGCCAGCAACTGGACCCAGTTCCCGCGCGAGTACTCGTACATGCTCGCGTTCGGGTTCCTGTTCGTCGTGTTCATGATCGTCGGCACGATCATCATCCAGGCGACCTACAAGCCGGCCCCGTTGTTCGTGAAGGCACCCGTCCTCGACGAGCTGCTCGGTGGCGTGCTCGGGGTGGTCCAGGCGCTCCTGATCGTGGCCGCGGGGATCGCGATCCTCGACTCCTTCTTCCGGCTGCCGGTGGGGATCGGCGACCAGCAGGTCCAGTTCCTCAAGGACCTCTACGGCGCCGTCAACCAGTCGCAGAGCGTGACGGTCTTCCGCCAGACGCTCCTGCCGCTGCTCGTGACGGTCACCGGGCCGCTGCTGCCGTCCGACATCCAGGCGCTCTACCCGCGGGTCTGATCGCCGCGGATCCGTCCCGCGCGCCGCTCGATCGGGCGGCGCTCGCGCAGCCCACGCTGGCCGCCACCCGCGCCCTGCTCGGCTGCCGGCTCGTCGCCGACGGCCTTCCCGACGGGCCGATCGCCGGCCGGATCGTGGAGGTCGAGGCCTACATCGGCGAGGAGGACCGGGCCTCGCATGCCCGATTCGGACCGACCGCCCGGAACGCGATCATGTACGGCGAGCCGGGGCACGCGTACCTGTACCTTGTCTACGGGATGCACACCTGCCTGAACGTCGTCACCGAGCCGCCCGGCCATCCGGCCGCGGTGCTCATCCGCGCCGTGGCCATCGAGGCCGGCGTCGAGGCGGCACGCCGGCTGCGGACCGCGCGCGAGAGCGGCCTGCGTCGGTTCCGTGACGACCCAGCGGCCCAGGTGGCGATCGCCGCGCGGATCGCGGCTGTTCCGGCGGCCCGGCTCGCGGCGGGGCCCGGCCTGGTCGGGGCCGCGTTCGGGCTCGATCCGACGATGACCGGTCTCGACCTGCTCGATCCCGGCGGCCGGCTGCGCGTCGAGGCGGGGGAGCTCCTGCCGGGCGAGGCGGTGCGGGCGACTCCGCGGGTGGGGGTCGACTACGCGGGAGAGCCGTGGGCGAGCCGGCCATGGCGACTGCTCATCGATGAGCATCCGTCGGTCTCGCGCGGACCCGGCTGATGGACGCGAAGTCGATCGCCCTGCTCGAGTTCCCGGTCGTCCGCGAGCGCCTGGCCGCGGCGACGAGCTTCCCGCCCGGTCGCCGGCTCGCCGAGTCACTCCTGCCGTCGGACGACCCCGTGGTCGTGACCCGCGGCCTCGACGAGACCGACCAAGCGCGGGCCCTGCTCGAGGAGCGCTCGGCGGTGGGCGTGGGCTCGGCCCACGACATCGGTCCGTGGATCGAGCGTGCCGTGCGGGGCGGGCGGCTCGACCCGGCCCACTTCCTCGAGATCGCGGAGACGCTCGACGCGGTCGCCCGGCTGGGGACCGGGCTGGCCGACGAGCGCCGGCCGCTCCTGCGCGAACTCGGCCGTGAGCTCCACCCGCTGCCGGCGCTGCGGGGCACCCTGGCGCGCAGCTTCGACCCCGTGGGTGAGCTCCTCGACAGCGCGTCGCCGCGGCTCGGCGGGCTGCGTGCCGCGGTCCGGGTCGCCTACGACCGGCTACGGCGCCGGCTCGAGGCGCTCGTCCAGGCGGAGACGGCAACGGGCGCGCTCCAGGAGTCGCTGATCACCCTCCGCAACGGCCGCTACGTGGTCCCGGTCAAGGCCGAGGCGCGCAGCCGGGTGAAGGGGATCGTCCACGACGCGTCGGGCAGCGGCCAGACCCTGTTCGTCGAGCCGCTCGTCGCCGTCGAGCTCGGCAACGCCTGGCGCGAGGCGCAGGCCGCCGAGCGCGAGGAGATCGAGCGGATCCTCGACGAGCTGTCGGCGTTCGTCGCCGCGAATGCCGGCCCGCTGCGCGAGTCGCTCGCCGCGCTGGCCCGGTTCGACTTCTGGGCGGCGAAGGCGAACCTCGCCGCGGAGATGGACGCGACCCGGGCCGAGACGGCCGGCCGACCCGAGGTCGTCCTGCTCGGCGCCCGCCACCCGGGCCTCAGCGGGCACGTCGTCCCGATCGACCTTCGGCTCGGCGACGGCTACACGGCGCTCGTCGTGACCGGGCCGAACACCGGCGGCAAGACGGTCACCCTGCGGACGCTCGGCCTGCTTGCCCTCATGCACCAGGCTGGCCTGCACGTGCCGGCCGAGACCGGCTCCCGCCTGCCGGTCTTCGAGGACGTCTTCGCCGACATCGGCGACGAGCAGTCGGTGGCCCAGAGCCTCTCGACATTCTCGGGGCACCTGCGCTCGATCACTCGGATCGTCGAGGCGGCCGGACCCGACAGCCTCGTCCTGCTCGACGAGCTCGGGGCGGGGACCGACCCGACCGAGGGATCGGCGCTCGCCCAGGCCCTCCTCGACCATTTCATCCGGGCCGGAGCGCTCGTCGCCGCAACGACCCACTACGCCGAGCTCAAGGCGTACGCCCACACCACCGAGGCGGCGCGCAACGCGTCGGTCGAGTTCGACCTCGAGACGCTGAGCCCGACCTTCCGGCTATCGATCGGGCTACCGGGCGGCAGCCAAGCCTTTGCGATCGCCGAGCGGCTTGGGCTGCCCGCCGAGATCGTCGCCGACGCGCGGTCGCGGCTGACCGAGAGCCAGCGCACGTTCGAGGCGACGCTGGCTGCGCTGAAGGCCGCCGAGGACGAGACGAGCGACGCGCTTGAGCGCGCGCGGGCGGCCGAGGCCCGGGCGCTCGACGTGCTCCGCCAGGCGCAGGACGAGCGGCGAACGGCCCGCCGCGAGCGCGACCAGGTGGTGAGCATGGCCCGGCGCGACGCCGAGCGGGTCGTCGCCGAGCTTCGCGACGAGGTCCGCGAGACGCGTCGCGCGCTGGAACGCGAGACCGTCACTGCGAAGACGCTGGACGCAGCGGTCGCGGCGGCCGAGGAGCGGCTGGCCGCACTCCCGGCCGACGCGCCGGCCACGGAGCCCGAGCCGGCGGCTCCGATCGAACCGCACGTCTGGCGTCTCGGAGACCGGGCCCGCAGCCGGAGCCAAGGCTGGGAGGGCCGCGTCGCCGCGCTGGAGCGGGGCGGCAAGCGGGTGACGCTCGAGTCGGGCGGACTCCGCGTGACGGTCGACCCGGCCGACCTGGAGCCCGCGGTCGGGATCGAGCCCGCCCCGCCGCGCGAGGAGACGCTCGCGGCGATCTGGCCGAGCGAGCGGACGCGGATGGCTCCCGACCCGGAGCGGGATCGAGAGACCCGGCGCGAGCACGGAGCGCGGCGCCGGTCCGGATCAGCGCCGGCGCGCGCGGCCGCGGGCGGGTCGGTGTCCCGCGACGCCAGTCTCGGGCTCCAGCGCGCCCGCTCGGTCGCCTCGTCGCTCGACCTGCGCGGTGCGCGGGTGGAGGAGGCGATCGAGCTGCTCGGGCGTTACCTCGACGACGCGGCGCTGGCCGGGCTCGATCGGGTGACGGTGGTCCACGGGCTCGGGACCGGCGCGCTGCGCGATGCGGTTCGCGAGAGCGCCGCGGAGAACCCGCTCGTCCGCGAGCTCCGGCCCGGCGAGCGCGGCGAGGGCGGCGACGGGGCGACGATCGTCAGTCTGTGAGGACGCGCACCCGCCGGACGCGCGGACGGACCGTCGGCGCGGGGACGGGCAGGCTCCCGCTCGGAAGCGGGCTCTCGCTCGGGGGCGGCGGGGTCGGATTGGGACCGCCGATCGGGCACTTCTTCGACGGCGCGAACGGGGCGCCCCAGGTCGCACCGAACGGGAAGAAGCTCCCGAACCCGAAGTAGGCGGTCGGCGCCCCCTTGGGTCCGCCGCGGATCCCGACGCCGCGGGCCGCTCGCTGGACCCAGCCGCGGTCGTACTTCTGCCACTGCGGCCATCCTGCGTCCACCCCGGACAGGTCCATGAACCCCTTCGTGACCTGTGGCCCGAGGCAGCCGGCCTGCCACAGCAGGCCCGTCGCCTTGTCGATGGCGTAGCCGCGCTTCGTGTCGTCGTCCTTCTTGGGCACGGTCCCGTTGATGAACCACTCCTTGTACGTCCGGTGGGTGAACGGGCCCGGGAGCATGCCACTGTTGGCGTCGACCGCGACCTGCGTCACGCCCTTGGGCTTGTCGGTGAACTGGGCGATCGGGGTTCCGCGGGTGGCGTCGGTGAGGAACGCCTGCCAGAGGCTCGCCGCGGTCTCGAGGGCGACCGTGCCGTTCGGCGGCGCGCTGTTGTCCGAGTTGCCCATCCAGGCGCCGACGACGAGCGCCGGGGCATGGGGGTCCTTGGGCGCCGCGACGAAGCCCATCGCCGCGAGATCGATCTCCTCGTTCGTGGTACCGGTCTTGAGCGCCGCCGGGCGTCGTCGGCCGTGGTCGTAGATCGCGCGCTCAGACCAGAACGGGTTCTGGCGCGGGTCGGTGTTCGACTGGAGGATGTCCTTCATGATCCAGGCGCCCTGCGGACTGATCGCCTGCTTGCCCACCGGGGCCGTCTTCGGATAGAACTTCTTGCCGTCGCTGTCCTGGACCGCGAGGATGGTCGTTCGCGGCATCAGGACGCCGCCGTCGGCGATCGCGCCGTAGGCGCTGATGAGGTCGATGTAATGGAGCTCGACGGTGCCGATGCCGATCGAGCCGCCGGCCGGGTTCTTGTTCGACTGCCAGACGATGCCCATCTTCTTGGCGAACTCCCAGACGTGGTCCGGGCCGCTGATCAGGGCTGCCTTGATCGCCGGGATGTTGAGCGACAGCTGGATCGCCTGGCGCAGCCGGAGCGGGCCGCGCTCGTGGAGGTCGGCGTCGCCCGGGGCGTAGCCCCCGCCGAAGTTCGTGGTCACGTCCATGAACAGGGACGACGCGGTGAGCGTGTGGTCCTCGATCCCGGTCAGGTAGTTGATCGGCTTGAACGCCGATCCGGCCTGCCGCCAGCCGTCGCCGAGGACGTCGAACTGGGGCTGGAACTTCCGGCCGTGGGGCTTCTCGTAGTACGAGGCGCTGCCGACGTAGGCCATGACCTGGCCCGTCCGGTAGTCGACGGCACCCAGTGCGGCGTTGTACACCCCGCGTCCCTTCAGGTTGCGGATCCAGCTCGCGTAGGACACGCCGATGCTCTTGAGGTAGGCCGCGGTGTTCCCACGGTTGGGGGCGATCCCGGCGGCCTTGACATACTTCTCGGCCTTCTTCTGGAGGTTCCAGTCGAGCGTGGTGGTCACCTTGTAGCCGCCGGTGTCGACCTGCTCGCAGGTGTCGGCCTGGTCGGCGCCGCACAGGATCGACCCGAGCTCGTGGCGCACCTGCCACACGAACTGCGGGGCCAGCCAGTCGGCGGTGGCAGGCGGGTGGAGGATCACCGGCTCCGCGCGCGCCGCGTCGAAGTCGGCAGCGCTGAAGGTGCTCTTCGTCAATGGCAGCGGCAGGAGCGCCTGCATCCGGGTGAGGACGAGATCGCGCCGCTGGACGATCGGCGAGTCGGCCGGGACGATGAGCTGGGTCTTGCCGGCCGGGCAGTCGGCGCCCGCCGCAACGGTGACGGCGCACTGGGTCACGTCGTTCTTGATCAGGTCGTAGGAGGTCGGCGACTGCGGGATGGCGGCCAGGATGGCGGCCTGGGCGAGGGTCAGCTTGGAGAGGTCGTCGATCCCGAAGTAGCTCTTGGCCGCCGCGGCGATCCCGTAGCTCCGGTTGCCGTAGAAGTTCTGGTTGAGGTACGCCTGCATGATCGCTTCCTTGCCGGCCGTCCCCGGGTACTCCTGGGTCAGGCGGACCGACTGGATGATCTCGCGGATCTTGCGCTCATAGCGGCTGCCCGCGAAGGCGCTCGCCGGCAGGAGCCGGGCACGGACGAGCTGCTGGGTGATCGTCGAGGCGCCCCGCTCGTTGCCGCCGGCGGTCGCGATCGCCGCGGACACGATCCCGATCGGGTCGAACCCGGCGTTGTCCCAGAAGGTCTTGTCCTCGATCGAGGTCGTCGCGTCGACGATCCATGGCGGAATCTGGTTGAAGGTGAGGACGTTGCGCTTGACCTGGCCGAAGCGGGCCAGCTCGACCTTGCCGGTTCGGTCGTAGACGACCGTCTCCTCGGCGAAGTCGAGCTTGCTGAGAAGGTTCTTGGGGTCGTCGAGGCCCTGGCTGTAATAGCCGTACGCGCCCACCGCTGCCGTCGCACCGACGACGCCGAGCAGGACGAAGGTGAAGAACAGGAACAGGGGGAGCGCAATGGCGACCTTGGAGGCCGCGCCGCCGCTCCTGGGTCGACCGCCGTTCCGGCGATGGCGTCGACGCCGCGCGAGGCTGGTTTGCATAACTCGTTGTCACGATAGCATGGGGCGGTGATGGACAGGTTTCCCCCCGGTCCGGGCGCTCAGACGCCTCGCGGCCACACCCTGTGACGGCTCCCCGAGCCGGCCGGCCCGATTCGGGCGGGCTCCTGGCTGAGCTCGAGTGGCGGGGATTGCTGCAGGATCGCACCCCGGGCCTCGACGCCCGGCTGGCCTCGGGTCGCCCGATCGCGGCGTACAACGGCTTCGATCCGAGCGGCCCGTCGCTCCACGCCGGCCACCTCGTCCCGGTCTTCGGGCTGATGCACGTCCAGCGCCACGGCGGCCGTCCGGTGGTCGTGGTCGGCGGCGGGACCGGGATGATCGGCGACCCGTCCGGCCGGTCGTCCGAGCGCAACCTGCTCGATCGCGAGCAGGTGATCGAGAACACCGCCAGCCTGCGCCGCCAGCTCGAGCACTTCCTCGACTTCACGCCGGGACCGGGTCAGGCGACCGTCGTCGACAACTACGACTGGCTCGGGGCGATCGGGATGCTCGAGTTCCTGCGTGACGTCGGCAAGCACTTCACGATCCCGTACATGCTGGCCAAGGACTCGGTCCAGCGGCGCCTCGAGGCCGGGCTGTCGTACACCGAGTTCAGCTACATGCTGCTCCAGTCGGCCGACTTCCTGCACCTCTACCGGACCCTCGACGTCGAGCTCCAGACGGGCGGCGCGGACCAATGGGGCAATATGACCGCCGGACTGGAGCTCATCCGCCGGGTCGAGGGCGGCGGGGAGGGGGAGGAGCTCGCACACGCCCTGTCGTACCCGTTGCTCCTGGCGCCGAACGGCAAGCCTTTCGGCAAGACCGCCGAGGGGACCTCGGTGTGGCTCGACCCGGAGCGTACGTCGCCGTACGCCTTCTACCAGTTCTGGCTGGACGCCGAGGATGCCCTGGCTGGACGGCTCATCCGGCTGTTCACCCTGCTCGACCGCGCCGCGATCCAGTCGCTCGAGGCGGACGCGGCCGGCGAGCCGGAGCGGCGCCTCGTCCAGCGGGCGCTCGCCCACGACCTGACGGCCCGAGTCCATGGACCCGACGTCGCGGACCGGGTGGTCGAGGTCAGCGAGGCCGTCTTCAGCCGACGCCTGCCGCAGCTCGGCGAGGCGGCGCTGGCGTTCGCGTTCGAGCAGCTGCCGCACGCGGCCATCGGACCGGCCGACGTCGCGGCGGGGCCGATCGGGCTCACCGTCGCCGCGGGGCTGTATGCGTCGAACGGCGAGGCGCGCCGGGCGATCGCCCAGGGCGGCCTCTCGGTCAACGAGGTGCGGGTCGAGGGTATCGACGCCCCGCTCCCGAAGCCGATCGCCGGCCGCTACCTCGTCCTGCGCAGTGGGAAGCGCACGTACTGGATCGTCCGCGTCGATCCGGACGGACGCGCCGGGTCAGGTGGCGTGGCGGCCACGTAGCACCTCGAGCGCGGCGGCCGGCTCGAGGCCGCGCTCGGCCAAGAGCACAAGCGCGTGGTACAGGAGGTCCGCCGTCTCGCCGGCCAGTGCCTCCTGCGTCGGGCGGCGGTCGGCCCCGGTCGCTTCGCGCGCCGCGTCGTCCTTTGCCGCCAGCAGCACCTCGGTTGCCTCCTCGGTGACCTTCCGGCCGGCGGCGTCGACGCCACCGTCGAGGAGCCGGGCCGTGTACGAGCCGGCGGGGCGGTCCGCCGCGCGCTCCTGGATCGTGGCCCACAGCACCTCGAGCCAGGCGAAGCCCTGATCGCCGCCTTGCGTCTGCGCCGGGGTTGCGGCGGCCGCACTGGCCGGCATCGACGCGATCGCGCCGTCCCCGTCGAAGCAGCTCCGCGTCCCGCGGTGGCAGGTCGGCCCGGCGGGATCGACCTGGAGGAGCAGCGCGTCGCCGTCACAGTCGACCGCGAGGCCGCGGAGACGAAGGACGTTGCCGCTCGTCTCACCCTTCCGCCACAGGCGGTCGCGGGAGCGCGAGTGGAAGTGAACCTCTCCGGTCGCCACGGTGGCCGTCAGTGCCTCGGCGTCGAGGTAGCCGACCATCAGGACCCGACCGTCGGCGGCATCCTGCACGACCCCCGCCACCAAGCCGTCCGCCCCGAAGCGCACCGCGCCGGGGTCGAACGATCGTCCGGCGTCGTCTCCGGTCATGCCGCCGCCTCGGCCGGCTGCCGGATCGGCAGGCCGGCGGCCGCCATCGCCTGCTTGACGTCGGCGATCGCGTGGATCCGGCGATGGAAGATCGAGGCCGCCAGGACGGCGTCGGCGCCACCGTCGCGGACCGCGGCGACGAAGTCGGCCGGGCCGGCGGCCCCACCCGAGGCGATGACCGGAATGCGGACGTGCGAGGTGATCCCGCGCAGGAGCTCCGTATCGAAGCCGGCCTGCGTCCCGTCCCGATCGACCGAGGTAACCAGCAGCTCGCCGGCGCCGAGGGCGGCGGCTCGTTCGGCCCACGCTGGAGCGTCCAGCCCGGTCGCGTCTCGTCCACCGCGAACGATCACCTCCCAACCAGCGCCGTTGGGGCGCCGGCGGGCGTCGATCGCGACGACGACAGCCTGCTGGCCGAAGCGCTCGGCGCAGCGCTCGATGAGCCCGGGATCGGCGACAGCCGCCGTGTTCAGCGCAACCTTGTCGGCGCCGGCTCGAAGGACGGCCCACATCTCGTCGACCGTCCGAACGCCTCCGCCGACCGTGAGCGGGATGAACACCTCGCGCGCCGTCCGCGTGACGACGTCCAGGAGCGTCGAGCGGCGCTCGGGGGCCGCGGTGATGTCGAGGTAGACGAGCTCGTCGGCGCCCTCGGCCGCATAGCGGCTGGCGAGCTCCGCGGGATCGCCCTCGTCGACGAGGTCGATGAACCGGGTGCCCTTGACGACCCGACCGTCGGCCACGTCGAGACAGGGGATGACGCGCCGGCAGAGCATCAGCCGGCTCCCAGCGGCGCGAGCCCCGGGTCGGCGACCGCGGGTCGCCCAGGAGACGCAGCCAGCGCGACCACGTTGGCGAGGATCCGCAGCCCATCGGTGCCGCTGCGCTCGGGATGGAACTGGACGCCGGCCAGCGTCCCCTGCGCGACGACACTCGGGAACGCGCCTCCGTGGGTCGTGTCGGCGATGATCGTGGTCGGATCGGCCGGTGCCGCGACATACGAATGGACGAAATACAGGTCGGCGCCGTCGCGGACGCCGTCGAGCACCGGGTGGGGCCGTCGCCGGACGACCTGGTTCCAGCCGATGTGGGGGAGCGTCGGGGCGTCGACGAGCGGCACGGTCCGGCCGGCGAGGACCCCGAGCGTGACGGCGCCGTCCTCGTCGCTGCCCTCGTACAGCAGCTGGAGCCCGAGGCAGACCCCGAGGAACGGGCGCCCGTCGCGGATCCAGGCGCGGATCGGCTGGACGAGGTCACGCTCGGCGAGCCGGGCCATCGCGGGCGCAGCGGCCCCGACCCCGGGCACGACCAGCAGCCGTGCTCCGTCGAGGCCGTCGGGCCGGTCGACGATCGTCACGGCCGCGCCGACGGCCTCGAGCGCGCGACCGATGCTGACCATGTTCCCGGCGCCGTAGTCGACCACGGCGACGCGCAGCGCGGCCATCAGCCGAGGACGCCTTTCGTCGAGGCGACCCCGACCCGTCGCGGATCGGGCTCGCAGGCGGCCCGGAGGGCGCGACCGAGCGACTTGAAGGCCGCCTCAGCGAGGTGGTGGTCGTTCCGGCCCGAGCCGCTCAGGTGGACCGTCGCGCCGGCCGTGCGCGCAAATGCCTCGACCGCATGCTCCACGAGCTGGAGCGGCAGCTCGCCGACCCGCTCGCCGCGGAACCCGAGGTCGACCACGGCGTACGGCCGGCCGCCCACGTCGACGACGGCGCTCGCCAGGGCCTCGTCCATCGGGACACGCGCGTCGCCAAAGCGGACGATCCCCACCCGATCGGCGAGCGCGGCGTCGAAGGCGGATCCGAGGACCAGCGCGACGTCCTCGACGGTGTGGTGCTCGTCGACATGGAGGTCCCCGGCCGCCTCGATGTCGAGGTCGAACAGGCCGTGGTGGGCGAGCGAGCCGAGGAGATGGTCGAAGAAGCCGATCCCGGTCACGATCGACGTCCGGCCGCTTCCGTCGAGGTCGAGGGCGAGGCGGATGGTCGTCTCGCGGGTCGATCGCTCCAGGCGGACCCGACGGCCCTCCTGGTCGGTCGTTGTCGTGTGGCCTGGGCGCTCTGGAACGGTCATCGGGCGGCTCCCGGCGCCCCCGGCGCCTCGATCTCCCGGGCGGCCGCGATGAGGCGATCGTCCTCGGCGGCCGAGCGCACCGTCAACCGGAGGTGGTCCGCCAGGACGTGCGAGGCCGGGAAGGTGCGCGGAACCAGTCCGCGCCGGAGGAGGCCGTCGGCGACATCGGCGGCACGTTCGGGCGTGTCGAACGGCACGAGCAGGAAGTTCGTGACGCTGGGGCCGGGGCGCCAGCCCGCCGCGCGTAGACCCTCCGCCAGCCGGGCCCGTTCGGCGTCCACGCGGGCCACGGCCTCGACGAGGATCGTCGGGTCGCCGAGAACGGCCGTGGCGACCGTGACCGACACGACCGACACCGAGCCCGGCGGCCGGTACGGCTCCATCGCCGCGAGGGTCTCGCGCGGCGCGATGGCGAAGCCGACCCGAAGGCCGGCGAGGGCGTAGGCCTTGCTGAGGGTGCGCACGACGACCAGCCGCGGGTAGACCCCCCGGAGCGGCAGGTCGCTCGTCCCGGTGAACTCCGCGTAGGCCTCGTCGAGCACGACCAGCGGGGCACGGCGGCCATCCCGCTCGGCGTCCTGCGCCAGGCCGTCGAGGAGGCGCGCGATCGTGCCGTCGGGTTCCGCCTGGGCGGTCGGGTTGTTCGGGTTGCACAGCCAGAGAAGGTCCGCGCCGCGCGCGATCGTTCGGGTCATCGCGGGATCGATCGCCCAGCCGGCAGTGGCGCCGAGGCGGGGAACCGGCCGGACGCGGGCATCGCGCTGCTCGGACAGGACGCGGTACATGGCGTACGACGGCGTCGGGATCACGGCCGTCCCACCGGCCGGCAGGAAGGTCTTGGCCGCGATGTCGAGGATCTCGTCGGCCCCGGCGCCCACGAGGATCTCCTCGGCCGGGACGCCGTAGCGGGCCGCCGCCGCCTCCGTCAGGCGGCGGTAGTCGGAGGCCGGGTACTCGGACAGCCCGGTCTCGAAGCGGCCGGCCGAGACGACCCTCGCGGCGAGCGCCGGCGGCTCGGGGCTCGTGTTGAGGTCGAACCGGGCGATCTGGTCGACCGGCAGGCCGTACCGCTCGGCGACCGCTTCGCTCGTCGCCTCCCAGGTGTAGCCGGTCGGTCGGGTCGGGTCGCTCATCGAGACCGGCGTGGGGCTCATGCGACGATCTTCTCGATCGGCAGGACGAGGATGCCCGACGCCCCGGCGGACTTCAGCCGTGGCAGCAGGCTCCAGACGGCGTCGGCGTCCACGACGGCGTGGATCGCGATCATGCCCTGGTGGGTCAGCGGGATCACCGACGGGGATTCGAGCCCGGGCAACAGGGCACTCAGCTCATCCAGCTTGGCCGCCGGTGCGTTCATCATCAGGTACTTGCGTCCTCTCGCGGCGAGCACGGCGGAGAGCATCGTGTCAATCGCGGCGAGGTCGTCGGCCCGCTCGGCCTGGGCGTTGCGGTTGGCGACGAGGATCGCCTCCGAGGCCAGGACGTCGCCGATCGGGCGCAGGCCGTTCATCTGGAGCGTGGAGCCCGTCGACACGAGGTCCACGATCGCCTCGGCCAGCCCGAGCCGCGGTGCGACCTCGACGGCCCCCGAGATGGGGATCACGTCCACGTCGATGCGGCGTTCGAGGAAGAAGCGCCGGGTGGTGTTCGGATGCGCGGTCGCGACGCGGCAACCTGCGAGGCCCTCGACGGCGACGATCGCCGAATTGGACGGCACGGCGGCGGCAAGCCGGCAGTGGCCGTAACCGAGCGGGCGCAGGAGCGGAAGATCGGAACCGGTCTCGGCCAGGAGGTCGATCCCGGTCACGCCGAGGTCCGCGACGCCGTCACCGACGAACTCGATGATGTCGGACGTGCGGACGAACAGGATGTCGAGGTCGAAGTTCTGGACCCGGGCGACCAGGCTGCGGTCGTGCTCCTCGAACACGAGTCCTGCGTCGTGGAGCAGGGCCAGCGTGGGTTCGACGAGCCGGCCCTTGTTCGGTACCGCCAATCGGAGCCGGTCCCTCATCGTTCGGTTCCGGCTGGGTACGGGCGGCCGCCGGTCGTGCTGCGTTCGGCGAGCCGATCGAGCATCCGCCGGTAGCCGCCCTCGCCGTGATGGAGCCACGACGCGATCCGGGTGATGGTCGCGGTGCTCGCGCCGGTGCGCCGCGAGATCTCGCCGTAGTGGAGCCCGGCGTCGAGCAGCCGGACGACCGCCCAGCGCTGGGTGAGATCGCGAAGCTCGCCGAGCGTGCACAGGTCGCGCAGGAAGTCCGCCGCGTCGTCGACGTCCTCGAGCGATACGATCGCCGTCAGGAGCTCGCGCGTCTCGTCGGTCAACCACGCGGGCTCGGATGCCATGTCCTTCGATGCCTCGTCGTGCGCGGTGCCATGCTAGTGTAGTAGCGTGCTAAAACGCTACAATGGTTCGATGGGCGACGTCAAGCCGGGCTCCGAACGGGTTGCCGGCACATTCGAGGTGATCCCGGCCATCGACCTTCGGGACGGCCGCGTGGTCCGACTGCGGCAGGGCGACTTCGGCCGGGAGACGCGCTACGGGGACGATCCGGCGGCGGTCGCGCCTGGATTCGCCGATGCCGGCGCCGAGTGGGTCCACGTCGTGGACCTCGACGGAGCCCGCGCCGGCTCGCCGCAGCAGCACGTCATCGTCGCGGGGATCGTCGCGGCCGTCGCCGGTCGCGTGCGGGTCGAGTGTGGCGGGGGATTGCGCCGCGAGGGCGACGTCGCGCGCGTGCTCGATCTGGGGGTCGACCGGGCCGTGCTGGGCACGACGGCGCTCGCGGATCCCGACCTGCTCGGCCGGCTCGTGAACCGGCACGGGGCGGAGCGAATTGCGGTTGCGCTCGACGTGCGCGACGGGCTCGCCGTGGGCGATGGCTGGCGCCCGGGCGCCACGGGCACGCCCGTCCTCGAAGCGGTCGACCGGGTCCTGGCGACCGGCGTCGACACCCTCGAGGTGACGGCCGTCGGTCGGGACGGCGGTCTGGAGGGGCCGGACCTCGAGCTGCTCGAGCGCGTCGTAGGGCTCGGGACCGGTCGCGTCATCGCATCAGGTGGCATCCGCTCCATCGAGGACCTGCTCGCCGCGCGCCGGCTCGGATGCGTCGGAGCGATCGTCGGTCGGGCGCTCTACGAGGGCCGGCTCGATCTCCGGGCGGCCGTGGGGGCCACACGGCCGGCAGCTCCGACCGACTGACTGGACCACGCGATCCGCCCCGGCTCCAGCCGGCGCCGGGACCGAGATGCGGCGACGGGTTCGAGCGCTGCGGCGCTCTCCGACCCCTCAGTGCGCGGCGGTCTCGACCGCCTTGCGGTGCTGGTCGATGACCTTCTCGGCCACGTGGCTCGGAACCTCTTCGTAGTGGTCGAGCTCGGCGTGGAACGTGCCTCGCCCGTGGGTCAGCGAGCGGAGCTCGGTCGCGTAGCTGAACAGCTCGGCCTGCGGCACGTGGGCCGACACGACCTGCGTCCCGTTGCCGGCGGTGTCCATCCCGAGGACGCGCCCACGGCGCGTGTTGAGGTCCCGGTTCACGTCGCCCATGTACTGCTCGGGCACGCTGACCGTGATCGCCATGATCGGCTCGAGGAGCGCCGGCTTGCAGTCCATGACCCCCTTCTTGAGGGCCATCGACGCGGCGATCTTGAACGACAGCTCGTTCGAGTCGACCGTATGGAACGAGCCGTCGTAGAGGGTCGCCCGGAAGTCGCTCAGCGGGTAGCCGGCCAGCACGCCCTCGGCGGCGGCCTCGCGGACGCCCTTCTCGACGCCCGGGAAGAAGCCCTTCGGAACCGACCCGCCCACGACGCGCTCGGCGAACACGATCCCGCCGCCGGGGTTCGGCTCGAGCTCGATCCATACGTGGCCGAACATCCCGTGGCCGCCCGTCTGCTTCTTGTATTTGCCCTCGACCTGGGTCTTGGCCCGGATCGTCTCCCGGTACGGGACGCGCGGCGTGCGGGTCACGATCGCCGCCCCGAACTTGCGCTTCAGCCGCTCGGCGATCACCGCGATGTGGGCCTCGCCGAGCGCGACCAGCAGCTGCTCGCCGGTCGGCGAGCGCTCGACCCGGGCGCTCGGCTCCTCCTCGAGCATCCGCTGCAGCGCGGCGCCCATCTTGTCGAGGTCGGCCTTCGTCTGGGGCTCGATCGCGACCGACAGGGTCGGCTCGGGGAACGGGATCTCGGGCAGCCGGAGCGGCTTCTCCTTCGACGTCAGCGTGTCGCCTGTCTCGGTCACGGTCAGCTTCGCCACGGCGCCGATCTGACCGGCCTGCAGCTCGCCGACCGGCTCCTGGTCCTTGCCGTGCAGCAGCAGGAGCTGCCCGATCCGCTCGTCCTCGGCGCGGTTGGCGTTCCAGGCGTGGGCCTGGCCGCGGAGCGTGCCCGACATGACCCGCAGGTAGGTGAGCCGGCCGACGTACGGATCCGCCGCCGTCTTGAACACCCGGACGAGGAGCGGCCCGGCCGGGTCGACCGGGACCGGGACCTCGTCGCTCGTCTTCGGTTCGAGCGCCGTGACCGGCGACTCGTCGAGCGGCGACGGGAGGTAGCGGATGAACGCGTCGAGCAGCCCGCGCAGCCCGATCCCCTTGATCGCGCTGCCCACGAGCACGGGGGCGAGGATCGAGTCCTTGACGCCCTTGCGGAGGCACGCCTCGAGCTCGGGATCGCTGATCTCCTCGCCCTCGAGGTACTTGGTCAGGACGTCGTCGTCGGCCTCCGCCGCGGCCTCGAGCAGCTGGTCGCGCCGCCGGGCGACCTCGGCCTCGAGCTCGGCCGGGATCGGGATCTCGACCTCCTGCTTGCCGTCCCACTGCCAGGCCGTGCGATGGACGAGATCGACGTAGCCGTTGAACGACTCGGCCGCGCCGATCGCCAGCTGGATCGGCGCGATCTTCTGCCCGAACGCCGAGCGCAGGGCGTCGAGGGCGGCCGTCGGATCGGCGTTCTCGCGGTCGCTCTTGTTGATGAAGAAGCAGGCCGGCCGGCCCCACGCGCGAGCCTGGGCGACAGCGGTCTCGAGTCCGGCCTCGACGGCGCTCGAGGCGTCGACCACGAGGAGCGCCCCGTCGCAGGCGGCCATCCCGGAGATGACCTCAGCGACGAAGTCCGGGTAGCCGGGCGTGTCGACCAGCGTGACGATCGTGCCGTCGTCGTCGAACGTGGCGACCGCAGCGCTCAGCGATTCGTGGCGCTTCTGCTCCTCGGGCTCGAAGTCGAGCGCCGCGCTGCCATCGTCGACCTTGCCCAGGCGGGCCAGGGCGCCCGTCTTGAACAGCAGATGCTCGGCCAGCGTCGTCTTTCCGGACCCCGCGTGGCCGGCCAGGACGACGCTTCGGAGGTGGGGCAGGTCAACGCTCTTCGTCGGCATCCAGCGGTCCTCTCTGGTTCAGTCGGGCGCTCGACCGGGGGCGGCGGGCAAGGCCGCAGCGAGCCCGATCCGGAGGGCCGGCGGCCGGTTCGGCCATCATAGTCCGCTATACTCCGGCGCGATGTCCGGTCACTCCAAATGGTCGACGATCAAGCGCCAGAAGGGCGCCAACGACGCGAAACGCGGCGCCCTCTTCACCAAGGTCGCGCGCGAGATCTCGGTCGCGGCGCGGCAGGGCGGCGGCGACCCCGACGCGAACTACCGCCTGCGGCTCGCGATCGAGAAGGCGCGCTCGGTGAACATGCCCGCTGACAACATCAAGCGGACGATCGACAAGGCGACCGGCGGCGGCGAGGGCGAGCAGTACGAGGAGATCGTCTACGAGGGCTACGGCCCGGGCGGGGTGGCGATCCTCGTCGAGGCGGCGACCGATAACCGCAACCGGACCGCGGCCGAGGTCCGCTCGATCTTCACGAAGGCTGGGGGTCAGCTCGCCGGATCGGGCGCGGTCGCCTGGCAGTTCGAGCCGCGCGGGCTGATCACGGTCGCCTCGGGCGATCCGGACGAGGTCGCGCTGGCGGCGATCGACGCCGGGGCCAGCGACGTCGACTCGACCGTCGAGCCCGTCGAGATCTACACCGAGCCGGCCGACCTCGAGGCCGTCCGCAAGGCCCTCGAGGGGGCCGGCGTCGCGGTCGAGCAGGCCGAGTCGGCGATGATCGCGAAGCAGACGGTCGAGCTCGACGAGGCCAAGGCTCGCCAGGCGCTCCGGCTGGTCGAGCTGCTCGAGGAGCTCGAGGACGTCCAGCGCGTGACCGCCAACTTCGACATCCCCGAGGAAGTGTTCGCCGAAGTCGCCGGATGATCGTCCTGGGCATCGACCCGGGCACCGCCGCGCTCGGCTACGGCGTCGTCGAGCGCAACGGAGCGCTCCGCGCGGTGGACGTCGGCTGCGTGACGACCTCGCCGGACCTGCCGCTCGGCGAGCGGTTGCAGCTCATTCATGAGGCGGTGACCGAGCTCATCGAGACCCACCGGCCGGCGCTGCTGGGCGTCGAGCGGCTGTTCTTCAGCAAGAACGCCCAGACCGCGTTCGCCGTCGGCCAGGCCCGCGGGGTCGTCCTCCTCGCCGCGGCCCAGCATGGCGTCCCCGTGCGCGAGGCCACCCCGAACGAGGTCAAGGTGGCGGTGGCCGGCTACGGTGCCGCCGACAAGGAGCAGGTCGGCCGGATGGTGGCCACGATCCTCGGGCTTGATGCGGTGCCGACGCCGGATGACGCGGCCGACGCCCTGGCCGTGGCGATCTGCATCGCCAACCGCGAGCGGGGCGGCGAGCCGGCCAGCGCCGGCGTCCTCGACCGGTCCGCGATCGCGCCGATCGCTCGCGGCGAGACCGCCTACGACCGGGCCGTCCGCGAGGCGCTCGCCCGGGAGAAGGCCGGAACCGGGGCCGGACGAGCCGAGAAGCCGGCCCGGTGATCGCCTCGGTCGAGGGCGTCGTCGCGGCGATCGCCACCGACTCGCTCGTCGTCGAGGCCGGCGGGATCGGCTACCGGGTGTTCGCGTCGCCGGCCGTGTTGTCGGCGGCACAGTCCGGCGGCCGGCTCAAGCTCTACACGCACCATCTCGTGCGCGAGGACCAGCAGGCCCTGTACGGGTTCCGGACCGCGGACGAGCTCGGCTTCTTCGAGCTCCTCCTGACCGTCACTGGCGTTGGACCGAAGGTCGCCCTGGCGATCGTCGGCAGCCGGCCGGTGGCGGACCTCCAGCTCGCGATCATCGAGCAGGACCAGGCCCTGCTGGTGAGCATCCCCGGGATCGGCAAGAAGCTGGCCGAGCGGATCATCTTCGAGCTCAAGGAGAAGGTCGCGGCGGCCGGTGTGGCGGCGCGCTCGGCGGCGGGTGCGGGCGGGCTCGGCGAGGGCGAGGTCGTCGCCGCGCTGCAGGCGCTCGGCTACTCGCTCGCGGAGGCCCGCGATGCCGCACGGGCGGCCCTTGCGGAGCCTGGAGCGGCCGGCGCGGACCTCGAGGACCGAGTCAAGGCCGCCCTCCGAACGCTCGTCCGGGACTGACGCCGGGGCGTCGCACCGGACCCCGGGATGCGTAGAACATCCGTGCGAATTGACGGGTTGACATGGTAGAGTTCCGGGGATGACCGACGACGCCGAACGGATCCTCGCGGCCGACCTGCTGGACGACGCCGACCGGGCGATCGAAGGGACGCTCCGACCGCGCAGCCTCGACGAATACATCGGCCAGCGCGAGGTCAAGGCCAACCTGGCGGTCCTCCTCGAGGCGGCGCGGGGCAGGGGAGAGGCCGCCGACCACGTCCTCCTCTACGGGCCGCCCGGGCTCGGCAAGACGACCCTGGCCACGATCATCGCCCGCGAGCTCGGGGTCAACGTCCGCTACACGAGCGGCCCGGCCATCGAGCGGGCCGGCGATCTGGCGGCGATCCTGACCGCGCTCGACGAGCACGACGTGCTGTTCATCGACGAGGTCCACCGGCTGAACCGGGCGGTCGAGGAGATCCTCTACCCGGCGATGGAGGACTACGCGCTCGATGTCCTGATCGGCAAGGGACCGTCGGCGCGGTCGCTGCGGCTGACGCTCAAGCCGTTCACGATCGTCGGGGCGACAACGCGCGCCGGCCGGATCTCGAGCCCGCTCCGCGACCGCTTCGGGGCGACCTATCGGCTCGACTTCTACGACGAGCCGGACCTGACCGCGATCGTCCAGCGCTCGGCCGGCATCCTCGGCGTCGAGGTCGACCCGCGGTGCGGCCCAGGCGATCGCCGCGCGCGGGCGGGGGACGCCGCGCGTCGTCAACCGGCTGCTGAAGCGGACCCGCGACCACGCCCAGGTCCACGGCGACGGGCGGGTCGACGAGGCCTCGGCCGACGAGGCCCTCCGGGCGATGGAAATCGACGACGCCGGACTCGACTCGACCGATCGCAAGCTCATGGCCGCGATCGCCCAGAAGTTCGGCAGCGGCCCGGTCGGGGTCGCGGCGCTCGCCGCGGTGCTGTCCGAGGAGGTCGAGACGATCGAGGATGTCTACGAGCCGTACCTGCTCCGGCTCGGCTTCCTCGACCGGACGCCGCAGGGCCGGATCCTCACGGAGGGTGGGCGGGCCCACCTCCGGCGGCTCGGCTACGAGGTGCCGCCGCGCCGGAAGCCCGAGCCCGAGATGCCACCCCTCTGGGAAGGCAGCGTGCTCGAGGGCGCCGAGGAGCCGTCGTGAGCGCTCCGCCGAGCGGGCCCGCGCGGTTCGAGGTCGTCGTCCCGCCCGCGACCGGTGGCGGCCGGGCACGCCTCGGCCGGCTCGAGCTCGGTCACGGCGTCGTCGAGACGCCGCAGTTCATGCCGGTCGGGACGAACGCGACGGTCAAGGCGCTCGACCCGGACGACCTGCGCGAGGTCGGGGCGTCGATCATCCTGTCGAACACGTATCACCTGTATCTGCGGCCCGGTCACGAGCGGATCGCTCGGCTCGGCGGGCTCCATCGGTTCATGGGCTGGGAGCGTCCGATCCTCACCGACAGCGGCGGCTTCCAGGTCGTCTCGCTCGGCGACCTCCGGGTCGTCGACGAGGACGGGGTGACGTTCCGCAGCCACGTCGACGGGTCGATCCACCGGTTCACCCCGGAGCACGCCATCGAGGTCCAGGAGGCGCTCGGTGCCGACGTCGCGGTGGCGTTCGATCAGCCGGTCAGGCCGGGCTCTTCGAGTCGGGCCGTCGTGGCCGACGCAACCGACCGCACCCATCGCTGGGCCGAGCGATCGCTGGCCGCCCATCGACGGACGGATCAGGCGCTGTTCGGGATCGTCCAGGGCGGGCTCGAGCCGGATCTCCGTGCCGCGAGCGCCCGGACGATCGCCGCGCTGCCGTTCGACGGGATCTGCATCGGCGGGCTGGCGGGCGACGAGACCTCCGACGAGCGGAACCGGGCGATCGAGGTGACGGTCGACGCGCTGGGCGACGACCCACGGGTGCGCTACCTCATGGGCCTCGGGTCACCGGTCGACATGCTCGAAGCCGTCCAGCGGGGGATCGACCTGTTCGACTCCGTCCTCCCGGCCCGGGTGGCGCGGACCGGCCAGGTGTGGGTCCCCGAAGGGCGGCTCAACCTGCGCAACCAGCGCTTCCTTGACGATCCGGAACCGATCCAGGAGGGCTGTCCGTGCCTCGCCTGCCGGACGTTCTCGCGGGCCTACATCGCCCACCTGTTCCGGGCGAAGGAGCTGCTCGCCTATCGTCTGGCGACTTGTCACAACCTGACCTTCACCCTAGACTTCATGGCCAGGATCCGCTCCGCGCTGCGGGCCGGAACCTTCCCCGGAATGCTCCCGGAACTGCGCTCGCGCGCGGGTGGGGTGAGCGCCGGCGAAGCGGCAGTGCAGTCGGCGTGAAGGTCTCGCTCGTACCGTTCGGTACATCGCGGAGGTTCGTCGATGGGTTCCCGGGATCGTCCCCACCGCGAAGCGAAGAAGAAGCCCAAGGACAAGGGCGCGCCCAAGCTGCAGCCGCTCATGGATCCACCGCAGAACGTCGAAGTGATCCGCAAGCCACGCAAGCCGAAGCCCGAGCCCGAGGAGTCCGACGAGACCTGATCGACCGGGCGGACGCCGTCGCGCCGTTCCGTCGACCCATGACGACAGGAGCGTGAGGCGATGACGATCACCGGAGACCGCGAGCTGGAGCGCAACGGCGAGAAGGCCGTCGCCGAGCGCAGCCGGGCGGTCAGCGCGGCGATCCAGGCGATCGAGAAGCAGTTCGGCAGCGGGTCGATCATGAAGCTCGGCTCGGCCGAGCGACAGTCGGTCGATTCGATCCCGACCGGCTCGATCGCGCTCGACCTCGCCCTCGGGGTCGGCGGTATCCCCCGCGGCCGGATCACCGAGATCTTCGGTCCCGAGTCGTCGGGCAAGACGACCGTCTGCCAGCACGTCATCGCCGAGGCCCAGCGGCGCGGTGGCGTCGCCGCGTTCATCGACGTCGAGCATGCCCTCGATCCCGGTTACGCCCGGGCCTGCGGCGTCAACGTCGACGAGCTCCTCGTGAGCCAGCCGGACACCGGCGAGCAGGCGCTCGAGATCACCGAGACGCTGATCCGCTCCGGCGGCATCGACTGCGTCGTCGTCGACTCGGTCGCGGCGCTGGTGCCACGCGCCGAGATCGAGGGCGAGATGGGCGACTCGTTCGTCGGCATCCAGGCGCGCCTGATGAGCCAGGCCCTGCGCAAGCTGACCGGCGCCGTCAGCCGGTCGAACACCTCGCTCGTCTTCACCAACCAGCTGCGCGAGAAGATCGGGGTCATGTTCGGCAACCCGGAGACCACGCCGGGCGGTCGCGCGCTCAAGTTCTACGCCAGCGTCCGGCTCGACATCCGGCGGATCGAGACGATCAAGACCGGCACCGAATCGGTGGGCAACCGCGTCCGGGTCAAGGTCGTCAAGAACAAGGTCGCGCCGCCGTTCCGGGTCGCCGAGTTCGACGTCATGTACGGCGAGGGGATCAGCCGCGAAGGCGGGCTGCTCGACGTCGGCGTGGCGATGGACGTGGTCAACAAGACCGGCGCCTGGTTCACCTTCGACGAGACGCGTCTCGGCCAGGGTCGTGAGGCCTCGAAGGAGTTCCTCCGCGCGAACCCCGAGATCTCGGCCGAGATCGATCGCCGGATCCGGGGTCGGATCGACGAGGTCAAGGTCCCCGTCGAGGGCATCGAAGAGGCGGAGTAGGCCGGCTCACGCCGCAGGTCCGTGGACGCGTCGCGACCTCGGGCTCGCCGCGAGTCGTACGCCGAGCGCCGGGCGAAGCGCGCCGAGATCGACGACCCGGAGGTGGTCCTCGCGGCCGCGCTGCGCTATCTCGAGGTCCGCGCCCGATCGGTCTTCGAGACGCGGCGCCGGCTGACCGAGGCCGGCTACCGTCCCGAGCTCGTGGACGGCGCCGTGGCGCGGTTGCTGTCGATCGGCCTGCTTGACGACGAGACGTTCGCCCGGCACTGGATCGAGTCGCGCGACCGCGCCCGTCCGCGCGGGGAGCTGATCCTCCGCCGCGAGCTCCGATTGCGCGGCGTCGACGGGGCCGTGATCGATGCGACGCTCGAAGCCCGCCGCGCCGGCGAGGCCGAGTACCGGCTCGGGGCCGGGTCGCCGTCAGAGCCTGCCGGGGACGACGAGCGCGAGGACCCGGACGAGACCGCCGCGCGTCGACTCGTGGCCCGCCGGCACCGCGATCTCGAGCGGGTCGCCGACCCCCGGAAGCGCCGCGCGAAGGCCTACGCGCTGCTCGCCCGGAACGGATTCCCGAGCGAGATCGCGTCGCGCCTCGCGGCCGAGGTCGCGTCCGCCGAGTGGGATCCAACCGCGGACGAGCCGTAACCTCGCGCCGGCCGGGGGGTCGGTTGACCCATCGTCCCGAGCGGCCGTAGGCTACGCCCAGAACGCAGCAGTGCCGCGGGCCCTCGCGGCGCTTCAAGGGATGCCGGCCCGGAGCGCGACGCACACCTCGTTCCCGCCCCACCGGGTCCCGTCGTAAGCGACAACACCTTCGACCGGACGGTCGGACGGGAGGAAGACACGATGGAACCGCTCGTCGTGGCGGCGGTGGGCCTGTTGGCCCTCGCCGGCGGTGCCGTACTCGGATTCCTGGCCCGCGGGATGTTCGCCAGCCGAGCGATGAAGGAGGCCGAGGAGAAGGCCGCCCTCATCGTCGAGAAGGCCCGCAGCCAACAGAAGGATCTGATCCTCGAGGCGAAGGAGGAGAAGATCCGTCTCCAGCGTGAGGCCGAGGACGAGGCTCGCGCGAAGCGGACCGAGCTGTCCAATCTCGAGCGGCGGCTGCTCCAGCGTGACGAGCAGCTCGACCAGCGCGCGGACATGCTCGAGGGCCGCGATCGCAAGCTGATCGACCGCGAGCGCGAGATCGACAAGGCTCGCGAGGACGTCGCCCGCGCCCACCAGGAGCAGGTCGTGGCGCTCGAGCGGGTAAGCGGGATGTCGGGCGACGAGGCCAAGGCGATCCTCCTCGACGCGGTCCGCGACGAGGCCGAGCACGACGCGGTCAAGCTGGCCCGGTCGATCGAGCGACGTGCCCGGGAGGGGGCCGACGAGAAGGCGCGCGACGTCATCGTCACTGCCATCCAGCGCGTGGCCGCCGATCACACCGCCGAGCACACGGTGACCGTGATCCACCTGCCGTCCGACGAAATGAAGGGCCGGATCATCGGTCGTGAGGGCCGCAACATCCGGGCGCTCGAGCAGGCCACAGGCGTGGACCTGATCATCGACGACACGCCCGAGACGGTGGTCCTGAGCGGGTTCGACCCGGTCCGCCGCGAGATCGCCAGGCTGTCGATCACGAAGCTCATCAGCGACGGCCGGATCCACCCCGGCCGGATCGAGGAGGTCGTGGCCAAGGCCCGCGCCGAGGTCGACCTCGTGATGCGCCAGGCCGGCGAGCAGGCCGCCTACGACGCCGGCGTCCCCGGGCTGCCGCCCGAGATCGTCAAGCTCCTCGGCCGGCTCAAGTACCGCACGAGCTACGGCCAGAACGTGCTCAACCACGTGGTCGAGACGAGCCGGCTGGCGGCGGTCATCGCCGCGGAGGTCGGTGCGGACGTCCAGGTCGCCAAGATGGGCGGCCTCCTCCACGACATCGGCAAGGCGGTCGACCACGAGGTGGAGGGCCCGCACGCGGCCATCGGGGCCCAGATCGCGCAGCGGCACAACCTGCCGATGAAGGTGATCAACGGGATCGCCGCCCACCACCAGGAGGTCGAATACGCCTGCGTCGAGGCACCGATCGTCCAGATCGCCGACGCGATCAGCGCGTCGCGGCCCGGCGCTCGCGGCGAGTCGATGGACACCTACGTCAAGCGGCTCGAGGACCTCCAGGCGATCGCCGAGAGCTTCGCCGGCGTCGAGCGCTCGTTCGCCGTCCAGGCCGGGCGCGAGGTCCGGATCCTCGTCCGACCCGAGGAGATCGACGACCTGACCGCGACGCGCCTTGCCCGCGACATCGTGAAGAAGATCGAGGAGCAGCTGACCTACCCGGGCCAGATCAAGGTCACCGTGATCCGCGAGACCCGCGCCGTCGAGTACGCGAAGTAACCCGGCGCATTCCGGGGGCTGCAGGGTGCGGCGGGCGCTCCCGCTAGACTCCGCGTCGTGGACACTCCTCCTACGAGCCAGGCGTCGGTCGGCCGGACCCGCCTCGGCAACCCGACGAATGGCGACGCTGCGCGACCCTCGGGCGCCTGCCGCGTGCTCATGGTCGGAGACCTCATCGGCAAGCCTGGGCGGGTCGCCCTCGAGCGGACGCTGCCCGAGCTCCGCGAGGAGCGGGGGATTGACTTCGTGACCGCGAACGGCGAGAACGTCGCGGGCGGGATGGGCCTGACGCCGTCGCTGGCCGAATCGCTGTTCGCCGCGGGCGTCGACGTCATCACGAGCGGCAACCACATCTGGGACAAGCGCGAGATCTACCCGTTCCTCGAGCGCTCGGACCGGCTGCTCCGGCCGCTCAACTACGGGACCCACGACGTCCCGGGGCGCGGCTGGGTGGTGCACGGCGCGCTGGACGGGACCGACATCGCGGTCATCAACCTCCAGGGCCGGACCTTCATGCAGCCGATCGACAACCCGTTCAGCGAGGCCGACCGGCTCCTCGACGAGTCGGCCGACCCCCTGCCGCCGGTCCGTATCGTCGACTTCCACTGCGAGATCACGAGCGAGAAGAACGCCCTCGGGCTGTATCTCGACGGGCGGGTCAGCGCCGTGGTCGGGACTCACACCCACGTCGTAACCGGGGACGAGCGGATCCTGCCCGGCGGAACCGCCTACCAGACGGATCTCGGGATGACCGGTCCCATCCACAGCGTGATCGGGTTCGACCCGCGGACCGTCCTGCCGCGGTTCATGAACGCGCTGCCGACCCGGTTCGCGGTCGGCGACGGCCCGGTCATCCTCAACGCGGCCCAGATCGACATCGATCCGTCCACGGGCCGCGCGCTCGCGATCGAGCGGATCCAGCGCCTGGTCGAGGTCTGAGCCCGGTGCCCCGCCGGCGCCACGACCCGGCCGAGGATCCGGTGGCCCCGCCGGCCCCGTCGACGATCGATCTCCACACGCACACACTCCGCTCGGACGGGGTGCTTGAGCCGCGCGAGCTTGTCGACGCCGCGACCGCGGTCGGCATCCGCCTCCTGTCGATCACCGACCACGACGACCTGTCGGCCTACCGCGAGATGACCGCGCCGGCTGGCCGGCCGCTGCCCGACGGGGTCGTGCTCCTGCCCGGGGTGGAGATCAACTGCCTCACGAACGAGGTGCCCGAGCTGTGGGAGAGCGAGCTCCACGTCCTCGGGCTCGGGGTCGATCCGACCGACGAAGCGTTCGAGGCGATCCTTGCCGGCCAGCGGGCGCGGCGGAGGATCCGCTTCGAACGGACGCTGGGCAGGCTGCGCGAGATCGGCCTGCCGGTCGACGACGTCGCCGCCGGGATCGATCCGGCGGAGACCGCCTCGCTCGGACGGCCGACCGTCGCCCGGTTGCTCATGGCGAAGGGTCACGTGACGAGCGTCGAGGACGGCTTTGCCCGATACCTCGGGCGTGGCCGTCCGGCGTACGTGCCGCGCGAGGGGATCGGCCCGGTTGCAGCGATCCGGGCGATCCGCACGGCCGGCGGGCTGGCCGTGCTCGCCCACTTCGCGGAGGCGCCGCTCCGTCGATCGGTCCTCGTCGGGCTGCGTGAAGCGGGACTCGGCGGTCTCGAGGTCTACTACCGGACGTTCGATAGCGGAACCGTCGCCGCGCTCGAGGCGATCGCCACCGAGCTCGATCTCGTTCCGACCGGCGGTTCCGACTACCATGGCGACACCGGCACCTACGCCGAGGCGCACGCTCAGCTGTGGGTCCCACCCGCGGTCGCCGATCGCCTCGCCGAAGCGCTCGACGCGAGCGTCCCGCCGGCCCAGACCGCCTGATCGCTGATGAACCGAAGCCTGCCCGTCCTCGATCTCGTCGCCAGTGAGCCGGCCGTCGCGCGGCGCAACCCGGCCGCACCGGACGACGCCCGTCTCGCCGAGTACCGGCCCGACCGGCAGACGCTGCCGACCTTCCACGTCTGGACGCTCGGCTGCCAGATGAACCGGAGCGACTCCGAGGAGATGGCCGGACGGCTCCTTGCCGCCGGCTGCGCCGAGGCGGACAGCCTCGAGTCGGCCGACCTCATCGTGATCAACACCTGCGCCATCCGCGAGGGCGCCGAGCAGAAGGTCGTCGGCCGGCAGGGTCACCTCGCCCGGCTCAAGACCGCCAACCCCGGCTTGCGCGTCGTGCTCACCGGCTGCGCCGTCCGCGAGCCCGACCGTGCCGGCCTGCGTCATCGCTTCCCGGCCGTCGACCTCTTTCTCCGGCCGGACGAGGAGCCCGAGCTCGTCGACCGCCTCGGGCTGGCGTCAGCCCAGGGGTCCATCGGCGCAACCGTCGCGGGGGGCACCACTACTCGTGTCGGGCGCGTCGTGGTCGGGGCGGCCGATCACCTGCCGGTGACCCGTTCGGCTGCGATCGCCGACGGGTCGGTCGCGCGCGAGAGCCCCGTCAGCGCCTGGCTGCCGATCGTCTACGGCTGCGACAAGACCTGCACCTACTGCATCGTCCCGTTCAGCCGTGGGCCGGAGCGGAGCCGCCCCTTCGAGGACGTCGTCGCCGAGGCTCGATCGCTGGCTGCGGCCGGCTTCCGCGAAGTCACCCTGCTTGGCCAGAACGTCAACTCGTACGGTCACGACCTGCCCTCCGAGCCGCGCTTCGGGCACGTCGACACCGAGCGCTGGGCCGGCCGCCGGCTCGACGTCGCGGGCCGGCCTGACCTGGCCGAGCTGATCCGGGCGATCGACGGGATCCGGACCGCCGACGGAACGCCGGCGATCCCGCGGCTGCGCTTCGTCACGTCGCACCCGTGGGACCTGTCCGACCGGCTGGTGGCCGCGATGGCCGGCTGCCCGTCCGTCTGCGAGCACCTTCACCTGCCGGTCCAGTCGGGTGACGATGCGGTCCTGCGCCGGATGGGCCGCCAGTACGGCATCGAGCACTACCTCGAGCGACTCGCGGCGATCCGGGCGGGCGTCCCCGGGATCGCGATCTCGACCGACGTGATCGTCGGCTTCTGCGGCGAGACCGAGGCGCAGTTCGAGGCCACGCTCGACCTGCTCCGGATCGTCCGCTTTGACCAGGTCTTCGCGGCCGCCTACTCCGTCCGGCCGGGGACGCCCGCGACGAAGCTCGCCGACGACGTGCCGGCTGGTGAGAAGCGACGCCGCCTCAACGCGCTGCTCGCGGTCCAGGAGGCGATCGGGCTGGAACGCAACGCGGCTTGGCGCGGCCGGACCGTCGAGGTGCTCGTCGAGGGCCGGACGCGGCGCGCCGCGCACGACCATGACGACGGGCCGGCCCGGACGTCGCGATGGTCAGTGGCCGGACCCGCGAGCACAAGCTCGTCCATCTGGGTGGTGGTGAGGAGCTGGTCGGACGGCTGGTCAGGGCGCGCGTCGATCATGCCGGCCCCTACGCGCTGCGAGGCACGGTCACCGCGGCGTGACCGACGCTCCGCCCCTCGTCGTCGTCGCGGGGGCCACGGCGACCGGCAAGACCGACCTGGCGATTGACCTGGCCGAACGGCTGATCGCCCGCGGCCGGCCGGCGGAGATCATCTCGGCCGACTCGCGCCAGGTCTACCGGGGGCTCGACATCGGGACCGCCAAGGTCGCCGCCGCCGAGCGCGCGCGGGTACCACACCACGGCCTCGATCTCGTCGACCCGGACGAGCCGTTCAGCGTGGCCGACTACGCCTCGGACGCTCGGCGGGCGCTGGCCGGGATCGAGGCGATCGGTGGCGTTGCGATCCTCGTCGGCGGCACGGGACTGTACCTTCGGGCCGTCGCCCGCGGGCTCGCGACGGAGGACCTGCCGAGCGACGCCGCCGTGCGCGCCCGGCTCGAGGCGGAGCTCGCGGCCGATGGGCTCGCCTCGCTGGTGGCGCGGCTTCGCGCGCTCGCGCCGGAGCGGGCCGCCGCGATCGACCTGCGGAACCCGCGCCGGGTCGTGCGCGCCCTCGAGATCGCCGAGCTGGCCGGTGACGCGCCACTGCCAGCGCCGCTCGGGTATCCCGGGCCGCTGACGTGGGTCGGGCTGGCGGTTCCCGACCCGGTCCACCGCGTCTGGATCGCTCGGCGCGCCCGGGACCAGTTCGATCGGGGGCTGATCGACGAGGCCGGCGCCCTGCGCCGGCGCTACGACCCGACGCTGCCGGCCTTCTCGGCCATCGGCTACAGCGAGGCCTGGAGCGTGCTCGACGGTCGGTCGACGCTCGAGGATGCGATCGAGCGCGACGCGGCCCGCAACGTCGCGTTCGCCAGGCGCCAGCGGACCTGGTTCCGGGCCGAGCCCGGGATCGATTGGTTCGATCCGTCGGACGGGCTCCCGCTGGCGGCGATCGAGGCCGTGACCCGCCAGGTCGAGTGAGCCCGGTCGGAGGGTATCCTTCGGCCATGCCCAGGACGATGATCGACCTGTCCGTGCCCGTCGAGAAGGCGTTCCTCGTCGGCGTCGACACCGGCGAGGACGCCGGCTGGCCCGTCGAGGACTCGCTCGCCGAGCTCGCCAGCCTGGCCACGACGGCCGGGGCCGACGTGGTCGGCGCCGAATGGCAGAACCGCCGGCACGTCGACCCGAACTGGTACCTGGGCAAGGGCAAGGCGGAGGATCTCGTCGCGGCCAAGGGCGAGACCGGGTTCGACGTGCTCATCGCCGACGACGAGCTGTCGCCGGGCCAGCAGCGAGCCCTCGAGGAGCTGCTCAACGTCAAGGTCATCGACCGAAGCCGGCTGATCCTCGACATCTTCGCCCTGCACGCGCAGACCCACGAGGGCCGCCTGCAGGTCGAGCTGGCCCAGCTCGAGTACCAGCTGCCGCGCCTCACTCGGCTGTGGACCCACCTCTCCCGGACGGGCGGCGGGATCGGGACCCGCGGACCCGGTGAGTCGCAGCTCGAGACCGACCGGCGGATCATCCGCGAGCGGATCAAGAAGATGAAGGAGCGAGTCGAGCAGGTCCGCCAGCAGCGAGCGACCGCCGCCCGCGGCCGCGATCGCCGGCTGATGCCCACGGTCGGCATCGTCGGCTATACGAACTCCGGCAAGTCGACCTTGCTCAACGCGCTCGTCGGGAGCGAGGTGGCGCTGGCCGAGGACAAGCTGTTCGCCACGCTCGATCCGACAAGCCGCCAGGTCAAGCTCGGCGACGGCCAGACGGCGGTCCTGACCGACACCGTCGGGTTCATCCACAAGCTGCCCCACCAGCTCGTCGACGCGTTCCGGGCCACGCTCGAGGAGGTGAACCGAGCGGACGCGCTGCTCGAGGTCGTCGACGCCGCCGATCCGCATGCGGCCGAGCACCGCGCGACGGTCCAGGAGGTCCTCGACGAGCTGGGTGCCGGGGACAAGCCGCGCCTGGTGGCGCTCAACAAGGTCGACCTGCTCGACGGGCCCGGGCACGACCCCTCGTTGCCGACGCCGATCGTCGGCGGGACGGTCCCGATCAGCGCGGCGACCGGCTACGGGCTCGATGCCCTGCGAACCGAGCTGGGTGCGGTCCTCGCCACCCTGTGGGTGGACATCGATCTCGACGTTCCGTACGCCGCGGGCGACCTGCTGGCGCGCGTCCGCGAGCGCGGCTCGGTCGACCTGGACTACCACGGGGACGGTGTCCACGTCCGCGGTCGCGTCGCACCGGCGCTCGCCGGCGAGCTCGAGGCGGCCGCCGCGCGTGCCGCCCGCAACGGCACCGAACCCGTCTCATGACCGCCGACTCGTCGACGACACCGTCTTCCGGTGTCGAGCCGCCGCTGCGTTTGGGCGGGCGAGCGACGCTGCCGGGGAGCGTGGTCGTCGTCTGGTCCGTGGCCGATGGCCGGCGCGGTCGTCGCTGGCGCGAGGTCGCGACCCGGGGCGACGCTCCGGTGCGATCGGTCCTCTTCGAGACGGATGGGTCCGGCCGGGTCGTTCGGCTCGAGATGGCGACCGCGGCCGGCCTGCTGACGCTCCACCCGGACGCGGCGCCGGGCGTGCTCCACGGGAACGTGGTCACCCCGGACGGCATCCGCCATCTGACCCTTCGAGAGGCGATCCTGTTCGTCGCGGGCTCGCCGGCCGCCGCGGCGATCGCGACGGCGCGGCTGTCGAGCGAGATGACGGTGGGCGCGACACGGCGAGTCGAGGTCATCCGGATCGACGAGCGGCTCGAACCGGGGGAGGGGAGCTGGGAGGTCAGCCGGGTGGAAGGCGGCACCTGGCGGCTCGTCAACTCCGACGATGGTGAGGTCCGCGAGGTCCGCCTCGACGGGAACGGCCTGGCCGTGCTGCCCGAGAGCGCGAGCTGGCCCCTCGAGCTCTGAGGTCCAGACCGCCGCGTCGCGGCACGGCACCCCGTCGGCTGGCCCCGCGCCTCCCGCCCTAGCGTCGCCGCCGCGCCTCCCGCCCTAGCCCTGCCCGCCGCCCCCGCCACGCCGGCCGCCGGCGGGTCCGTGGACGGACCGTGGACAACGACCTCCGATGACCGGCCCAGAGCGCCAAGTTCGTGGATAACCCCATAGCCAGAGCCGACCGGTGGGCCATATCGTTGGGTCTGCCCGAAGGGGCCATGACGGACCGAAAGCGGCGTCGCAGGTGCTTGCATCAGCGGTGTCGACTACGGACCGGGGTACGACGGAACCGAGTCGTAGGTGCTTGCATCGACGGCCACGGATCGACGGACCGATTGGTTCCTTCGGGCGTTTCCGTGTCCGGGGCCCTGTCGTCGATCGCAGCCTGGCCGCAGGGTCCGCAGGCCGGTGCCACGACCACAACCGGCCAGCCGCTCCATCCCCGGTGTCGGACCCGCTTGGACGGGCGCACCGGAGCAGCGGACACGTTCGGCCGGATCGGGTGCGGCGGGATGGTCGGCGCCTTCATTGTGGTCGGACCGGTGGACGGGCGGTGGAAAACCGTCTGGAATCGGGGGTCGCAACCGCGAAGGTCGTGGATAAGCCGCTAGGCAGCCGCCCCGCCCGGCCCGCATAGTGGTTCTTGCCCGAAGGGGCCGATGGACCGAAGCCTTGAGACCGCCGGAGCTTGCTCTGGGGGACTCGGCAGAGGATCGACGGTTCCTCCGGGCATTTCCTTGTCCGGGTCCCTGGGCCAGCGGGTCGCAGGCCGTGTCCGGTCACGCCGCGGGTCACGGGCGGCGGGGCTGTGCCGCCAACCACCGGCGACCCCGCCGGTCACCCCGCCGATCGCTGCCCGCAGTGATATCGACCGCAGCAGTAACGGTCGGGTTTGGCAACCGCCGGGTGCGGTAGCCAGCGTTCGGAGTGGCAGCTTGCCGCACGATTGTTCGAACCTGGAGCTCAACCGAGCCTCCGCGCAGATCCGTACCCACTGTGCACAGGCCGATAGCGGCACCGATACTGGCCCGGTCGATAGATCGGCCGACTCCGGAGTTTCGACGACGCGCGACGGCTGGAACCCAAGGTGGGACGCAACCGTCTCCGCCTCCCCGCGGCCCGAGCGCTGACGCGCCGCGTCGCGGCACGGCACCCCGTCGGCTGGCCCCGCGCCTCCCGCCCTAGCGTCGCCGCCGCGCCTCCCGCCCTAGCCCTGCCCGCCGCCCCCGCCACGCCGGCCGCCGGCGGGTCCGTGGACGGACCGTGGACAACGACCTCCGATGACCGGCCCAGAGCGCCAAGTTCGTGGATAACCCCATAGCCAGAGCCGACCGGTGGGCCATATCGTTGGGTCTGCCCGAAGGGGCCATGACGGACCGAAAGCGGCGTCGCAGGTGCTTGCATCAGCGGTGTCGACTACGGACCGGGGTACGACGGAACCGAGTCGTAGGTGCTTGCATCGACGGCCACGGATCGACGGACCGATTGGTTCCTTCGGGCGTTTCCGTGTCCGCGCCGTTTTGACGCTCCGATCCCGGCTCGATTACGATGCCCCGGACCGTCCGCAGCGAGGGATCCGTGACGACGCCTGAACCGAACGAGCTGGACGCGGCACGCTGGCACCGCCGGCCTCGGGTCCGCCGTCTCTTCAGGTCCCTCCTCAGCCCGTCGAAGTTCGCACTCGTCGGCATCTCCGGAATCGTCGTCAACGAAGTCGCCCTGCACGCCTTCGTCACGCTCATGGGCGAGCAGCAACTGCTCTGGGCGGCGCTCCTTTCGTCGCAGGTCTCGACGCTCACCAACTTCGTCCTCACCGAGCTGTGGGTCTTCCGCGGCCGCGAGGTCGGCGGGCACCTGGTCTGGCGCTACGTCACGTTCAACCTGCTGAACCTCGTCACCCAGGTCGTCCGGCTGCCGGTCCTCCACATCCTCACCGAGGTCGGCGGGATCCACTACCTGATCTCGAACCTGGTCGCCCTCGGGCTGACGTTCGGCATCCGCTACCTCGTCGCCGACAACTGGATCTGGGCAGGCCGCGACCGGCGCGACCAGGTGCCGATCGACGGCGCCTATCAGTACGACGTCCACGGGATCATCCGGATCACCTCGACCGTCCACCTGCCCGAGTTGGCGGCGTTCAACGTCGCCCACGCGGTCGAGCCCGACATCGTGATCACCCGGCGCGCGATCGGCGGCGGTCCGCGGCTCCGCACGTCGACCGTCAAGGGGCCCGACGGGGTCATCCACTACCGCGAGCACTTCGGCGCGCTGTCGGCTGCGTTCGACGTCCGGATCGGCGAGCGGGTCGACCTCGACGCGAACTGGCTGCTGACCTGGTCGCACCACGTGCTCTACACGAACATGGTCGAGCCGCTCCTGCGCTTCTTCCTCGTGTCGCGCGGCTACGTGCTCCTGCACTGCGCGGCGGTCGACGCCGAGCGCGGGGCGATCATCATGTCGGCCCAGACCGACACCGGGAAGACGAGCACCGTCCTGCGCCTGCTGATGCAGCGGAGCTGGGGCTTCATCTCCGACGACATGGCCATCCTCACGCCGCGTGGCGAGATCCTCAGCTACCCCAAGCCGATGACCCTGAGCTCGCACACGATGAGCGCGGTGAACGACCAGGCGCTCCCGCGGGCGGACCGGTTCATGCTCGCCATCCGGAGCCGGGTCCATAGCAAAAGCGGGCGCTCGGCCGGGCACGCGCTCGGCCGGCTGAACGTGCCGATCGTGACGATCAACAGCTGGGTCCAGCTCATCGTCCCGCCGCCCAAGTACCACGTCCAGTCGCTCATCGACTGCGACCTGACCGAGCGGGCGCCGATCGACTCGGTCGTCCTGATGGAGCGCGGCACGCCGCCGCTTGCCGAGGAGCCTGCTCTCGGCTGGACGATCGAACGGCTGCTCGAGAACACGGACGACGCCTACACATTTCCGCCGTTTGCCTCGCTCGCCCCGCTGATCGCCTTCGGCGACCTCGACTACCCGGCCCTCCGGAAGCGCGAGCGGGAGCTCCTCCAGACGGCCGTGGACGGCGCCTGGCGCGTCCGCGTCCGGGTCGCCGGGCACAACTGGTCCGAGCTGATCCCGAGCCTCGTCGAGCGGCGCCGGGCGCAGCTCGCACCGGCCGAGCTCGCCGCGGCCGCCCGCGAGGCCGACAGCGCGGTGGAGACGGAGATCGCGGCCGCCGATGCCCCGGTGGGCGCCGGCCGGGCGAACTGACCCGGGCCCGCCGACGAGCAGGCGCCCGGCCCGAGACGAGCGGGCCGAGCCCGGCCGCGATCGAGCGGACCGCCGCGTCGAGCCTAGGCGCGGACCTCTTGGCGGAGGAAGCCGATGTACGCCAGGGCGAACAGCAGGACGGTCAGCCCGACGAGCGCGACGAGCTGCGGCCAGGCGAGCAGCAGGCTCTGGTCGAGCGACAGCAGCGTCGGGATCTGCTGCTGGGCCTGGCCGAGCTGGTCGACCGTCACCGGCACCGACAACCTGGTCACCGACGGGTTGAGCACGACCACCGAGGCCTCCTGGTAGAGCGTGCTCGGCAGGAGCCGGTCGACGAGCTGCTGGACTTGCGCGGCATTGAGCGCGGCATCGACCGTGGTCGCGCTCGAGCTCGAGGCGATCAGCCCGCCGACGAGCGAGGTGATCAGCCCGCCGAAGATCGTCACGACCAGCCACAGCCCGAAGCCGACGAGCGCCGCCGTGGCCGCCCGGCGGAAGACGACCGACAGGAGCGTGGCGAGCGCGAGCCAGAAGGCCACGTAGAGGATCGTGATCACGATCCAGATGGCGATCCGGAGGACCTCGCTCGAGGCCGGCACGATGCCCAGCCGGAACATCCCGAACCCGGCGATGACCATCGTCATCGCCACGAGCGCGAGCGCGATCATCGCGAGGCCGGCGGCGAACTTGCCGTTGATCACGTCATCGCGGTGGATCGGCTGGGCGAGGAGGCGGGGGAGCGTCCGTTCGGTGCGCTCGCGGTTGACGGCGTCGAACCCGAAGGCGATCCCGAGCAGCGGCGCGACGATCGCGACGAACGCATCGACGTGGAGGAACGGGAACTGGGTCGAGCCGAGCGTGAACAGGGCCAGGAACACCGCCGGCGCCCCGGTCGCCGCCGCCGCGGCGTCGCGGATCTCGCCCGACGCGAAGTAGAGCGGGATGGCCGCGGCGAGCCCGAGCACGAGGAGCAGGATCAGCCAGCGGACACCGTGGAGGTGATCGGCGAGCTCCTTGCGCGCGACCACGGTCCAGCCCCAGCGCGGCGGGCGGGTCGACGTTTCGGCCAGGTCGGCGTCCGGCGCCGGGACCTCGGCCGGGACCGGCGGGCTGGCGGCAGTCATGCCACCGACTCCGTCTCGAGCGCCTCGGCCTCGCCCTCGACCGCACGACGGTAGATCTCGCCGAGCGAGGGAACGAGCTGGCGCAACTCGGCGAGGGGCAGGTTCGCCTCGCCCACCCGCCGAAGCAGCTCGTGGCGAACGCCCGCGATCGCTGCATCGGGCGCCAGGCTCAGGATCCAGCCACGCGTCCCGGCCGGCTGGCTCCCGACGAGCTCGGCGTCCGGATGGTCGGGGTCGATGGGCTCGACGGCGGTGACCCCTGGGATTCCGGCCAGGAGTCGCTCGGCCGCCGCGCGGTCCAGCGTGCTCCCCGACGGGTCGTCGAGTGCCACCGCGAGCCGGTCGCGGGCCCCGCCGTACTGCCGGGCGAGCGTGGCCACCGGACCTTCGGCGATGAGCCGGCCGGCGTAGAAGATCCCGACCCGGTCGCAGGTCGCCTGGACCTGGTCGAGCAGGTGGCTCGCGAGGAGGAGCGCCATGCTCCGTTCGGTGACGAGCCTGCGGATGAGCTCGAGGATTTCGACCACGCCGAGCGGGTCGATCCCGATCGTCGGCTCGTCGAGGATGAGCACGCTCGGGTCCTTGACCAGGGCGTCGGCGATCCCGAGCCGCTGGCGCATGCCACGCGAGTACTGGCCGGCCTTTCGATCGGCCGCGTCGGTCATCCCGACCCGTTCGAGGACCTCGGCCAGGCGGTCCTCGGCAAGGCGTCCGCGCAGGCCATTGAGCGCAGCGGTATAGCGCAGGTTCTGGCGGCCGCTGAGGTCGCCATAGAAGCCGGCGTCGTCGGGCAGGTAGCCGACCCGGCGCTTGACCTCGAGGGCGTGGCGGGTCGGGTCGAGACCGACCACCATCGCCTCGCCGTCATCGGGCTCCGAGAGGCCGAGCAGCATGAGGATCGTGGTCGTCTTGCCGGCGCCGTTCGGCCCGAGCAGCCCATAGATCTCGCCACGGTGGACCGCCAGGTCGAGCGCGTCGACGACCGTCCGGGCGCCGTATCGCTTCGTCAGCCCGACCGCCTGGATGAGCGGCTCGTCCACCGCTCAGCGCCGGCCGAACCGCTGGAAGACCCAGCCCAGCCCGAGGAACGCGAGCACGATCAGCCCGATCCCGACGATCGCCCAGGTCAGTGAGGTGTCGATCGTGTAGCGGATGTCCTGGCTGGCCGTTGTCTGGCTGGCGGTGGCGGTGAATGTGGCCACGTAATCACCGGCGATCGCCTGGTTCGACGGAGTGACCGTGGCGGTGATCGTCTGCGACGACGACGGGGCGATCGTGTCGATCGTGTCCGCCGGCGAGAACTTGACGGTCCAGCCCGACGGCGGGGTGGCCGTCATCTTGACCGCCTGGAGCGGTGCCGTCCCGGAGTTCTGGACGACCAGCTGGAGGTCGATCGGGCTGCCCGCGGTGCCCTGCGCGTTGAGCCGCTGGTCGGGCGTGGTCAGGGTCATCCCGTACTGGCCGATGATCTCGACCGACAGCTGGGCGTCGACCTCCTGACCGCCCTCGGTCGCCTTGACGGTGATCGGGTACTGGCCGGCGGGCACGCTCGCCGGCGGGTTCGCCGTGACCGAGATCGTCGCCGACGAGCTCGCCTTGACCGGTACGCTCGATGCCTGCGTCTGGCCCGACGGGCTGGCCTGGACCTGCCACCCCTCCGGCCCGCTGGCCGACACCGCGAACGTGCGGTCCTCGGGCGTGTCGTTCGTGAGCGTCAGCGTGAAGGTGAACGTCGTGCCCGACGCGCCGCTGAGCGACGGGAAGTCCGACGCCAGGGTGACCTCGCCGCCGGCGGTCGGGTTGACCAGGACCTCGAGCGCGAGCGTGCTCGTGCCGGCCGGTGACGTGGCCCGCACCGTGGCCGGGAAGCGTCCGGGGCTCGCGTCGGCGGGGACGTCGATCTCGAGCGTGACCTTGCCTGCCGCCGAGCCGGTTCCGGCCGATACCGCGACGACCTGGTAGCCCCCGCCGCGGATCGTCGAGGTCCAGCCCGCGGGGAGGCCTTCGGTCGCCAGCCGCACCGTGGCCGCAGGAGTGCTCGTGACCGTCAGGTCGAACGACACCTTGGCGCCGGGCGCCACTGCGACCGCCGGGAACGGGGTGCTGACGGTCGGCGGCGAGGCCGCCAGGGCGGGCCGCGCCGCAGCGCCCAGCAGGGCCGCGATGGACAGCAGAGCGACGAGCGAGGCACGGCGAGCGTCGCTCGGCCGCGCGCGGAACGTGGATCCCGACACCGATCCTCCTCAGGGGCAGCCGGCGGCCAGCTCACCATGCGCCGTTAGTGCAACGCGGGGCGAATCCTCGGGAACCTCGGGCGCCGCGTCAACCAAGACTGGGCGAAGACTCGGTTGCGAGACCTGAATCCTCGCCCGGCGCATGGCATCATCGCGAGCGTGGACCCGATCGTCGATCCGCTCGACCCCGGCGCGATCCGCGCGGCCCTCCGATCGATCGACCCGGTCTTCACCGGCAGTCCGCAGTTCGTCCACGATGGGCTGTCGCGACGGGCAGGGCGACCGGTGATCGTCAAGGTCGAGACGGTCAACCCGATCCGTTCGTTCAAGGGGCGTGGGACGTGGCAGGCCGTCCGGGAGCTGGTGGGGGAGGGGACGATCGGGCCTGACCGCGCGGTCGTGGTGGCCTCCACCGGCAACTTCGGCCAGGGTGTCGCCTACGCCGGGCGGGCCCTCGGGATCCCGGTCACGGTGGTCGCCGACGAGCACGCCAACCCGCGCAAGCTCGACCGGATCCGCGGCTTCGGCGCGACGGTGGTGCAGGCGGGTCACGATTTCGATGCCGCGCGTGAGGTCGCCGCGGAGCGGGCGCGGGACCGCGGGGCGCATCTGCTCGTCGACGGCGAGGACGCCCGGATCGCGATCGGTGCGGGGACGTTGGCGGTCGAGGTGACCGATGCGGTCGCCGGCGGCGCGCTGCCGGTCCCCGGCGCGGTCTACGTGCCGGTCGGCAACGGGGCCTTGATCGTCGGGGTCGGCAGCTGGCTGCGGGCGACGCTGCCGGCCTGCCGGGTCATCGGGGTCCAGTCCGACGCGGCGCCATCGATGACGATCAGCTGGCGCGAGCATCGGCCGATCGAGACCGAGACCGCGGCGACCTTCGCCGACGGGATCGCCTGCCGGGTCCCGGTTCCCGAGGCGCTTGCGTGGATGGCCGACACGGTCGACGACATGCGGCTCTTCTCCGAAGACGACCTCCGCCGAGCCCAGGCCGAGCTGGGCGATGAGCTGGGCATCGCCGTCGAGGGTGCGGCGGCAGCGTCGTGGGCGGCGGCGCTGGCCGATCCGGACCCGACCGCCGGTCCGGCGCTCGTGATCGTCACCGGGAGCAACGTGCCGCCGCCCGTGGACGTCGCGTGACCGTCCGGGCCGCGCTGCCCCGGGATCCGGCCGCCTTCGCCCGATCGGTCCTCCCGATCGTCCTCGTCCTGCTCGCAGCGGGCGTTCGCGAGACCCGCCTGCCGGTGCTCATCGCGCTCGCGGCCGGGACGGTCGTCGCGATCCGGCGGGACGCGCCCGTCCGCTGGGCCTGGGCGGCACCTGTCCCGGTCGCGGTCAGCCTGGCGTTCGGCCTGATCGTCCCGCCGGCTGCCGATCCCGGTGGGGGAGACTGTGCCAGCCTGACGTCCCCGCCGGCCGTGTGGCGGCTCGTCGAGGCGGCCCTCGTGCTGGGCACAGTCGTCCTCGGCGCCGTCCTCCTGCGCGCCCCCGCCGCCGGCCTGTGGCTGCGTCTGCCGTCCGTCCGGGTGATTCAGCTGAGCGTTGCCGGCTTCGCCGTGTGCAGCGTCCTCGGGCTCGTTCTCGGTCCAGCGCTCGCGCGACCGTTCTTCGGCTCGTTCGGGCTCGACACGTCAAACCCGTGGGCGCTGCTCCCTGCCCTGCTGTTCGCGCTTGCCAACGGGGTCATGGAGGAGGTCGCCTACCGTGGCGCGCTCATGGGCTGGTCGGCGAAGGTCATCGGCCTTGCCCCGGCGCTCGTCCTCCAGGCGCTCGTCTTCGGCCTGGCCCACGGCGGGCCGGATGTCGGCGGCTCACCCCTGACGCTGATGGCGGTCCTGGCGGCCGGCGGCCTGATCGCCGGGCTCGTCACGATCCGCACACGCTCGCTGCTGCTCCCGATCGCGATCCACGTCGCGCTCGACCTGCCGCTCTACGTGTACCTGGCCTGCAGAACGGCGTGAGCCCGCTCTGGCGCTCCGTGGGTGGTCATCCCGGGATAATGGCCGACGTGCTGGAGGTGGAGGTCGTTGTCGCCCATCGCGAGCGCGCGACACTGCGCGTCGGCGACGTGTTCCTGAAGATCGACGCTGATCAGACGCGCACCGACGTCGAGGTCGAGGCGATGGCGATGGCGCCGATCCCGACGCCAGAGATCCTGTGGCGGAAGCCGCCCGTGCTCGCGCTCGCCGCCCTCCCTGGGACGGCACTGGGCCGCCTCGACGAGCCGTCAACCGCATCGGCGGCGGCGTGGGCCGCAGCGGGTGCCGCGGCACGGATGCTGCACGAGGCGCCGCTGCCGCCATGGCCCGGTCGCAGCTTCGACGAGTTGGCGGCGCGCCTCGACGGCGAATGCGACTGGCTCGTCGCCCACGACGTCCTTCCAACCGAGGTGGTCACGCGCAACCGCCACGCCACCGCGGCCGCACTCCGGCCCTGGACACCGGCGTTCATCCACGGCGCAGAGTCCTTGGCGGACGATTTCTAGGAGACTCCAGGCCTCTGCGCGGGGGGAACTCACTTCCGATAAGGTAAGTTATGTCTTCGGCGACGCAACGGGGTATCGAGTCGATCAGCCTCAGCTTCGCAGCCATCGCTCGCCACACCACAGTGCTGGACGCCGTTCGAGGCGAGCGCCGCCTCGCTCGAGTGGGATCGATGTCTTCTCGGACCGGCACACCGTCAGCCGCCGCCGGCCCGCCGCATCCGCTCGAGTTCGCGGCGAAGGCGCTTACTCGGCCGGCCCTCGCCACGGATGGCCATGATGCCGGGCGCGATCTCTCGGATGACCGGCGGTGGGCTGTTGTCGACGTAGCACGTGGCCGCGGCCGGTGCCCCAACGCGTGTTTCGATCGGGCGGACGACCTCGACGATGCGCTGACGCCCGGCGATCTGCGCATGCACCACGTCGCCGGCCCGAACCTTCGTCGACGGCTTTGCCGGGTTGCCGTTGACGCGGACGTGGCCGCCTTCGCATAGCTGGGTTGCCATGGGCCGGGTCTTGACGATCCGCACCGCGCACAACCAGCGATCAATTCGCGTGTCGTCGGCCATCGTTTGCTCGGTCATGCTTCTTCGTGTCGGTCGATGATGGCGCCTCCGGGCGAGCTGGTCGAATTCGCAGGCGCGGGTCCCCTGCCCTGCCTCGAGTTCGTCAGCGGCGACGCGGCCAGGCCGTCATCATTCATCGATGCGAGTGACAATCTCGCGGGGATTCAACGATGACGTCGCGTGACAACGGGAAGAAGCCAAAGGTCGGCGCTGGCCGGGCAGTCGAGGACGCAGCCGAAGCGGCGCGGAAACCCACGAGTCAGGACAGCCGCGCAAGCAGCGTCATCACGACGCTGCCGGCCGCCATGACTGGCAGGGCGAGTCCCGCGAAGGCTGCGGTCGGCGACAAGCCGGTCTTCGCCTACATCAGCGGCTTGCCGCAACCGCAGCGCTCCATCGCCGAACGCGTCGATGCGCTGGCGGCCAAGACGCTGCCGGGCCTGCAGCGATCCGTGAAATGGGGCATGGCGTGGTATGGCGTCGGAGACGGCTGGTGCTTCTCGTGCGGGGGCTTCGAAGGCCACGTCAAGCTCACGTTCGGGCGCGGCACCTCACTCACGCCCGTCCCGCCAGTCACGCCCATGGGGATGGGCAAGGACTCACGCGGTGTCGACCTCGAATCCGTGGACGACATCGACGAACGCCAGATCGCGTTCTGGATGACGCAGGCGGCGGCCATCCCCGGCTTCGGGAAACGCTGAGCCCTCGCTTGACCCGGTACCTGGTCCTCTTGCGTGGGATCAACGTCGGCGGCAAGAACAAAGTGCCGATGGCCACCTTGCGCGACCTTCTCGAATCGCACGGCCACACGAAGGTCTCCACCTACATCGCCAGCGGCAACGTGATCCTGAGCTCCGACCGGTCCGCCGCCTCGATCAAGCGAGAGCTCGAGGACGCGCTCCCCAAGGCGTTCAAGCTCGACAGCGAGCTGATCGCGGTGCTGGTCCTGACCCTGCCCCAGCTTCGGGCCGTCGTCGGGGAGCGGCCAAAGGGCTTCGGCGACCATCCGGAGACGTACCACAGCGATGCAGTCTTCCTCATCGGGATCGACGCGCCGATAGCCATGAAGGTCTTCGACCCACGGCCCGGCGTCGACGAGGTGTGGCCTGGAAACGGCGTGATCTACTCGCAGCGGCTCAGCGCACGACGGACGAACAGCCGACTCGGCAAGATCGTCGGGACGCCGGCATACAAGTCGATGACCATCCGCAGCTGGCAGACGACGATGGCGCTCCTGGACCGCATGGAGGCCCCCGAGCCCGAGGCCTGATCGCCGATCACAGCCAGGACCCGTTCGCTCGCCGAGGAGGCTGGCAAGCGGCGCACCAGCCAAGTGACCGACCACCGCGAGTCCGCTCGCCGGATGTTGTGTCGCATCTGCAACCCCGATGCTCGTGTTCTTGACGGACGCAGTCTGTGGACCGAACGAAGGTGATGCCATGCCCTCCAGCAGCGTCAATGAGCAAGCCCTTGCCACGCGCGGCCCCGCCATGATCGTGGTCGACGACCACGAGCCGTCTCGCACCATCGTCTCGAACTCACTTCGGCGCCGGTTCGGGTCGGACTACGAGGTGGTCGTGGCCAGCCCGCAAGAGGCCCATGCCAAGCTCGAGGCGATGCGCGCGGCCGGTGCCGACGTCGCACTGATCGTCGCCAACCAGTACCTGGAGGCCGACCCGGGAACGGCCGTGCTCGCGTCGACCCGCGATGTCTATCCCACCGCACGACGCCTTGTGCTCGGCGACTTCGGCGACAACTGGGTGATGCCGGCGATCAGTCGGGCGTCGACCCTTGGCCAGATCGACCACTTCGGCTACATGCCCTGGACGGAGACGGACGAGCACTTCCTGGCCAATGTCAGCAATATCATTGACGAGTGGGCGCTCGAGAACGGCCGAGGCGACGCCCGGATGACCATCGTCGGCAAGCGTGACGATCCGGGCTTTCATCTCCTGGGCGAGGTCTTGCAACGCTGGCAGACCTACCCGATGGCGATGCTGGCCGCCGACACACCCGAGGCTGAGGCATTCCTGTCTGAACGCGGTATCGGCGGCCCCCTACCGGTCGTGGCCTTGTCGGACGGCCGAGTCGTGACCGGAGCTGACGTCGCCAAGGTGTCCGACGTGGTCGGCGCCGGCGTCGACACGAGGGGGACGACCTACGACGTCGCGATCGTCGGGCTCGGACCGGCAGGCTTCTCGGCTGCCGTGAACGCGGGCTCGGAAGGGTTGCGGGTCATCATGATCAACTCGACGTTCAGCCAGGCGAGCTCAAGTCCGAAGATCTGGAACTACCTCGGCTTCCCCGCCGGGATCACCGGCGCCGAGCTCATGCGGCGGGCGTGGGAGCATGCGTTGATGTTCGGCGCGGTGGGCCGGATCGGCCGAACGGCGGATGGGCTCCATCGTCAGGCTGGCCACAACGTCGTGTCGCTCGACGACGGTTCCGAGGTGACCGCTGAGGTCGTCATGCTTGCCATCGGCGTGGACTACCGCCGGGTCGGTGTCGAGAGCGTCGATCGGCTGATCGGTCGCGGCGTCTTCTACGGGTTCAGCGATGCCGATGCTTTGGCGCTTGCCGGCCTCGACGTCGCGGTCGTCGGCGGGGCGAACTCGGCGGTGCAGGCCGCCATCTCCCTCGCTCGTGACGGCCGGGCCGTCCATCTCATTGTTCGTGGAGACGCGCCGAACGCCAGCGAGTACCTGACCGAGCAGGTCGACGCGCTGCCCAACCTGACCGTCCACCTCGACACGGAGGTCGTACAGGCGCAGGACGCTCACCAACTCCGGTCACTGATCCTGCGGGATCGAACGACGGGACGGACGAGGGAGCTGGCGGTGTCTGGTCTGTTCATCATGATCGGCGCCGTCCCTCGAACCGAGTGGCTCCCGCCGGAGCTTGCGCGAGACGGCAAGGGCTACGTCCTCACCGGGGACGACGCTCCACACTCGCAGGGCGTTGACCAGGCCCCGCTCCCGTTCGAGACGACGATCCCCGGGGTCTTTGCGCTTGGCGATGTTCGCTCAGGCTCGGTCAAACGGGTAGCCGCGGCGGTCGGTGAAGGCTCGGCGGCTGTGCAACAGGTCATGCGCTACCGCACGCGCATCGCCGAGCAAGCCCAGGCCGACAGCGAACGTGCCACCGAGGTAGCCACTCCGGCGTGACCCTCGGGTTCGGTGTTCCTCAGATGTCACGATCGCCGTGCACGCGGTCGCACGAGCGCAGCGTCGGGCGCCAGCGCAACCCGCCGATCTGTGGGATGGTTGCCTGCGCAACCGAGTGCGCCATTGAGCCCGAGGATCTCCGATGACTGACTACGCCGACTGGACGAAGAACATGATCGCCGACATCCGCGCCAACGGCCGCCCCACGAGTGGCTACTTCGAAGGGCGCCCCGTGATGGTCCTCACGACGACCGGCGCGAAGAGCGGCGAACCGAGGACGGTCGTCGTGAGCTACTCGCGCGATGGGGACGACTATGTCGTGGTCGGGTCGAAGAGCGGCGAGCCCGAGGATCCGGCGTGGTTCACGAACCTCGTCGCGAACCCGGTCGTGACGGTCGAAGCGGACGGCCAGACCTTCCAGGCTCACGGCGACCGTCGCGGAAGGGGCCGACCGCGACAGGCTCTGGGACCGACACGTGGCGGAACACCCACAGTTCGCCGAATACCCGTCAAAGACCGACCGGATCATCCCGATCGCACGGCTCAAGCCGCTCGGCTGACCGCGTTTCCCCTAGTCGAGTGGCTGGTAGACCCCGAGGATGTTCCCCGACGGGTCTGCGAACGTGAACCGCCGTCCACCCGGATACTCGTGCAGCTCCACCTCGATGCGGCCTCCGGCCTCGATCACACGCTCGAGCGCGTCGTCGGCGTCATCGGTGCGCGCCAGGGCAAGCACGCCGCCGCCTCGGAACTCAGCCGCGTGTTGCGAGAGCCCCCCGAACTCCTGGCCGGGGTTCCTGGGGTCCTGGATCCCCGCGTAGTCGGGGCCGTAGTCGTTGAACGTCCACCCCAGCGCATCCGCGTAGAACGCCTTGGCCTGCGCCAGGTCGTCGACGGCGAGTTCAACGTAGTCGATCACGTGAGCCATAACCCACAGAGTACGCGCAACGGACGATCCGACTCAGTCCACCAGGCTCAATCCCCGGCGTTGCCGAATGTCGCCCGCCCGGCCGGTCGATAGGTCTGGATCATCACGCCGGTTGACGTCGACCGCGAGTCGACCAGCTCCAGGTTATGCGTCTGGCCGCGTTCCGGGAAGAGCCGGAGCCCGTCCCCCACCACGACCGGGTAGATCCGCAGGTTGAGCTCGTCGACCAGGTCGTGCTCGAGCAGCCAACGCAGCAGTACGCCGCTGCCGTGAACCTGGAGCTCACGCCCGGGCTTCGCCTTGAGCTCGCCTACCGCCGCCTCGAGGTCGCCCTCGATGACGTGGGTGTTCTGCCAGGCCGGATCCTTGAGCGTGGTCGAGGGCACGTACTTGGGCAGGACGTTGATGCCGTGGGAGACCGGATCGCCTCCGTCGTGATGCGGCCAATACGGTTCCCAGATCCCCCACGTCCTGCGTCCGAGCAGGAAAGCGTCCGCGCGCTCGAACCACGAGGTCAGGAACGGCCACATCTCCGGGTCGGCGTGGGCCGCCGTCCATCCGCCGCGCTCGAAGCCGCCGCGTCGGTCCTCATCGGGGCCCCCGGGCCCCTGGTACACGCCGTCCAGGGTCAGCATCATCGAGGCGGTCAGCTTCATGGTCATCGCTCCTTCGAATCTGGTCGATGATCGGTCGACGATCGGCCGAACCGCCACATCGGCCCGGTGTGGCAACCCGCCCTGTCAGGCGGCTGAGCCTGGCGACGTGACCGCCTGCTCCCGGATCCCCTGCTCACGGCGAGCAAGCGCGAGGACCGGAGCCGCCGCATTGAAGCCCTTGAAGGTGAGCCACAGGCCGAGGTACAGCTCCCAGATGATCTCCGGGACGGTCAGGAGGCTCTGCACCGGCGAGCCCTGCGGGATCGCGCCGAGCAGCACGGCGATACCCGAGGCGGCGAGCAGTGGCCCACCGATGACGCCGAAGAGCGCCATTTGGCGGTGCACCAGGCCGGAGCGGTACATCAGCCAGCCAAGCAGCAGCCCGGTCCCGATCCCGTCGGCGAAGCCCGGACCGAGGAGGAACGTCCAGTTCTTGACCGCGATGAGCGACTTGCCGACGGTGGTGAGCGAACCCGCATCGGCGGCGGTAGCGTCCTGCCGCAGCGTGACGACCGCAAGGACACCGAGGATGCCGACCAGGATGAACGTGCACTCCATGATCCGGGCCGCGACGTAACCCAGGGCGACGGCTTCGTTCTGCCACTTCAGGATCGGGAACAGCACGACGGCGCAGCCGATGTTGGTGATGATCAGAAACAGCTCGAAGAACGCACCCAGGAACACGCCGGTGTCCGCGCCACCGCCGGTGATGTAGCCGGGATCATTCAGGACAGATCCGTAGGCGAACACGGCGGCGATCGAAGTGACGAATGTGAGGATGAACAGCACGCCGACGACGAGCGCGGTGCGTCGATCTGAGGTCATGTCAGAACGCCTTTCGGTGATGCACCCGGAACAGGTGCGGCGGGCTGCGGCGAAGCTGCACGACGGTCAGCGCTCGCCTGGGGTGCTGGCGATCGGGTGGAGCTCGAACACCGGTCTTCGCTCGGCGGCCGCGACCGGGTCAGAGAGATCCACCCCATCGAACGTCCTGATGAACCAGGAGCCGCCCGGGACGCTGCGAGCCAGCGGACCCAGGACGTCGCGGAAGTAGCCGATTTGCTGATCGGGGCTCAGCTCGTCACCCCGGACGGCCTCCTCCTGGCGCCGGAAGGTGATCGTGGCGCGGCCGGCGGCACGGAGGTTCCGGACCCAGTTGACCTCGCCCCAGGGCGACCAGACCCATCGTCGATCGCCCACCCGGATGATCGCCACCGGCGTCGTGCGCGACAGGCCGGTCTTCCGGCCGGGAGCGGTGATGAGGCCGTTGAAGGCCATGGGGACGCCCGCGGCGAGGAGCGGCCGGCTGATCGCGTTGAAAATCGAGATCCCCCGCGGGGGATGGAGCTCATCCACCATCGGTGCCATCGTCCCAATCCAAGGGTGATGCGCGGGCGCGCACGCGATCGGCGGGTGTTGCAAGTGAATCGCAATCAGTCGCGCTAGATCGGCAATCACGCGTCTGGGGGTGTCGCCTCGGGCACCAACGCCTCGGGGGCGGGTTCCCAGAGCTCGACCCGGTTGCCTTCCGGGTCCTCGATCCAGCCGAACCGCCCGATGCCCTCCATCGTCTCGACCTGGTCAACGACCACGGCTCCGAGCGTGCGGAGCTGGTCGCGCATGGCGTCGAGGTCGGACACCCGGACGTTGACCATCCATTGCTGATCACGCCGCCCGAAGTAATCCGTGTCCGCAGCGAACGCCGACCAGACGGTCGGTCCGGCCGCCTGCCACCAGACCTGCGGCGCGTCGTCGGACTCGGGGGGATACGTCGGGATGTCGAACGCCTCGCGATACCAGCGCGAGAGCGCCGCCGGGTCCTTCGCCCGGATGAACAGGCCTCCGATGCCGACAGCGCGTTCCACGTCCTTCCTCCCTGATATTTCTAGATCGCGTCCGGCGCGGGCGCCACGTTTGGGTTCACGTGGAAGATGTTGTCGGGGTCCCACGTTCGCTTGAGGGCGGCGAGGCGAGCCACCTTCGCGTCTCCGTAGATCCGCAGTGTCTGCTCCGGGCCGGCGTCGCTGTTGCCGTTGGCGTAGGCGCCGAGCGTCCGGTCGGGTTCGACGATCCGCATCGCCCGCCGGCACCACTCGATGTTCGCGCCGTCGACCGACGGATCGGTCCACGAGGAGTCCGCGCTGAGGTCGTACGTCGCCGTTCGACCGGCAAACGCGGTCGCATCCTCGGGGACCCGACCGATCGCTCCGCCGAGCGCGGTGATGGAGAAGCTCGAGTCTCCCGGCGCCGCTCCGGCGAGCTCGACCAGCTCGTCGAGCGCCTCCGGACGGAGCGTGTCGGCGTTGTGGCTCGTGATGAACGACCGGTTTCCCCAGGCGAACGCGAGGTCGTGGGCGGTCTGAACTTCGAGATACGGCGAGCTGCCGATCGTCGCGCTCAACGGCTCCCGCCCCACGCGCAGGCCGGCCGTGTCCCGTTCGACATCCTCCGCGGACCCGCTGTGGTTCCACGCAAGGAAGACGATTGGCTTCCCGATGAAGTCCTCGGGGTAGCCCTGCCCTTCTCCGGCGATCGCGATGCCGAAGATGGTCGACACGGCATCGGGCGCGCTCGGCGTGTAGTTGCGGAAGACGGACCAGGTGTCCTGGACGTGGGTCGCCGGGAAGGCCAGGACGCCGCGGTGGAGCTCGGGGCCGAACGGATGGAGCCGGAACTCGAAGGCGGTCGCGATCCCGAAGTTCCAGCCGGCCCCGCGCAGGCCCCAGAAGAGCCCCGGCTCCTCGGTCTCGGTCGCGCGGACGAGCCGGCCGTCGGCCGTGACGAGCTCGACGGCGGTCAGGTTGTCGATCGTGAGCCCGAAATGGCGCTGGAGGCGGCCCACTCCCCCACCGAGCGTCAGCCCGGCGACGCCGGTGTGGCCGACGACGCCGGTCGGGCAGACCAGACCGTGCGCCTGCGCGGCGACGTCGAGCTCACCGAGGAGCGCGCCGCCGTTCGCGCGGGCGGTCCGGGTCCGCGGATCCACCTCGACCCCGCGCATCGCGGACATGTCGACGAGGAGCCCGCCGTTCGTGCCCCCGAGCCCGGCCGCGCTGTGGCCACCGGATCGGACCGTGATCTCGAGGTCGTGCTCGCGTGCGAAGCCGACCGCCGTGGCAACCTGCTCGGCGGTCGACGGGCGAGCGATCACCGCCGGCCGGCGATCATGGATCGCGTTCCAGAGGCGGCGCGCGTCGTCGTAGCCCGGGTCCTCGGGCGCGATCACCTCGGCGCAGGAGCGGCGCAGCTGATCGAGGTGGTGTGGCGCGATCCGCGCCGTTGCCTCCACCATGCGTCTCCCTCCCCGGTTGCTCCGTTTGGCCGACTCGGAAATGGTCGCACGGACGGTCGGCCTTGGCTGTCTTCGCCTGCGCCGTGGACCCGCTGCAGGCCGACCGAAGGCTGGCAGGGCCCCGGGGCAGCGGCCCCGGACGAGATCAAGCCCTCGGCACCTCCCGGATGACCTTGCGTGGGTCCTTCTCGAGCTCGAGGCCCTTGTACGCTGCCTGGCGGACGAGGCCATCGCCGGTCCAGCCAGCGAACTCGGCGCGGACGACGAGCGCCGGGCGCAGCCATCGGGCGCCGCGGGCGGAGGCACGTGGGGGTGGCGTCGCAAAGGGTGGCTCGTCCGCGGCGAGCGGGGCGACCGCCGACAGCAGCTCGGCCCGGTTGGCGTTCGTGAAGCCGGCCCCGATCTTGCCGGCGTATCGGAGGGCGCCGTCCTCGTAGACGCCGACGAGGAGCGCGCCCAGGTCGACCGCCTTGCCGGTCCCCGGCACCCAGCCGCCGACGACGAGCTCCTGCTCGGGCCGGATCTTGATCTTCTGCCAGGCCATCGACCTCGCCCCGGGCACGTAGGTCGAGCGGCGGTCCTTGGCCATGATCCCCTCGAGACCACGCGCTCGGGCCGCCTCGAAGAATGCGATCCCGCCGGCCTCGACGTGCTCGCTCAGGCGGACGCGTGGATCTGGGCGCAGGACCCCCGCGAGGAGTCGCCTTCGCTCCTCGAGCGGCTCGTCGAGGAGCGATCGGCCCTCGAGGTGGAGCAGGTCGAAGACCTCGTAGACGAAGGGGGTCGGCTCGGCGGCCACTCCCCTCCCCTTGATCCGGGCCTGGAGCAGGGCGAAGTCGGGCTCGCCACGCTGGTCGAGCGCAATCACCTCGCCATCAACGATCGCCTGTTTGGCGGCGATCCAGCCCGGCGGCTCGAGGAACGGGCCGAAATACCGCTCAGCCGCGTCCTTCTCGCCACGGGTCCACAGCCGCACTCGCCCACCGTCGACGACCGCCTCGACCCGGAAGCCGTCCCACTTGACCTCGAACAGCCAGTCGGGATCGTCGAACGGCGCAGCGACGAGCGTTGCCAGCATCGGCGGAATGAAGTGTGGTTTCGTCACGCCCAGTACCGTACGACGATCCTGCGTGGCGCCGCCGGTGCAGCATGCGACGTGGCCCGCTACACGCTGTCGACGCAGGTCGCGGCGCCGCCTGAGCAGGTGTTCGCTCTGGAGTTCGCGCGGATCGCGGAGCGCGAGGCGCGACCGGGACCCTGAGGCGCCCTGCGCTTGACATGCAGGATGTACCGTCGAGGGATGCGTTCTTCGACACCGCCGACCGGGCCGGGTCCGGAGGCGATCCGAACGGCGATCCTCGAGCGCTACCCGGAGACGGTCGTCGCCGAGGCGCTCGGTGCGACGTTCTTCTCGCTCGACGAGAACAACTGGCCCAACTACGCCACGATCGTCACGACCAACGAGCACGACGAGGGCGCGCCATCGAACCTGGCCCGGCGCGGCGCCTTCCGGCTGAACATCGGGGTCGGGCGCGAGACGTTTGAGCGGCTCGTCGGCTCGATGGAAGCGCCGGACTACGCCTCGTACGACCGGATCCTCCCCCACCCCGTGTACGCGAAGCAGCGCTGGATCGCGATCCTCAACCCGAGTGACGCCACGTTCGAGGGCGTCGTCTCGCCGCTCATCGCCGAAGCCCACGATCGGCTCGCCGCTGCGCACGCCCGGCATCGGACGGCGGGTGCCGCGGAGGACGACTAGCCCTCCCCGCGACGGGACGCAGTAGGGTGGGGCCGTATGAAGGCCGTCGTCCAGGACCGCTATGGACCCCCGGAGGTGCTCCGGATCGACGAGGTCGAGCGGCCCGTGCCGAAGGACGACGAGGTCCTCGTCCGAGTCCGCGCGAGCACGGTGTCGCAGAGCGACACGCACCTTCGTCGCGCCGATCCCTTCCTCTGGCGGCTGCTCGTCGGGCTCCGCCGACCGAGATGGCGCACGCTCGGGGTCGAGCTCGCGGGTGACGTGGAAGCTGTCGGCGCCGACGTATCGGAGTTCAAGGTCGGCGACGCGGTCTTCGGCCACCCGTCGACCTGGGTGGGTGCCCACGCGGAGTACGTCTGCGTCCGGGCGAGCGCGCCCCTGGCGCATCAGCCGGTCGGGATGAGCTACGAGGAGGCGGCGGCGGTCTGCGACGGAGCGGCCCAGGCCCTGTCGGCGCTGCGCCTCGCCGAGGCCGCCGACGGTCGACGTCTCGTCATCTACGGGGCGTCCGGTTCGCTCGGCAGCGCGGCGGTCCAGCTGGCCAAGCACTTCGGCGCACACGTCACGGCCGTGTGCGGCACCAAGCACCTCGATTTGGTCCGGTCGCTCGGCGCGGACGACGTCGTCGACTACCGAACCGAGGACTTCACGAAGCGTGGCCAGATGTACGACGCGATCATCGACGCCGTCGGCAAGTACTCGTTCCGTCGGGGCCGTCGTGCGCTGAAGCCGGGCGGTATCTACGTCGCGACGGACGGCGGGCGCTTCCTGCTCGATACGTTCTTCTGGGTCCTGGTCACCCGGTTCGTCGGCAGCCGGCGGGTGCGGATCGCGGCGGCCCGACGGAACAAGCAGGACATCCTGTTCCTGAAGCAGCTCATCGAGGCGGGTGAGTTCCGGGCCGTGATCGATCGGCGCTACCCGATGAGCGAGGTCGTCGAGGCTCACCGCTACGTGGAATCGTGGCGGAAAGCGGGCAACGTGGTCCTCACGATGGCCACGGACGGCGACTGACTCAGGCCCGGCCGGCGGCATCCCGCTTGAGCTTGCGCCAGCCCCCGGCCCGGTTGTCGGCGATGATCGCCCGGAAGATCGCCGTCAGGGCGTCGCCCTTGATCGTCTCGCCGCGCCGGATCGCGATCATTCGACCGGTCTCGTTGCCGTGGCCGCCGGTGATGATCCCCTCTGGGTCGGGCGCCAGCCCGCCGTCATACAGGAAGACCGTCACGTGGTCCCTGGCCGACAACAGCGCCGCGACGTTGCCATCGAGCACGAAGTACGGCTGAACGGTCCGCTTGATCGTCTCCTCGACGTCGGCGTCGGCCGCGTGGACCAGGTCGCGGACCTCCCGGCAGATCGCCTGCTGCCAGTCCGGGAGGGCGTCGATGTAGGCGTCGACGCGCGGGTCTTTGGAGTAGCTGCCGCCCGTCATGTCGCTCCCTTCGCGTGCCGGCTACTCGCCACCCTGCTTCGCCCAGTTGAGCACGCGCAGCGCGCGCAGCGTGTTCCAGCGGCTGGGCGTCCCCTCCCCCGGCTCCATCTCGACGTGCGTCTCGCCGGGATGGATGTTCTGGAGCGGCCAGCGGCCGTCGGGATCGCGATTGCGATCGACCACCTCGATCGCCTCGGCGATGCGCTCGTCCGGCGGGTCACCGACATCGCGCAGGTAATCGAGCCCGCGAAGGACGTCGTAGTGCCACCAGGTCGGGAACGAGAACTGCAGCCAGCCCGGATCGATCACCTCGCCGGTCGACTTCCGACGGAACAGGCGACGCTCGAGCAGGTATTCCTCGCCGCGCCGGCGAGCCGCACGGATCTCGGCCGATCCGCCGATCGCCCGCTCGTGCTCAAGCAGGCCCTCGAGGACGTTGATCGACGTCCCGAACGACGACACGGTCGCCCCGTTCTCGACCTCGCAGTTCCAGCCGCCATCCGCGAGTTGCTCGCCGAGGAGCCGCTCGACGAGCGACCTCATGTCGACGCCGAAGTAGGCGCCGGTCGCGACGACGTTGCCGTTGATGCACGGCTCGACCTCGCCCTCGAAGAACCGGTTGTCGGCCCACGGGGTCTCGAATTCAGGCACCCGCCAGACGACCCGCTCGCGGACGAGACCGACCGCCCGTCGGGCCTCCTCGCTCGCGGGATCGAGCCCGAACCGGCGGAGGAGCTCGAGGATGTGGAACGTGTCGGTGTAGTCGAGCGACCACGGCCGGGCGCCCCACCGGCCGTCCGGCGCCTGGAGACCGAGCAGGCGGGCGCCCCAGCCCTCGGTCGCGATCCGTGACCGCTCGGCGGCGATGGCGTCCGCCGGCTCGTCCGTCAGGTCGCGCATCACCTGCCAGCGGATCGAAGGATCTGAGTCGAGCAACCATTCGACGACGGTCATGCGCGCCTCCTAGGGTGAGCCGGCGTGCTCGAACGCCAGCGCGAAGTCCTCGGACGGTCCGCTGTGGCCCGCCGACTCCTCGGCGCTGTGCGTCCGAGCGAAGGCAAGGTGGGCCGCCTCGTGGCGCACGGTGTCCCGGAGCTCATCCAGCGCGGTCCAGTTCGCGAAGATCCAGATGATCGTGGGATAGTCGGTCGTGTAGGAGCCCTTGAAGCCGTAGCGCAGCCCGGCGGCCGGCGGCGGCACGACCGTGTCGACGAAGATGATCGACGCCTCCGGCACATCGAGCTGCCCGCAGGCCTCGGCCAGGGCGTTCAGGGCGGTCTCGACGTACTTCGGCGACGGATGGGCCACCCGGACGCGATCGGACTGGATGTGGATGCCCAGGCGCGCGAAGGTGGCGAAGTCGGGGAAGGCCTCACGACCGATCGTGAAGGTTCCGTCGGCCGACTGGAGCGGCATCTCGGCGACGGCGACGCGGGCTGTCACCCGCGTAGTTTCTCAGGTCGGGCGCCCGGCGCGACCGGACGGGCGCGAGCGAGACGCCGGAGACGGCACCCCCTCAGTGACCACGGCTCACAATGACGACCTGCCAGAGGAGCCTGTCTTGAGCGAATTGCACGACCACGGTCACGAGCACGAGCACCATCATCACGAGCACGTCGACTACGGCGACGCCGTCCGCTCGTTTCGAGCGGAGAAGGACGCGTTCTTCCGCACGAGCCCGCGGAGCCCGCTCCCCGAAGCGGAGCGGGCCGGCTTCGGGGGGATCCCCTACTTCCCCGTCGACGAGTCGCTGGTCTTCGACGAGCTGACGCTCGAGCCGTACGGCGGCAGCGAGCCCACGAGCTTCGCGATCCCGACCTCCGACGGCAAGCTCCGGCCGGCCGAGCGCGCGGGGACCTTCCAGTTCGCGGTCGGCTCGGTCCCCAGCTCGCTGACGGCCTACACGTTCGAGAACGACCGGTCCGGGTCCGTGTTCGTGCCGTTCCTCGACGCGACGTCCGGCACCGACTCGTACGGTGCGGGGCGCTACCTCGACATCGACCCGGACGAGGACGGGACGTACACGATCGACTTCAACCTGGCGTACCACCCGTCGTGCGTCTACGACGTGCGCTTCTCCTGCCCGTTGACACCGGCCGAGAACCGCCTGCCGGTCCGGATCGAAGCCGGGGAGCGCCTCGCGCCCGAGGCCTGACCCCGTTCGGACCGGCCGCCGGCCCCTCCCCCGCGGGGCCGGCGGACCCGGTCAGGGCAGTCGGTCGCCGAGCAGCTGGGCGGCGGTGACCGAGTTCTTCACCGAGCACGCCGGGAAGCCGCAGTACAGGTCGAAGAACTGGGTCCCCTTGATCGCGAACAGGGCGCTGATCGAGAGGCCGGCGTTCGAGCCCGTCCCGTATGCCGATCGATCGAACAGGTTCAGGTCGGCAACCTTGACACCGGCCGGGAGCTGGCCTCGCGCGGCGTCCCAGTAGGCGGTGGCCGTCCCGGCGTCCGGTGCCGGCGGGGCGAGGAACAGCTTCACCTCGCTGAGGCCGCTCGTCCAGGTGCACACGCGAGTCTGGTTGACCATCGTGCTCGCCCCGGCGCCGAGCGTCTTGCCCATGAGCGTCGACGCCTCGGCCTTGGTCAGGAGGTCGCACGGATCGATGGCAGTCGGCGCCCCCGGCGTCCCGCCGAGGCCGGAGTCGCTGGAGGTCGGGCTGGGGCTCGCTTGGGAGCTCGGGCTCGCCTCCGGGATGTTCGACGCCGTCAACGACGAGACGGCGACCGGTGAAGGCGCCACCGCGGCGCTGGATGGCGGAGCCGTCGTTGTGTCCGCGGCGGGCGTCTGGCATGCGGCAACCGCGAGCGCGATCGCGGCCAGGGCAACGGTGGCGGCGGCCGGCTTCGACCGACCGGTCAGGTTCGCGTGCATGGCTCTCCCTTCGTCAGATGAATCGCGAGCGCGATCCGGTCAAGCGGCGCATCGGCCCGCTCGTTGAGCTGCCGGGCGCCGGTCTCGTCGGCGGCCTGGATCAGCGAGAAGACGACCTGGTCGGCGGGCATGAGGATCGAGCCGAGGTGCTCCACCGACGTGCCCTCGGCCTTCAGCGCCCGCGCCGCTCCGTCGAGGCTGGCCGCCACGCGGCGGGCACCGGCCTCGTCAATGCCCGGCCAATAGCGCTCGACGAGGTAGATCCTCGTCTCACGGTCGGCGTCGTCGGCGATCGGGTCCATCGCCGTGCAGCGTCCCGCCCCGGGCTCGCCGATGAAAGGGGCGATTACCCCGATCTGTCCGGGGTCCCCTCCCCGGCTGCGCCACCGGCCTCGGCTGAACGATCCGCCTCGGAGCCACGGCCGAGCCTCGCTCCGAGCTCCGCCCGCGAGTGGATGCCCAGCTTGGTGTAGACGCGCCCGAGGACGTTGCCTACAGTCTTCGGTGCCAGGAATGCACGGTCGGCGATCTGGCGGCTCGACAGGCCGGTCGCCGCCAGCTCCGCGACGCGGCGCTCGGTCTCGGTCAGGTCGTCGGGGGCGCGCGGCCGCAGGCCGATGCGACCGAGCTCGGCACGGGCTCGCTCCGCCCACAGCGGCGAGCCGAGTGCATCGAATGCCCGGAGGGCCTCCTGGAGCCGCTCGTCGGCCAGACGCTTCTCCTTGCGCCGCCGGTGGACGACGCCGAGGAGCAGGATCGTCCGTGCCCGCTCGAACGGCATCGGCAGCCGTTCGTGCGCGGCGAGCGCCCGCTCGTAGCTGCCCACCGCAGCGTCGAGGTCGCCCCGGGCCGCCTGGAGGAGCCCGCGTCCGCGCGCGGCCATGACCAGGGTCCACGGTGTCGGGGCGACCCGGGCGGCCTGCTCGAGCGCCGCGACGATCCCAGCCGCCCGCTCGAGGTCGCCGATACCGACTACGGCTTCCACGCGGTCGCCGTCGAGCTTGAAGCGGCCGGGGTGACGCGTGCCACTGGCGTCGGCTGCGCGGGCCGCTTCGGCCAGCTGCCGATCGGCCTCGCCGGCGTCGCCGACCGACAATGCCACGAAGCCGAGGATCTGGCGGTGGTAGACCTCGAGCGCGAGGTCGCCGCTCGCGAGCGCCAGGTCGAGGCCCTCGCTGGACAGCCGGCGGGCCTCCTCGGCTCGGCCAAGATGGGCCGCGACGAGCGCGACGCCGCGCAACCGCCACGACGGGAAGACATCGGCCCCCTCGCGTCCGTAACCCTCGACGGCCGCCAGGGCGCTCGCCTCGGCGGCGGCCAACTCGCCGCGCTGGACCTGCAGGCCAGAGAGCGAAACGAAGTTGAACGGGTCGCTCCCGCCAGGACCGGACTTCTCGCGGATGAGCCGCTCGGTCATGTCGATCGCCCGATCTACGTCGTCCAGCTGGCGCGCCAGGCCGTAGGCGATGCCGTCCGCGCCGTCGTGCTCCCACGACCGGCCGTGCTCGCTGATCAGCGCTGTGCCCCGCTCGATCTCGTCGGTGCGGAGCCCGCGGACCAGGCCCAGCTCGGAGCTGGCGTGGAGGAGCAGCAGGTTCGCCAGCAGGTCCGGTTCGGGCCGCACGTCGGGGTCACGCGCCCGGCCCACGGGCTCGAGCAACCCGAGCCCTTCGGCCGCGATGGCGTTGCCGCGTTCGAGGTCGACCTGCATGACCAGGAAGGCAGCACGACCGAGGACCGTCGCCCGGAGGATCGGGTCGTCGCCGACCTCGGTCATCGCCTGCTCGCCGAGGCGAACCGCGTCGGGCGTCTGGCCGTGGTAGTAGCGGATGAGGCCGCGCAGGCTGAGCGCCTCGGCCCGTGGCGGCCCGGGCGGCGCGGCGGCGATCACGCGCTCGAGGATCGCGTCCGCCTGGACGATCTCGGAGATGTCGATGAACAGGGTCTCGGCGGCGAGCGTGGCGCGGCGCGTCATCCGGTCAGGGTCGCCGGTCGGCGTGAGCGCCGCGGCACCCTCGTACAGAGACGACGCGTCGAGCGTCGCGCCCCGGTCACGTGCCGCCACCGCGGCCCGCTCGAGTGCCGCGGCGACCGACTCGTGCCGGCCCTTCGATGCGCCGGCCAGGTGGCGCGCCCTGCCCTCGTCGGACGTTGCGGTCCGGGCGAGGGTCGCGTGCGCGCGTCGCCGTTCGCCGGGACTCGCGGACTCGACGACCGCCTGCGCGAGCAGCGGATGGGAGAACCGGACGGTGCCCCGATCGACGGCGGCCACGCCCGCCTGGATCGCGGCATCGAGCGCGGCGACGATCCCGGGATCCGCGCGCCGCAGGGCCTCGAGCGAGGGCTCCGCCGCCACGGCAGCGAGCAACAGCGCGGCGCGGGTGGCCGGTGGCAGCGCCGCGATCCGCGTCTCGACCAGGGCACCCAGCGTCTGCGGGATCGGCAGGCGCTCACCGGGCGTGAGCTTCGGGTCGGCCACCGCAAGGGCCCGGGCGATCTCGAGGGCGTAGAACGGGTTGCCGCCCGACGCCTCCTCGATCCGGACCAGGACGAGGCGCGGGAACGACCGGCCCAGCCGGGCCAGGAACAGCTGGTGAAGCGCCGCGAGGGGCAGTGGCCCGACATGCAGCCGTCCCTGGCGCTGATCCGTCACGCCGGCCACGAGCTCGTGGATGCCGGCCTCGGGCGTGCCTCGCACCGCGAGCAGCAGCCCCGAGGGCCGGTCGCCCAGGCGGCGGGCCGCGTAGCCGAGGATCGAGGCGCTCGCCGTGTCCAGCCACTGGGCGTCGTCGATCGCCACGAGCAGCGGTCGTTCCGCTGCGAGCACTCGCAGGAGTGTCGTCGTGGCGACCGACAGCACGCGCTGGTCCGGCAGCTGGCCGGACGGCTCGGCCCGCAGGACGGCGATCTCGATGGCATGCCGCTGGACGGCGGGCAGCGCCGTCAGGTCCGCGTCCGAGACCTCGGTGAACAGGTCCGTCAGGCCGCCGAGCGCGAGCCCGCGCTCCGATTCGGCGGGAGCGGAGCGCAGGACCCGGACCCCGTCAGCCCGTGCACGTTCGACGGCGGCGCGCCAGATCGAGGTCTTCCCGATCCCGGCCTCGCCGTCGACGATGAGGCTGGCAAGACCGGAGCGCCCGTCATCGAGGAACCGCTCGACGGCCTCCAGCTCGGCCGCTCGGCCAATCACGTCGGGCGTGATGGGACTCGGTCCGCGGAGTGGCCCCGAGACCCCGAGCTCGCCCACCCGCCTAGTCTATGGGCGCCCCGAGGAAACGCCCGCCCCCTCGCCCGCGTGGACGATGAGGTCGAACCGACGCCACAGGATCGCGACGAGGAGCGCCGATCCGAAGAAGCCGAACCAGAAGGGTGCGGTGATCCCGAGCGTCTGGGCGAGCAGACCTCCGATCGGCGCGCCGATGACCAGGCCGCCGACGATCGCGACTCGATAGACGCCGGTGACACGACCGAGCAGCTCGTCCGGCACGGCCCGCTGTCGCACCACCGTCGACGTCGTGCCCCAGATGAAGCCGTGAGCCCCGAAGACCACCAGCGTCGCGAGTGCGACCACGGGAGAGGTCGTGACGGCGAGGGACAGATGGGTCGCCGTTTCGATGAGCAGGCCCACTCGCATGATGTCGCTGAGTGAGAACCGTCGCTCCAAACGACCATACGACACGATGCCGATCACGCCGCCGACGGCGACGGCGGTCGTCAAGAGACCAAACCCGACGGCGCCCATGCCGAGTCGCTGGCTGGCGTAGAGCACGAGGACCGACCACGCAGCTCCGAACGTGACGTTGAAGGTGAAGATCGTCAGCGCCAGGGTCCGCATCGGCGGATGGCCGAGGAGCCAGCGGATCCCCTCCGCCATCTCGGTCCGGAGGCTCGATCGCTCGCGCAGCTCGTTCGTGGTGGTGGTCACGACACGCGACACGAGCACCGCGCCCAGGACGAAGCAGACCGCGTTCGTCGCGAACGGGATCGCCGTGCCGGCGGCAAACAGGAACGCGCCGATCGGCGGGGCGACGAGCTGGTTCGTCAGCAGGAAGGCGCCCTGCTGCCGCGCGTTCGCGATGCCGAGGTCCTCCCGGGCGACCATTCCCGGCAGGAGGGTGCTGCTGGCCGAGTCGGCGAAGGTCTCGGCGGTGCCGAGGACGAACAACGTGACGAGGACGACGCCAATGGCGACCGTCCCGCTGACGATCGTCGCGACGAGGACAACCAGCGCGGCCGCCCGCCCGAGGTTGGCCACGATGACCATCCGGCGACGGTTCAAGCGATCTGCCGCGGCGCCGCCAAGGACGCCGAAGAGCAGGACGGGGAGGTACTCGCTCAGGACCGCCAGCGACACCAGGAACGGATCGCTCGTCAGGGATGCGACGAGCAATGGGCCGGCGGCGAGCACGATGCCGTCGCCGACGTTGTTGATGAGCGTGGCCGAGAGGAGCCAGCGGAAGCTCCGTCCGAGCCTCGTCGGCACGACGGTCTCGATTGGCCGAGCGATCAGGGAGCGCACCGGCGGCAGGATAGCAACCCGGGTTGAGCTCGGGTTGATGGCCCGGACGGACCCGACATCACTTCGCGCACTTGACAAAGGCTCTCATACAACCGTATGGTTGTATCAATGACGAACGCCTTCGACGCCGACCACGTCTTTGCCGCCCTGGCGGATGCCACGCGGCGCGACATCGTCCTGCGTGCGCTCGATGCGAACGAAGGCGTCGCCGAGCTCGCCGGGCACTACCCCATGAGCTTCGCGGCCGTGCAGAAGCACGTCGCGGTGCTCGAGCGGGCCGGCCTGGTCACCAAGGAGCGCACCGGCCGTCGCAAGGTCGTGCGCACGAACATCGAGGGACTCCGCCTGGCGCGGGGCCTGCTCGACGAGTACGAGGCGCTGTGGCGGGGCCGCATCGATCGGATGACCGACCTCATCTCGCGCAGAAGGGAGACCGACGCATGACTGTCACCGCCGTCCACAAGGACCCCGACGCCCTGACGATGACATTGACGGCCGAGTTCGATGCCTCGCCGGAACGAGTCTGGGAGCTGTGGGCCGATCCGCGCCAGCTCGAGCGCTGGTGGGGTCCGCCCACGTATCCGGCCACGTTCACGGCCCACGACCTGGCGCCCGGCAGCCGCGTCGAGTACTACATGACCGGGCCGAGTGGCGACCGGCCGCACGGCTTCTGGGACGTCGTCGAGGCCGAGCCGCCGCGCCGGCTCGTGTTCATCGACGGGTTCGCCAACGAGGACGGGACGCCGAACGAAGACTTCCCGCGCAACGAGGGCCGGGTGACGATCGAGCCGATTGCTGTCGGCCGCACCCGGATGTCCATCGAGAGTCGATTCCCGAGCACTGAGGCGATGCAGCAGGTCCTGGCCATGGGCATGGAAGAGGGCCTGACGCAGGCAGTCGGCCAGATCGACGTCATCCTCGCCGAGGGTGCCGGGATTGCAGGAGGTGCACGATGACTGCGCTGACCGAGCCGACCACCCGCACGCTGGACGTCCCGGGTGCCGTCCTGACCTACGACATCCGTCGCGCCGCGTCCTCCGACCCGGTCCTGTTCCTCATCGGATCTCCGATGGGCGCAGGCGGGTTTGCCACGCTGGCCGGCCACTTCCCCGATCGCACCGTGGTCACCTACGACCCCCGCGGTGTCGAACGAAGCACGAAGTCCGACCCGTCGAGCCCATCCACCCCCGAGCAGCACGGCGACGACCTGCATCGGTTGATCGCCGAGCTCGACGAGGGCCCGATCGACCTCTTCGCCAGCAGCGGCGGCGCGGTGAACGCGCTCGCCCTCGTGGCGGCGCACCCGGAGCAGGTCCGGACGCTCGTCGCGCACGAGCCGCCACTCGCGTCGATCCTGCCCGATCGCGAGGCTGCGCTCGCGGTCACCGAGGCGATCCACGAGACGTACGAGCGCCAAGGCTTCGGAGCCGGCATGGCACAGTTCATCGCTGTCGTCGGCCACCGCGGCCCGCTGACCCTGGAGTTCGCGGCCCAGCCCGCGCCGGATCCGGCGATGTTCGGGCTGCCGGCCGGGGACGACGGTGTCCGGACCGACCCGCTGATCGGCCAGAACATCGTCTCGTGCACGCATTACGAGCCCGACTTCGATGCGTTGGGTGCGGCCTCGACCCGGATCGTCCTAGGCGCCGGGGCTGAGTCCGAGGGCCAGATGGCCCACCGCGGGGCGATTGCCGTTGCCGCGCGGCTCGGCATCGAGCCGGTGACATTCCCGAGCGACCACGGCGGCTTCCTCGGCGGCGAGTACGGCCAGCGCGGCGACCCGGACGACTTCGCGGCAAAGCTCCGGGAGGTCCTCGCCGAGGGCTAGGAACTGAGCTCGCGACGGCACGCCACACCGGGCCGGGACGCGACGTAGGCTGGTCGCCTATGGTCGACACGCTGCGAGTGATCCTGGAGATCGGCAAGAAGCGGAAGATCGTGGCCGGCGCCATGGACTGGCCCGGCCTCGATCGCTGGGGGGCCTCGGAGGACGAGGCCCTCAACCGGCTGTCGTCGTACCTCCCACGCTATGCCGGCGTCGCCGAACGGGCCGGCCTGGCGAGCGCGTTCGCCCGGGCACGAGAGATCGACGTGGTCGAACGGGTACCCGGCTCGAGCTCGACCGACTTCTGGGGCATCGCCCACGTGCCATCTCAGATCGAGCGCGAGGTCCTGTCGGATGCCGACCTCGAACGGCGGCTCGATCTCCTGCGTGCCGCCTGGGCGTCCTTCGACGACACCGCCGCCCGCGTCTCCCACGAGCTCCGCCCCGGTCCGCGGAGCGCCGGGCGCAGCCGCGACCGGATCATCCGCCACGTGTACGGCAGCGAGCCCGAGCAGTTCTCGCGCAAGGTCGAGGTGCGAACGCCGCTCGATGTCGTGCTCACGCCGGGTGGTCTCGTCGCGCATCGCCGGGCGTATCTCGACGCCATTCGGGCCTACAACGCCGAAGGTAAGCCGGCGCGGACCTGGCCGATCCAGTTCCTGATCCGGCGGACCGCCCACCACGTCATGGATCACGCCTGGGAGATGGAGGATCGGGACCCTGACCACGAGGTTCCCGCGGCCGGCACCGGCTGACCGGGTCCCGGAGCCGGAGCCTGGACCCGGTCAGGTTCGCATTCGCACGCGCCTACCGGGCCCGGTCCCGCTCGTACAGCCGCCGCGCCCAGAGGTAGCCGACGATCGAGATCGCGACGCACCAGGCGACGGCGAGCAGGCCGCTGGTGCCGATCGGCGTCCCGAGCAGGAGCCCGCGGATGGTCTCGATGATCGGCGTGAACGGCTGGTTCTCGGCGAACCAGCTCAGTCCGTCCGGCATCGAGTCCGTCGGGACGAAGCCGCTACTCAGGAGGGGCAGCAGGATCAAGAACATCGGCAGGTTGCTGGCGGTCTCGACACTGTTCGAGACCATGCCGAGCGCCACCGAGAGCCAGGTGATGGCCAGGGCGGCAAGCGTGAGGACGCCGGTTGCCGCGACCCATTCGAGCGGGCCGGTCGTCGGGCGGAACCCGATCAGCACGGCCACGAGCATGACGATGGCCAGGGCGAGCAGCGTCTGGATGATGCTGCCGATGACGTGGCCGGTCAGGACCGACACCCGGGCGACGGCCATGGTCCGGAAGCGGTCGATGATGCCCTCGGACATGTCCATCGCCACCGAGATCGCCGTCCCCTGCGCCGCGCCGGCCACGGTGATCACGAGGATCCCGGGCAGGACGTAGGCGATGTACTCGGCGCGACCGCCGGCAACGCCGCCAAGGCCTGCCCCGAGGGTTCCCCCGAAGACGTATACGAACAGCAGCAGGAACACGACCGGCATCCCCGCGATGAAGAACGTCAGCGATGGGTAGCGGCGCATCCGGCGGAGGTTCCGCCGCAGCATCGTCGCCGAGTCGGTCACGACCACTGGATAGGCAATCATCGGACCGTCACCTGCTCCTTCTCGCCGTCGCCCGTAAGCGACAGGAAGACATCATCGAGATCGGGGGTCTGCACCGCCAGCTCGCCCACGTCGATCGACGCCGCGTCGAGGCGGTCGAGGAGGCTCCGCAGCGCGTGCGTCCCGCCATCGCCCGGCACCTGCAGGGTCAGAGCCTCCTCGTCGGAGGCGCCGTCGCCCAGGACGTGCGCCGCCCGGGCGAGCTCGGCCGCGTCGCCAAAGGTCAGCCGGATGTGCCCACCCGGGACGAGGCGCTTGAGCTCGTTCGGGGTTCCCTCGGCGACCAGCCGCCCCTTGTCGAGGACGCCGATCCGATGGGCGAGACGGTCGGCCTCGTCGAGGTCCTGCGTCGTCAGGAAGATCGTGACCCCATCGACGACGAGCTCGCGGATGATCTCCCACATGACCCGGCGGCTGCGGGGATCGAGGCCGGAGGTCGGCTCGTCGAGGAAGATGATCCGCGGGTCACCGACGAGGGTCATCGCCAGGTCGAGCCGGCGGCGCATGCCGCCCGAGTAGGTGGCGACGGGCTTCTTCGCCGCGTCGACGAGGTCGAACCGCTCGAGCAGCCCGGCGACGCGCCGGCGGCCGTCGGCCTTGCCGAGGTGGCGCAGGTCCGCCATGAGCTGGAGGTTCTCCTCGCCGGTGAACAGCCCGTCCACGGCCGAGAACTGGCCGGTCAGACCGATCACGGCGCGCACGGCGTCCGGCTCACGCGCGACGTCGTGGCCGGCGACCTGCGCTTCCCCGCCGTCGGCGGCGATGAGGGTCGACAGGATGTGGACGGTGGTCGTCTTCCCGGCGCCGTTCGGCCCGAGCAGCGCGAACACCGTTCCCTCGCCGATCTCGAGGTCGAGGCCCTCGAGGACGACCTGCGGTCCGTACGACTTGCGCAGCCCGATCGCGCGGATAGCGAGTCGGGCGTCCTGGGTGGTCATCGCTCCCCTCCTCGGGCGATGGCCGCCCGTCGGTCAGATGTCGAGGTCCTCGACCAGCGGCTCCTGGGGTGCCCCGGCGACCATGTCGTAGAGCTGTGATGGAATGCGCTGCCGGAGATCGTCCAGGGTCGCGACGACCTCGAGCGTGCGCTCCTCCGGCGCGGAACCGTAGCTGACCGTTCCCAGGCCGAGGTAGCCGCGCCAGCCGGCCGGCTTGCCCTCGGCGTCGACCATGGTGTAGTCGGGGCTCCGCTCGGTGTAGACGACAAACTTGCCCTTCCGCCCGCGATAGACGCGGAACGTCTCGACGCGGCTGTTTGACGAGGTGAACCACTCGCCAAGGAGGATGCCGACGAAGCGGACCTTGCGGCCCTTCCCCGTCCCCACCCGGACGATGATCTCGTCGTAGCCCTCGCTCTTCGCCTCGGCGACGTCGACATAGCGACGGAGGGCCGAGGAGATGGCGGCGGACAGGTTGTCTCCGGCGAGCTCCTGGGCCCGCTCGAAGAGGGGGAGGTCTCCGTTGGAGACATAGATCGTCTTGTTTGGCACGTGAGCATCGTATCTCCCGACTGCTGCGCTGACCATATGTAGGAGTATACGCATACTCACCCGAAGTGCAAGGGCCGTCCTCGCGAGGGGCCCACGCGGGGGTGGCGCGGCCCCCGCTCCTCGTCCCGTAGACTGGCTTCACGCTCATGTCGATCCGCCCGTTCTACGATCGCTGGCCGCAGTACAACCGGCGCCTCACCGAGGTCGTCGGGGCGATGACAGCCGACGAGCTCGCGATCCGGCCGTCCCTCGAACGCTGGCCGATCTGGGCGACCGTGGGGCACACGGCCGGGGTCCGCGTCTACTGGCTGTGCGCCGTGCTGGGCGAGCCCGGGGCGGAGACGACGCCGTTCGATCCGCGGAGTGAGGAGGGCTGGGAGGACGACCTCGATCACCCGCGAAGCGCGGACGAGCTCGTCATGGCCCTCGATACGACCTGGCAGATCGTCGATCGCTGCCTGGATCGCTGGACGCCGGCGATGCTCGACGAGACCGTCGAGCGGACCTACGGCGACGACCGCCAGTTGCACACCCGCTCGTCGATCGTCCTGCGCCTCCTGACCCACGAGGCGTACCACTGCGGCGAGCTGTCGCAGACCCTCGGGATCCACGGCCTTCCCCAGATCGATCTCTGGCGCCCGGACTGAGGCTCCACGCCGTGAGGATCGTGCGAGACTTCGACCCATGGGTGCTGGGGACACGGCCCGCCTCTACCACCGCCTGAGCTCGTTCGCGTACGTGCCCGAGGACGAGTGGCCGACGCCGATCCTCCCGCCGCCGATCGACGATCCCCTCGTGGTCCAGGACTACGTGCCCTACGACCTGGCCCGGCTGCCGCCGCATTGGAAGGAGTACCCGCCGGGCTTGCCGACCGTGGAGCTGCCGCGGGAGTGGCAGGTTGTCGACGTTCCGGCGACGACGGTGCTCGCCGGCCGGCACCTGCCGGCGCCAGCGACGCCCGACCTGCCCGGGCTGGCCAGGCTGCTCCATCTCTCGGCCGGCGTGGTGCGCACGCGGTTCGACGACTGGCGCAATCGCACGTGGCCATTCCGCGCGGCCGGCTCGGCGGGCGGGCGCTTCCCGCTCGAGGTCTACGTCTCGAGCCGCGGGGTCGGCGGTCTCTCAGACGGGGTGCACTGGTACGACCCGGCACGACATGTGCTCGTCCAGGTCGGACCGCCGGCTGATGGCGTGGCGACGACCCTGATCGTCACCGGCGTGCCGTGGCGGACCAGCTGGAAGTACGCCGAGCGTGGCTTCCGCCACGTCTACTGGGACGCGGGTTCGATGCTCGCCCAGACGCTCGTGCTCGCGGAGTCGGCAGGGTTCGGGCCGCGGCTGTGGACGCGCTTCGCGGACAACGAGCTCACGCGCTTGGTCGGCGCCGACGGCGTCCAGGAGTTCCCGGTCGCGCTGGTCGGCCTCGGAATGGGTGAGCCGGCGATCCTGGCGTCCGGAGACGCCGCCCGCGGCTCGATCGGAGCGGCGCCGACCGAGTTCCCGCTCATCACCATGGCACAGCGAGCCGGCGACGAGGACCGCCTGGGCGATCCGTGGCCGGTCGCCCGTCCCTTGTCCGGCGAGGTCCCAGCGTCGCCCGACCTCGACGTCGTCATTCTCCGGCGCGGCTCCACGCGGTTGATGGACGCGACCGCGACCGTTCGTCGCGACGTCTTCGCCTTCTCGCTCGCCGCCGCGCTCCGAGGCACGACGGTGCCCCACTTCGTCGCCGTCCATGCTGTCGATGGGGTCGACCCGGGCCTCTACCGCTGGCCGGATCTCGACCACCCGGTCCGGCGCGGCTCGCTGCGCGAGGAGATGCTGCTCGTCGGCTGGGACATGAACCTGGCTCGTGACGCCGCCTTCGTCGTGATGGCCGCGATCGACCTCGGGACGCTCGACGATCGCCGCTATCGCGAGGCGCAGCTCGAGGCCGGCATCGTGGAGGGTCGACTGCACCTGGCCGCGTTCGCCCTCGGGATCGGCGCGTCCGGACTGACCTTCCTCGACGACGAGATCGAAGGGCTGCTCGGCGAGCCGCTGGCCGGCCTCCTGTTCACCTGCGTCGGGGTGCCCACCTACCGCAACAGGCCCGGCGGCCCGCCCGGGCGACCGGCGTCGATCAGCAGGATCGACCCGGGCGAGACGCCACGGCGGGCGCCGTGACGATCGACCCCGCGACGATCAGCTTCGGCGTGAAGACGAGCCAGCAGCACGTCACCTACGACGAAGTCCTCCGGATCTGGGAGGAGGCCGACGCGTCCCCGGTCTTCGAGCACGCCTGGCTGTGGGACCACTTCGTCCCGCTGCGGGGCGAGGTGACCGGCTCGACCCTCGAGGCCTGGACGCTCCTCGCCGCGCTCGCCGCCCGGACGACCCGGCTGCGCCTCGGGGTCATCGTGACGAGCAACCGGATCCGCCCGCCGGCGGTCCTCGCCAAGATGGCCGCGACCGTGGACCAGGTCTCCGGCGGACGTCTCATCTTCGGCATCGGCGCCGGTGGCAGCGCGGGATCCGACAAGATCGGCCTCGCCCTCGTGCAGCGCGAGTTCGATGCCTACGGGATCGACATCGTGTCGACCGGGGACGCGATCGGGGCCCTCGGCGAGGCGGTCACGATCATCCGCCGCCTGTGGACCGAGCCCGAGCCGTTCGACTTCGACGGGCGGTACTACCGCCTCCGCGGCGCGATTGGCGAACCGAAGCCGGTCCAGCGGCCGGGGCCGCCGATCCTGATTGGGACGGCCGGGCCGCGCGGGCTCAGGATCGCGGCCGAGCACGCCGACCTGTGGGTCTGGTCGGGCGACGTCACCGGGTTCCAGGCGACCTCGCAACGGCTGGACGAGGCGTGTGCCGCGATCGGACGCGACCCGCGCGCGATCGGACGGCTCGTCCAGGTCATCGTGCGCGGCGCCGATCCGGCGGTCGTCCAGGTGACGCGCGAGCAGCTCCTCGGGTACGTCGCGGCCGGCGCGACGCACCTCGTCCTGGCCCCGGCGCCGCCCTATCCCGGTTCAGCGATCCGCTGGCTGACGGAGGAGATCGTGGAGCCGGTTCGATCCGCGCTCGGAGCCTGATCGCCGTCGGGCGCTCTACTTTGGGTTCCCGGTTCCCTTCGGCTTGATCTGCTTCGGCTTCTTCGGGGTCTTCGCCTTCTTGTCCATGAACACCACCTCCAGGACGCTGGTCGATGCGGGTGATTCTCCCAGATTCTGCAGATCGGATTCCGTGCGACGATCCGCCTATGCCACTCATCGGAGACTACGCCCCAAGCACGGCCGGCTGGGCGCGCCGGCAGGCCGATCGCTACGAAGCGACGAACGGCGCCGAGGCGAACGACCTGCGTGGCCGGCCGGTCATCATCCTGACTTCGGTCGGGGCGAAGACGGGCAAGCTCCGCAAGACGGCCCTGATGCGCGTCGAGCACGACGGCCGCTACGCCGTCGTCGCCTCGATGGGTGGCGCTCCGAAGCACCCGGTCTGGTACTACAACCTCACGGCGAACCCGCACGTCGAGCTCCAGGACGGCGCGACGAAGCGCGACTACCTCGCCCGCGAAGTCAGCGGGGACGAGAAGGCCACCTGGTGGAAGCGGGCGGTCGCGACCTGGCCCGACTACGCGAAGTACCAGGCGAGGACGACCCGCCAGATCCCCGTCTTCGTGCTCGAGCCCATCAAGCCGTAGACTGCGACCGCTCCGACCCGCGCGTCAGGCGCCGGCTCGTCGTCAGACCGGGACGCCCTGGAACGCCTCCTGGACCTTGGCGACGTCGATCTTCGACATCGTGAGCATCGCCTCCATGGCCCGGGCCGCACCGTCGCGGTCGGAGCTCGACATCAGCTCGGTGAGCTGGCGCGGGACGACCTGCCAGGCGACGCCGAACCGGTCCGTGAGCCAGCCGCACGGGCCGGCCTCACCGCCGTTGCCGATGAGCGCATTCCAGTAGCGATCCACCTCGGCCTGGTCGGCGCACTCGATCGACAGCGAGATCGCGTCCGTGAATGGATGCCCCGGACCGCCATTCAGGCCGATGAACGGCCGGCCGTCGAGCGTGAACTCGACCGTCAGGGTCGACCCCTCTGCGGACGTCGGGAGCGTCGGCCGGGGCCTGCATGACGCGGTCGATCCTGCTGTTCGGGAAGACCGAGGTGTAGAACTGGGCGGCCTCCTGGGCGACGCCGTCGAACCACAGGCACGTTGCGATGCTCGTCATGAGGCGATCCTCCGACTGCGCGATTGGCTGGTCGCTGACGGTAGCCCGGGGCGCGTCAACCGGGGATCGCCTGCCTCCGCGACGGGCGGTTGCAAGAGTCTTGCAACGCCCATCGCGGGTGACCGGATCTCGGTCAGGCCTTCGCCGGCTCCATCCGCTCGACGAAGTCCGCCCGCCAGGCCGGCGGCTCGAACGGGTTGGCGAAGTACTCGGTCATCCGCGCCACCTTGCCGTCGCGAATCTCGCCGATCCCGACGTAGCTCACGGGGATGCCGTCGCCGTAGTCGATCGAGCCCTCGATAACGAACAGGTCGCCAGCGCCGAGCATCCGGTGGTAGGTGAACTTCGGCGAGGTCCCCGACATCGCGGGATAGGACTCGGCCAACCGCAGCGACGCAGTCTTCGTGAGCCGCTCGCCGGACTGCGGCCATTCCTGGACGAAGTCGTCGGTGGCGTACTCCTGGAGCAGGCCGCTGAGCGCCCCGAAGTCGCCCGTTTTCATGACCGTCTCGAACTTCGCCGCCATCTCGTTCATGTCTGCCATGCGATCTTCCTCCTCACGGTGTGTGCCGGCAGCGTGGACCTCTTCGCCCGCCACGACAAGACGGTTATCCACCGTTCTTCGGGCCCGGTCAGCGGTTGGCGAACCGATCCGTGGACGCCAGGAGGAGCCGGTCCATCTCGGCGTCGCCCGTGTGCCCGCCGGAGACGAAGTGGAGCTCGGAGCCCGGCCACGCACGCGCGAGCTGCCAGGCGACGTCCGGCGGACCGGCCAGGTCGAGCCGGCCGTGGACGAGCACGCCCGGGATGTCCGCCAGTCGCCCGGCGTTCCGCGAGCAGCTCGTCCTCCGCGAGCCACGCGGCGTGCGAGAAGTAATGGGTCACCAGCCGGGCGAAGGCGATCCTGAACCGCTCGTCGGACCAGCGCGGGTTCGGTACGACGTAGCCGTCCTCGAGCGACAGGATGGCGTCCTCCCAGGCGACCCAATCGCGGGCCGCGCGCCGGCGGACCTCGGGGTCCGGATCGGCGTTCAGCAGCCGATCGTAGGCCGCGACGAGGTCGCCGTCCCGTTCGGTCTCCGGAAGTCCTGCCCGGAACCTCGCCCACTCCTCGGGGAAGTAGCGTCCCACCTCGTGGCCGAGCCAGTGGACGTCGGACGGGCGCGTCAGGGTGATCGACAGCAGGATCATCTCGGACACCCGTTCGGGATACCGCTCGGCGTACGCGAGCCCAAGCGTGACCCCCCACGACCCGCCCCACACGAGCCAGCGCTCGATCCCCAGGTGCGCGCGGAGACGCTCGATGTCCGCAATCAAGTGGTGGGTCGTGTTCGCGCTCAGATCGGTCGCCAGGTCGCCGGCGTGCGGGGTGCTGCGGCCGCAGCCGCGCTGGTCGAGCTGGACGAGCCGGTAGCGCTCCGGGTCGAACCAGCGTCGCCGTCCCGGGCTGCTTCCCGATCCGGGGCCGCCGTGGAGCGCGATCGCCGGCTTGCCGTGCGGGTTGCCCGAAGCCTCCCAATAGATCGATTGACCGTCGCCGACGTCGAGCGTCCCGCTGGCGTACGGCTCGATCGGTGGATACGGCTCTGGAGGCCCGTCAGCCGTCACTGCCTCCTCCAGCGCCCTGGTTTGCGGCCCACGACGAGCGTGCCATCCAGTCAGCGAGCCCGGTGCGATGGAGCAGCCGGGCGCTCTGGCAGGTTGGCCGAAGCGCTGCCTCGCGGCTGATCGCGGCGAGGAAGCGGCGGTCGAAATCGCCTCGTGGGAAGGCGTCCGTCACGACCGAGCGGACGTCGTCGACGAGCTCGAAGCCCTCGCCACGGACGTCGAGCGACGTCGCCCGGTCGAGCAGCACCGATTCCACGCCGTCGGCGGCCGTGACCGACGGCTGCATGTGGAGCACGACGGCGATGGCGACGCGATCGGCCTCGGGCGCCGGCATCCCGTGCCGCTCGAGGAACCTCCGGGCGATCTCGGCGCCCTCGACCTCGAAGCAGGTCGCGTTCCGCGGGATCCGGGTGAGGCCCACATCATGGGTGAGCGACGCCGTCCACAGGACCCGCCGGTCGAACGACCAGCCCTCCACCGCCGCGATCGTCGCGCCCCAGGCATAGGACCGGACAGAGTGCCTGAGCAGGTAGACGGGCAGCGATCGATGGGCCCAGCGCCACGTCTCGGCCGAGACCTCGTCCTGCGGGACTGCGATCCCGGCGATGCGGCGAGGCAAGGCCGGCACGGGCTTCATCGCGGCCATCGTATCGGCCCCGACCCCGGCGAGAACGATCGCCCGGGCTCCGGGGATGTCGTGCTCAGTGCAGGGTCCGGGAGAAGAAGTCGCGGACCCAGCCGCCATACGCGGCTTGGCACGCCTGAGCCGGCAGGCCTGCGGGTGCTCCATGTCCGGCGTCTTCGCACCACTGGAGCTCGACCGGCACACCCGCGGCGACCAGCTCCCCGAAGAACGAGCGGGTTCGGTCCGGGAGATCCTCCGTGTCGGCCGTGCCGTGGATCAGGAGCAGCGGGCGTCGGCCAATCGCCGTCTTTTCGTCCTCCGGGTCGATCGATCCGAGGTCGACCCCGGTCCGGAGCCGGACCGCGAGGAAGATGCCCCACGTCCCGGGGTAGGCAGGCTGTCCGTGCTGCGGCAGCCGCGCCTCGATCTGGTATCGGATCCTCGTGTGCATCGAGTCCAGAACAAGGGCCTCGACCCGCGGATCGTTCGTCGCCTCAGCGAGGGCGGCGGCGGCACCGAGCGAGAGGCCCAGGACGCCCAGGTGAGACGGGTGCTTCGTCCGCTCGAGCCAGTCGATGATGGCTCGCACGTCCGTCTGCTCGAGCACCCCGCCGGTCGTCTGGTTGCCCGTGCTCCGCCCCGTGTTGCGCAGGTCGAACGCGACGAGGTTGAATGCCTGGTGAAGGCCCTCGCCGGAAGCGAGGATACTGCTCTTCGAACCATCGAACCCATGGACCAGCACGATCGTGGCGGCCGTCGGCCCCGCTCCGTTGGCCGCGGGGACGTACCAGCCGGCGATCTGGATACCGTCGTCCGTGACCACGACGGAGCCCGCCTTGGTGCCCTGGTACGTGCACATTGTGAGCTCCCGGTTCCGCGCGAGGACTTGGGCGTCGTCAGCGAGGTCGTAGTTGATGGCCTCGTATGGCCATGCGAACTGGACGCTCGGAGTGCGGCAGTCCCTGGTCGCTGGTGCGTCGATCAGCAGGCTGGCACCGGCGGCGCCGACATATCCCGTGTAGCCAAGCAGCACGACGACCACGACGAGGATGACCGCTCCGGACGTTCCCAGGCGCTTGCTCATCGGATACCCCATCGCGAGTCGCGTCGCGACCTCGAGGCGCAAGCATGCTCCGGCCCCGTTTGGGCAGGAAACGGCTTCCCACGGCCAGCGGCGGCACGGCCCCCGTTGGCACTCGACGGCGGTCGTCGTCCTAGGCGGGTGCTCCCGGCATCGGTTCACTGGCGAGCCAGCGGCCGGCGTCGCCCGGTTCGAGAACCCGGTGGCGTCCAGTGGCCAGGTCCCACTCGTTCCGCCTGAACCGGGTCTGGTCGTCGCCGGTCATGATCAGGACGTAGGCCGGCCGGCCGTGGCCGGCGAGATGGCCGTGGTCGTGGAGGTCGTCGGGCGGCAGGAGCGTGGTGAAGCTGGCCGGCGCGAGGGCCAGCGTCTCGGCAACCTCGGGGCGGGCGGCGGGCCCCTCGCCCACCACCCGGTAGCGGCGATGGGTCTCGAGGCCGACGATCGGGCTGATCGCCACCCATGTCGCATGGTCGTGGACGGCGCCAATCTCGCCGTCGCGCCGATGGACGATCATCAGCCGCGGGCCACGCTCAGGTGCGTGGATCCTGAGGACGCCGCTCGTGTCGCCGAGGCGCGCGACCCACGGCGCGAGGTAGTCGACGTCGGACGCAAGGTCGAGCAGCGCCGCCCCGATCGCCTCCAGGCGCGGGCTCGCCGCGGCGGCGGGTCCGGCGATCCGCTCGAAGTACCTCCGGACCGGCTCGTCGAGTCCCGCCAGGTCGCTCGCGATTCCCGCCCGCGCATCCACGCTCATCCGGACATCCTCGTCGAGCCGTGGGTCCCGCCGATCGTTCGTCGCGACACCCAATCGCCAGCGTACAACGCCGCGCCATGCCGGCGTGGGTCGGGCGTGGGCTCGTCCGGTCGGTACACTCCACGAGCGGGCTCCGGAACCCTCTGCAGCGCTCCACCGATGAGGCTTGCGGGTCCGACGTTCCACGTCACCCGCACCGATCGTCGACCGGCGATCCTCGACAGGAGGCGGCTCCGCATGGACTGGACGCTCGAGCTCGTGGTCGTTCCCGTCACGGACGTCGATCGCGCCAAGGCCTTCTACATGGACCAGCTCGGGTTCGAGCTGATCGTCGATCATCGTGCCGGCGAGGACTTCCGCGTGGTCCAGCTCGTTCCCCACGGTTCGGCCTGCGCGATCGCCATCATGACCAACACCGAGATGTCGCCCGGCTCGCTCCACGGCCTGCACCTTTGCGTGTCGAACATCGACGCCGCCAGGGCGCAGCTGGTCGAGCACGGCGTGGACGCGAGCGAGCTGTTCCACTTTGGTGAGAGCGGGCAACTGCCCGGCCCCGATCCCGGCCGCAGCAGCTACAACACGTTCCTGTCGCTCCACGACCCGGATGGCAACACCTGGCTCGTCCAGGAGGTCAAGCGCGGAGCGGCCGCGTCCTGACGCACGCTGCGAGGCGGTCAGGACGACGAATTGGAGTCCTCGGCGCGGCGCTCACCACCCTGGGCGGGCGGCTCCCAGGCGTACTTCGCGTAGCGCAGCTGCCGCTCGGTCAGCTCGTCGAAGCCCGCCTGCTCGGTCCGGAGGACGTCGAGCTCGTGGGCGCGTTCCGCCGCCTCGGCCTCCGCCGGGTCGACGTCCGGCAGCGGCTCGACAGCCTCGTCCCCGCCCAGGAGTCGCTTGAGGAAGCCCATCGGCCGCAGTCTACGCGTCCTCGTTCGCCGCCCGGCGGGGTCGGCCGGCGCGATCGATCTCGGCCATCCGCTCCCGAACGATTGCCCGGACGAGCGCCTCGGGGATCGGCTGTGTGGCGCTGAAACGGATGGTGCCCTTCGAGGTGGCGAACCCCGTGAGCTCGTCCCGATGCGCCTTGATCACGGCGGGGTCCATTGGAAAGAAGGAGGCGTGATCTCGAGCCGCCCGGTAGGCCACGAGCGGGCGGCCGCGGTATTGGACCGCCGGCGCGCCGTAGCTGATCGCCTCAGTAACCTCCGGCGCGGCGCGCAGGATGGCCCGGCGCAGCATGGTCAGGGCGGCGCGAAGGTCGCGCGGCAGCGTAGCGAGATAGGCGTCGATCTCCGCCGTCGCAGGCGCGGTCATCGAGGAGAGGCTAGCGCAGCGCCGGGCGTCCCGCCTCCGGACGACGCCCGAGGACTTGACCGGCCGGCCCGCTTCTAGACTTCATGCGACGCCGTCGGTCGGGCTGGCGTCGGCTCAGTCCGGCCCGAAGACGTACTCGTCGAGGAAGGCATTCCGGAACATCCCGCCCGGATCGTGCCGGCGGAGCAGCGCGACGAACGCCGGACGGCGCTCGTAGGCCGCGCGGACCGCCGCGGCGGGCATGGTGAACAGCTTGCCCCAGTGTGGACGCGGGTCGAACGGGCCCAGGGCGTCCTCGATGACCGGCAGCACGCTGCGGACGGCGGGCCAGTTGCGCTGCCAGGTGAAGTGGAACGCGACGGATGGCCGATCGTAGGCCGTGCTCATCCACAGGCGGTCTGCGGCGACCGTGCGGATCTCCGCCACCTGGAGCAGGGGCGCGAACCTCCGGTGGATCCGTTCGATCGCGAGGAGCGCGTCCGCCGCATGGATCCGCGGGAGGAGGTACTCGCTCTGGAGCTCCTCGCCGGCGCTCGGCAGGTGGTCCATCCGGAAGTGTGGAAGCCGCTCGTGCCACGGCCCGGGAACGCCGAGCTGCTCGGTGCACGCGTCGGCCGGCAGCCGGCGGATGGGATGGAGCGGGACCGTCGCGCGGTTGGCCCCGAACAGCGTGTCTGGCGGGGCGAAGCCATCGCCATCGACGACCCGGCGCTTGAGCCAGAGCTGCTCGAAGGACGGGCCCCGCCATTCACTGAAGAGACTGACGCTGTCCGCAAGCGAGCTGATCTCATCGAAGTGATCCGCAACCGCCCCGATGGACAGGTCCTCATACAGGTCCTGGCGCATCCGGAACGTCGGCTCGAGGCGGAGCGTGAGGGCGGTCACCACCCCGAGGCCGCCCAGCGCCACGACCGCGCCTTCGAGCTCCGTCGCGTCTCCCTCCCGGTCGAAGACGGTGCGTTCGCCGTCGGCTGTCACGACCTCGAGGGCCACTACGGCCGTGGCCAGGTTGCCGAGGTGGTTGCCCGAGCCGTGAGTCGCGGTCGCGCAGGCGCCGGCCACCGAGATGTGCGCCAGCGAGGCGAGGTTGTGGAGCGCGAACCCGGCCGCATCGAGCCGCCCACACAGCTCGCCGTAGCGGACGCCACCGTCGACCGTGACCGTCGCCGCCGCGCGGTCGAGCTCGAAGCGGCGCGGCAGTCGCTCGAGCGAGACCTGGTCGCCCGTCGTGTCGGCGATCCCGTTGAACGAGTGCCGCGAGCCGACAACCCGGAGCGAGCGAGCGGCCCGGACGACGTCCTGGAGCTCCGCGATGGAGCCGGGCTCGTGGAGCGCCGCGGCCCGGTAGGCGAGGTTGCCCGCCCAGTTCGTCCGTCGGCCGCTCGACGCCGCACTCGACTCCATCCGCGGAGCGTAGCCCCGCCTGATCCGGCCGGATCAGGCGAGCGCGGAGATCATCGATGCGAGCTCGGCCGGTCGGGTCATGAACGGGGAGTGGCCCCCGCCGATCTCCACGGCCTCGGTGCCGAGCCGGTCACGGGCCGCGCTGCGGACCCAGTCCGGGTTGATCGCCCGGTCGTCGCGGCAGACGATCGACCGGCACTCGACGTCAGGCCATGCCTCGAGCGGCGTCGTCTCGCCGAAGACCGCGTAGGACTGGGCGCGGAGGCGCTCGACCGCCCACTTGGCGACTTCCGGCGACGCGTCCTGGAAGAAGATCTCCGTCGCCGTGTTCGGCCCGACCATCCAGACGTCCTGGCCGAGGTCCGTCCACTCGGCCGTGGTCGGCGCGAACGGTCCATCGAGCGGCTCGGAGGAGCGCAGCTCGTTGGCGCTCCGCCCTGGCGACGGCAGGAACGCGGCCAGGAAGATGAGCTTCCGGACCGGACGGTGCGCCGCGACGAGGGGGATCACGAGCCCGCTCATCGAGTGCCCGACGACGACCGGCTCCGTGGACGACCCAAGCGCGACCTCGACCGTCCGGGCATAGTCGGCTGCGCCGAGCCCTGGATCCGAGATCGGCAGGTCCATGGTGATCACCCGATGGCCGAGCCGCTCGAGCTCGGGGGTCAGGAGGTCCCAGCACCACGCGCCGTGGTACGAGCCATGGACGAGTGCGATGTCCATCCGACTCCCCTTTCTCCGGCACCTGCCGGAGCCTGCTGGCGGTCAGCATAGCCCTCCGCGCCGACGCCTCAGCGACCCGCGACTGATCGACTCGGACCCCCGCCTCCGCGGTCTCCCGGGTCAGCCGCCGAGCTCACGCCCGTACTGGCGCGCCGGCGACAGCTCGTACCCGAGCGCCTCCCAGAAGCCGGCGGCCTCGTCGTTCCCGTCGCGCACGATCAGGTTGACCTTCGCGGCGCCCAGCTCGCCAAGCCGTGTCTCGACCTGGCGCACGAGGTCGCGGGCGATCCCCCGCCGACGGTGGCTTCGGGCCGTCGCGACGTGGTAGATCCAGCCGCGCCGGCCGTCCCAGCCACCGAGCGCCGACCCGACGATCCGATCGCCCTCGGCGGCGACGAGGAGCAACCCCGGGTTGCGGCGAGCGAAGGTCGCGAGGCTCGCGTCGTCGTCGCCGGGGGACCGGAACCCGGCCTCGGCCCACAACGCACGAAGGGCGTCTCCGTCGGCCGGCTGATACGGCCGGGTGACGACCGGCGGAGGCGACGGCGCCGGTGCCCGAGCCGTCGCCCGGGAGTGAGCGCGGCCCGGTTTGGCCGGCCGATCGGGCTCGGCGCGCTTGGCAGGTCGGGTCTTCGCGTGCGCCGCGACCTTCGCGGCGAGCTCGGAGCGTGGGGCCGGACCCGAGCGGGCCGCCTCGATGGCGTCGCGCGCGGCGTCCAGGGTCGCGAACGGCCCACGCGTGAGCGGCAGTCCGAGGTCGTCGGCCTGCTCCTCGTCGATCACCATCCAGCCGGCCGACGACTGTTCGACCGCGAACCGGCCGTCCTCGGTCCGGTACCGTCCCGCCGATTGTCGTTTCAGGCTCGCCAGGGGGCACCTCCGTCGCGTTCCAGCCTAGCCGGATGTGGCGCGCACGACGCGTCCGCCGGTCAGGCGAGCCCGCTGGGAGCCTCGACCGCCGGGGAGCTCGCGGCGCGTCGTGTCCGGCCGACGAGGACGAGCGCGGCGGCGCATCCCAGGCTGAGGAAGACCGTCCCGGACATCGCGACCTGCAGGCCAACGGTGACGGACAGGAAGCCCATGACCGGCGGGTACACGATCGAGCCCACGACCGCCGCCCCGGACAGGAAGCCACTCACGGCCGCCGCGCGATCCGGGTAGCGGTCGCCGCCGATCGCCATGATCATCGGGTAGACCGGGCCGGTCACGAAGCCGGCCAGCGCGAACAGCGCGATCTGGAGGGGCGCGGTCTGGGCGACGATCGCGGCTCCGAGCGCCACCGCGGTGGCCAGGGCGCAGACCGCCGTGAAGCGGACGTGATCGAACCGGTCGGCGATCCGCGCCGAGACGAGCCGTCCCATGGTGAGCCCCGCCCAAAACAAGGCGAGGCCGGTCGTCGCCGTGCTCAACGGGGCCGGCTCGAGGAACCGGACGAGCCAGCTGGACACCCCGATCTCGGAGGCCACGTAGCAGGCGATCGCGATGCCCAGGAGGATCAGCGGCAGCGCCAGGCGACGGCGTGTGCGGTCGATCCAGCCACCAGCCGGAGCTGCCGCACGATCGGCCCGTTGGTGCCGTCCCGCGGGCATGGGCACGATCGCCAGGAGGACCGCCAGCCCGATCGCGGCGAGACCGGTGCCGGCGAGGATCGCGTGCCAGTCGGTGCCGCTCTCGACGAGTCGTCCGATCGCCAGCGGCGCGCTCAAGGCACCCAGGCTGAAGAACAGGTGAAGCACGTTGAGCGCCCGGCCCCGTTCCTCCGGGAACAGGTCGAGGTACAGCCCGTTGACGCCGCCGTCGAGGGCGCCCGCGCCGAGGCCGGCTGGGGCGGCAGCCGCGACGAAGACCAGCCAGCCCGGCGCGCCACCGAGGAGGAGGAAGCCGGTCCCGTGGGCGGCCGCGGCGAGCGACAGGACCGTGCGTCGTCCGAGCCGCTCGGTCAGCAGGCCGCCGGCAAGCGAGCCGGACGCGTACAGCACGGCATAGACGAAGTAGAACCCGCCGATCCCGGCGTCCGTCTGACCGAACGTCGCCTCCACGGAACGGATGAGCGACGGCACGAGCAGCCCGCTCCAGCCGATGAGCACGAACGCCAGGCAACCGACGATGCCGGCCGGGACCGGCCGGGGCGCACGACGAGGTGGGCGGGCCATCTCCCGATGCTATCGGGTCCGGGGAGCCCCGGCGCCGCTAGCGGACCGGCGCGACGATCACCCAGCGGTTGTACCAGCCACGGTCCGCCGCGACGATACCGGGCATGTACGGGTCGTCCTTCGGGCTGTCGGTCTGGCGGTAGCGCCGGAAGCGGTACTTGAGCGATCCCGACGCGAGCTGGCTGTAGGTCAGCCGGACGTTGCGCAGCGCGTCGCGCTTAAGGGGGTCGGTCAGGTTGATCGACACGACGGTGAACTGCGACGACGAGGCGGGGTCCTGGCCGAACACGGTGTAGCCGTTGATGACCTGGGCGTGCCCGCCCGCCCAGCCCAGCATCCCGACCGGCCGGCGATAGCGCGCGATCGCAATGACCGCCTGCTTGACCGCGTCGGCGTACGTGCCATAGGCGAAGACCTGATACGTCATCGCCTCCGGGTGGGCGTAGTCGCCCCAGCCGTACCAGTTGAGAGCGTTCCGCCAGCCGTTGGGGTCGGTTCCGCCCGGCCCCGGCTCGAGCGTGTCGCGGACGCGCGCCCAGCGCATGATCGCGCGCTGCTTCGAAAGCGCGGTCGACGTCACCCAGCGAAAGCCCGAGCCCTTGTGGCCGTTCGCGGCGACCTCGTTGAGCATGATCATCGTCGAGGTGGCCACGCAGGCGGTGAGGTCGGGGTTCTGGTAGCGGACCTGGCTGCTGTAGAGGTTCCGGGCGTAGAGCTGGTCGGGCGGTTGCTGGCGGATCGTGACGTGGTGGGTCGCCGAATCCTCTCCGCCGTCGTTGGAGACCGTCAGCGTCACCGTGTAGCGGCCCGGGCTGTACGCGTGGGCGGGGTTCTGGGTCGCGGCCGTCGTCCCGTCACCGAAATCCCAGGACCAGCTGGTCGGCGCCCCCGTGGACGTGTCCCTGAAGGACGCCGTCTGGCCGTCCACCAGCACCGTGAACGCGGCATTGGGTGGTGGAACGGCCGCGGCCGCAGGCGCGCTGACGGCGAGGATCAGGAGCGTGGCGATGAGGCCCGTGGCGAGGGCCGGGCGACGCTGAGCGGCGGACATGGCGGGCTCCATGGTCCGGTCTCCGCCCAATCGTCCCTGGCGGTCCCGGGCTGCGTGTCGCCGGGACCGCGACGGTCCCGTCGACCCACCTGCCGATGAACCATACCCCGGCGCGTCCAGCCGGCGCTGCCCGGTGGCTGTGACCGGCGTGGTCCAGGGAGTCGGTTCCGTCGAGTTCGGGCGGGATCGGGCCGGTTCGTTCGGCGAAATCGGGGCGTACGATCCGGTCATGAGCGACGATTCGACGTCGGGATCCTCGGCGGATCCACCCGCTCCCCCGCCCGATCGCGAGGCGGCCGAGTCGGACGAGCTCGATGAGCTCGGCGACCTCGACGAGCGCGAGGCGGCGCGGATCCGACGTCGCGACCGGGACGCCGAGGCCGAGCAGCGCGAGCTGCTCCGCCCGGGGATGGGCAAGGTGTTCAAGCAGATCCTCGACGCCCAGGCGAAGGCCGCCCGCTCCACGAACCGTCGCGGCGGGGGCTGATCGGCCCGCCCACGTCGGTGCTGCCGCAGTGCTGACTCCTTGCCAGGCAGCCGCCGGACAACCCGGGCGACAACCTGGGCTACGATCGAGGCGTGACCAGCGGGAGCGGCGGGCCGACGCCCCGATCCGACGATCGCGCCGAGGGTAGCCTCCGGCGTCCCGCCGGGATGTGCCTCGGACCGGGGCACCTCGTCGTGTACGGCAACCCGGCATTCATCGATCAGTTCGGTTCCGGGGCACTCGGTCTCCCCGCACGCGAGGGCCTCCTCGGCTTCCCGCCCGAGGCGTTCGACCTCCTCGACTCGGTGCTCGATGCCGGCCGGCCCCGGGCCCGCTGGATTCGCCTCGGCGGCGACGACTGGCGGATGACCGCGGCGCCGCGCACGGAGTTCGGGACCGGGCTCACGTACGGCGTCTCCTTCCACCTCCGGCGCCGCACGGATGAGCCGGTCCTGCTGAACCCGACGCCACCGCCGAGCTGACGAGCCCCGACCGAGCTGCGGCGGACGGCGGCGGCCGCGCGGCCCGGCCGCCGCGACCGAATTGTCCGGTGCGCAGGAGCCCCGTGTGAGACGATGGGCGGTCCCTGGTACGAACGTCGTAATCGGCCCACCAGCGGAGGGGTCCCATGCGCACGCCTCGCCCACTCGTCGCGCTCGTCGCGACCGGGCTGCTGGTCGGCCTGCTCTCGACGGTTGCGGTCTCGCCGGTCCTCGCGGCCCCGTGCGACGGATCGTCGACGTCGCTCCAGGACGGCGGGTTCGAGACGCCTCCCGTGGCGCCGAACACGTTCACGTTGTTCCCGGCCGCCTCGGTCCCGCCATGGCAGACGACGGACAGCCTCGGCGACATCGAGATCTGGGGGACCGGCTTCAATGGCGTTCCCTCGTCCGAGGGCAACGCGTTCGCCGAGATCAACGCGAACTCCGCCGGCACGCTCTACCAGGACGTGATCACGAACCCGGGCGACACGATGACCTGGACGCTCGACCACCGCGGCCGGGCCGGTGACGACACGATGGAGGTCCTCATCGGTGACGCGACCGTCGCCGACGTCAACGGGAACACCGGCTGGGACTTCATCTCCGCCGGTCTGACCGACGGCACCTCCGCCTGGGGCACCCACACGGGCACGTATGTCGTGCCCGCCGGCCAGGTCTGCACGCGGTTCGCGTTCCGCGCCGTGAGCACGGCCTCGGGCAGCCCCTCGATCGGCAACTTCCTCGACGCGGTCAGCTTCACGATCGCCCCGGCGCCGACCCCGACCCCAACGGCCACGCCGAGCGCAACACCGAGCGGGACCCCGGCCCCGACGGGGACGGCGGCTCCGACGGGCACCGCCGAGCCCGGGGGCGGCGGCACTGTGACTCCCCCGGCGACGACGACCGCCACATCGAGCGGCCCGACCGATCGGGCCCCCTCGATGGCGCCGTTCGCGACCGTGCTGCTCGGCGCGAGCGCCGGGCTGTGGTTCCTCAGCCGACGACCGAACCGCCGCCGACGCCGCTAGAGCGAGGGCCGCCGGCCGGCCCGGATGCTGCGCACGATCGCCGGCGCGGGCGCCGAGCGAACCGTCGGGACCGGGCACAGCCCGGCGTCCGGCGGCAGCGCCGGCTCCGATCCGAGGAACTGCGGTAGCGGCCGCCCGCCGATCTCCTGCTCGAGGTCGTAGGCGAAGGCGAGCAGCTTCGGCTCGTGGAGGAAGCGGCCGTACATCCAGATCCCGCCGGGGCGCCCATCGGGAGTGACGCCAGTCGGGACCGAGATGTTCGGGTAGCCGGCAACGGCCGGCGCCGAGGAGCCGTAGCTGTAGCGTCGGGGCCACGATCGCGTCGAGGCGCTGCTCGCGCATGACCTGGTCGATCCCGTGGCGTCGGGTCAGGTCGATGCACAGCGCACGGGCCGCCCGGTAGGCCGGATCAGTCGAGGCCGGTGGTCGCCTCGGCCGCCTCGAACACCTCCTGGCCGAAGTACTGCATCTCCTCGCTGCAGTGGGCGGCGTCGAAGGCGATAAGGTCGGCCAGCGATCGCATCGACGTGTGATGCAGCGACGCGCAGGTAGCGCCGGATGTCGTGCTTGAACTCGAACAGGAGGACGGTGAACTCGGCGTCGCCGAAGGCGAACGGATCGCGGTCCGTCGACCGGGTCGACGATCGTCGCCCCGAGCGAGGCCATGACGCCGAGCGCTGCCTCGGTGACCACATTGAGGTCGGGATCCGCGAAGTAGGCCGCGTCGAACAGCCGGCGGTCGACACCGATCCGGGCGCCGTTGAGCGCTCCGCGGCGCAGGAACCGCGTGTAGTCGTGCGGCAGCTCGTGACCGCGACCCGCCCGAACGGCGTCTTCATCGCATTGAGCAGCAGGGCGACGTCGGTCACGGTCCGGGCCATCGGGCCGGCCGTGTCCTGGCTGTGGGCGATCGGGATGATCCCGTCCTGCGCGACGAGCCCGATCGTCGGCTTGAGCCCGACGATCCCGTTGTTGCCCGCCGGGCAGACGACCGAGCCGTCGGTCTCCGTCCCCACCGCGCCGGCGCACAGGTTGGCGGTCGCGCGCGACAGCGGAGCCGGAGCTCGAGCCGCAGGGGTCCCAGGTCAGCACGTACGGGTCGCGGGTGAACCCGCCGCGCGCGCTCCAGCCGTTGAGGAACAAGTTCGGCGGGAAGTTGCCGGGATGTTCCCCGGAAGTTCGCCCACTCGGACAGGTTCGCCTTGCCGAGGATTACCGCTCCGGCCGCGCGCAGCCGGGCGGCGACCCTGGCGTCCCGCGGCACCTCGCTCCCGACGAGGGCGAGCGAGCCCGCCGTCGTCTCCATCCGGTCGTCGGTCGCGATGTTGTCCTTGAGCAGTATCGGGATCCCGTGGAGCGGTCCGCGGACGTGCCCGGCGCGCCGCTCCCGGTCCCGGCGGCGCGCGATCGCCAGCGCGTCGGGGTTCGTCTGGATGACCGCGTGGAGCGCCGGGTTGAGGGTGGCGATCCGGTCGAGATACGCCCCGGTCAGCTCCTGGCTCGTCAGTTCGTGATGGCGCATCAGCCGCCCGAGGTCGCGGATGCTCGCCTCGAACCAGGGTGCCTGCTCGTCGAGCAACGGCTTGGTGGGGGTCGCCCGGACCGCCGCGCCGGCGCCTCCGAGGAGGACCGCGGCACCACCGGCCGCGCTCGCCGCCAGGAACCGTCGCCGGCTGATCGGATGCTCGAGCAGGCCATCCATCGTTCCCCTCCTCCTGGGCACCACGACCGGGTGTTGTGGCCAGTCAACACCCGCCGTCAAGCACCCGGCGAGGGCGGTGGCTCAGCAGTCCGGCGGGTTGCTGAGCTGTCCGGCTACCCCGTCGCCCGCTGACGATCGGTCGCGACCACGCGACCGTAGGCCTTCACTCGGAGCCCGGTCCACACGCCCGTCCGGATGTACACGTCGTCCTCGAACAACGCCCGGGCCGCCTCGGCGCTGTCCGCCCGGACGAGCAGCAACGCGGAGCTGAAGTCGAGATAGCCGCCGGCCTCCACCAGGGTTCCGTTCCGCAGCAGCTCGGCGATCCGGGCCAGGTGCTCGGGCCGGGACGCCGGCCGGAGCCGCTCGGCCTCCGGCCCGTAGTCCGCCTCCACGACAAAGATCCGCTCGACGGTCACCCCCTCCGGGATCTCCGCCGCCGGGAACGCCCGGAACGTCCCCTCCGCGTCGCGTGGGATCGGGGTCACGTCGCGAACGGCGCCCGGGTCGATCGGCCCGTACACGTGTGGGTACGCCGCGGCGGGATCGTCGAACCGCCACGGCGATCCCGTCAGGTCGAGATCGATCGTCAGCACGACGAACGCCCGTGGATCGTCCCGGTAGTGCCGGTTGGCGGTCTCGACCATCGCCGCGGCGCCGTCGGTGCAGTGGATGAACCCCTCGGCGGCCAGGCTCGGCGGGGCGATCGGCGCCGCCGGGTCGCGGGTCGCCCAGGCCGTCGCCGGGGCGAGATGGTAGGTCAGGCGCATCGTCCGACGCGTCAGGCGGGGTCGAGCCGCCCAACGGCCTTCCAGCGCCCGTCGAGCGTCACCTGGATGACCGTCGGCAGCTCCGCCGCAAGCGCGTCGCGCAGCGCGGGCTCGAGCTCGGCGTCAGTGGTCACCCGCACCCCGAGCGCGCCCATCCCTCGGGCGATCGCGGCGAAGTCGACCGGCCCGAGATCGGTGGCCTGGCCGACTGCGGTCCCGCGCGCCTCCTGGTGCACCCGGATCGTGCCGAACCGCCGGTTGTCGAACACGATGACGATCGGTCGCGCCCCCTCCCGGACGGCGGTCTCGAGCTCGGCCATCGTCATGGCGAAGCCACCGTCGCCGGTCAGTGCGACGACCGGCCGGCCCGGGTGCTCGAGCGATGCGGCGATCGCGGCCGGGAGCCCGTAGCCCATCGCACCCGAGGTCGGGCCGAGGAACGTCCCCGGGCGGCGGAACCGGTAGCCGCGGGCCGCCCACCCGGCGAAGTTGCCGGCGTCGGTGGTCACGATCGCCTGGGGCGGAAGGACCTCGTTCAGGAGGCGGATCAGCCGGCCCGGATGGATGCCCGGTCCGTCCCACGCCTCGCCGTCGACGACGCTGGCCGCCTCGAACGCCGCCCGGTCGGCCTCGTTCGCGGACCGGCGGGCATCGAACGACTGCGCATCGAGGACGCCGGACGAGACCCGCCGGCGGGCAACCCGGAGGAACGTCCGGGCATCGGCGACGACCGCCAGGTCCGGAGCCGCCAGCCCGGCATGCGCCGAACGCGGCTCGAGGTCGACGTGCGCCCAGGTCACCGACGGAGTCGGCACGGCGTACTCGAACGTGGCGACCTCGTTGAGGCGGCAGCCGAGCACGACGAGGGCGTCGGCGGTTGCGAGCCGCTCGCGGACCGTGTCGGGCGCCCCGAGCCCGGTCATGCCGAGATAGAGCCGATGATCGTTCGGGAAGACGTCGCCGCGGCGCCAGGAGGCGATGACGGGGACCTCGAGGATCTCGGCCAGCCGGACGAGGTCGGCCGTGCCACGCGAGCGAAGGACGCCCGCTCCGGCGAGGATCACCGGCCGCCGGGCGCAGGCGAGGAGCTGGAGGACGGTCCGCACGTCGTCGGGCTCCGGCTCGACGCGGGTCGGGCGGAACGGCGGCGCCTCGGCCGCCGCGCTGGGAACGAGCTCGTCGAGCACGTCCTCCGGGACCGCGACGAGGACCGGGCCTGGCCGCCCCGCGACGGCATGACGGACCGCCTCGCCGAGGAGCGCCTCGGCCCGGGCTGGCGTATCGATCTCGCAGGCCCACTTCGCGAGCCGGCCGATCGAGCCGACGAGGTCGGCCTCTTGGAACGCCTCGCGTCCACGCTGCTCGCGCCGGACGCCGCCGACGATGGCGAGCATGGGGGTCGAGTCGGCCCGCGCCGTGTGGATTCCGATCGCGAGGTTCGCCAAGCCGACCGCCCGGGTCGCCAGGACGGCCGCCGGCCGGCCGGTGAGCTGGCCGTGCGCCTCGGCCATGAAGGCAGCTCCGCCCTCGTGTCGGGTGGCCACCACGCGGATCCCGGCCTGGGGCAGGGCCTCGAGGACGCCGAGGAAGCTCTCGCCGGGCACGGTGAACGCGGTCGTGACGCCGGCCGATCGGAGCGCGGCCGCGATGAGCTGGCCGACGGTTCGGGGAGTGGCGGTTGCGGCGGGTGCGGCCGGCTCGGCTGGGCGGTCGGTCGTGTCGGACCCGACCGGCTCGGGGGTCGGCTCGTCGGCAGTGGCGGGCTGCTCCGCGGGCGCCGGCTCGTCGGCCGGCCCTTGCTCATCGGCCGTCGATGGCTCTTCAGTCGTGGAGGGCTCCTCGGCCGTCGAAGGCTCTTCAGCGCTGGCGGGCTCCTCGGCCGTGGCGAACTCTGCGGCCAGGGGCGCCTCGTCCGTCGAGGGCTCTTCGGCCGTGGCCGCAAGGTCGGCGGGCATCCCGTCGGCGTCCAGCACTGCCTCGGCCGCCTCATCCGTCACGCCGGGTGCGGGCGGCTCAGGGGATGCGACCGACGCCTCGAAGGGGTCCCCTCCCCCGGTCGAGGGTCGCGGCTCGCTAACGGTAGTTCTCGAACTGGAGCGGGACCACCTCGTCGAGCTGGCGGAGCCGCCCGATGACGCGCTGCAGGTCGTCCTTGCTCTTCCCGGACACGCGGACCGCATCGCCCTGGATCTGCGACTTCACCTTCGGGAACTCGTCGCGGATCAGCTTCGTGAGCTTCTTCGCGACGTCCTCGGGCAGCCCGCGCCGCAGGCCGACCTGCTGACGGACCTTGTTCCCGCCGGCCGGCTCGACCTTGCCCCAGTCGAAGATCTTGAGCGACAGGTTGCGCCGGATCGCCTTCGACTCGATGAGGTCCTTCACCACGCCGGCGTGGAACTCGTCGTCGGTCGTCACGACGAGCTCGCCCTTGCCGTGCTCGATCTCGATGTGGGCGTTCTTCAAGTCGTAGCGCTGGACCGCCTCGCGCCGAACCTGGTCGAGCGCGTTGCGGAGCTCCTGCTCATCGAAGTCGCTCACCACGTCGAACGAGACGTCGCCGGCCATCGACCCTCCTCGCTGCGCTCTGCGGGACCGACATGGTACCGCGCCCACGCCGGAGAGGGCCGCTCGGCCGCGCTCCGCTCGGTCGTGCCGGTTTCGTCGTCAGCTGGCCGCGAGTGAACACGGTGCCGCCGACTGGGTGCCGCGCCGCTTGGCGTGCACCGGACCTGCGGCGCCTCCTCGGACGTCTCGCTCCGATACCATCGAGACCATGCGAGTGACCTTCCTTGGCCAGGCCGGCCTGTACCTCGAGACGCGGGCCGGCAGCATCCTGTGCGATCCATGGTTCAACCCGGCCTACTTCGGGTCGTGGTTCCCGTTCCCGGCCAACGATGGAATCGACCCGCGGACGATCGGCTCTCCCGACTACCTCTACGTCAGCCACCTCCATCACGATCATTTCGACCCGCAATGGTTGACCGAGCACTGCAGCAAGGACGCGACGGTCATCCTGCCCGACTACCCCGTCGACGACCTCCGCCACGAGCTCCACGAGCTCGGCTTCCGGCGCTTCGTCGAGACCGCCGACTGCGAGCCGTTCGACCTCGGCGGCGGGCTGCGGATCCTGGTGATGGCACTCGACGCACCGACCGACGGCCCGCTGGGCGACTCGGCGCTCCTCGTGGATGACGGCGAGACCCGCCTGCTCAACATGAACGACTCGCGCCCGACCGACCCGGACAAGCTGTTGGCGTTCGGGTCGCTCGACCTGCTCTTCCTCCAGTTCTCGGGCGCGATCTGGTACCCGATGGTCTACGAGTTTCCGCCGAAGGCGAAGATCACCCTGGCCCACAAGAAGCGGGTCGTCCAGCTGGCACGGGCGCAGCGCTACATCGAGATCCTGGCGCCGACGTTCGTCGTGCCATCGGCCGGTCCGCCGTGCTTCCTCGACGACGACCTGTTCGAGCAGAACGACCTCCACCGCGACCCGGCCAACATCTTCCCCGACCAGACGGTCTTCCTCGATTACCTCGCCGAGAACGGCATCCACGGGGGTCGGCTGATGCTGCCGGGCTCGGCCGGCGAGCTCATGACCTCGTCGTTCGACGTCGCCCACCCGGTTCCCGACACGGAGATCCGGCACATCTTCGAGCAACGCGAGCCGTACCTGCGCGAGTACCAGGCCCGCGTCCGGCCGATCCTCGACGCCGAGCGCGCGCGCTGGGCGGGCGAGCCCGACGCCGAGCCGCTCGACCTGCTGGCCGAGCTCAAGGCCTGGTTCGAGCCACTGATGGGTTTCGGAGAGCAGATCTGCTCGGGGATCGGGGCGCAGGTGCTGCTCGATCTCGGCTCCGAGGGGATCGTCCTCGACTTCGTCGACCAGAAGGTGCGGGCGTGGGACGGCGAGGAGGCCACTCGCTATGTCTTCCGGATGGCCCGGCCGCTCGTCGAGCTGCTGGTCCGCGAGCACGAGGTCGACTGGGTCAACTCGCTCTTCCTGTCGATGCGCTTCAGCGCCGCGCGGAAGGGCCCGTACAACGACTACCTCTACACCTGGTTCAAGTGCCTCGACCTCGAGCGGATCCAGTATGCGGAGGGCTTCTACGCCGAGAAGGCGAAGACCGAGGGCTCGTTCGTCATCGACGGCTGGGAGGTCCAGCGGCGCTGCCCGCACATGAAGGCCGACCTGACCCGCTTCGCGTCGGTCGAGGAGGGCGTCCTGACCTGCTCGCTCCACGGCTGGCAGTACGAGCTCGAGACCGGCCGCTGCCTGACCTCCGAGGGCCACGAGATCAGCGCCCGGAAGCTCACCGAGGACGAGCTGGCCGCGCTCGCGATCGCGGCCGAGGCGGGTGGGGCCGTCGTGGCGGTCGCCGCTGCGGACTGACGCCGCTGGGCCGGCCCCGAGCCGTCGACGGACGAAGCGTCAGGGGCCGACCGCCTGGAGCGGCCCGATGGAGACGACCGACGGCGCGGCCGCGTTGTCGCACCCTGGCGGCTGGAAGTCGATCGTCGTCGAAACCTGGCCGATCCCGGGAATGACCGCCACGAGCGTTCCGGGGCCGCTCGCCATCCGGCCACACCAGTTGGCCCAGAACAGCTGAACCGTTGCCTGGCCGGCCGTGGACGGAGCCGCCGGTCGCGGTGACGGCAGCCCCGGCTGGAGCACCACGAACGGCGAAGCGGGAACGCCGAACGAGACGTACGTCACCTGGAGCTGACGGCCCGTGGCGTCGACGAACCCGACGCCGACCGGGCCGGCGATGAGGCAGGCGTCCGGCGACGTCGACCAGATCGTGAACTCGCCGCCTCGCGGCGAAGCGGCGGCGCTCCAGCGCATCGCCCCGATGGCAACGCCGCCCGGCCGGCACGGCGGCGGGATCGACGGCGACGGCAGCGCGGAGCCCGGCGGCACGACGGCCTCGACTGGGCTCGAGGTCGCCCGCGAGCCGGCCGACGGCGACTGCGTCGACGATCCGCAGCCGACGACGAGCACGACGAGACACACCCAGCCGAACCGTTGACGCCTCGTCACCAGGCAGACACTAGCGCACGGCGCGGTTCCGGTCGGCGCGAATGGTCACCCGCCCGAAGGCTCGCTCCGATCGGGCTTCGTCGCCTTCAAGGAGAAGAACAGCGGGAGGCTCCCTTTCGAGCTCGCCGGCAGGCGCCATAGCCCGTCCTCGCCCTCCACGAGGAAGGGCACCGGCCAACGGACGAAGTCGAACTCGTGGAGAAAGTCGAGCCGAAGCCCCACGTCCGTCAGCGAGGTCACGATCTCGCCGAGCGAGTGGTCCCAGCCGAACTCGACGAGCCCATCGGTCGGGGCATCGGGGTCGGCGTACGAGCCCTTGACGTTGAAGCTGAGCGGCTCCGCGTGGGACCAGTACGGGTACGCGAGCCGGAGCTCGCCCGGCTCGACGCCCTCATCGTCGAACACCTGGGCGACGGGGTGGACCTCGGTGACGTACAGGAACCCGCCCGGCCGGACGAATCCCGCGGCGACCTGGCCCCACTCGACGATGTCCGGCAGCCAGCCGAGGACGCCACACGAGGTGTAGACGATGTCGAACTGCTCGTGGAGCACGTCCGGGAGGCCGGAGAGGTCCGACCGGATGAACGTCGCCGGGATGCCGAGCTCGGCGGCCAGGTCGCGCGCCGTAGTGATCGCCTCGTCGCTGAAGTCGATCCCGGTCACGGTCGCGCCGAGACGCGCCCAGGACAGCGTGTCGAGCCCGAAGTGGCACTGGAGGTGGAGGAGCGTCCGGCCCTCGACGCTGCCGACCTCCTCACGCTCGTAGTCGGCGACCCGGATCGGCCGCTCGCCGCTTCGGAACGAGGCGACGTCGTAGAACGCCGAGGCGACGTTGATCTTCGTCCAGGCGTCCCAGAGCTCGCGGTTCCGACGCAGCGGCTCGTCCACGGTCCGCGGAGTCTACGACGTGGCCGCGAGGGTCCGTCGCCCGGCCCGCGCTCCGTCGCCGAGACGCGCGTGACATGCTTTGCCGGCGCGGCCGACGACGGGTGCGTTGGGAGGACGGTTCGAGCTCGATGGATCGCGACGATCCCGCCTACCCGGGCCAGGCCGACTACACCCGGGCGCTCCTCCGGCTCTACGACCCGCTCGTCCTCGGCCTGGCGGCCAGGTTTGTCTGGCGATGCCCGACGAGCCGGTTGGTGGCCGGCTACCGGCAGCACGTCCGCGATCGGCATCTCGACGTCGGCCCGGGAACCGGCTACTTCCTCGAGCGATCCGGCCTGCCGGCGGGCAGCCACGTGACGATCCTCGATCCGAACCCGAACGTCCTCGCCCATGCCAGCCGGCGACTGCGTCACCTGGACGTCACGCCCGTCCAGGCCGACGTCCTCAAGCCGCTGCCCGTCCACGGACCGTTCGAGTCCGCCGCCCTGCACCTCGTGATCCACTGCCTGCCCGGGCCACTCACGCGCAAGGCCGCGGCGGTGGCCGACGTCGCCGCCGTCCTCGCCCCGACCGGCGTCCTGTTCGGCGCATCCGTCCTCGGCCCGTCGGGCCCGCAGACGCGGCTCTCAGGCAGGGTGCTCGCCGCATTCAACCGGCGTGGCGCCTTCGACAACCTCGACGACACCGAGGACGGCTTGCGCGAGATCCTGGAGATGTCGTTCGAGCACGTCGATCTCGAGACGGTTGGTTCCGTCGCAATCTTCGCGGCAACGGGACCGCGCCCGCCAACTGGCTGATCAGCGGCTCTGGTGCTCCCGGCCCCCGCGCACCCCGACAGTGATAGACGGTGCGGTAGTTCGCCCTGACGTCGACCGTTCCGCCCTCCACGAGTGGTCCATCCGCATGGGCCCACGTCGCGTTGTGGCCCCAGCGACTCCACGTCGAGGGGTCGGCGTACAGGGCGAAGACCGCCGCTGGTTCGACGGGCGCTTCGCGGATGCTCTCGATCGTCCAGGTCACGGTGCCTCATCACTCACCCAGCAAGATCGCCCGCCCCGGTTACCGCGATGGAACCGCCTGCCCGTTTGCGTCCTGCACGAACCGAGCGGCGAGGTCGTCGGCGAGCGACACGGTCAGGTCCAGGGATGCCAGCTCGGCGGTACTGGGCCCGACGATGGGACACGGTAACGTCTCGACCTTGATCCGGACCACCGTCGGGGTCTCAGCGACGTCGGTGACTCGCGTCCAGCTGCAGGGAGCGGCGGCCACTCTGACTGAGATGGTGCGCTGGTTGACCACCGCATAGGAGTCCAGGTCGGGAACCAGGATCGTTGAGTTCTGCGCCCAGAGCAGGGCACCGACGCCGACGACCGCGATCGCGAGCCAGACCTTCCAGGGGACGCGGATCGAGCGCTTCGGCTCCATTCGCAGTGCTCCCTCAGTCAGCGTGCCTGAATGGCGCCGTTACGTTCAGGCGGGCCCAGCATACCGGTGCGACGTCGTGACTCGGCCGCGTTCTCGGCGCGGAACAGAACGCTTCCATTGCTCAGCGTTCAGGAAGGTCGCTTGAAGGCGCGTGCCGAGCCGCGACCCGCGGCCCTCCGGAACGCCCCAAGAAGGACCTCCCAACCGGCATCGCTCAACGGGCTCAACGCCACCAGCTCAGCGCCGGGCGACGCTGACCTTCTCCATCGTCGTGCCGTTTCTACGCTGCTGACCCCGAAGCAGCGGCCCGTCGCACCGACGTCTCACCAGCAGACTCGGGAGCGATCGCAGATGGGTTGAATCCCCTGGCGATCAGCCAAACCGCCATGACCATCTCCTGCACGGCGAGCGGAAGAGCCAGGACGACCTGGGTCGTCGACATCGGCTCGGTGATTCGGAGCATGACGAGCAGGCCGGACAGCATGAGCATCACGACGGCCACCAGACCCCAGGCTGACAGCCATCGAGGGATGAGTCGCGACTGGTAGAACACCCAGTAGTACATGAGCGCCCCGAGGCCAAAGGCCAGCACCGCGACTTCACCCAGCGAGTCCCGTGCTGCCATCAACAGCGCCGCCTGGACCTGGAAGGCCGACGAAGCCGCGGCTCCAGCGTTTGCAGCCTCCTGGCTCAAGGTCACCAGCAAGAGGAGGCAGACAACGATGCCGAGATAGAGCCCTCCCTCGATGAGCCGGAAGGCAACGGATCCAAGGGCCAGACCTTCGTTGTACTTCCTCAAGACCGGATACAGCGCAATGGCAATTCCAGCAGCCGCAGCAGCCCCCATGAACAGAAAGAGCGCTCCCACGAGGACCTGGTTGTCGTTCGCCGAGATCTTGGTGAGGTCAACCGGAGCGCTCAGAATTGGTTGCACGAGCCCCACGCGCGAGATCAGGTCTGCAACGGTCGCAACGATGAACAGCACGCCCGCGACGGCGGCGATCCCTCGGTTCCGATTCATCTTCTTCTCTCCCGTCCCTGGTGCAGGCCCACTTGGCGTGTGCGTCTGGCTGCGATCGGCCGTGGCTCCAGGATCACGACCGCCGTCTCCGGAGGACCGCGACTGGCGCATTGGCGTCGACGTCGTCCCCGACGTCGCGCCATCCGATCGACGATCGCGTCGGGGCGTGCCCGGAGGTTGAGCCACCAGGCCGGCTCCTCCTCCCCGCGCTATCACCGAGCATCGCCTCGACCCCGCCGTCCCGCCAAGTGCCGTTGGTCGTCAAGCGACGGCGAGGTCACGCCCGCCTTCGATGGCGTGCTGACGCCCGGACCTGCTACGACCGCTCCCCTCGAGGGCCTCCACCAGCCGGTCGGCGATGACCGACGAGCGGCCGCCGCCCATCACGAGGACGACGTCGCCGGGGACGAGCTGCGGAGCGATCGCGTCGGCCGTGGCCTCGACCGAGCCGGGCGCAATCGCCAGCGTCCCGCGCGACGCGACCGCGGCCGCGAGATCCGCCGACGAGACGATCGTCGTGTCGGGGTCGCGCACGGCGAAGATGTCGGCGATGGCCACCCGGTCGGCTCGGGCGAGCACGTCGGCGAACGGCTCGAGCATCGCCGCGGTCCGGTGGAACGTCAGCGGCTCGTAGACGGCCCAGATCCGGCGGCCCGGATAGCGCAGCGCGACCGCATCCAGGGTGGCCCCGATCGCCGTCGGGTGGTGGCCGTAGTCGTCGAGCACGACGACCCCGCCGACGTCGCCCTTCAGCTCGAAGCGGCGGCCGACGCCGCGGAAGGTGCGCAGCCCGTCGAGCACCGCCTCGGGATCGGCTCCGTAGGCGAGCGCCCCGCCGGCCGCGCCGAGCGCGTCGTCGGCGTGGTGGCGGCCCACGAGCCGCAGGTGAACCGTCTCGGCGGCCCGATCGGCGATCCCGTGGACCACCAGCCGCGCCGAGCCGTCGGGATCGGCCTCGTAGCGCCCCACGAGCGCATCGGCCGCGCCGATCGTCGTCCGCAGCGCCAGTCGCAGCTCCGCCAGCCGCCGCTCGGCGATCTCGGCATCGCCATCGACGACGCTGAACGCGAGGAGACGCCCGGGCCAGTCGGCCAGCCGTGGCAGGAGCTCGGCCACGCCCGCGTCCCCGGCGTTCGCGACGAGCGTCGGGGCGCGCGATCCCCCGTCGCCTGGGACCGCGCCCCGGAACCGGCGGATCCAGGCCTCGAACGTGGCCACGACGTCGGCCCGCGTCGCAAACACGTCCGGATGATCCCAGTCGGCGTTGAGCAGCACCCCGACGTCCGGCCGGTACGGGTCGAAGTTGCCGGCGTACTCGTCGGCCTCGACCACGGTCGGCCACCCCTCCCCCAGCCGGACGACGGACGGCTCCGTGCCGGTCAGCTCGGCCGGCAGCATCGCGCCGACGAACGCCGACGGGTCGAGTCCGGCCCGGACGAGCAGGTGAACGAGCCAGCCGGTCGTCGTCGACTTGCCGTGGGTTCCGGCGACCGCGAGGAGGTCGCCTCCGCGGGTCGCGATCGCGTCGGCGATCAGCTGCTGGCAGCTCGTCGCGGGGATCCCGGCCGCGTGGGCGGCGTGGAGCTCGGGCTGGTCCGGGTCGACCGAGGTGAGCGCCTTGGAGACGGCGATCCGGTCGACGATCGGACGACCTGCCGGGTCGACCACGTGCTCGATCGCGTGGTGCCAGGCGATCGGGATCCCGGCCGCCGCGACCGCGTCGCTGTACTGCGTCGGCTGGCCGGCATCGCAGCCGCTGACGCTCGCCCCGGCGGAACCGGCCAGCAGGAGCGACGCCGACGCGGCGGAACCGGCGGCCCCGAGAACGTGGACGCGCTCTCCCGGCGGAATCGCCCTGGCGGGCCGGCTCGGCTCGAGGCCGCGCCCGATCTCCTCGACGGTCCGGGTCATCCGGCCGGACGCCGGGACGTCATCGGGCGGAGCCGGCTGACCGCGGCGCCACGAGCTGGCGCCATCGCCGCTGTCGGCGGCCCGTTTCGGCCTCGGCCTCGGCCGCCTCGACCAGCAGCTCGATGGCCGCCGCGGCGCTCGAGCGCTTGTTCGCCGCCCGATCGCCCGGCCAGGCGAACCGGCGAACGTCGATGCCGGAGGGCCCGGCGACCCCGACGTAGGTCAGACCGACCGGCTTGGCCGGCGAGCCACCGTCCGGTCCGGCGATGCCGGTGACCGACACGGCGAAGGTGGCGCCGAGCCGGTCGCGGACCCCGACGGCCATGGCCCGGGCGACGTGCGGACTGACGGCGCCGTGGGCACGGATCAGGTCCCCGGGAACGCCGAGCTGGCCGACCTTGACGTCGTCGGAATAGGACACGATCCCGCCACGGACGTAGCCGCTCGACCCCGGGACGTCGGTCAGCAGGTCGGCGACGAGGCCGCCGGTGCACGACTCGGCCGTCGCGACGGTCCAGCCGCCGGCGAGGCAGAGTCCCTGGAGGCGCTCGGCGAGCGCACGGAGGTCGGGCGGCGGCTGCTCGTCCACGGGCTGGGCGTCCATGGCTCGGCCGCTCGGCTCAGCGGTGGTTGGTCTGGACCGGCTGGTCCGGAGGCGCGAAGAGCCAGGTCTCCGGGGCGCCGGAGCGCCCGAGATGGCCGATCGTGGTGCCGTTGAGGGTGAAGTACGTCACCCCGGACGACCCCGTGAAGACCTCGACCGACCGGTCGCCGCGGAACGTGATCGTGCGGCCGTCCTTGAACAGCTTCCCGGCGCCGACCCGCGGATCGAGCTGGCCGTCGACCCAGACCTTCATCCAGGCCGGACCGCCCTTGATGCTCACGACGAGGTTGACGCCCTTGTAGCGGACGGACACGTTGCGGGTCAGGGCCGTCGTCTTGCCTTCGGGGCTGGCCGCGGTGATCGTCAGCGCCCAATTGCCGGCCGTCAGCTCGACGGGGATGTTGAACGTCCCGTCCTCGCCGATGTCGGCCGTCTGCGGGGTCGGTGGGGCAGGCGTCGCCGCCGGCTTGCTGCCGGCCCCCGCGGTCGCGCCCGTGAACGCCGCGCTGACAGTGACGGTCTTGGCGTTGGCCGTCGTCCCCTGGACCGGGATCGCCCCGTTCTCGAACGTCGCCCCTTCGGCCGGCTGGTCGACGGTCAGGGTCGGCGAGAGGACCTCGGGGAATGGGACGGTGATGAACACGTCGAGCGGGTGCTCGGCGCTCTTCGTCGTCTGCGGGTCGACGGCCGTGACGCTGAACTGGTTGCGGCCGCGGCGCAGCTCCACGTCCGCCGACCAGGTGCCGCTCGCCGACGCCGTCGTCTGGACGGGCTGCTGCCGCCCGGGGACCGTGATCGAGATCGTGGCGCCCGGAACCGACGTCCCGCGGAGGGTGTAGCTCGTGGCCGTCTCGTCGACCGTCGAGACCGCCGTCGCCGGGTCGGTCACCGCGATGTCCGGCGGCCGCGAGAATCGGACGAGCTGGAGGACGAAGTAGCCGGCGAACAGGACGATCGCGACCGTCAGGAGCACCGCCGCGACGAGGCCGAACGAGAAGGTGAAGCCCTGGCGCGGCGCCGACAGCGGCCGCGGAACGTTGATCGTCGGCTCGCTCGGTGCGCCGCCGTCGCCGCGCTCGCGACGCCACTGGAGCAGGATCTCGTCGGGGTCGAGACCGAGATAAAGGGCGTAGTTGCGCAGGAAGCCCTTCGTGTAGACCGAGCCGGGCAGCTCGCGGTAGTCGCCGCGCTCGAGCGCGCCGAGATAGCGCGCCCGGATCTTCGTATCCCGTTCGGCGCGGTAGAGGTCGACGCCCTTGGCCTCACGCGCCGCGAGCAGGCGCTCGGGCAGGCTCGGCTGAGGATCGGCGGCGATGGCGGAGCTGCCGTTCGAGCCTCGGCCGGTGGCGGTCCGGCGACGAGCCTCGTCTCGGGTCGTCATGTCGTGAAGGTGCGTCCTGATCGTGCGGTCGAGCGATGCGCGGCCCGGTTCGGCGCCAAGGATACCCTCTCGCGTCCACGGACCCCCCGGATCGGCCGGTCAGTCGCCCAGGTCGTCCACGTCGTCGTGGCTGCGCAGCCAGTTGTCCGGTCCGTAGACGATCCGCGGCGCGGCCGGGTTGCGCACGTCCTGGGGGCCGATGATGCCGTACCGCTCGAGCTCGTCCATCAGCCGACTCGCCCGCGAGAAGCCGACCTTGAGCTTCGTCTGGAGCATCGAGGTGCTCGCCTTCTGGCTCGAGGTCACGAGCTCGGCCGCACGCACGACGAGGTCGTCCTCGGCCATCTTCGCCAGCCAGCCGAACTGGCCGCCGCTGCCGCCGTCCTCGCCGTCGAGGTACTGGAACAGCGACTCGTCGTAGAACGGCTCGGGGGCCTGGGCCTTCCAGAAGTCGACCACGGCGTTGACGTCGCGATCGCTGACGAAGACGCCCTGCATCCGCACCGGCCGCGGCAGGTCCACCGGCTGGTAGAGCATGTCGCCGCGGCCGATCAGGTCCTCCGCGCCGGGCTGGTCGAGGACGGTCCGGCTATCGATCATCGAGGCCATCGCGAACGCGATCCGGCTCGGCACGTTGGCCTTGATCAGCCCGGTCACGACGTTCACGCTCGGGCGCTGCGTCGCGAGGACCAGGTGGATGCCGACGGCACGTGCCTTCTGAGCGATCTTGACGACCGGGTCCTCGACCTTCCGCCCCTCGCGCATGATCAGGTCGGCCAGCTCGTCGATGATCAGGACGACGTACGGCATCCGGTCGTCCGGCTCGACCTTCTCGTTGTAGGCGCTGATGTTCCGAACGGTGTGCGAGGCGAGCGCCTTGTAGCGCTCCTCCATCTCATGGACGGCCCAGTTGAGCGCGGCCTTCGCCTCGTGCGGCTCCACGATCACGTGCTGGAGGAGGTGCGGCAGCCCGTCGTACGGCGCAAGCTCGACGCGCTTGAGGTCGACCAGGATCAGCCGGACCTCGTCGGGGCGGGCGTGCATCAGGATGCTCGTGATCAGGGCGTTGACGCAGACGCTCTTGCCCGAGCCCGTGGCGCCGGCGATCAGCAGGTGGGGCATCTTCGCGAGGTCGACCGCGTAGGCCTTGCCCGACACATCGCGCCCGAGCGCGAAGGTCAGCCGGCTCGTGGCACCGAGCATCTGGGTGTCGTCGAGGAAGGTCCGGAAGTCGACGGTCTCGCTCTTCACGTTCGGGATCTCGATCCCGACGGTGTCCTTGCCCGGGATCGGCGCCTCGATCCGGATCGAGCGCGCCATGAGCGCCATCGCCAGGTCGTCGGCGAGACCCTCGATCCGCGAGATCTTGACCCGGGCGTCGGGACGGACCTCGTACTGGGTGACGACCGGGCCGCTGTTGACGGCGACGACCTTGGCCTCGATCCCGAAGCTGCGCAGCTTCTTCTCGATGTCGTCCGAGTTCTCCTGGTGGTCCATCTGGCCGCCCCCGGTCGGGGTGGCGCGGACCTCGAGGAGCGCGGGCGGCGGGAGCTCCCACGTCAGGTCGCGGACGTCGACCGCCGGCTCGGCCAGCGCCACGTCCGGGCCGTGCGTCGCCGCCCGTGCGGCGGCCGCGGCGCCCGCGCCGACCCCGACGGAGATCCCAGCCGGGATCGATTCGAGCGGACCCGCCGTCAGTCCGGGGACCGGCGCGAGCGGGTCGCGTGCCGGTCCGTCCCCGCCGGCCCAGATGGTCTGGCTCATCGGGACCGGGCTCGGTGCCCGGGTCGCCGATCGCGTGTCGGCCGGATCCTCGACCGCCGGGCCGGGCTGGGACAGCGGTGCGCCGGCCGCCGGACGGACGGGGCGGGCGACCGCGACGGCCTTCGCCGGGCGGGACTCGACGGCATTCGGGTCCGCGGCCGGGACGAGCGTGTCGCCGACCGCGCGGGCCCCCCGACCGAGCTGGGCGAGGACCGTCGGCAGGCTTCGATCGATCGCCACGAGCAGGCCACCGACGATGCCGGCCGTCAGCAGGGCGAAGATCGCCGGCCGCGGGATCAACCCCGGCTTGGTTCCGGTCCCGACGAAGAACCCGTCGAGGCCGCGGCCGATCCGGCCCCCGGTGAAGTCGAGGACGTGGGTCAGCTCGAACATCCCGAGCAGGCAGACATAGGCGACCGCAGCGCCGAGGAGCGCCACGCCCCAGCGCGATCCGACACCCTTCGCCTGCTGGACATAGATCCCGCCCACGATCAGCAACGGCGGAAGGACCCAGCGCCCCGTGCCGAGCCACGGTGCGACGGCGTTACGCCACCAGTCGGTGAGCCGGCCCTGTCCCGGCAGCATGATCGCGACGAGCGTGATCACCCCGACGAGCAGGATCGCGATCCCGATCAGCGACCGCCAGACATCCGGGCTGACGCTGAACCCGCGCGGGGCGCCGATGGTCGACGACCGGCGGCGGCTCGTCCCGGTCGGACGGGTCGCCCGGCGGGGAGCGGCCGTGCGCCGACGTGATGCCATCTAGACCTCGACCACGACCGGGAAGACCATCGGGCGGCGCTTCGTCTGCTCGTACAGGTAGCGCGACACGCCGTCCTTGATCTGGCTCTTGAGCAGGGCGATCTCGCTGATGTGGTCGCCCGGGTTCTCGATCGAGCTGATGACCCGCTCGAGCGCCCCCTCGATGACCGGGTCGCGGTCGCTCGGGGCGACGAAGCCGCGGGTGATGATCTCGGGCCGGCCGATGATCGAGCCGGTCTGCTTGTCGACGGTGACGACGATCATGAACATGCCGTCGCTGGCGAGCGCGCGGCGGTCGCGCAGGACCACCTCGCCGACATCGCCCACCGACAGGCCGTCGACGAAGACGTAGCCGGCGTTGACCGGCGTCCCGCGCCGGGCGCTGCCGTCCTCCAGGATCTCGATCGGCTGGCCGTTCTCGATGATGAACACGTTCTCCGGCGCCACGCCGGTCTCGATCGCCAGCCGGCCGTGCTGGACCTGCATCCGGAACTCACCGTGGATCGGGATGAAGTGGCGCGGCTTTGTGAGCCCGAGCATCAGCTTGAGCTCCTCCTGGCTCGCATGACCGGAGACGTGGGCGCGCTTGATCGTGTGATAGAAGACGTTCGCGCCGGCCTTGAACAGGTTGTCGATCGTCCGGCTGACGTACTCCTCGTTGCCGGGGATCGGACTGGCGCTGACGATCACCGTGTCGCCGGGCTGGATCTCCACGAACCGGTGGTCGCGGTTGGCCATCCGGGCAAGCCCGGCCATCGGCTCGCCCTGCGCGCCGGTCGTGCAGATCACGAGCTTGTCGGCGGGAACCTCGCCGATCTTGTCCTTGGCCACGATCGCGTCCGGCTTGTAGGTCAGGTAGCCGAGGTCGCTGGCAATCCGGAAGTTCTGTTCCATCGACCGGCCGATGACGGCCGTCTTCCGGTCGAACGAGGCGGCCGCGTCGAGAACCTGCTGGACGCGGGCGATGTTGCTGGCGAAGGTGGCCACGATGACCCGGCCGTCGAGCGGCTCCATGATCTCGCGGAACGCCTCGCCGACCGTCCGCTCGGACGGGGTGTAGCCCGGGTTCTCCGCTCGGGTCGAGTCGGACAGGAGGCAGATCACGCCCTCTTCGCCGAGCCTGGCCAGGATGTGGAAGTCGGACAGCTTGCCGTCGACCGGCGTGTGGTCGAACTTGAAGTCGCCGGTGTGGACCACGACGCCGACCGGGGTGCGCAGGGCGATCCCCATCGCGTCGGGGATCGAGTGGCCGATCCGGAACGGGACGACCCCGAACGGCCCGATCTGGATGTCGTCGCCCGGCTCGAGCCCAAGGAGCGGGTTGTTGTGGAGCTTGTGCTCCTTGACCTTGTTGCCGAGCAGGCCCCGGGCAAGGGTCGAGGCGTAGATCGGGACGCCCGGGAAGTCGGGCAGGATGTACGGCAGGCCGCCGACGTGATCCTCGTGGGCGTGGGTGATGAGGAACGCCCGGACGTTCGCGCGCCGCTCGCGGAGGTAGCCCACGTCGGGCACGACGAGGTCGATCCCGAACATCTCCTCGTCCGGGAACATCAGGCCGCAGTCGATGACCACGATGTCGTCGCCGTACTCGAAGACGTACATGTTCTTGCCGATCTCGCCCACCCCGCCAAGCGGGATGATCCGGAGCGGAAGGTTCGAAGACGTCATGCGGGCCCCGTCGTAGCGTTCAGAAGAGCGTCAGCTGGTCGGCGTCGGGCTCGACGCCGGGCGGCAGCGGGGCCGTCGAGCCGACGGTCGGTGCGGTGACGGGCGCCGGCGCGACGGCGGATCCCGGCGCGGGCGACGAGGGCGCGGATGAGGGCGAGGGCGACGCCGCCGGGAGCGGGTCGGGGGCTGTCGCCGCGAACGGATCCGCCGGCTCGACAGCGGGGCGGACGGCAGGCTCGGCATCCGGGCCGGGCGACGACGTCATCGAAGAAGCCGCGGCCGGTTGGCCGGCCCCGGATTCCCGGCGTGCCCGGGCGGACTCCAGCACCGACGGCAGCCCCTGGATGTCGGTCTCGAGGGTCGTCCGGTTCGAGCCGTCGTACAGCGCGAACGCCGGGTGGTACATCGCGAAGACGAGGGCATCGTGGGCGCCGGTCGCGGGATCGGCCGGCCGGGCGGTGCCGTGGACCCGCCCGACCCGCTCGCCGGGCATGAACACGCCGAGCGAGTGCTTCCCCGCGGTGACCACGACCGCCGGGTCGAGGGCCTCGAGCTGCCGCCGCAGGAACGGGGCGCAGGCGGCGATCTCGTCGGGCTGCGGGTCGCGATTGCCGGGCGGCCAGCACTTGACGACGTTGGTGATGAACACGTCCTCGCGGCGCCAGCCAACCGACTCGATGAGCTCGGTGAGCAGCCGGCCCGACGCGCCGACGAATGGCCGGCCGGCCTGGTTCTCGTCCCGCCCGGGGCCCTCGCCGACGAACACGACCTCGGTGTCGGGGCTCCCCTCCCCCGGGACCGTCCTGGCGCGTTGTTCATGCAGGCGACAGCGGGTGCAGACGCGGATCTCCTCCGCGATCGCCTCGAGCGCGGCGCCGCGCCCGGCGTCGGTCACACCGCGCTCCCGACGGCCGCCCGCGTGGCGGCGGGACGGATCCAGCCGCGCTCGATCAGGATCTCGGCGATCTCGACCGCGTTCGTCGCGGCGCCCTTGCGCAGGTTGTCGCTGACGACCCACAGGGCGAGCCCGCGACCGTCCGCGATCGACGGGTCGCGGCGCACCCGGCCGACGAAGATCTCGTCCCGGCCGGCGGCATCCGTCGCCAGCGGGTAGACGTGGCCGGCCGGATCGTCCTGCACGACGACACCCGGGACGGCCGCGAACAGCTCGCGCGCCCGGTCGGGCGAGATCGGGTCACGCGTTTCGACGTGGACCGCCTCCGAGTGGCTCGTGAACACGGGAATGCGCACCGCGGTGCAGCTGATCCGGAGCTCGGGCAGGTGGAGGATCTTGCGGCTCTCGACGACGACCTTCCACTCCTCCTTCGTGTAGCCGTCATCGCGGAAGACGTCGATCTCCGGGACGGCGTTGAACGCGATCGGGTGCGGATAGACCGACGCGGTCAACGGCTCGCCGGCGGCGTGCGCCCGGACCTGGGCCTCGAGCTCGGCGATCGCGCGACCGCCGGTTCCCGACACGCTCTGGTAGGTGTCCACGACGACGCGCTCGATCCCGACCGCGTCACGAATCGCCATCAGGACGGGCACCAGCTGCATCGTGGAGCAGTTGGGGTTGGCCACGATCCCCTGGTGGGCCGCCGCGTCGTCCGGGTTGACCTGGCTCACGACGAGCGGCACGGCCGGATCCATCCGCCATTGGCTCGAGTTGTCGATGACCGTCGCACCGTGGGCCACCGCCGCCGGGGCGAGCGTCGCGGAGGCGGTCCCACCGGCCGAGAACAGGGCGATGTCGACCCCGTCAAAGGCCTCCGGCGTCGCCTCGATCACCTCATGGGTCGTTCCGGCCACGGAGACGCTGGCGCCGGCCGATCGCGCGGAGGCCATCAGCCGGAGCTCGCCAATCGCGAGGCCACGCTCCAGCAGGACCTGGATCATGGTCCGGCCGACGACACCGGTGGCGCCGACGACCGCGATGGTGAGGGGTCGAGGGGTCATCCCGGGCACGCTCCACTACGGTTCTCATCGGTTCCGGGCACGGCGGGAGTATACCAGCGGCTCGACGCCACTCCCGTCCGCACGATCGCTGCAGCATCCAACGCCGGGGCGGCGCGAACGGATCGAATCCGGTCCGGAGCGAGGCCACGGGGAGCCGAATGCAATCGCCGCGGCCCGGACAGCGCGACGCCCGCGCGTCGAGCGCGGGCGTCGATCCGATTGCGATCGTCGATCGGCGGTTCCGGGACCGGACGGACCTCGTCGGTCGTCGCCGCCCGGCGCCGCCTCGCGAGCGGTTGGTCAGACGGGTTCCTTGGCCAGGTGGCGCTGCATGGCCGCCTTACGCGACAGGTTGATCCGGCCCTGGCGGTCGATCTCGGTCACGACGACCATCACCTCGTCGCCGACGGACACGACGTCCTCGACGGTCGGCACGTGGTAGTCGGCGAGCTCGCCGATCCGGACGAGACCCTCCTTGCCCGGCAGGATCTCGACGAACGCGCCGAAGCCCATGATCCGGGTCACCTTGCCCAGGTAGAGCGAGCCGATCTCGACCTCACGGGTCAGCGATTCGATCCACTGGATCGCCTTGCGGCTGTTCTCGCCGGAGACGGCAGCGATCTCGACCGAGCCGTCGTCCTCGACGTTGATCTCGGTGCTGGTCTCCTCCTGGATCTTGCGGATCATCGAGCCACCCTTGCCGATGATGTCGCGGATCTTCTCCGGGTTGATCTTGATCGTGACGATCCGCGGGGCGAAGTCGCTCATCCCCTCGCGAGCCGCCGGCATGACCTCGGTCATCTTGGCCAGGATCTCGAGCCGGGCCGCAAGGGCCTGCTTGAGCCCGCCACGGATGATCGCCTCGTTGATGCCCTGGACCTTGATGTCCATCTGGAGCGCCGTGATCCCGTCGCTCGTTCCGGTCACCTTGAAGTCCATGTCGCCGAACGAATCCTCCTTGCCGAGGATGTCGGTCAGGACCGCGAACCGGCCGTCGGGTTCGCTGATCAGGCCCATCGCCGCGCCGGCGACCGGCGCCGAGATCGGCACGCCCGCGTCCATCAGGGCGAGGGTCGAGCCGCAGGTGGAGGCCATCGAGGTCGAGCCGTTCGAGGTCACGCACTCGCTGACGAGCCGGATGACGTACGGAAAGTCCTCCTGGCTCGGGAGCACCGGAAGGAGCGCCCGCTCAGCCAGGTTGCCGTGGCCGATCTCGCGCCGGCCGGGCCCGCGCATCGGCTTGTTCTCGCCGGTGCTGTACGGAGGCATGTTGTAGTGGTGGAGGTAGCGCTTCTCGGTCCGCGGGCTGATCGTGTCGATCCGCTGGACGTCCGAGGACGCACCAAGGGTCGCCACCGTGAGGGCCTGCGTGTCGCCACGGGTGAACAGCCCGGAGCCGTGCGCCCGCGGCAGGAGGCCGACCTCGACGCTGATCGGACGGAGCTGGTCGAGCGCCCGGCCGTCCATCCGGATCCCCTCGTCCAGCACGAGCTGGCGAACGGTCTTCTTGTGGACGAGGCTGAACAGGCTCTTGCTGACCCGTGCCTGGCGGCGCGCCGCCTCGAGGAGCCCGGGCGCGTCGCCGCCGGTCCGGTTCGCCCGGACCGAGGCTGCGATCCCGTCGCCCAGCGTCGCGATCCGGTTCGGCAGGTCGTCGGCGAAGGTGCCGAGCAGCTGCGCGGTGGCCTGGGCATCCGGGAGCGCTCGATGGGCGTCGGTGAGGTCGATCCCGAAGAACCGGGCAAGCTCCCCGAGCTTGTAGCTCTCGGCCCACTCCGGGTACGCCTCGCGGGCGAGGACGAGCGTGTCGAGGTAGCTGCCGGGCGCGAAGCGGAACCCGTCGCCGAGCGCGGCCTCGAGGAAGCCGAGGTCGAAGCCGATGTTGTGACCCGCGAGGATCGCGTCGCCGGCGAAGGCGCGGAACTGCTCGGCCGCCTCCTTCGGCGTCGGGGCGCCCTTGACGTCCTTGTCGGTGATGCCGTGCATCTGGTGGCCGACGATCGTGCGGCCCGGGTCGACGAAGGTCTGGAAGGTGTCGCTGACCTTGCCGTTCTTGATCCGGACAGCGCCGATCTCGAGCAGGTCGGCCAGCTTCGGGTCGCGGCCGGTGGTCTCGACGTCGACGACGACCAGCTCTCGCTTGCCCTCGATCGCCGACACGAAGTCGAGGACCGAATCGGTTCCGGGCTCGAGGTACGGCAGCCGCTTCGCCTTGCCGACGGCTTCCTGGAGCTCGAGCTGGATGTCGATGAGCGGCTGGAGGGCGCGGTGCCCGAACAGGATCGCCTCGGCCATGACGTCCTCGGGCAGGAGCTTGGCGCCGGCCTCGACCATCATGATCGCGTCCCGGGTGCCCGAGACGATGAGCTCGAGATCGGATTCCTCGAGCTGGCTGTAAAGCGGGTTGACGACGAACTCGCCGTCGATTCGGCCGATCCGGACCGCGCCGATCGGGCCCTGGAACGGGATCTCGCTGATCGTCAGCGCGGCCGACGCGGCAAGCGTGCCGAGCACGTCGGGATCGTTCTCCTGGTCCGTCGACAGGACGGTGACGACGATCTGGACGTCGTCCTTGTAGCCGCTCGGGAAGAGCGGCCGGATCGGGCGGTCGGTGAGACGTGCGGCGAGGATGGCCGCCTCGGAGGGCCGGGCCTCACGCTTGATGAACCCGCCGGGGATCTTGCCCGCTGCGTACATCCGCTCCTCGAAGTCGACGGTGAGCGGGAAGAAGTCGAGGCCCGGGCGGGGCTCCGAGCGGTTGGCGGTCCCGAGGACCATGGTGTCGCCGTGACGGACGGTGACGGATCCGCCGGCGAGGCGGGCGAGTCGGCCCGTCTCGATGATCAGGGGTCGACCGGCGAATTGCGTCTCGATGGTGTGAGGCACGGGGTTGTGTTCCTCCTTACCGTGCAGGAGGAGCGACCTTGCGGGCGCGTGGCCCGCCGACGAGGTTCAGACGCGACGGGACCCCGGGCGAGCCCGAGGTCCGGAGCGGCGATCGCCTAGCGGCGGAGTCCCAACCGTCCGATGACGGTGCGGTAGCGCGCGTTGTCCTTCTTGATCAGATAGGCCAAGAGGCGGCGGCGCTGACCGACGAGCTTGAGGAGGCCGCGGCGCGAATGGTTGTCCTTGGGAAAGCTCCTGAGGTGCTCCGTCAGCTCCTTGATCCGCTCCGTCAGGAGCGCGATCTGGACCTCCGGGGAGCCGGTGTCGCCATCACTCATGGCGAACGCACCGATGACCTGTTGCTTCTGTTCCCGCGCGAGCGGCACTCGGTCCTCCGAACACGAACTGATATAGACGTCTTCTGCTATGACCGGCGGAGGATAGCAGGCTTGGCCTCCTCCGGCAAACGACGGCCGAGCGCGATCCTCACCCGAGCCCCCTGTCCGAGGCTTCCTGGCGAGGTCAGCTCGACCCGGCCGCGGGTCACCTGGACGACCGCAGGTCGGGGCCGTGCGACGCGACCGGCGGCCGTCCAGGCGGGCTCGATGGTCCCCGCGTAGCGCGCCTCCGGGGGCAGCGCGAACGGCACCGCGAAGTCGACGGCGTCGCCGGCCAGATCGCCGGTCAGCGCAACCGGGCGGCCGAGCAGCCGGCGGGCGCCGGCCAGATCCCCGGCGGCGATGTCGAGCCGAATCGTGCCGCTGCGAACGGGCTCGCCGTCGAGCTCGAACGGCGGCACGACGACGACCTCGAAGCCGTCTCGCCGGCCGAGCTCGGCCAGTGCCGCCGGCGTCCCCCGCCGTTCGTGACCGAACGCCGCGTCGGGGGTCATGAGGAAGCCGGCGAGCTCGGTGCGGTCCCGGATCCGGTCGACGAACGCGCTGTACTCGGTCATCCGGAGCGTGGCGTCGAAGTGCTGGACGACGGTGACCGCCACCCCGGCCGCGGCGAGCCGGGCCAGCCGCTCGGTCGGGTCGCACAACAGCGGTGGCGCGGCCCCGACGACGATCTCGTCCGGATGAGCGTCGAAGGTGATCACGGCCGGACGAGCGGCATGGGCCGCCGCGACGGCGCGCAGCCGGTTCAGCAGGTAACGGTGACCGCGGTGGAGGCCGTCGAACACGCCGACTACAACGAACAGCCGGCCGTGTTCCGGCGTCAGCCGCTCGACGCCGGCGACCACGTCCATCGTGGCGAGCCCGGGTCGGCTCAGCTCACGCCCGCCCCGACGGCGATCGCACCCGGCGGGTCGACGAGCACCTTGTCCGGAGCCAGCCGACCGTCGCGGATCGTCGCCACCGCGACCGGACGACCCGCGGCGTCGACGGCGATGACCCGCTCACCCACCGCGCCATCGGCCGGGAGCCCCCCGCTCGGCCGCACGAACTGGCCGCGTGCCACCGCCGCCAGCTCGGCCGCACTGAGTGCGACGCGCGGGAAGCGCTCGAGGCCGGCGTCGATCGGCAGGAGCAGCGGCACGAGGCCGGCGGGTCCGCCGTCGGCCGCGGCGCGGATCGCCTCGAGCGGGTGCGCCTCCTCAAGGGTGAAGCTGCCCGACGCGCTGCGCACGAGCGTGCCGAGGTAGGCGGCACTCCCGACGGCACGACCGACGTCGCGGGCGATCGCGCGGACGTACGTTCCGGCCGAGCACTCGACCTCGACGACCGCGATCGGGCGGGCGAGATCGGCAGCGTCCCAGTCGACGAGCTCGAGGCGGTGGATCGTCACCTCGCGCGGAGCGAGCACTGGTGCCTGCCCGGCACGGGCGAGCGCGTACGCGCGCCGGCCCCCGAGCTTGATCGCCGAGTAAGCCGGCGGGACCTGGCGGATCGGCCCGACGAGCGCCGCCAGCGCCGCCTCGACGGCCGGTCGGGTCGGCGGCGGTCCGTCGACCGGGCTGAGCTCGCCGTCCAGGTCGTCGGTGGTCGAGCTCGCCCCGAAGCAGATCGTGGCACGGTAGCGCTTGCGGTCCCCAAGGTGGAACTCGACGAGCCGGGTCGCCCGGCCCAGGAAGACCGGCAGGACGCCGGTCGCGAACGGGTCGAGCGTCCCACCGTGACCGACCCGGCGAGTGAGCGCGAGCCTCCGGACGAGCGCCACCACGTCGTGCGAGGTCGGCCCGGCGGGCTTCGCGACGACCAGGATTCCGTCGAGCCCGGCGGTGCCCGCCGTCCGGTCCCGGCGACTCATCGGCGGACCTCCGCTGCGAGCCGCCGGGCGACCGCGAGGACCGCCTCGCGGGCCTCACCCAGCGGCCGGTCGATCGTGGCGCCGGCGGCCCGGGCGTGGCCGCCTCCGCCGAAGGCGCCCGTCAGGGCCGTCGCGTCGACGCCGCCCGGCTTGGTGCGGACGCTGATCCGGGTGGCCGAGCCCTGCTCCTTGAAGAGGATCGCCACCTCCGCTCGCTCGGCCTGCGACAGCAGGTCGATGATCCCCTCCGAGTGGGCCGCCGAGGTTCCCGTGGCGGCGAGGTCGCCGTCGGTGAGGCTCGACCAGATCACCCGGCCATCGGGATCGTGCTCGAGCCGGTCGAGCACGCGCCCGAAGAGGCGGAGCTGGGCATCGGGCTTCGTCCGGTACAGCCGGCGCGAGATGTCGGACAGCGGGGCGCCGGCGTCCACGAGCGCCGCCGAGACGGCGAGGGTGCGCGGCGTCGCGTTCGGATGGGCGAAGGTGGCCGTGTCCATCACGATCCCGGCCATGAGGACCGTTGCCAGCGAGCCACCGCCGGCCAGGAGCGGGACGTCGAGCCGATCGGCGATCAGCGCCACCATCTCGCAGGTGGCCGCGGCGGTCGGGTCGATCCAGTCGGTCGGGGCGTCGCCCTCGTTCGACACGTGGTGGTCGACGATCACCCGGGACAGTCCGGCGAACAGCGCGGCATGGCGATGGCGGACCGGCCCGACCCGGTCGAGCGATCCGCAGTCGACGACGACGAGCAGGTCGTAGGCGAGCCCGGGTTCGGGATCGGTCCGGAACCCCTCGATGCCGGGCAGGAAGGCGTACAGCTCAGGTACGGGATCGCTGCACACGGTCGTCGCATGTCCGCCCCGCTCCTCGACGAGGCGGGCAATGCCGAGCCCCGCCCCGAGCGTGTCCGCGTCGGGGTTCTCGTGGCTCACCACGAGCACCGTTCGTGCCGCCTCGAGCGCCGCGACGACGCCGGCCGGAACCGCCTCGGACCAGCGCGCCAGCTCGCCGTCGGTCATGGCTTCGGCTTCCCGCGGGCCGGCCGGTGGCCGCGCTTGGGCGCCGTGCCCGGCGTGCCGCTCCCGCGAGGCGCACCGGCCCCCCGAGCCGAGCCCGTGCTCGCCGGGCCCGCGGTCCGGCGGCGGCGACGGATGGGCTTCGGCGGCTCTGCGGCCGGTGGTGGCTCGTCCGGCAGATCGCCCGCCTGGTGGAAGCGTGGCACCGGCGTCGGCAGCGTCTCGGAGTCGAGCGATCCGTCGCTATCCGGCAGCCGGCCGGCCTCGAGCTCCTCGAGCAGGTGGAGGACGCGCGTCCCCCGCTCGATCGTGTCGTCGAGCCGGACGTGGAGATCGGGGATCCGGCGCAGCCGGAGCCGGGCTCCGAGCTCGCGGCGCACGAACGGCATCGCCCGGTCGAGGGCGGCGATCGTCGCCGTCCGCTCCGCGGCCTGCCCAATGACGCTGACCCAGACGCGGGCGTGGTTCAGGTCGGGGGTCGTCTCGACCCTGGTGACCGTCGCAAAGCCAATCCGCGGATCCTTGACGTCCCGGGCGAGGATGGCCCCGATCTCCTGTCGGAGGAGCTCATCTACCCGGTCAGTACGCTGGGTCATGGTCTGGTCTGGCACCCTCAACGCTGGGCCCGAGGATTCGAGCCTCGACCCTCGGCCGGAGGATTCTCAGCTCGCGACCGCCCGGCTGACCGTCTTCTGGGTGAAGCACTCGATGACGTCGCCCTCGACCAGGTCGTGGAAGTTCGCCAGCCCGATGCCGCACTCGAAGTTCTTTTCGACCTCGCGCACGTCGTCCCGGAAGCGGCGAAGCGACTCGATGCGATCGGTCGCGATGATCTTGCCGCCGCGCCACACGCGGGCGCCACCGCGGACGATCCGGCCGTCGGTCACGAAGCAGCCGGCGATCACCGTGTTCTTGCCGACCCGGAAGATCTGGCGCACCTCCGCCCGACCCTCGACCACCTCGACGACCTCGGGCTCGAGCAGGCCCTTGAGGGCCGCGTCGATGTCGTCGGTCAGCTTGTAGATGATGTCGTAGATCCGGACGTCGACGCCCTCGGCCTCAGCCGCCCGGCGGGCGGTCTCGGTGATCTTCGTGCTGAACCCGACGACGATCGCGTCGGACGCGGTCGCGAGCATGATGTCGTTGTCGGTGATGTCGCCGGCGCCCTCGTGAAGGACGTTGAGCCGGACGTCCTCGGTCGACAGCTGCTCGAGGGCGTGGGTGATCGCCCCGAGCGAGCCCGAGACGTCCGCTTTGAGGATGATCCGGAGCTCCTTCGCCTGGCCGGCCTGGATCTGGCTGTACAGGTCCTCGAGGGTCGCCCGGCCGCTCCCGTCGCCCGCCTTCACCGCGGCGGTCGCCTTGCGCGCCTCGACCATCGTGCGGGCTTCCTTCTCGTCGGCGACGACGCGCAGGATGTCGCCCGCCTCGGGCACCTCGGCCAAGCCGAGCACGACGGCCGGGGTCGACGGGCCGGCCTTGGTGATCCGCTTGCCGCTCTCGTTCTCGAGCGCCCGGACCTTGCCGTACGTCTCCCCGACCACGATCACGTCGCCCACCCGGAGGGTGCCTGTCTGGACGATCGCAGTGGCGACCGGGCCGCGGCCCTTGTCGAGCTGGGCCTCGACGATCGTCCCGACCGCCGGCCGCTTGGGGTTCGCCTTGAGCTCCTGGAGGTCGGCGACGAGCAGGACCATGTCGAGCAGCTCGTCGAGCCCGAGCCTCGCCTTGGCCGAGACGGGCACGAGCGGCGTGTCCCCGCCGTACTCCTCGACGATGACGTTCGCCTCGGACAGCTCGGTCTTGACGCGGTCCGGGTTGGCATCCGGCTTGTCGATCTTGTTGAGGGCGATGATGATCGGCACCTTTGCCGCCCGGGCGTGGTGGATCGCCTCGAGCGTCTGGGGCATGACCCCGTCGTCGGCGGCGACAACCACGACCGCGACGTCGGTCACCCGCGCGCCGCGGGCACGCATGGCGGTGAACGCCTCGTGACCGGGCGTGTCGAGGAACACGATCCGCCGGCCGTCCTTGGTGGTCACCTCGCTGGCGCCGATGTGCTGGGTGATCCCGCCCCGCTCCCCCGCCGCGACCTCGGTCGTGCGGATGGCGTCGAGCAGGCTCGTCTTGCCGTGGTCGACGTGACCCATGACGGTCACGATCGGAGCGCGTGCCTGGAGCAGCGACGCCTCGTCCTCCTCGTAGAGGACCTCCTTGGTCGCCTCGTCCGGGGCCTCCTCGCCGTCGGCGTCGGCGACTCCGGCGGTCGCGGCAACGGCCTCGGCCACCTCGTAGCCGAGCTCGCCGGCCACGAGCGCTGCCGTGTCGCGGTCGATCAGCTGGTTGATCGTCGCGAAGATGCCGCTCTTGATCAGCTCGCGGATGACGTCCGCGGCGTTGACCTGCAGGAGCTCGGCGAGCTCCTTGACCGTGATCGTGCCGGGCAGCTCGATCGCGCCGCGTTCGCGCGGATCCGCGACCTGGACCGCCGACTGACCGACGCCGGCGTCGCGACGTTGCGGCTTCCGCGGACCGCGCCGGCCCCGGGTGCCGCTCCTACTCCTCGCCACGCTGGCTTCCTCCTTCGTTCATCGTCGACATCGTACCCGCCCGGGCCGAAAGCTCGTCACGCAGGCCGGGCGGCAGCGGGACACCAAGCGCCCGGCTGAGGGATCCCCGCTCGATCGCGATCGCCCAGCACGACCCGTCGGCGCACAGGTAGGCGCCACGGCCGGGGAGCCGGCCGCTCGGGTCGCTGAGGACCCGTCCGTCGGGCGTCCGGACGATCCGGACGAGCTCTCGTTTCGCGCTCGACGTACGGCAGGCGACGCACGTCCGGGACGGGACGCTGCGTTCGCGGCCGGGCGTCGGCCGGGCTACGACGACACCTCCCCGGCGGCGACCTTGGTGCGCCGGCTCGGCTTGGCCGTCGAAGCTGCCGGGACGGTCTTGCCGTCCGACGATGCGTCGGCCGCGGCCGTCGGTGCGGTCACCTTGCGAACCGGGCGTGCCTTCGGGGCCGGGGCTGCGCCGGGCTCGTCCGCCGGAGCGGTCACGGCCTTCGGCCGGGCGGCGGCCTTGGGCCTCGCGGCAGGCTCGGCTTTTGCCTTGGGCTTCGAGACCGGCTCGGGCTTCGCCGCTGCGGCCTTCGCCGCTGCGGCCTTCGCCGGCTTGGCCGCCGTTGCCTTCGCGGCCTTCGCGGCCGTCACCTCGGTCGCACCGTCAGCCTCCGGCGCGGGCATGACCTTCTTCGCGCGGCTCGGCTTCGCGGCGGTCGCGACCGGTTCGGCGGCTTCCGCGGCCGCCGGCTCGGCTGCCGCCGCGACGCTTGCGGCCTGGGCGGCGGCCTTCGCTTCGGCCACCGACACGTCGCTCCGGATATCGATCCGCCAGCCGGTCAGCTTGGCGGCCAGCCGGGCGTTCTGGCCCTCGCGCCCGATGGCGAGCGAGAGCATCCGCTCGGGGACCGTGACGCTGGCGATCCGGTGCTCCTCGTCGATCGACACGTCGAGAACCTGGGCCGGGCTGAGGGCGTTGGCGACGAACACCGCCGGATCGTCGTTCCAGGGGATGACGTCGATCTTCTCGCCGGCCAGCTCGGCGACCACCGCCTGGACCCGCGCTCCGCGCTGGCCGACCGTCGCGCCGACCGGGTCGAGCCCGTCCTGGCGGCTGCTGACGGCGACCTTCGAGCGCGAGCCGGCCTCGCGGGCGATCGCCTTGATCTCGACCGTGCCGCTGTGGATCTCGGGGACCTCGAGCTCGAACAGGCGGCGCAGGAAGTTCTTGTGCGCCCGGCTGACGAACAGCTGCGGACCGCGCAGGCCGCGCCGGACCTCGAGGACGTAGGCCTTGACCGGCTGCCCGATGCGGTAGTGCTCGAGCGGCGACTGCTCGGTCGTGGCGAGGATCGCCTCGGCCCGCGCGATGCCACCCTGCCCGGTCAGGTCGAGGATGATCGCCCGTGGCTCGACCCGGTTGACGGTGCCGGTGATGAGCTCGCCCTCGCGGCTCGCGAACTGGTCGTAGGCGACGTCCCGCTCGGCCTCGCGGAGGCGCTGGAGGACGACCTGCTTGGCGGTCTGGGCGTGGATCCGGCCGAAGGCCTCCGGATCGAGCTCCTCGGTCGTGACGAGGTCCCCGAGCTGGGCGTTCGGGTCGTGGCCGCGGGCGTCGTCGAGGGTGAGCTCGGTGAGCGGGTCCTCGACCTCGGCCACCGCGGTGCGGGCGCGGAAGACCCGGATCTGGCCGGTCTCGCCGTCGATCCGGACCTGGATGTCCTCGTCGCCCTCGGTCCGCCGATACGCCGACTGGATGGCGTCCTCGACGGTCCGGATGAGCTGGTCGCGGGGAACCTGCTTCTCGGCGTTCAGCTGCAGGAGGGCAGTGACGAAGTCACGGTTCACGGTTCGCCTCCCGTCACGACTGTCACCGGCGAATCCCGCCGACCCTGGCTCACGGCTCCGCCCAAAACAAAACGTGGGGGTCACCCACGTCGTGGAGCGGCCGTTCAATTGGCGGGAGTATACACCCGGACGGGTGGACCCTCAATCGGGGCGATCGGCCGGAGACGCTCCGAATCGACGTTCCACGTAGCCGTCGACGATGGCCAGGAACTCGGGCACGATCCGCTCGCCGCGCAGGGTCCGGTCGAGCTTGCCGTCGACGAAGACCGGCGCGACCGGCTCCTCGAATGTGCCGGGCAGGCTGATCCCGATGTCGGCGTGCTTGCTCTCGCCAGGGCCGTTCACGACGCAGCCCATGACCGCGACGCGCAGGTCCTCGACGCCGGGATAGGTCTCGCGCCAGGCCGGCATCTGATCCTTGAGGTAGGCCTGGATGTCGCGGGCCATCTCCTGGAAGAACGTCGAGGTCGTGCGGCCACAGCCAGGACAGGCGCTCACCTGGGGCAGGAACGAGCGCAGCCCGAGCGACTGGAGGACCTGCTGGGCGACCTCGACCTCGAGCTCGCGACCGGCGCCGGGCTCGGGCGTCAGCGACACCCGGATCGTGTCCCCGATCCCCTCGCTCAGGAGCAGCGCGAGCCCGGCGGTCGAGGCCACGATCCCCTTCATCCCCATCCCGGCCTCGGTCAGCCCGAGGTGAAGCGGGTAGTCGCTCCGCGGGCCGAGCGAGCGGTACACGTCGACGAGGTCGCGGACGCCGGACACCTTGGCCGACAGGATGATCCGGTCGTGGCTCAGGCCGGTCTCCTCGGCGAGCTCGGCCGAGCGCATCGCCGACTCGACCATCGCCTCGATCATGACCGCCCGGGCGTCGCGCGGCTCGGCGGAGCGGGCGTTTTCGTCCATGAGCTCGGTGAGCAGGGCCTGGTCGAGCGAGCCCCAGTTGACCCCGATGCGGACCGGCTTGTCGTGGTCGATCGCGACCCGCACGATCGTCTGGAAGTTCTCGTCGTGGCGCTTGGCGCCCACGTTGCCCGGGTTGATCCGGTACTTGGCCAGGGCGGCCGCGGTCTCCGGGTAGCGGGTGAGCAGCAGGTGACCGTTGTAATGGAAGTCGCCGATGACCGGCACGTCCACGCCCAGCCCGCGGACCTTGCGGACCATCTCCGGGACCGCCGCGGCCGCCTCGTCGGTGTTGACCGTGACGCGGACGAGCTGGCTCCCAGCATGGGCGAGCTGGGCGACCTGGATCGCGGTCGCATCGGCGGCGGCCGTGTCCGTGTTCGTCATCGACTGGACGACAATCGGGTGGGCGCTCCCGACGAGCACGCCACCGACGTCGACGCTGACCGTCGGGCGGCGACGCGGGCGACCGGCGTCGGGACCGGCCGTCACCGGTCCGGGCGGCGCGCTCGCGTCGGTCACTGGCCCCGGCCCGGGGCGGTGATGTCGAAGTAGGTGATCCAGGCGAGGAAGCCCATCAGGCAGGCGAACCCGACGAGGTAGGTCAAGCGCTCGGCGCGGAGGCTCACCCGCTCGCCGGCGACCGACTTGAGCAGGAGGACTGCGATCCGGCCGCCGTCGAGCGGCGGGAACGGCAGGATGTTGACCAGGGCGAGGTTGGCCGACAGGATCCCCGCGAGGTACAGGGTGAACACCGGGCCGAGCTGCCAGAAGACGTCCCCCACCTGGCTGGCGATGCCGATCGGCCCGGCGACCGGCGGCGGCTCGGTCGGATGGCTGACGATCGAGTCGACGAGCTGGCCGAGCCCGTTCCAGATGAGCGTCAGCGCCTGGGCCGTGCGGTCCACCGCGATCTGGGCCGCTTCGACGACGGGGCGCTGGAAGTACTCACCGGTCGGCCGCGTGGTCAGGTTCTCGATCCCGAGCGCCCCGTGCGCGACGTCGATCTCGCTCGGAGGACGGAGCGTCACCGAGATGTCCTGCGGCGTGCCGTCGGCGTGGACGATCCCAAGGACGACCGTCTGGCCGGCGTGGGCGCGCATCGCCTCGGCGACGGCCGACTGGCCGGGCAAATCCTGGAACGCCTCGAACACCGTGCCGTTGATCGAGCTGATCCGGTCGCCCGGCACGAGACCGGCCGAGGCGGCCGGCGAGTTCGGCTGAACGCTCTGGAACGACAGCGCGACGCGCGGGTTGGCGACCCAGGCGATCGAGAAGAAGATCAGGAAGGCGAGGACGATGTTCATCACCACGCCGGCCACGAGGATCACGAGCTTCGTGGGCAGCCGGGCGCGGACGAACGAGCGCGGGTCTTCCGAATCGCCGTCCTCGCCCTCGAGCCGGACGAAGCCGCCGATCGGCAGCCAGTTGAGCGTGTAGAGCGTGTCTCCCTCCGACCGGAGAACCCGTGCCCGGGGCGGGAAGCCAAGCCCGAACTCGAGGACCCGGACGCCGGCGAGGCGGGCCGTGACGAAGTGGCCGAGCTCGTGGATGACCACCAGCACGCCGAGCATCGCCAGGAAGATGACGACCGTGATCGCCGACTGGGCGACGGCGCTCACGGCGTGGTTCCATCGGCCAGGATGGACGCGCGGACCTCGGCGTCGAGCTCGAGCAGCTCGGCCACGCCGGGCGCCTGGTCCTTGCCGCGGCCGAACCGCTCGACCGCCGTCTCGAGCGTCCGGGCGATCCCCGGGAAGTCGAGGCGGCCGTCGAGGAACTGGCTCACCGCGACTTCGTCGGCGGCGATCAGCGCCGCCGTGGCGCGCGACCCGATCCGACCCGCCTCACGGGCGATGCGGAGGGCCGGGAACCGGTCCTCGTCGGGGGCCCGGAAGTCAAGTCGGCCGGCGGCCAGGAGGTCCGGCGGCGGGGCTGGCGATGGGTGGCGGGTCGGGTAGGTCACGGCGTACTGGATCGGGAGGCGCATGTCCGGCGTTCCGAGCTGCGCCTTGAGCGAACCGTCCACGAACAGGACGGCCGAGTGGACGAGGCTCTGCGGATGGATGACGACGTCGATGGCGTCGTAGCCGACATCGTACAGCCAGTGCGCCTCGATCACTTCCAGGCCCTTGTTCGCCAGCGTCGCCGAGTCGATCGTGATCTTGGCGCCCATCGACCAGGTCGGGTGGCGCAGGGCCTGCTCCGGGGTGACCCGCGCGAGTTCGTCCTCGCTGGCGTCGGCGAACGGGCCGCCCGACGCCGTCAGCACGAGCCGCGCGATCCCGGCCAGCGACTCGCCGGCCAGGCTCTGCCAGATGGCCGAGTGCTCGGAGTCGATCGGCCGGAGCCAGGCCAGCGCGTCGGCGAGGGGGTCGCCCGGGTCGGTGGCGGCGACCGCGGCGGCGCGCTCGCGGGCGAGCGGCATGACCAGGTGACCGCCGGCGACGAGCGTCTCCTTGTTGGCCGTCGCGACGATCTTGCCGGCCATCAGCGCGGCAACGACCGAGCGGAGGCTGACGATCCCGCCGGTGCCGATGACGACGAGGTCGACATCGTCGCGGGTCGCAAGGACCTCGAGTGCGTCCGGGCCACCCTCGATCAGCGTCCCCTCGGGCACGTCGAGCCGGGCGGCCGCCTCGGGATCGCCGGGCAGGGCCACGGCCAGCGGCCGGAGGAGGCGCGCCTGCTCCTCGAGCAGGGCCCCCTGGCGGCCGGTGGCGAGGGCCACGACCCGGACGACGTCGCCGAGGCCGGCCAGCACGTCGACGGCCTGGCGACCGATCGAGCCGCCGGACCCGAGGAGCGCAACCCGGATCGGCCGCCCGGGTTCGCCGGGTCCGCCCGAGGCCGGCTCGGCGTGGCGCGCGGCGCTCATCGCAGGACGGCCAGCACGTAGAGGGTCAGCACCGGCGCCGCGAACAGGAAGGAGTCGACGCGGTCGAGGATCCCGCCGTGACCGGGGATGAGCTCGCTCGAGTCCTTGGCTCCGGCTGCGCGCTTGAGCATCGACTCGGCGAGGTCGCCAGCCTGGGCGGCGAGGCCGAGGATCGGGCCGACGACGATCGCCTGCCAGACCGGTGCCCCGACCAGCCAGAGGCCGATCGCCAGCACGACCGTCGTGGCGATCAGCCCCCCGAACAGCCCCGCGTACGTCTTCGACGGGGAGATGTGAGACAGGAAGCGAGTCAGGCCGGTCGCCTCGCCGAAGCGCACCCCGAACGTCTTGCCGACCAGGTAGGCGCCGGTGTCGTAGGCCCAGACGCACAGGACGAGCACGAGGACCCAGGCCCGCTGGGCGTCGAGGAACGACGCGATCGGCGCCGAGGCCGGCAGCACCGGGGCCGCGATCCCCAACCGGACGACCGAGCCGAGCATGCCCACGTAGACCCCGCCGAAGACCGTGGCGATCCAGCCGGCCAGGCCCTCGCGGGGATCGAGCCGTGGGAAGGCACCGACGGCGGCGAGGATGACCGCGACCGCGACCAGGAGGGCGGCCGACCCGGTCAGCTCGGCCGGCACCGCGGCGTCGAGGACGATCGCGAGGGCGATCACCACGCCGAGCCCGACGAGCACGGGATAGCCGGCCGACCGGAGGAGCCGGAGCGCCTCGAGCGAGGCGAACCCCGCCGCGACGAGGATGAGGGCCGCGATCCACGGCCCGCCGAGAACGAGGACGATGAGCAGCGGCGGGACGAAGATCGCGGCGCTCAGCGCCCGCTGCTGCACCGATCCGCCTACCGACCGAAGCGACGTGTCCGGCTGGCGAACTCGAGCAGGGCGGCGTCGAAGGCCTCGGCGTCGAAGTCCGGCCAGAGGAGCGGGCTCACGTAGAACTCGGCGTATGCCGACTGCCAGATGAGGAAGTTGCTCAGGCGCTCCTCGCCGCCCGTGCGGATCACGAGGTCCGGGTCCGGCAGACCGGCGGTGTAGAGGGCCGACGAGACGGCCGCCTCGTCGATCTCGGCGGCGGCGAGCCCCCGCGCGACCAGCGTCCGGAAGGCGTCGATCAGCTCGGTCCGCCCGGCGTAGTTGAAGGCGACGTTGAGGATCAGCCGGTCGCCACCCGCCGTCGCCTCGAGCGCGCCCTGGAGCGAACGGCGGGTCGCCACCGGGAGCTCGTCCAGCCGGCCGAGCAGGCGGACCTGGACGCCCTCGCGGCGGAGCTCGTCGGTCTCGCTCCGGATCGCCGACTCGAGGAGGTCGAACAGGCCGGCGACCTCGGCATCGGGCCGGGCCCAGTTCTCGCGACTGAAGGCGTACAGGGTTAGGACCGGGACGCCACGCCGGACCGCGTGACGGAGGAGCGCCCGGATGGCCTCGACCCCGGCGGCGTGGCCCTCGAGCTCGGTCAGGCCACGGCTTCGCGCCCAGCGCCGGTTGCCGTCCATGATGATCGCCACGTGGCGAGGCGACTCCTCGACGGGGACGATCGGCTCCGGAACGGCACGACCGCCGGCGGCATCCGGTGGCGCCGCCTCGGGTGCATGGGCGATGGGCGGGGCGTCGGTCGGGCGGGCCAGCGGCGTGCGGCCCACTAGACCTCCATCACCTCGTGCTCCTTGTGCGCCCCGCTCTGGTCGACCTCGGCAATGAACCGGTCGGTCACCTTCTGGAGCGCGTCGAGCTCACGATGCGCGGCATCGCTGCCGAGGTCGCCGTCCTTCTCCTCCTTGCGCAGCGCGTCGTTCGCCTCGCGGCGCAGGTTGCGGATCTCGACCCGCGCCTCTTCCATCCGCTTGTGGACCGACTTGACGATGTCGCGCCGGCGCTCCTCGGTGAGCGGCGGGATGTTGAGCCGGACCACGGCGCCGTCGACGTTCGGGACGAGCCCGATGTCGCTCTTCTGGATCGCCTTCTCGATCGCCCCGAGGACGCCCCGGTCCCACGGCTGGATGACGATCTGATGGGCCTCGGGAACGCTGATCCCGGCGAGCTGGTTGAGCGGCGTCGGGGTGCCGTAGTACTCGACGACGATGCGTTCGACGAGCGAGGTCGAGGCGCGTCCCGTCCGGAGGCCCTGGAAGTCGCGCTCCATCGCCTCGATGGCGCGGGCCATCTTCCGTTCGGCGGAGCCGAGGACCTCGCTGCTCATGAGCGGTTGCCTCCTGAGATGACGGTGCCGACCGACTCGCCGCGGGCGACGCGCACGATGTTGTCGGGCTCATTGAGGTCGAACACGACGATCGGCAGGTCGTTCTCCATGCACAGCGAGACCGCCGCCGCGTCCATCACCTTGAGCTGATCGCGCAGGAGATCCGCGTACCCGAGCTGAGCGTAGCGCCGAGCGCCCGGATTCGTCAGCGGATCGCTGTCGTAGACGCCGTCGACCTTGGTCGCCTTGAGCAGGACCTCGGCGTTGATCTCGACGGCGCGCAGCGCGGCCGCGGAGTCGGTTGTGAAGTACGGGTTGCCGGTCCCGGCCACGAAGATGATGACCCGGCCCTTCTCGAGGTGGCGCACGGCGCGGCGGCGGATGTAGGGCTCGGCGACCTCGTGCATCGCGATGGCGGTCATCACCCGGGTCGGCACGCCGACCTTCTCGAGCGCGTCCTGGAGCGCCAGCCCGTTCATCACCGTGGCCAGCATGCCGATATAGTCGCCGGTCGCCCGGTCCATCCCGCGGGCAGACGCTGCCAGCCCGCGGAAGATGTTCCCGCCGCCGACGACGATCCCGACCTCGACCCCGAGCGCCTTGACCCGGGCGACCTGCTCGGCGATCGTCCGGCAGAACTCCGGGTCGACACCGTACTGGCGCGTCCCGAGGAGCGCCTCACCCGACAGCTTGAGCAGGACCCGCCGGTAGCGGACGGCGCGGTTCGTTGCGGGCGCGGCCGCGACGGCCGGATCGCTCATGCCTCGTCCCCGAGCTTGTAGCGGGTGAAGCGGCGGACGACGATGTTCTCGCCGATCGTGGCGATCGCCTCGGTGATCAGCTCCCGGACGGTCTGCTCGGTGTCACGGAACGGCTGCTCGAGCAGGCACACGTCCTTGAACCACTTCTTGAGCTGGCCGTCGACGATCTGGGCACGGATCGCCTCGGGCTTCTTCTGGGTCGCCGGATCGGCCAGCAGCTCGGCCCGCTTGGCCGCCAGGACGTCGGGCGGGACGTGATCCGCGTCGACGTACTCGGGCTCGAGCCCGGCGACCTGGACCGCGAGGTCCCGGACGAGCTTCTGGAACTGCTCGTTGCGGGCGACGAAGTCGGTCTCGCAGTTGACCTCGATGAGCACCCCGATCCGGCCGCCGGTGTGGATGTAGCTCCCGATCAGGCCCTCGCGCGCCTCGCGCCCTTCCTTCTTGGCCGCGGCCGCCTGGCCGCGCTCCTTGAGCAGGGCGACCGCGCGATCGATGTCGCCGCCGGTCTCCTCGAGGGCACGCTTGCAATCCATGAACCCGGCGCCGGTCAGCTCGCGCAGCTCCTTGACCGCCTGGGCCGAGATGTCCGCCATGTGCGTGATGTGCTCCTGTTCCGTGGTGGCGTCGCCGGCGACCCGGCGGCCAGGCTCCGTGGTGGCGATGGCCTAGACCGCGACCGGCGTGTCGCTGCCGGGCCCTTCCTCGGCGCGCTCGCTTGCCTCGCGGGCAAGCTCGGCCGCGATCTCGTCGGGCGACGCCTCGGCGGGCGGCGGCTCGACGACGGCAGGGGCGGGCCGGGCGCCGGGCAGGAGCTCGTCCTCGTCGGCATCGGGCTCGAAGGTCAGGGCAGCGCCACCGGCGAGCGCCGCGACGAGCGCGTCGGATGGCTCGCCCTCCTCGATCTCCGGCTCGACGGCCACGATCACCTCGGGCTCGGGCTCCGCGGCGGCGCGGACGGCCCGCTCGCTGGCGCCTTCGATGGCCGCGTCGGCGATGAGCGAGCAGAGCAGCCGGATCGACCGGATCGCATCGTCGTTGCCCGGGACGACGTATGTCAGCTCGTCCGGATCGACGTTCGTGTCGCCGGTGCCGACGAGCGGGATCTCGAGCTTGTTGGCCTCGGTCACCGCGATCCGCTCGCGATGGGGATCGACGATGAAGATGAGCCCGGGAAGGCGCTTCATCTTGCGGATCCCGCCGAGGGTGCCGGTCAGCTTGGTCAGCTCCTCCTGGAGCTTGGCTGCCTCCTTCTTGGACATCCGCTCGAAGTCGCCGTTGGCCTGGCGCGCCTCGAGCTGCTCCATCAGGGCGATCCGCTTCTTGATCGTGACGAAGTTCGTCAGCATGCCGCCGAGCCAGCGCTTGTTGACGTACGGCTGGCCGGACCGCGCTGCTTCCTGGGCGACCGGCTCCTGGGCCTGCTTCTTCGTCCCGACGAACAGGACCTGCTCGCCGCGGGCGACGGCGTCCGAGACGGCCGCGAGGGCGACCTCGAGGCCCGCGACGGTCTGGGCCAGGTCGATGATGTGGATGCCGTTGCGCTCGGCGAAGATGTACGGTTTCATCTTCGGGTTCCAGCGACGGGTCTGGTGGCCGAAGTGGACACCGGCCTCGAGCAGCTGGCGCATGGAGACGGTCGGCACGGGGATGGACCTCCTGTTCGGTTGATGACCTCCGCGGACCTCGTCGCCGGGGACCGGACCCGTGGATCCGGCACCGCCCCGGTCGGAACGGTCGCGCGTGTGAGCTCCGCCAAGCGTGACGGGCGTTGAGCGGGCCCGGCTGGCGGGCCGGGCGGGAGTGTAGCACAGGGTCCCGGCGGCGCCCCGCCGGCTCGATCGCCCGGGGTCAGCCGCCCAGGGCGTCGCGATAGTGACGGATCCGGACGCCCGTCGCCGGAGCGCTCGCTGGCTCGACGACGAGGAGGTCGACGCGCAGCGCGCGGCCCACGAGCGGGAGCCCACCCGGAAGCGCGCCCGTCTCGGCAAGCCGCCCGACCGCCGCCCGGAGGTGCCGCCGCTTGCGCCAGTCGAACGTCTCCTCCGCCAGACCGTAGTCCCGCCTGGCGCGCCAGCGGACCTCGACGAGCACGACGCTGGACGGCGGTCCGGGATCGAGCGCCACGATGTCGACCTCCTTCCGGCCGATTCGAACGTTCCGGGACAGGACCGTCCAGCCGAGCGCGACGAGCCGGTCGGCCGCGACCCCCTCGGCCGCATCCCCGGCCTGCTGCGCTGCCGTGCGCCGGCCGGATCTACGATCGTCCACTCCCGGAGTCTGGCCGGCGTGACTCACCCGTCCGTTGCGCGGCGGGGTGCGCCGGTGCGCCGGCCCATCGTCCCGGTGCCGGCGGTACCGACGGGTATGGCCGGTGAGGCCTTCGGATGGCATACTCGCCTCGGCGCTCCGGCGTCGACGCGGACAACCGAACAGCCACCGCCCAATGGCAGGCCCGGATCGCGCTCACCCTTCCGGTTCGCGTCTGTCCCCTCCGCATCCACCCTGTCCGGGCGGGCCCAGTCCCACCGTCGTCGTGCCCCTGCACGACGTTCCGGCAGTGAGGAGGCACGACATTGCGCGTGACACCAAGCGGCGCCCAGAGGGCGTCTGGTCGACACCGGTCCGGACGGATGCTGACGGTCCTGGCCTCCCTCATCGCCCTTCTCGCACTCATCGCGATCCCATCCACCGCCAGCGCCGCATCGCTCAAAGTCGTGATCGTCGTCGGACCCGTCGAGGGCACGACGGCGCGCTACATCGCCGACGCGCGCACGCTCGCCGCCCAGGCGCGCAGCTACGGCGCTAACGTGATCGAGATCTACAGCCCGCGGGCCAGCTGGTACAAGGTGAAGACGGCCGCCCAGGGCGCGAACATCCTGATCTACCTCGGTCACGGCAACGGCTCGCCGAGCCCCTACCCCTACAGCCCCTTGACGAAGAACGGCCTCGGGCTGAACGCGCGGGCGGGTCATGGCAACTCGAACGTCCGCTACTACGGCTCGAGCTACGTGGCGACGATCCACATGGCCCCGAACGCGGTGGTGATCCTCAACCACCTGTGCTACTCGGCCGGGAACTCCGAGCCGGGGCGGCCGGCGCCGTCGCCCAGCGTCGCCCGCCAGCGGATCGACAACTACGCGTCGAGCTTCCTCAAGACGGGTGCGCGCGCCGTGTTCGCGGAGCCGAAGGGCAGCGCCGGCTACATCCTGAGCGGGCTGTTCTCGACGACGAAGACGATGCGCGAGATCTTCAACATGCGCGGGACCCCGACGATCTCGTTCGCCTCGAAGACGAAGGGCGCGACGGCGATCGCGGTGCCGACCATCCGGTCGGTAACGGGCTTCCTGACGACGGCCGCGGCCGCGTTCCGCTAGTCCCGGGCCGCTCGGCGGCGCGCAGGATCGGCTAGACGAGCTCCAGCTCGGCCTGCTCGCCGCCGAACAGGATCCGCTGCGTGGTGATGAAGCTGCGCCGGTGGAACGGTGTCAGGCCGAGCTCGCTCATCGCCGCGCGATGCTCGGCGGTGGCATAGCCGGCGTTGTGCTCCCAGCCGTAGCCCGGATGGCGCACGGCGAGGCGGGCCATGAGCCCGTCGCGGACGACCTTGGCGACGACCGAGGCGCAGGCGATCGAGTAGCACCGCGCGTCGCCGTCGACGATCGCGGTATACGGCCCGATCTCCTCCTCGAAGCCGCGGATGCGCAACCCGTCGACGAGCACGTGGTCGCGCTCGCCCAGGCGCAGGATCGCCCGGCGCATGGCGAGGTGCGTGGCGTGGTAGATGTTGAGCCGGTCGATCTCGGCGACCGAGGCCGCCCCGACCCCGACCGCCAGGGCGCGCCGGCGGATGATCGCGGCGAGCCGCTCACGCTGGGCGGCGGACAGGGTCTTCGAATCGCGCACGCCCGGGATCCGCTTGCAGTCGGGACGCATGATCACGGCCGCCGCGACGACCGGTCCGCTGCTCGGGGCGACCCCGACCTCGTCGACGCCGACGACGCGAGTCTGGCCGTCGCGCCAGTGGGCTCGTTCGTAGCGGAGGGTCGGGACGATCGGCGCCATCGGCCCTAGCGTAGCCGACGGCGGGAGGCGGAGTCGGGCGCCGGTCTCGCGACCTGCAGCGCCGCGACTGCCGGGCGGGCGAACCGCCGGGTGGCCGATCAGCCGGGGCGGCGCTCGCGCAGGGTCGCCGACTTCCCGACGCGCTTGCGCAGGAAATACAGCTGGGCGCGGCGGGCGACGCCGTGGCGGACGACCTCGATCTTCTCGATCCGCGGACTGTTGATCTTGAACGTGCGCTCGACGCCGACGCCGCTGGCGATCCGGCGGACCGTGATCGTGCGGGTGATCCCGCCGCCGCGGAGCCGCATGACCGTGCCCTCGAAGACCTGGATCCGCTCGCGGTTGCCCTCGACGACCTTGGCCGACACCTTGACCGTGTCGCCCGACGCCAGCTCGGGCAGGTCGGAGCGGATCTGGTCCTTGACGATCTCGTCGAGCACGTTCACGGCTGGGTCCTACTTCTCGTCGGGGCAGCGTGGGCTGCGCCGTGGGCCTTCGGGAATGGGCGGCCTGGGCGACCGACGGCGGAGTATAGCACGGCTCCCCCGCCCCGCCGCCGATCGGGCGGACGGGCGCCGTCAGCCGTCGGTCGGGTCGTCCGCGTCGGTCTCGATCTCGTCGAGCAGCGTCCGCTCGAACGGCGTCCATTCCCGCTCCACGAGCAGGTCCGGCCGGCGTTCGAGCGTGCGCCGGATGGCCTCGCGATGGCGCCAGCGGCGGACCGCGCCGTGGTCGCCACTGACGAGGATCGGCGGCACGGCAGTTCCATCGAACTCCGGTGGACGGGTGTACTGCGGGTACTCGAGCAGGCCCGCCGCGAACGACTCCTCGAGCGTCGACTCCGCGTCGATCGCGCCCGGCAGCAGGCGGAGGACCGCATCGATGACCACGAGCGCAGGCAGCTCGCCACCGGTCAGGACGTAGTCGCCGATCGACAGCTCGAGATCGACGAGGCCGCGGACCCGCTCGTCGACTCCCTCGTAGCGCGGGCAGACAAGGACGAGGTGCTCGCGGGTCGACAGCTCGAGCGCCCGGGCCTGGCGGAACGGCTCGCCCGACGGGTCGAGCAGGATCGCCGTCGATCCGGGCCGGCGCAGCTCGGCGAGCGCCGCTGCGACCGGCTCCGGACGGATCACCATTCCGGCCCCGCCCCCGTACGGTGCGTCGTCGACCGAGCGGTGACGGCCGAGGCCCCAGCGGCGCAGGTCGTGAACCCGGACGTCGGCCAGCCCGCGCTCGAGGATGCGGCCGGGGATGCTCGCGCCGAGCGGTCCCTCGAGCATCGCCGGGAAGAGGCTGAGGACGTCGACCTGGAGCGTCATCCGCCGGTCTCCGCGGGCGGTGGCGGGACGCCGCGGCGCGGTCGCGGCGGTCGCGGGGGTCGCGGGGCACGCGGCGGACCGAGCTCGAGGGCAGCGGCGTCGACCACGATCTCGCCCCGCTTCGGCGCAAAGATCCGGATGAAGTCGCGCACGGCTGGCAGGTCGAACTCGCCGCGCGCGCCGCCGCGGACGACGTAGACGTCCGCCTCGCCCACCCGGTAGATGTCGGCGACGGTGCCGAGCTCCTCGCCGTCGGTCCCGCGAACCGCGGCCCCGATCACCTCGTGCCAGTAGGCAGCACCACGCCCCGGCGCGTCGGCGGGTGGCACGTCGGATTCGAGGTAGGCGCCGCGGAGCCCCTCGGCCGCCGTCCGGTCGGGGACCTCGGCGAAGCGAATGCGCCAGCCCGGGCCGTCCGGGATGGCGACCGCGTCGCGGATCGTGAGGGGCGCGTCGTCGCCCTCGCGGTAGAGCCGCGACCCGCGCCGGAAGCGCGCCTCGGGTCGATCGGTCAGGACCTCGACCCGGACGGCGCCGTTGAGCCCGTGGACGCCCCGCACGAGGCCGACCACGAGGCGCATGGGACCGGTCAGACGATCTCGAGCGAGACCGGCTCGCCGTCGCGGGCGGAGGTGACCTTCAGGAGCGTCCGGAGCGCCTTGGCGACGCTCCCGTTCCGGCCGATGACCTTGCCCATGTCGTCCTCGGCGACGTGCAGCTCCAGGACGATCCCGTCCCGGTCGCGGGTCTCCTCCACCCGGACCGATTCCGGATCGTCGACGAGCGAGCGGGCGACGTATTCGACGAGCTCCTTGGCAGCCATCGCAGGACCCTCTACTTCGCGGCGGGCAGGATGCCCGTGGTGCGGAACAGACGCTCGACCGTCTGAGACGGCTGGGCGCCCTGGGCGAGCCACTTCTTCGCCTTGTCGGCGTCGATCGAGATCTCGACCGGCTCCGTCCGCGGGTTGTAGTGACCGATCGTCTCGATCGATCGTCCGTCGCGGGCGTTGCGGCTGTCGGCGACGACGACCCGGTAGGTCGGCTGCTTCGTGGCGCCGACCCGTGTCAGGCGGATTCGTACGGCCATCTGGGGGTGTTCCTCCTCCGGTGCGACCCGTCCGCGGGTGTCTGCCCGCGGACGGGGTTCTCGATTGCCTCAGTTCGCGGGCTTGATCACCGTGACGACGTAGGTCGCGACCGACTTCCCGTCGTTCGTCCGGGTCGCCCCGGCGAGCACGTCGAACGGCTCGACGTACGGCTTGACGTCAGTGGCGTAGTTCGCGCCACCGTTCTTGGCGATGAGCGGCTCGACGAGCGTCCGGATCGCCGTGAGGTCGACCCACACGCTCGAGGCGTTCTTCGCCCCGACCCGGTTCATCGCGTCCTTGTAGCGCGCCTCGTCCGCGAGAGACGAGCCCGCCTTGACGTCGACGATCGACTTCACCCAGTCGGGTCCGATCCCGACGATCAGCGCGCCGTTCTGGATCGTGTACGAGATCTGGACGTGACCCGAGATCGGTAGCGCCGGCGTCGAGCTCGACGGGTCGAGCTTGCCGACGAGCGACCCGAGGTCGCCGGCATCGATCGTGGTGATCGTCCCGTCGCCGTACGGCTCGTCCTTGATCGTGATGCCGCTCGATGCGCCGCCGACGGCGATGAGATTGCGCAGCTCGGCCATGACCCCGGTGGCCTGGTCGACGTCGGTCGGGATGATGACGATGCCGCCGCCGGGCGTCCCGCCGTCGGCCGTGACGACGATGCCGACGTCACCGATCCAGCCGATGAGGTGGTCGATGCCGCCGAGCGTGGCCGCGGCCTGGTCGGCCTGCTTGAGCGCCGCGCCGAGCGTCGGATCGTTGCGCAGCTGGTCGAGCTGCCCCTTGAGCAGCGTTCCGTAGTCGTGAGCGTCGAACAGCGCGAGCGTGTGCGCCGGCAGGCGCTTGGCGATCGCACTCTCGCGATCGTCGGCGGTCGGCGTCCCCGAGGGGATCGGGGCGACGAACGTGCCGACCAGGGCGTCGCTGTCGATTTGCCCGCCGATGCCGGCCCACGCCGGGAGCCGGTCGAGCATCGATTGCGGGAGGGCGGCCGAGCCGCCCATCATGCCGGTCATCGAGGTCAGCGCGTCGAAGTAGGCCTTGAGGTCGATGTACGTCCGGGTGACCTGGTCGTCCTTGATCGACGACATCGCCGAGCTGAACGACTTCGTGCTGGCCAGGCCGTCCTTGCCGTTGCGATCGATCGCGGCCTTGACCGAGGCCTCGTCGCCGGCCAGCAGGACCCCGCCGGTCGCGCCGACGGCGGCCTTCATCCCGCTGCTCGAGTAGATCGTCAGGGTCACGCCCTTGTATTTCTCCTCGGTCGTCGCGGAGCCGGACAGCGACTTCACCCAGGCCATCGCGGCCGCCGGGTCCTTCTGGGTCGCGACGAGGAGGTAATGGAAGTCGGCCATGCCCGCGCCGGGATCGGTCATGGTCATCGTCGGGAAGCTCGAGAAGGACATGGCCACCTGACCGCCGAACCACGGCTTGATGTCCTTCGACCAGTCCTGCTTGCCGTCACTCGCCTTCGAGATGAGCTTGTCGAGCGTCTCATCGAGCTTCGTCTGGAGCGTCGACTGGTCGGCGAAGCCCGGGAAGTGGGCGAGGAACGCCCCGAGGTTCTGGCGCTGGTCGCCGGGCAGGTCCCCGCGGACCTCGACGTAGGCGACCGCGTCGGACGGGCTCCAGGCCGCGACGACCGCGTCGTTCGACGCGCCGACGAGGGCGAACAGCCCGGCCGCGGACAGGGCCACGACCACGAGCGCGATCAGCCCGGCGATTACCCAGCGACCGCGCGACGAGCGCCGTTCCGATCCGACCGTGACCGGCGCGGTCGGCGTCGCGGCGACCGAAGCCGGCTCGAATACCGCCTCGGGCGCCCCGGCCGGGCCGGTCGACGGCTGGGCGGCGCGTGCCGGCGTTGCCTCGGTCGGCGGGGCGACGATCGGCGACGGCGCCGGCGAAGCCGGTTCTGCGCCGACGATCGGGCTCGTCGTCTGCGGCTCCAGCGGCGTCGACGGCTCGCCCGTCGGCGTTGGCTCGGCTGTGCCGTCGGGCATGCCGTCCGTTCGATCCTGCTCGTTCATCATTCCATCACCCCCAGAGCTAGCGTCGCGCAAGCATTCCCGCGGCCCGGCGTCCGCCGGATCCCGAGAACTGCTTCATCAGCTTCTGCATCTCGCCGAATTGCTTGACCAGGCGGTTGACCTCGGTCAGGTCGGTCCCGGCGCCGGAGGCGATCCGCCTCCGGCGCGAGCCGTTGAGGACGGTCGGATCGCGCCGCTCGCGCGGCGTCATCGACCGGATGATCGCCTCGACGCGGCGAAGATCGCCACGGTCGACGGCGGCCTGGGCTTCCTTGGCCACGCCACCCATGCCGGGCAGCATGCCCATGATCTGGCTGATCGGTCCCATCTTCTGGAGCTGCTGCAGCTGGTCGAGGAAGTCGTCGAGGGTGAAGCTGCCCTTGCGCAGCTTGTCCTCCATCTTCGCCGCCTCGGCCTGGTCGTACGACTCCTGGGCCCGCTCGACAAGGGTCATCACATCGCCCATGCCGAGGATCCGGCCGGCCAGCCGGTCGGGATGGAAGACCTCGAGCGCGTCCGTCTTCTCGCCCGTCCCGAGGAACTTCACCGGCAGCCCCGTGACCGCACTGATCGACAGCGCGGCGCCGCCGCGGGCGTCGCCGTCGATCTTGGTGAGGATCAGCCCGGTCAGCGGGATCGTCCGGTGGAAGGCCTCGGCGACGGCAACCGACTCCTGGCCGGTCATCGCGTCCACGACGAGGAGCGTCTCGATCGGCTTGACCGCCGCGGCCACGGCCGCGATCTCGGCCATCAACGCGTCGTCGATCGTCAGCCGTCCGGCCGTGTCGACGATGACCGTGTCGCGGACCTCGCGGTGAGCGGCCTCGACGCCTCCCCGGGCGATGTCGACGACCGGCGTCCCGGCCGGCGCCCGGTAGACCGGGATGTCGAGGCCGCGCCCCAGCGTCTCGAGCTGGTCGACCGCGTTCGGCCGGTACGGGTCGGCGGCCACGAGCAGCGGCCTCCGGCCGAGCTTGACGACGTGACGGGCGAGCTTCGCGACGCTCGTTGTCTTGCCCGAGCCCTGGAGCCCGGCCACGAGCACGACCGCCGGGTTGCCCTGGAGGTGGAAGGTCCGGTCGCCCGCCGACAGGAGCGCGATGAGCTCCTCGTGGACGATCGCGACGACCTGCTGGCCGGCGGTCAGGCTGCCCAGGATCTCGGCCCCGACCGCGCGCTCGCGGACCCGCGCCACGAAGTCCTTGACGACCTTGAAGTTGACGTCTGCCTCCAGCAGGCTCAGCCGGATCTCGCGCATCGCGACGTCGACGTCCGCCTCGCTGATCCGGCCGCGGCCGGTCAGGGTGTCGAGGGTCTTGCGCAGGCGCTCGCTGAGCGTGTCGAACATCGGGTGTGCGGGCTCCGTACGGCTCGGCCGGCCGCGGCGTGATCCGCTCCGGGGTGGCGCGCGGGTTCTGGCGCGCCGAGGCGTTGGCAGTGTAGCGCATCGTTCTCGCGGGCCGATACGGGACCCCCGGCGAACGCGGTGTCGTCGAGCACCGCGTCGTCCGACCCGGCACGATGGCGCGATGGACGGCACCACACCGACGACGGTCTCGGTCTGGCGCAACGGCGACTTCGTTCGCCTGTGGAGCGCCGGCACGATCTCCGTCTTCGGCTCGCTCATCACGAGGACGGCCCTCCCGTTCGCGGCCATCCTCGTCCTCGGCGCCGGACCGCTGGAGATCGCGATCCTGCGCGGCCTCGAGCTCGTCGCCGGACTCGTCGTCGGGCTGGTCGCCGGCGCCTGGGTCGACCGCCTGCGGCGACGGCCGATCATGATCGTCGCCGACCTGGGCCGGGCGGTCCTCCTTGGGTCGATCCCGCTGGCCGCGCTGGTCGGGGTGCTCGGCCTCGAGCAGCTCTACGTCGTGACCTTCCTCGCGGCGATCCTCACGACCTTCTTTAACGTCGCCGATCGGTCCTACCTGCCCCGCATCGTCCCGCCGGACGGCCTGCTCGCGGCGAACAGTGCCCTGACCGCGAGCGCCTCGGTCGCCGAGTTCTCCGCCTTCGGGATCAGCGGCTTCCTCATTCAGCTGTTCAGCGCGCCGTTGGCCATCCTCGTCGATGCCGTGTCGTTCCTCGCCTCGGCGATCGTTCTCGGCACGATCCGCCGGCCGGAGCCGGCCAGCCGTCCGGTCGAGACGCGCGAACCCGTCCTGCGCGAGATCAGGGATGGTCTCCGGCTGGTCGCCCGCTCACCGATCCTCCGGCCGATCGCCGGGGCGGGCGCCGCCGCGCACGTCCTGTGGGGCGTGTTCGGGACCGTCTACCTCCTGTTCGCAAACCAGGTCGTCGGGCTCGGGCCGGCGCCGATCGGCGTGATCGTCGGGCTCGGCGGGGTCGGCTCGCTCGTCGGCGCGGTCATGGCCGAGCGGCTCGGCCGCCGGTTCGGGATGGGCCGGGCGATGCTCGGCGGGATGATCGGGTTCACGATCGGGAACGCCCTGATCCCGCTCGCGCCGGCCGGGGCGCTCGTCGTCGGCGGCGCCTGCCTAATCGCCCAGCAGATCATCGGCGACAGCGCGGCGACCGTGTACGAGATCAGCCAGGTCTCGGTCACCCAATCGGTGGTCGAGGATCGCCTGCTCGGGCGGGTCAACGGGACGGTCCGCTTCTTCGAGGACCTGTGCCAGCTCGGCGGGACGATCGCCGGCGGGCTGATCGCGGCGAGCCTCGGGCTCCGTGCCGCGATGGTCTTCGGGCTCGTCGGCGGGATCGTCGCCATCGTCTGGCTGTGGCGTTCACCGGTTCGCGGGCTGCGCGACGTCCCGGTCGTCGACGCCGGTTTGCTGCTGCCGGGCGAGGAGCTGCCGCTGACCGAGTAGTCAGCCGAACAGCGCGGCGACGAACGCCTCGGGATCGAACGGGATCAGGTCGCCGACCTGCTCGCCGACGCCCACGAACCGGACCGGGACGCCGAGCGTGTGCTCGATCGCGAAGACGATGCCGCCCTTCGAGGTCGAGTCGAGCTTGGTCAGGACGATGCCCGTCAGGCCGACGGCGTCGTGGAACGCCAGCGCCTGGGCAAGCCCGTTCTGGCCGGTCGTCGCGTCGAGCACGAACAGGGTCTCGGGACTGGCCGCCGGGCAGGCGCCGGTCGACGACCCGGCGGACCTTGGCCAGCTCGTCCATGAGGTTGACCTTTGTGTGGAGCCGCCCGGCTGTATCGGCGATGACGATGTCGACCCGGCGGGCGACCGCGGCGTCCAGGGCGTCGAAGACCACCGCCCCCGGGTCCGCGCCCGGCGCATGCGACACGATCTGGGCACCCGACCGGTCGGCCCAGGTCCCCAGCTGCTCGATGGCCGCGGCGCGGAACGTGTCGGCGGCGGCGAGCAGGACGGAGCGGCCCTCGTGGCGGTAGCGGCTCGCCAGCTTGCCGATCGTCGTCGTCTTGCCGGTGCCGTTGACGCCGACCACGAGGATCACGGCGGGCAGCTCCGGTCCGGCGGGCTCGGGCCGCCAGTCGTCCGGACCGCGCGGGATGAGGAGGGCCGCGAGCTCGGCGCGGACGGCGGCCTCGGGGCCGCCCGGATCGTGCCGGCTCCGCGCCTGCTCGACGACGTCCATCGCCAGGCTGGCACCGACGTCACCGGCAATGAGGGTCTCCTCAACGTCGTCCCAGGCCGGTCCGCCGGCTCCGCCGCCGAGGAAGCCGCGGAGCCGGCCGACGAAGCCGGTCCGGCTCTTCTCCAGACCGGCGACGAGGTCGCCTGATCCTTCGTCCGCCGTGACCCAGCCGGCGATCGGCGTCCGGGACCCCGGAGATGGTGGCGGCGGCGCAACGGTCTCGATCGGCGCTGGCTCCGAGGCGGTGGTCGCGGGCTCGGCGAGGTCGACGGCCGCTGTCGTCGTCCCGGCGGACGCAGGGTCGTCGAAGTCGGCCGGGTCGGGCTCCCACTCGGGCCCGACGTCCAGATCCGGGCCGGTCGGCCCGGGCGGTGCGGGCGGATCGGTCGCCGGGGCGTCGCGACCCGGCTCCTCGATCCCGTCGTCCTTCGGTCGACGGCGCCAGAACACGCCTCAGCCCGCCACGGGATCGAGCGTGGCCGAGCCGTTCCCGCCGGCGGCCGCCGCGATCGCGGTCGCCTCGTCGAGGCGCAGGCTGATCACCCGGCTGACCGAGTCGTCACCGACAGTGACGCCGTACAGCGCGTCGGCTGCCTCGATCGTCCCCCGGTTGTGGGTGATGACGATGAACTGGGTCGCGTCGGCAAGGCCTCGCAGGGCCTCCGAGAACCGCCCGACGTTGGCCTCGTCGAGCGCAGCGTCGACCTCGTCGAGCACGCAGAACGGAACGGGTCGCACCTCGAGCATGGCGAACAGGAGCGCGACCGCCGTGAGGGCCCGCTCGCCGCCGGACAGCATCGCGAGCGCCTGCGCCTTCTTGCCCGGTGGCCGGGCGACGATCTCGACCCCCGTCGTCGCGAGGTCCGTCGGGTCGGTCAGGTCGAGCCGGGCGAACCCGCCACCGAAGAGCTGCTTGAAGCGGGCGTCGAACGCGGCCTCGAGCGCCCGGAACGTCGTCCGGAACTGGTCCGCGATCATGACGGTCAGCTCCTCGATCAGCGCCCGCGTCCGGACGATCGCAGTCCGCAGGTCGGCCGCCTGGGTCTCCATCGTCTCGAGCCGCGTCCGGACCTCCTCGTACTCGTCGATCGCGAACGGGTTGGCCGCCCCCAGTTCGTGGAACCGCCGGCGCAGCGTGGCCAGCCGGCCCGAGCTCGGCACGTCGAGCGACGGCGGGGCCGACTCCCAGGCCGGCAGGACGCGCACGAGCAGCGCTTCGAGCTCGCCCGACGCATCGTCGTCATCCCGGTCGTCGCCGGCCGAGGGCGCCGCCGGTGGGTCGCCCAGCGGCTCCCTGCTCGCCCCGACTCCGTCGCCGGCGACCGCGACTGCCCGGAGCGCATCGACCCCGACCCGGCCGATTCCGGCCAGCTCGACGAGGACCTGCTCGCGGATGGCGTCGAGCCCGAGGCGTGCCTCGAGTTCGGCGACCTCTGCCGCGCGCACCCGCTCGTCCGCCGCCCGCAATCGCTCGCGCGCGCCACTCGCTGCGGCCTCGATCGCCACGAGGCGCCGGCGGTCGGCATCGTCCGCCGAGCGGAGCTCGTCGAGCACGGTCCGCGCCGCGAGCTCGCGCGCCTCTGCGGCCGCGAGGTCCGCCGTGAGCCGACCGCGCTCGCCGGCGATGCCTGCGTCGCGCTCGGCGAGCGCGCGCTCGTCCGCCTCGGCGCGCGCCAGCCGGGCCTCGTCGTGGGCGACCGCGGCGAGCGCGCGCTGGACCCTCGCTTCGGCTTCGCGTCGCACGCCCTCGGTCGTTGCCAGCTGGCCGGCGATCCGGTCGCGGCGCGCCCGCAGGTCGGTCGCCCGGGCCTCCCAGGTGAGCAATGCCGTTTGGTCATCGCCCGGTTGAGCAGCCGCCGGATCCCGGCGGCCCGCGGCTGGATCGTCGAGCGCGGCGAGCGCCTCCTGCGCCCGAATGAGCTCCGCGGCCGAGCGCTCGGCGAGCGCGGCCGCCCAGCCGGCTTCGCGGGTGGCGTTCTCGGCGGCCCGGCCGGCGCTTCGCTCGGCCTCGTCCTGCGCCCGCCGGTGGTTCGCGGCTGTGGCCTCGGCCGCCTCGGCCGTCTCCAGCGTCCGACGCGCCTCCGCGAGCGCCTCGCCGGCCGCCCGCGCCGCGGTCTCGAGGTGGGTCGTCTCGTCGTCGGCCGTCGCGAGCTCGGCGGTCAGTCGCTCCAGCTCGGCCCGCCGATCGAGCGTACCCTCCGCGCGCCCGAGCGCGATCGCGTCGGAGCCCGCGACCGCTCGGCCATCGCGGCTCACGACGACCCAGCCGTCGGGCAGCTCGGGCTGGATCGCGACGACGGCCGCCAGGTCCGGCAGCCACGCCGCGCGGTCGAGGATCCGGCGAGCCGCGCCGAGCGGGTCGCGCCGCACGGCTTCGCCAAGGACGCCACCGCCGAGCGCCGCCAGGCGATCCCGGAAGGCGGCCTCGTCAGCGGCCGGGCGGACCGTGCCCGACTCTCGCTCGACGACCACGATCCCCCGCTCTGCCGCGAGATCGGTCACCGCCCCGCGTCCAATGAGATACGCCCGGGCAAGATCGCCGAGCGCGGCCTCGACCGCCGCCCGGAGCGACGGCTCGACCTGGAGGTCCTCGTCGAGCCGCTTGCCGCCGACCCGTCGCGCCGCTCGGGCGATGCCCCGCGCCTCCTCTGCGGCCAGCCTGGCGGCGACGCCGTCCACGGTGCCGCGCAGCCCGGCGGCGCGGGAACCGGCCGCCGTCGCGGCCTCCGCGGCGGCACGGGCGGCCCCGTCGGCCTGGTCGAGTGCCTCCCGCGCCCGTGCCCGCAGCGCGGCCGCGTCCCGTTCGCCGTCCGCGGCGGCCGTCGCGGCCGCCGTCGCCTCGGCGTGGGCCCGCTCGAGATCCTCCCGGCTCGTCGCGGTGACGGCCGCCCGCTCCGATTCCTCGCGCGCCCGGCGCTCGAACTCGGCGACCCGGCGGCGGGCGGTCTCGAGCTCGGCAACGCGGGCGGCTTCTGCCCGCCGCAACGTGGCCAACGCCTCACCGCGGGCCTGCCGGGCGGCACGCAGCGCCCCGATCTCCTCGAGCGCCTCGGCGAGCGCCCGCTCGGCCTCCCCGACGGTCCGCTCGAGCTCCAGGTCGCGCTCCGGCAGCGGTGCGGCGGCCTCGCGCCGGCGGATCACGAGGTCGGCTTCCGCGGCGGACCGCTCAACGACGAGCCGCTCCCGGTCCCGCTCGATCCCGCCGGCGTCGGCAGCCAGCCGGGCAAGGCGCAGCCGGAGCTCGTCGACGGCTCCGCGGGCCGTCTCGTGGGCCTCGCGCCGGCCACGCTCCGACTCGGCGCGCGCACCGAGCGCTCCCGAGACCGCGGCGGCCGACCGCTCGGCCTCGGTGAGCTCGGCCATGGCGCGATCGGCCTCCGCGCGCGCAGCGACGAGCCGTTCCGATGCCGCGGTCCGCCGGCGTGCCGCCTCGTGCCAGCGGCCGTGCGCCGCAACGACCAGCGCCGCGGCGAGCTCGTCGCCGGCGCTCGCCCGAGTCAGCTGCTGTTCGGCCTGAGCGGCCAGTCGGCGGGCCTGCGGACGGAGCTCGGCGACAATGTCCTCCACGCGGGCGAGGTTGGCCTCGGCCTCGGCGAGCTGGTCCTCGGCCTTGCGGCGGCGACGCTCGTGGCGCCGGACGCCGGCAACCTCCTCGAACAGCGGCCGCCGCTCCTCGGGTCGCAGCGCCAGCGCCTGGTCGACCATCCCCTGGCCGATGAACAGGAAGGCGTTGTCGGCGAGGTGCGCCGAATCGAGCAGGTCGACGAGGTCGCGCAGCCGCACCCGCTGGCGGTTGAGGAGGTAGTCGTTCTCACCCGACCGGTAGAGCCGCCGGCCGAGCTCCAGGACGCCGTAGTCGACCGGCAGCAGCCCGTCGGCGTTGTCGAGGACGAGGGTCACGTCGGCCATCCCGAGGGCGGCCCGGCGGTCGGAGCCGGCGAAGATGACGTCCTCGCTCTTGCGGCTCCGCAGCGCCCGGCCCTGCTCGCCGAGCGCCCAGCGCAGCGCGTCGGCCAGGTTGCTCTTGCCCGACCCGTTCGGGCCGACGACGGCGCTGATCCCGGGGCCGAACTCGACCACCGTCCGCTCGGCGAACGACTTGAAGCCGTGGAGCCGGAGCGCCAGGAGCCGGGCCGGCGCGGTCACGCCGGCGTCGTCTCGCGAAGACCCGGCAGGGCGGCCTCGGCGGCGGCGATCTCGGCCGACTTCTGCGAGCGGCCCTCGCCGGTCCCGAGGACCCGGCCGCCGACCGCCACCTCGACCCGGAAGACCTTCTCGTGGTCGGGCCCGGTCGCCTCGATGAGCCGGTACTGTGGCCGCTCGCCGTTCGTCCGCTGGGTGTGCTCCTGGAGCCGGCTCTTGGCGCTCTTCAGGCTCGACAGCGGTGCGTCGCTCGAGAGCTCCGGGGCGGCCTGCGCGAGGACCCAGTCGCGCGCGGTGTCGAACCCGAGGTCCAGGTAGATCGCCCCGACGAGCGCCTCGAAGCCCGACGCGAGGAGCGAGACGCGGGTCCGGCCGTCGCGGCGCGATTCCCCCTCGCCGAGCCGGAGCGCCTCGCCGAGCTCGATCCGCCGCGCGATCCGGGCCAGGCCCTGGGCACTGACGATCGCCGCCCGGCGCGCCGAGAGCATACCCTCGTCCTCGGTCGGGCGGAGACGGAAGAGCGCCTCGCCGATGACCAGGGTGACCACCGCGTCACCGAGGAACTCGAGGCGCTCGTTATGACCGCTGACGGTGTCGCGGTGCTCGTGCAGGTAGCTGCTGTGGGTGAGCGCCTGCTCGAGCAGGTCGAGGTCGCGGATGGGGAGGCCGAGGCGGTCAGCGTAGGCGTCGGCCGGGCGCATGGGGCGCGGGCGGGGCTCCCGGCTAGGAGGAGTGCTCGTCGATGTACTCGACCGCGTCGCCGACGGTCCGGATCTTCTCGGCGTCCTCGTCGCTGATCTCGGTGCCGAACTCCTCCTCGAGGCTCATGATCAGCTCGACGAGATCGAGGGAGTCCGCGTTGAGGTCGTCGACGAAGGACGCCTCGGGCTTGACGTCATCTTCCTCGACGCCCAGCTGCTCGACCACGATCTTCTTGAGCCGCTCATAGGTGGTGGCCACTGACTCCCTCCTCGGAGTTCGATCGCCCGGTCAGGCGCCGGGTCGCTCGCCTGCGATCCTGCCCAGCACGCCATTGATCAGGCGTCGGGCCGGGTCACCACTGTAGGTGCGTGCGAGGTCGACCCACTCGGCGATCGCCACTCGGGCCGGCGTCGTGCCGGAGTGTAGCACCTCGCCAATGCCGCAACGCAGGAGCGCGCGGTCCATCCGCGCCAGCTGGACGACCGGGTATTGAGGCGCTACGCGCTCGATCAGGGCGTCGATCTCCGCTCGGTGCTCGGTCACCACGCCGACCAGCCGGCGCGAGAACTCGGCGGTCACCTCGTCCGCGGCGGTCTCGGCCAGGTGACGCTCGAGGATGGCCGATGCGGTCCGTTGCCCGAACTCGGCCTCGAACACGGCGGCCAGGGCGAGACGGCGCCCGGCGTGCGCGCTCCGTGCGAGGTCGGACCGGCCGCGCCGCGGTGGGGCGGCCACCGTCAGCCGCCGACGCCGCCGACGATGACGACGATCTCGCCGACCTCGAGCCCGACGAGCCGCTCGATCGCGGCCGCTACGGCCGACCGGACCTGGCGCGTCAGCGGGACGAGCTCGTGGCCGGGCCGGGCGACGACCGACAGGCGAGCGTCGACCCGGCGCCCGTCGATGCGGGACACGACCGATCGGCGGCCCAGGATGGGCAGCCAGCGCGGGCCGGGCGGGTCGACCCGGACGACGCCGGGGACCTCGAGCGCGGCCAGCCGGATGAGCTCGTCGACGACGTGCCGGTCGACGCTCAGCTCGTCCAGGTCGGTCACGATCCGGGCTCCGTCGGCCGCGTGGTGGCCGCCCGAATTGGGCTGCCGCTCACCTCGTCGATCGGGGATCCCGATGCCGCGGCCGCCGCGGCGTAGTCGGCGAGCTGGGTGGGCTCGCGCTGGAACGTCTCGGCGATGTGCTCCGGGATGCGGGCGCGCGCCGCGGTCGCGGCGACCGCGACGGCGTAGCCGACCATCCGCCGCCGTGCCCGCCCGTGGGTGATGATGACCGTCCCCTTGACCCCCAGGAGCGGCGACCCGCCGAAGCGCTCGTAGTCGAAGATCCGGCGGATCCGGTCGACACCGGGCTTCATCAGCGCGTACGCGATCGGGCCGCGCGGCGGCCGGCGGAACTCCTCGGCGATGAGGTCGAAGATGAACGTCGAGAGGCCCTCGAAGAACTTGATCACCACGTTCCCCACGACCGCGTCGCAGACAACCACGTCGGCGAGGTCCTTGACCAGGTCCTTGCCCTCGACGTTGCCGACGAACTGGAGATCGGACTGCTCCAGCAGCTGGGTGGCCACGGCGATCCGGGCGTCGCCCTTGCCGCGCTCTTCGCCGATCGACAGGAGCGCCACCCGCGGTCGCTCGACGCCCAGCACCCGCTCGGCGAAGAGGGCGCCCATCTCGGCGTACTGGTAGAGGTTCTCGCCGCTCGAATTGGGGTTGGCGCCGATGTCGAGGAACACGAACGGCCCCGAGGCCGTGACCATCTGGACGGCCAGGGCGGGCCGGTCGACGCCGGGCAGGCGACCGAGCCGGAGGACCGCCGCCGCCATCGCGGCGCCCGTGTGCCCGGCGGTCACGACGGCGTCGGCCTCGCCGCGCCGGACGAGGTCGGTGGCGACGAGGATCGAGGCGTCCTTCTTCTCGCGCAGTGCGAGGGCCGGATGCTCGTCCATCCCGACGACCTGCGAGGCGTGGACGATCGAGACGTTGTTCGCCGGCAGTGCCGACCCGGCGATCGCCTCGATCCGGACCCGGTCGCCGACGAGGATCACGTCGTCCGCCGGGTGCTCGGCCGCGTAGCCGAGCGCGCCGTGGACGACATCCTCGGGGGCGTGGTCGCCGCCCATCGCGTCGACGGCGACGCGGATTCGGCGATCCTCCGAGCCGGCCCGGACGGCGCTCAGGTCCATGAGATCAGGAAGCCGAGTCGCTCGACTTCGTCTTCGGCTCGAACACCTGGCGGCCGTTGTAATAGCCGCAGTTCGGGCAGGCGTGATGCGGTCGCTTCTGCTCGTGGCAATGCGGGCATTCCTCGAGCTTCGGCAGCTCGAGCGCGAGGTGGCTCCGGCGCTCGCCCTGGCGCGCGTGCGACACCCGTCGCTTGGGGACTCCCATGGTTCGTGTGGCTCCTTGCTCGTTCCGGCTCCGGCAGGCTCGGCCGGCTCGGACGGTGTCGTCGGGTCGGGCCGCTCGCAGTCCGGCACGCCGGTCGGCGCGGACGAGGGGCCGACCGCGCAGTCTACGACATCGTAGCCGGTCGCACCGCTGCCCGATCCGATCCGCCGAGGCCGAGCCCGTCGACCCTAGCCGTTCTCGTCCGGATCGCCGAGCAGGTCCGCGAGCACGGCCAGCCGCGGATCGACCGGCTCGTCCTCGTGCGCGTGCGGTCCGCTCGCCAGCTCGACGCCGCAGACCGGGCAGAGCCCGGGGCAGTCCGGGCGGCAGAGCGGGGCGATCGGGGCGGCCAGCTGGACCGCCTCGCGGACGAGCGGCTCGAGCTCGATCTCGTGGTGGTCCGTCAGCCGGGCGACATCCGGTTCGTCGGCGTGGTCGATCGGCGAGCCGGTCGCGAGCTCGACGCTCTGGAGCGCCTCCTCGTCGATCTCGGGCCGGACCTCGACCTCGATCGGACGCAGGCATCGGCTGCAGGTCTCGGCCAGCGTGGCCCGGACGTCGCCGTCGACCAGCAGCCCGCGGTTCGTCCGGGTCAGCCGGAAGCGGGCGTCGGCTGGGTGCGCCAGGGCGAGGTCCTCGCCGAGGTCGAGCCCCAGGTCGTCAAAGGCGAGATCGCGGACGGAGCCGCCCGGCTCGCCGAGGAGGGTCGCGACGTTGACCGTGAGCGTCGACCGGGGGTCGGCCCGGGTCACGACCGTCCGGTGCGGGTGGCGCGGGCCTCCTCGCGTTCGGCTTCGCCGTCCCATTCGTCGTCGTCCTCGTCGTCCTCGGCGACCTCGGCCTCCGCCGTCGGGCTCGCGACATGGCGTCGCTCGTCGAGCAGGGTGATCCCCTTCTTGATGCTCTGGAGCGTCCGCACGACCTCGCCCTCGAGCCCGATCAGGACCGACGCCGCGTATTCGTCGGCGCCCCGGCGCACCTCGGCCGACTCGGCCTGCGCCTGGCCGATGATCCGGCCGCTGGCCTCCTCGGCCGCAGCCGTCAGGCCCCGCTCCTCGATCAGGAAGGCCGCCTGCTCCTGGGCGCTGGCGACGATCCGCTCGGCCTCCTCCTGGGCCTTCTCCATGATCCGTTCGCCCTCGGAGTTGATCCGCTTGGCCGCCCGGATCTCCTCCGGGATCGCCGCCCGCAGCTCGTCGATCAGGTCGAAGGCGGCGTCCTTGTCGATGACCACGTTGTTCGTCATCGGCAGCTTCTTGCCGTTCGCAATCAGGGTCTGCAGGCGGGTGACGAGGAAGATGATGTCGATCGGACCGGCCCTCCTCGGCTGGCGACCGGCGCCCACGGCGGACCGGTTGCCCGATTATCGCACCCGCCACCCGGCGTGGCGCGGGTCAACGGTCCCGATCGCTCCCGGCGAGCGCGGCCGCGGCAGCCGGCGGGACCATGGCGCTCGACGTCGCCCCCGAAGCGGGCGATCTCCCTGACCAGGCTCGAGCTGACGTAGCCGTGCTCCAGCGAGGTCATGAAGAAGACCGTGTCGACCTCCGGGGCGAGGATCCGGTTGTTGTGGGCCAGCTGCAGCTCGGTCTCGAAGTCCGACACCGCCCGCAGGCCACGGACGAGGAAGCTGGCGCCGACCCGCCGGCAGAAGACGACCGTCAGCCCGTCGAAGGCCTCGACCTCGACCCGGCCGGCGAGCTCCGGCCCGGCCTCGGCCAGCGCGGCCCGGATGATCGCCAGGCGGCGATCGGTCGGGAGGAGGGGCGTCTTGCGCGGGTTCTCGAGGACGGCCACGACCACCCGGTCGAACACCGCAACCGCCCGGCGCAGGACGTCGAGATGACCGTTCGTGATCGGATCGAACGAGCCGGGATAGACCGCGACGCTCATCCGACCTCCCGACGATAGAACGTGAGCCCGGTCTCGCCGAAGCGCCGGTCCCGTTCGGATGCTAGCAGGCCGATCGCGGCCGGGGGGCGGTCCCGCCAGAAGTGCTTGGCGACGACGCGAGCGCCGGGTGCGAGCAGCCGTGCCGCGTCGTCCGCTCCAAGGATCGCCAGCAGCCGCGAGAGCAGACCCGTCTCGGCATACGGCGGGTCGACAACGACGAGGTCGAACGGGCCGTCGGTCGCGGCCGGGTCGGCGAGCCAGCTGGCGGCGTCGGCCCGCACAAGCCGGGCCGTGGGGCCGGCCAGGCCGGTGAGCCCGAGGTTCTCGGCGATCGTCGTCAGCGCCCGGCGATCGCGCTCGACGAACGTCGCCCGCCCGGCGCCCCGCGACAGCGCCTCAATGCCCGCGGCGCCGCTCCCGGCACACAGGTCCAGGAACGCCGCGCCGCGGAGGTCGGGCTCGAGGATCGCGAACAGCGTCTGCTTGACCCGATCGGCGAGCGGCCGGGTCCCCTCCCCCGGTGCCACGAGGCGACGACCGCGGGCCGTCCCGGCGATCACCCGGCCGGCGTCAGCCATCGCCGCCCTGCTCGCGCCTCATGCCGGGCTGTCCGCCTCGCCGGCGGCGATGCCCTCGAGCCAGCCCGCGACGAGCTCGCGGCGGAGCGGCCCGACGTCGGATCCGTGGAGCTCGCCGCCCGCGTCGAGAAGGGCCTCAGCGTGACGGCGGGCGTCCGTGGCGAGCACCCGATGGTCGGCTCGCTGGAGCGATGCGATGCGCAGCCGTGGCAGCCCGCTCTGGGCAAGGCCGAGGACGTCGCCCTCGCGGCGGAGCTCGAAGTCGGCCTCGGCGAGCTCGAACCCGTCGAGCGTCCGGGCGACCGCGATGAGCCGCGCCTGCTCGGTCGTCTCGACGGTGCGCCGGCCGGCGACGAGGTCGTCCCAGAACTCGGTGCTCGGGGCCGAGTCGGAGACGAGCGCGCAGTACGAGGCGGCGCCGCCGCGACCGACCCGGCCGCGCAGCTGGTGCAGCTGGGCGAGCCCGAACCGGTCGGCGCCCTCGACGACCATGACCGTCGCCTCGGGCACGTCGACGCCGACCTCGACGACCGTGGTCCCCACGAGCACGTCGAGCCCGTCCGGTCCGCCGTCGCGGAACCGGGTCATCTCGGCGTCCCGATCCGCCGCCTTCATCCGCCCGTGGACCAGTCCGACCCGGAGCGGGTCGAGCAACCCGCGCAGCCGCTCGGCCTCGGCCTTGGCCGCCACGGTTCCCTCGTCGTCGGTCTCTTCGATCGCGGGGACGACGACGAACGTCCGGAAGCCGTGGGCCGCCTGGCCGCGGACGAAGTCCCACAGCCGGTCGAGCCCGGCCGGGTGGCGGATCAGGGTCTGGATCGGGATCCGTCCCTCGGGCGGGGTTCGCAGGTCGGTGACGTCGAGATCGGCGTAGAGGACCTGACCGAGCGTGCGCGGGATCGGCGTGGCGGTCATCAGGAGGACGTGCGGGGCGGTCCCGCCGGCCTTCGCCTCGAGCTGCCCGCGCTGCTCGACGCCGAACCGGTGCTGCTCGTCGATCACGACGAGCCCGAGATCGGCGAAGCGCACCCGGTCCTGGAGGAGCGCGTGGGTCCCGACGACGACCCCCGCCCGGCCATCCGCGACGGCCTCGAGCGCGTTGCGCGTCCCGGCGGCGCTCAGCGAGCCGGTCAGCAGGGTGACCGGGATCCCCAGCGGCTCGAGCAGGTCGCCGAGGGTCACGCCGTGCTGGCGGGCGAGCAGGTCGGTCGGGGCGAGCAACGCGCCCTGGCGGCCCACGCCGGCCTCGAGCGCGAGCGCATACGCGGCCACGGCGGTCTTCCCCGAGCCGACGTCGCCCTGGAGCAGCCGCAGCATCGGCTCGGGACGTTCGAGGTCCGACCGGATCGCCGCCGTCGCGGCCCGCTGGTCGACCGTCAGCTCGACGGCTCGGCCGAGCTTCGTCGACAGCGCCGACGTGAGGGCCGTCTCGACCTCGCGGTGGCGGACCTCCGGCACGTGGAGTGGCAGCGCGCGTGAGCGGACCCGCTGGCGGCGCCGGGCGACCATCCCGAGCTGGAGGGCGAGCAGCTCGTCGAACGCCAGCCGGTGCAGCGACGCGTCGAGGGTCTCCGGGTCGGCCGGGTAGTGGGCCCCCTCGATCGCGCTGCCGATCCCGACGAGCCCCTCCGACCGGCGGATCGCCTCGGGCACGTACTCCGGGTAGTCGAGCCCGGCTCGGTCGATCGCCTCGCGCATCGCGACGCGGAGGCGGGGCGCCGCGATCCCGGCGGTCAGCCGGTAGATCGGGACGATCCGCCCGGCGTGGAGGAGGTCCCCCTCGGCGTCCTCGCGCTGGAACTCCGGGTCGTCGAAGATGACCGCGAAGCCGCGCTTCTTGAGCCGGCCGCTGATCACGAGCGGGTCGCCGGCCTTGATCCGCCGCTCGATGAACCTGCGGCCGAACCAGATCGCCTCGGCCTCGCCGGTGTCGTCGCGGACGATCGCGATCGTCCGCTGGACGTGCCGCCGGTAGGTCTTCTCCACCCGGATCGAACGGACAGTGACCCGGGCGCTGACCTGCTCACCGTCGGCCCGCCCCATGAGCTGGGCGATCGTCTCCATCCGGCGACGGTCGTCGTAGCGGCGGGGCAGGTGGAACAGGAGGTCGCGCACCGTGGCGATCCCGAGCCGCGGTCCGGCCCGCCGGATCGCCGCCGCGCCGCTCAGGCCGCTCGAGCCGATCGCCGTTGCGAGCAGGGCCGCCGGATCGGTGGGTGGTGGCCCGGCAGGCCGCGCCGTGGCGGCCGGCCGTCGCGTCGAACCGGTCGGTCGTCGGGACGACGTGGCGGCCACGCCTACTCCGCCGAGATCAGGTACCGGTAGTGGGGCTGGCCACCGTGGCGCACCTCCACCTCGACGCCGGCCCGGACCTCGGCGATTTGCCGCGCGAGGTGCTCTGCCTCGCCGAGCTCGGCCCCGTCGCCGTAGAACAGGGTCACGAGCTCGATCGACGGGTCGAGCGTCGCGACCGCATCGAGGATCGCCCGCTCCGGGTCGCCGTCGAGCGCCACTAGGCCGTCGTCCGGGTCGAGGACCATCGTCTGCCCCTTGCGGACCTTCCGCCGGCCGACCCGAGCGTCCCGCACCGCCGTGGTGACCTGGAGCGTGGTGAGCGCGCGGCCGCGCTCGGTCATGTCGGCGACGTTCGCCGCCGCGGGCTCGCCGGGATCGAGCGCGAGCAACGCGGCAAACCCCTCGGCCGCATTCCGGGTGGGGACGACGTGGACGGGTCGGTCGGACAGCTCGGCGACCTGGCGGGCGGCCAGGATGACGTTCGGATTGTTCGGCAGGAGGAGCACCTCGTCGGCAGCGACGTCCGCGATCGCCTCGAGCAGCTCGCCGGTGCTCGGGTTGGCCGCCTGCCCGCCGCGCACGACCGCCGCGACGCCAAAGTCGTGGAAGATCGTCGCCAGTCCGTCCCCCGCGGCCACGGCGACCACGGCCAGCGGAGCGCGCGGACCGTTCGTCGACGCGCCGACGTCGGGGTCGGCCGTGGCCGACACCGGCGCGGGATCGACCCCGCCCACCCGGTCCGCCGACCCCGCGGCGCCGGTGAAGTCGCTCGCCCGGCGCTCGCGCACGTCGCGCGCCTGGTGGTCGAGGTTCTCGACGCTGATCCGGCTCAGCGAGCCGAGGCGCAGGCCGAAGGCGAGCACGTCGTCCGGGCGCTCGTTGTGGACGTGGACCTTGGCCGCCCGCGCGTCGCCGGCGACGACGACCGACTCGCCGATCGTCTCGAGCTGGGTCCGGATGCCGTCGATGTCGAGATCGTGGCCGGGCGACGGCTGGAGCAGGAACATCGTCTCGTAGCCGAACCCCTCGTCGGCGTGGGCGACGAGCGTCGACGGGCGCGGTCCGCCGGCGGCCCGGACGGGCGCCGCACCGGCCACCGCATGGCCGGCCACGAACCGCAGCGCGCCCTCGAACAGGCGGAAGATCCCCTCGCCGCCGGAGTCGACGACCCCGGCCTCGCGCAGGATGGGCAGCAGCGTCGGCGTGCGGGCGACGGATCGCTCGGCGGCCTCCACCGTGGCGGCGAGGACCGACTCGATCGCGTCGTCCTGCTCGGCGGCGGCCTTCGCCGCGACGCTCGCCTCGCGGATGACGGTCAGGATCGTCCCCTCCACCGGCTTCTTCACCGCCGCGTAGGCGGTCTCGGTGCCCAGCGCCAGGCAGTGGGCGAGATCGAGGCCGTTGAACCGGCGCTTCTTCGCCAGCCCGCGGGCCATCCCGTTCAGGATCTGGCTGGTGATGACCCCGGAGTTGCCGCGGGCGCCCATCAGCGCCCCGAAGCTGATGGCGGCGGCGATCCGGTCGGCCGGCTGGCCCGCGGCCCCCTCGGCCTCGTCGAGGGCGACCCGCACCGTGGCGACCATGTTCGAGCCCGTGTCGCCGTCGGGGACCGGGAAGACGTTCAGGGCGTTGATCTCGTCGACGTGCGCTTCGAGGTTCGCCACCGCCGACCGGAACGCCGCGAGGAGCCCCGATCCGTCGCAGGTTCGACGGGTCATCCGGCGGACGCCTCGCGAGGGGGCTCCCGATCCAGGGCGGCCTCGGCCCGCGAGCCCGCATCGGCCAGGTCCGCCGAGGCGGGCCCTCCCGGCGGATCCTCTGGCTCCGGTGGCACGGAGGACGGCTCGTAGCGGAGCCCGCCAACATGGATGGTCAGCCGGTCGGGCTCGCGATCGAGCGCCCGCCGCAACGCGTAGCGCACCACCGACTCGACCTGGCGGATGACCTCGGCGACCGGCAGCCCATAGGCGATCGTCAGGCGAAGGTCAACCGTGAACGAGCCGTGGGTGCGCACCCGGATCCCGGATCGGCCGAGGCCGAGTCCGCTCAGCACGCGGCCGAGCCGGCTCTCGTCGGCGAACCCCACGACCCCGTAGCTCCCGAGGACCGCGATGCGGACGATCTCCTCGATCGCGCGCCGGCTGACGAGCGAGCGGCCCGTGGCGGAGCGGTCGGGCATACGCGGCAGGCCTCCGCTGCCGGCCGCCGACTCGGGATTGAGGTCGCGGCCGCCCGGGATCCCGGGGTCGATGTGCTATCGTACCGCCTGCCCGAGCCCCTCGCGGCTCGCGCCACTGCCCGAATCACGTTCTGAGGACCAGCATGGCCCGCGCTTGCGCCGTCTGCGGCAAGGTCTCGATGGGCGGGTTCAACCCGCAGTCGTCGGGGATGAACCGCGTCCGCGCCCACCGCCGCTACCAGCCGAACCTCCAGTCGCTGGCGATGCCCACCGAGAACGGGGCGTCGAAGAAGCAGCTCGTGTGCACTCGCTGCCGGCGGACGATCGCGAAGGCCAGCCGCTAGCGCGTTCCGCCCCGGGCGCCGTGCGCCCCCGACGATCCGCCACCCCTTGAACCCCCGGCCGCGACGGCCCGGGGGTTCGACCGTTTCCGAGGACGCGTCAGGGGCGCTCGGCCGTGTCGAGCCAGATCGTGAAGGGGCCGTCGTTGACGAGCTCGACCGCCATCTCCGCCCCGAACCGGCCGCGTCCCACCGGCACCCCGAGCGCTTCGAGGGCGGCGGCGAACCGCTCGTAGACCGGGATCGCGACGTCCGGCAGCGCCGCATCGGTGAAGCCCGGCCGTCGCCCCCGCCGCGTGTCGGCGAACAGGGTGAACTGGCTGACTACGAGCGCCCCGCCGCCGACGTCGAGCAGCGAGCGGTTCGTCCGGCCGTCGTCGTCGGCGAAGATCCGCAGCTCCGCCACCTTCCGCGCCAGCCCATCGGCCACCGCGGAGTCGTCGTCCGGCCCGACCCCCAGGAGCACCACCAGCCCGTGGCCGATCCGTCCAACGACATCGTCGCCGACCCGGACCTCCGCCCGGCTGACCCGCTGGAGGAGTGCGCGCACGCCGGCCGTCGGCTGCTAGCGGCTCAGCAGGCCGGCGGCGGCCCGCCAGGCGCCGCCGAGCATGAGCAGCCACGGGACCAGGTAGAGCGCGGTCGTCCCTCCGCCGAGTGCCCCGGTCGTGTTCATCCAGTAGGCCAGCCCGGCCCCGATGGCGGCGACGACGAGGCCCTGCCCGACGACCGACCAGCGAATGTGCCGGCCGAGCCTGGCGAGCGCCCCGGCGTCGCCGGCATCGGCCGCCTCGACGCCCGCCTCGAGCTCGTCGTCGGCCGCCTGGTCGATGATCCGCCGCAGCCAGCCGGGGGCGTGGATGACCGCCCAGTAGGCGACGCTGGCATAGGCGAGCCCAGCGAGGATGTCCACGACGTAGTGATCGGCCAGGTAGACCACCGAGAACCAGACGCAGACCGAGTACGCCAGGAGGAGCCAGCCGATCCGCCCGAACGCCCGCCGGGCGAACAGGAAGCCGAGGAACGGATACGCCGCATGGAGCGACGGGAAGGCCGCCACCTGGTTCGGGTTGATGTCGTAGATCGTGTAGCTGTAGAGGTAGTGGCCCTCGAACCCGAACAGGCTCGCCAGCTGGTCGAAGCCCTGCTCCTTGAGGTACAGGATCGCCGGCTGGCCGTCGGGTCCGGGCAGATAGCCGTGCTGGGCCGCCCACCACGGCGGCGCGACGGGCAGGAGGACGTAGGTCGCGAACCCGGCCATCGAGACGAGGATGAGCGCGGCCACGAAGTCGTAGTAGACCCGCCGCCGGCGCAGCCACAGGAAGAACCCGACGGCGATCGGCAGCGGGAAGTGGAGGAAGTAGAAGACGGTCGCCACCGAGGCGAGGACGTCCGGCCCGCTCGGCGGATGGAGGGCGTCCTGGAGGAGCTCGGTCGGCAGGTGCCCGAGGAACAGCGCCCGTTCCACGGCGAGCACGTCGGTCACGTGGATCGCCAGGCCGATGTTGTCGGCATAACCGCGCATCAGCTCGTACGCGAAGAACAGGCCGATGAACGGGATCCAGTCGCGCACGAACAGGCGGCCGCGGCCGAGCAGGACGGCCGCCAGGCCAAACGCGACGAGGAGGACGTCCGGAGTGATCGACACCCCGCGGACGAGCATCAGGGCGGACAGGATCACGATGTAGGCCCCGACGGCCCATAGCAGGATCCGGTCGTTGCGCCGGCCCAGCTGCGCGGTCTCGGCGGCCTCGCTCGTCTCGGTCATGAGCCAACCGGCTGGAAGGTCGCCCGCCAGGCGTCGGCCTCGGCGTAGGCCGCCTCGCGCTCGGCGGCGTAGCGCTCAAGGGTCAGCTGCTCGACCTGGTGCGGCACGAGGAGCTCGTAGTCGCGGACGCCGTCCGGGTTCATCCGGCCGCCGGCCCGGAGCATGATCACCGGGATGCCGCCTTCCTCGATCGTGGCCCGCAGCCGCGACCCGACCTGGAACGGCAGGCTGGCGATGCTCCGCCACTCGTCGCGCGGGATCGGTGGCTTGCCCTTGTTGAGCTGGAATGCGTAGCCCTCGTCGGCCAGGGCCCGGATGAGCCGGACCTCGCGACCCATGTCGTGGCCCTTCTGGAACAGGGCCGAGCCGACGACGAGCACGTCGACCCCGAGACCGCCGACGAACTCCGCCGTCTCGCGGTTGATCCCGCCGTCGACGTGGACCTCGCCCCCGAGCGGGAGGTAGCTCAGCAGCTTCCGGGCACTGACGATCTTGCGCGCCGCCCCGGGCATGAACGACTGCCCGCCGAAGCCCGGTTCGACCGTCATCACGAGCACAATGTCGAGCAGCTCGCGGTACTTGGTCAGTGCCCGGACCGGCGTCGCCGGCTTGATCGCCAGCCCGGCGGCCCGGCCGGCCTCGCGGATCCTCCGGAGCGTCGGCTCGATCGGCTCGTCGATCTCGACGTGGAACGTGATCGAGTCGCAGCCGGCCTCGATGAACTCCTCGATGTAGCGGCCCGGCTCGCTGATCATCAGGTGGGCGTCGAAGGGGAGCTCGGTTCGCGGCCGGAGCGCCTTGATCGTCTTCCAGCCGAAGGTGAGATTGGGCACGAAGTGCCCGTCCATCACGTCGAGGTGGATCCGGTCTGCGCCCGCCTTCTCGACCCGCCGGACGGCGAAGGCGAGGTTCGAAAGATCGGCATCGAGGATGCTCGCGGCGACCCGCGCCCGGCCGGATCCCACGGCGCTCAGCCCGCGGCCGCGCGGAGCGCCGCCGCGCTGTCACGCACGATGAGCTCGCGCCGGCGTGCGACGACGCGCGGGGCGGGCTCGCCGGCTCGCTCGGCCGCGAGCTGGCCGCACGCGGCGCCGATCTCCTGGCCCCGGTTGCGCCGGATCGTGACCGCGATGCCGTCCTGCCGAAGGCGCGCCGCGAAGGCCTCGATCCGGGGCATCGGACTGGCCTGCCAGGGCGTGTGGGCCACCGGGTTCATCGGGATCAGGTTGACGTGGCAGAGGTCGCCGCGCAGCAACCTGGCGAGCGCGTCGGCGTCGGCCGGTGTGTCGTTGATCCCGTCGATCATCGTGAGCTCGTAGGAGATGCGCCGTCCCGTCGCGCGGGCGTGGTCGCGAGCCGCCGCGACGACCTCGGCCACGGGCCAGCGCCGGTTGAGCGGGACGAGCACGTCGCGGAGCGGGTCACGCGCGGCGTGGAGGCTCACCGCCAGGGTGAACTGCGCACCCAGGCCGGTCAGCCGCCGGATGCCGGGGACCACCCCGCTCGTGCTGACCGTGATGTGCCGCGCGCCGAGCCCGAACCTGCGCGGATCCGACAGCGCGGTCACCGCCTCGAGGACGCGGTCCAGGTTGAGCAGCGGCTCGCCCATCCCCATGAACACGACGTTTGTCAGCCGCCGCCCGTCGACGGCGAGCCGGCCGGCGGCGGCCCGGACCTGGTCGACGATCTCGGCCGTCTCGAGATCCCGGCTGAACCCGAGCTCGCCGGTGGCGCAGAACGGGCAGCCGACCGCGCAGCCGGCCTGGCTCGAGATGCAGACCGTGTGCCGCTCGCGGCGATCGGCGCGGGCCGGGTAGTGCATGAGGACAGATTCGACGAGCGCCCCGTCGGACAGGCGATGGAGCGCCTTCTCGGTCAGCCCGCCGTCGGCCAGCTCGAGCTCGGTCGAGACGAGCGTGTCGAGCCGGAACGCCTCATCGAGCAACGCGCGCAGCGATCCCGGGAGCGTCCGGATCTCGGCGGCCGTCGCGACGCCGGCGCCACCGGTGGCCCAGATGGCGTCGCCGACCTGGCGGGCGCGATAAGCGGGTTCGCCACGCTCCGCGAACCACAACTGGAGCGCATCTGGATCGATCCCGGACAGCCCGGGCCGCGGATCGCGGGGCGGGCCGGCGGTCCCTCGCGGCGGGTCGACCGGGACGCCGGCGATCGGATCGTCGGTCACGACGGGCATTGTCGCATGGCCTCCGCGGCCGCCTTGGGCGGGTTCAGCGGACCGTCGAGCCGACCAGGTCGCGGCCGCGGCCGCGCAGGTACTCCGGGCCGCTCATCCGCCGGCCGCCCGATGGCAGGACCTCCTCGAGGATGAGCCGCCGATCGCCGGTCGTGAGCGCCGGGAAGCGGTCCTGCTTCACCAGGCGGCCCGGCTGGTCGTGCGAGGTCAGCGCGCTGACGGCCGTTCGGACGACCGTCAGCCGGCCCGCCTCCGTCTCGACGAAGCTGCCCGGCCACGGCTCGTACGCGCGGACCTGCCGCTCGAGCTCGATTGCGGGCCGACGCAGGTCGAGGTGCCCGTCCTCGCGGCGCAGGGGTCGGGTGATCGTGGCCGCCGCCTCGTCCTGCGGCCGGGGCGTCAGCGAACCGGAGATCCAGCCGGCCAGGAGGCCGCGCACCAGGTCTGCGCCCTCGCGGGCCGCCTGGGCCTCGAGGGCCGGCGTCGTCGCCCCCGGATCGAGCGGCCAGTCGGCCGCGGCGACGATCGGTCCCGTGTCCATCCCGGCGTCCATGCGGATGACCGTCACGCCGGCCGCCGGATCGCCGGCGAGGATCGTCGCAGGGATCGGCGAGGCGCCTCGGTGGCGCGGCAGGAGCGACGGATGAACGTTGAGGATCCCGAGCCCGAACCGATCGAGCAGGACCTGGGGGAGGATCCGACCGTAGTCGGCGAGGACGCCCAGGTCGGGGGCGAGGTCGCCGAGCGTCGCCACGACGACGTCGCTCCGGAGCGCGGCCGGCTGGTGGAGCGCGAGCCCCAGCTCGCGGGCGCGCGCGGCCACGGGCGTGGCGGTGACGGCCCCGCGTCGCCCTGCTGGTCGATCGGGCGCCGACACGATCCCGACGATCGCGACCTCGGGCGCCCCGATGAGCGCGTCGAGGATCGGGAGGGCGAACGATCCGCTGCCGAAGAAGACCGTGCGAACCGGCTGGGGGATCGGGCTCACGGGCGTCGGCGCCCGCTCAGGCGAGCGCGCCCTGCGCTTCGCGGATGGCCTCGTCCTGCTCGTCGTCCTCGCCGCTCCCGACCGGGATCAGCTCGTCCATCGAGTCGAGGTAGTCGATGTACAGCTTGCCGTCGAGGTGGTCGAGCTCGTGCTGGATCGCGCGCCCGAGGTAGCCCGCGCCGGCGACCTTGTACTTCTTGCCGTGGCGATCCTGGGCGACCACCCAGACCTTCTCGCGTCGGGTGACATAGGCGACGTAGCCCGGGATCGACAGGCAGCCCTCGAGATCGCGGTCATCGCCCGTCGCCCGCACGATCCGCGGATTGACGAGCTCGTAGAGCCGGCCCTCGACCTCGACGACGCAGGCGCACTTGGCCTCGCCGAGCTGCGGCGCGGCAAGTCCGACGCCCGGCGCGTGGCGCATCGAATCCGCCAGGTCGTCGAGCAGCTCGTGGAGGTACTTGCCGAAGCTGTCGACTGGCTCGCCCTTGAGCCGCAATCGCGAATCACCCAGCAGCAGGATCGGCTTCACGCTCATGGCCGCGAGTATACCGAAGGCCCGACCCGGCACCCGGCGGCCCGACGGCCTGGCGGCGGAGCCCGTCTCAGGAGGGCGGCGGCTCCGGCGTCTCGGTCAGGACGACGACGGGACAGTGGACCGCGCCGCGGAGCCGGTGCGGAACGTCGAGCCCGAGCCAGCGCGAGATGCCCGCCGGCAGCGTCGACAGGATCACCTCGTCCACCTCCCCGGACCGGGTGAAGTCGGTGACCGCGGCGACCGGGTCGGGCGAGCCGACCTCTCCATCTGCCTCGGCGCCCATCGCCCGGAGCCGACCGAGCGCCGTCTCAAGGCGCTCGGCGGCGAGGGCACGTGACTCCGCTTCGTCCCAGGTCATCCGGTGCGGGACGGGCGTCGCCGGGACGACCACGTGGAAGCGTGCGTCACCGGCCGCGTGGCGATCCCGGATCGCGGCCTCGAGGGCGAGGCTCCCGAGCGTCTGATTCGCGACGATGAGATAGGACGGCATTGCTGCCTCCCCACCGGCTCGATGCTCCCAGTCGACGATACGCCGGGTGTCCAGCGACGGTTCCCGGGCGACTCCCTCAGCGACCGGCGCATCGCTCGACCCGACGAACGAGCGGGCCGTCAGCGCCCGGACAGCCCGAACCGGCGCGCGGGTCGCGATCCGCCGCCGCCGCGGGGGTCCGCGTCCATCCGCAGGCCTCGGGCACGCAGCGCCCGGTCGATCTCGTCGCGGATCCGGACGCCCTGCGGCTGTTTGTCGAGCCACTCGAGGTAGCCGGGATCGACGCGCGCGATCTCGCCGATGGACCAGCCGATGTGGCGGCCGAAGTCGAGAACCGTCCCCGACGGGTTGCCCGGTGGCGGTCCCGCGCCGCCCTCACCGTTCGGGCCGCGTCGCCAGGTGACCCCCGCAGGCGCCTGGGTCGGCGCCGGACCGGCACTCGGTACGGCCGGCTGCGGAGCGCTCGGCGCGCTCGTGGACCGGCTCGTCGCGGCGGCCGTCCGGGTGCTCGAGTCGAGGATCACCCCGGTGAGGTGGGTCTTGTCGTAGGCGGCCCGGCGCTCCGGGTCGCCGACGGTCTCCCAGGCGGCGTTGAGCTGGGCCATCCTGGCGCTGGCGGTCGGGTCGTCGGACAGGTCCGGGTGGAGCCGGCGGGCGAGCGCGCGATAGGCCGCCAGGAGGACGTCCTGATCGGCGTCCTGGCTGACCTGGAGGATCGCGTAGGGGTCGAACCGGTCGGCCATCCCGCGGGCGTCTCCGCTGTCCGTGCGCTGACCGGCGAGCCACGCGCGCCGGCGACTCGAACGTACGGGCTCCCCCTGGGCGTGTCAACGGACCACACGACCCCGGACCGCACCACCGTCAGAGGAGCGACTCGGGGTCCACGTCGACCGACCACGGCGGGTCGACGCCGCCGTCGAGCAGCGCGCTCGGTGCGTCGCCTCGGAGGACGACGTTCCAGCGCCAGCGGCCGGCCCGGCGGCGGATGAACGCCGGTGCCGGTCCGACGACCTCGACATCGAGCCCGCGCTCCAGTGCCCGTGCGCGCAGTCGGTCGACTTCATCGTGCGCGGCTCGCTCGGCCGCGAGTGGATCGGCCAGGGCGACCGTCAGCTTGACGAGCCGGCCGAAGGGCGGCGACCCGAATCGCCGGCGTGCGGCGAGCTCGGCGTCGTAGAACGCGGCCGCGTCCCCCGTGCGAACCGCCTCGATCGCCGGGTGATCGGGCTGGTAGCTCTGGATGATCGCCCGCCCGGGCCGGTCGCCGCGGCCGGCGCGCCCGACGGCCTGCGCGAGCAGCTGATAGGTCCGCTCGGCGGCCCGTTCATCGGGCAGGTTCAGCGCCACGTCGGCGCTCACCACGCCGACGAGCGTCACCTCGGGGATGTCCAGTCCCTTCGTGACGAGGCTCGTCCCCACGAGGACGTCGAGCCGGCCACCGCTGAAGGCGTCGACGACACGCTCCGCGGCGCCCTTGCGCTCGACGACGTCGCGGTCGAGGCGGCCGACCCGCAGCCCCGGGAAGCGGGCGCGAACCTCGCGCTCGACCCGTTCCGTCCCGCCGCCGAGGTAGCGGATCCGCGGCGACGCGCAGGCCGGGCAGCGGTCGGCCATCGGTGCCGCGGTCCCGCAGTGGTGGCAGCGGAGCGACCCGCCGGCGGCGTGGTAGACGAGCGGCCGTTCGCACTCGGGACAGGCCTGCACGTGGCCGCAGTCGCGGCACAGCACGACCGACGCCGTACCCCGCCGGTTGATGACCAGGATCGCCCGATCGCCGGTCGTAGGGTCGAGCGCTCCGAGGGCCTCGGCGAGCGGCGCCGAGATCAGCCCACGGTTGCCGGCCGCGAGCTCGGCGCGCAGGTCGACGACCTCGATCGACGGTGGCTGCCCGGTCGGTCGCGTCGGCAGCGCGATCCGCCGGTACTGGCCGACACCGGCCCGCCAGACGGTCTCGACCGCGGGCGTCGCGCTTCCGAGGACGACCGCCGCGCCGGCGAGCCGGGCGAGCTCAAGCGCCACGTCGCGGGCCTGGAGCCGCGGCGTGCGATCACTCTTGTAGGTCGCCTCGTGCTCCTCATCGACCACGACAAGCCCGACGTCGGCCAGCGGCGCGAGAACGGCCAGGCGCGTCCCGACCACGATATCGACGTCGCCTACCCGGATCCGTCGCCACTCGTCGACCCGCTCCCCCGCCCCGACCGCCGAGTGGACGAGCGCGACCCGCGCGTCGAGATCCGCCCGCAGCCGGTCGACGAGCGGCATCGCCAGGGCGATCTCGGGGACGAGCAGGAGCGCCCGGCGTCCGGTAGCCAGCACGGCGGCGATGGCCTCGGCGTAGATCGCCGTCTTGCCGCCGCCGGTGACGCCGTCGAGCAGGAGCGGTGTCGGGTCACGGGCCTCGCTGGCCGCGCGGATCGCCTCGACCGCCTCGGCTTGCGGTCCGGTGAGCGTCGCCGCCCGTGGTCGCCCGCCGCGTGGTCCCGGCGGGCGGTCGCCGATCGGCCGGCGCGGCCGCTCGCGGATCTCGACGTCGGCGAGCTGCCGGCGCACGAGTCCGGCCACCGCCGACGTTCCATGCCGTCCGGCGAGGCCTGCGGCCGGCAGCCCCTGCGGGGCCGCCGCGAGCTCCGCGAGCAGGCCGACCTGGCGCGGGCCGAGCGGGCGTCCGGGAAGCCGGTCGCCGCGCACGAGCATCGCCTGCGCCGACCGGCCCGTGGTCGTCGGCAGGATCCAGCGCTCGTAGCGCGGCCCGCCGGACGCGGCGACGAGGGTCCAGTCGAGATCGACCGAGCCGCTCACTGCGAGCGCTCGCAGTCGCCGGGTCAGCCCGGCCCGTCCCTCAGGCGCCGACAGGTCGCGGACCGCGAGCGGGCCACCGTCCAGCTGGTCGAGCAGGACGCCGTCCGCCGGGTCCGCGACCGGTGGGCCGTCCGGCCGGCGCTCGACCACGAGCTCGAGGCGCTCGAGGATCCCCGGTGGGAGCATCGCCCGGATGACCACCGCCGGTGGCGCCAGGTATGTGTCGGCGATCCAGCGCGCGAGCGCCAGGGTGAGCGGCGGGAGCAGCGGACCGTCGGCCCGGATCCGGTCGGCGATCGGCTTGACCTCGCCCGCGGGTTCCGTCGTCGCGGGTCCGAGCACGATCGCCAGCGCCTGCCGGCGGCCGAACTCGACGAGGACGGCCTCGCCAACCTCGAGGTCCGCGAGCCGGTCCGGGACGCGGTAGGTGAACCGCCGCATCCCGGCGCCGGGAGCGTCGACGGCGACCTCGACGAGCCGCCCGCCAGCCATCGCCGGCTCGCGAGCCGCCGCTTCCCCGGCCACCTCGCCGCCGGCCAGGCCGAGCGTCGGCTCGGGCAACCCGGCGCCACCCCGCGTCCCGGTCATCGTCATCGCGCCGAGGCTGTCACACGATCGTGCCAGCTCGACCGGCGCACGGCCTCAGACGACGACCCGGCGGTCGGGGTGGAGCGCCCTCTCCTCCGCCAGGGTGCGGTCGATCCGCCCGGCCGTCGCCTCGACCTCGCCGTCGCGGTTCTCGACGATGTAGTCGTAGTCGTCCTGTCGCGCGAGCTCGATCGCCGCGTTCCGCTGGCGGAGCTCGAGCTCGTCGGCCGTCTCGGTCGCCCTCGACTTGAGGCGCTGGAACAGGCTCTCGAGCGACGGCGGGACGATGAAGATGAGGACCGCCTCCGGGACGTTCTCCTTGACGACCTGGGCGCCCTGGACGTCGATCTTGAGGATGACGTCGCGTCCGGCGACGAGCGCGTCCCGGACCTGGGCGCGGGGTGTCCCGTACCAGTTGCCGTGGACCTCGTTCGCCTCGAGCAGCTCGCCGGCGTCGCGCAGGGCGGTGAACCGCTCGACGTCGAGGAAGTGGTAGCTGACGCCGTCGACCTCGCCCGGCCGGCGCGGGCGAGTGGTGCACGTCACGACGTAGTGATAGTCGTGCACGCCGTCGCGTCGCCGGAGCGCGTCGATGACGGCATCCTTGCCCACGCCCGACGGTCCCGAGATGATCACCAGCATCGCCCCCGGCTTGCCGGCGCGGCCGCGGCTCGACGCCCCGTCGCCGAGCCCCCGATCGTCGATCACCGGCCCGTCCCGGCGGCGACCGGCACGGCCGGTGGTCGATCGCCGGCGCGCAGGCGCGCAAGGACCGCCTCGAGCTCGTCCGGCAGGGGCGCGGTCGTCCGGATAAGGTGGCCGTCCGACGGCGAGGCGAGCTCGAGCCGCCAGGCATGGAGGAACAGCCGGCCGAGGCCGTCGGGGCCGCGGCGCGACGTGCCGGTCCCGTAGACCGCATCCCCGGCGACCGGATGGCCGATCGCCTCGAGGTGCACCCGGATCTGGTGAGTCCGCCCGGTGACCAGGTCGAGCTCCAGGAGCGTCCAGCCCGGGAACCGTTCGCGGACGCGATAGCCGGTGATCGCCGGGCGACCGTCGGGCACGACCGCCATCCGGGTCCGATGACGCGAATCACGCCCGATCGGCGCCTCGATCCGGCCGGCGTTCGCCGTCACGCTGCCGAGGACCAGGGCGAGGTACGTCTTCTTGACCCGCCGCGCCTTGAGCTGGGCCATCAGGCCGGCCTGGGCCGCGTCGTGCTTGGCGACCATGAGCAGGCCGCTCGTGTCGCGGTCGAGGCGATGGACGATGCCCGGCCGGCTCACTCCGGCGATCCCGCCGTACTCGGCGCCACCGGCACGGCCCAGGAGCGCGTTGACGAGGGTGCCCGCCGGGTGACCGGGCGACGGATGGACCACGAGCCCGGCCGGCTTGTCGACGATGAGCAGGTCGTCGTCCTCGTAGACGACGTCGAGGGGGATCGCCTCGCCGGCGAGCTCGAGCGGCACGACCGGGGGGATCGAGAGCACGAGCCGGTCACCGGGCCCGACGACCGCGTTCGCCTTGATCGGCCGTCCGTCCAGGGTCAGACGGTCCTCGGCGATCAGCCGCTGGACGTAGCTGCGCGACAGGCCGGAGACGTCGGCGACGAACCGGTCGACCCGGCGCGGATCCGCGTCCTCCGGGACGACGAAGACCCGGTCACCGGCCGGCCGCTCGTCAGCCATCGATCGGGCGGGTCCCGAGGTTCGGGATGAGAGCAATCGCGAGGAGCAGCAGGATCGCCGTGCTGATCGCCGCGTCGCCGATGTTGAAGGTGAAGAAGCGGAGCGTACCGATCCCCGCATCGACCCAGTCGACGACGTAGCCGAGCCGGAGGCGGTCGAGCAGGTTGCCCAGCGCGCCGCCGAGGAGCAGGCCGAGCGCGATCGACAGGAGCAGGTTGCGTCCCGCGCGGGCGTGGTAGCCGACGATCAGCGCGATGACCACGATGCTGGCGACCGCGAGGATCGGGGCCGAGCTGCCGAACAGCCCGAACAGGGCGCCGTTGTTGCGCGAGTGGATGAGCCGGACCAGGTCGCCGACGACCCGGATCGCGGTCCCCTGCTCGATCGACGCGACGACCCAGGCCTTCGACAGCTGGTCGAGCACGAGGACGCCGACCGCCACGCCGACGAACACGGCCCACGCGGGCCGACCGGCGGTTGCGCCGGACGCCTTCGCCGGCCCAGCGACCTCGGACGGCGCCGCTGCGGCGGGCGTGGGCGATCGATCCAGCTGGCTGCCTCCGTCCCCCGGGTTCGGTTCGGTCACAGCCTATCCGTCGCCGCCGACCCGGCGCAAGGCGAGCCGGACCGTCCCGCCCTCGAGCTCGACCGCGGCGCTCGGGATGCCGTCGGGCGCGACGCCGTCGACGACGGCGTCGGCCAGCGTGTCCGCCCCGATCGCGCTGACGAACGGTCCAACGGTCGCGGGCAGCGGGTCCACCCAGACTTCGATCCGATCGTCGAGATCGAGCTCGGCCTCGCGCCGGAGGTCCTGGATCGCCCGCTGCAGCTCGCGCGCATCGCCCTCGGCCCGGAGCGCCGGGGTGAGGGTCGTATCGATGACCACGACGAGCCCCTCGTCGTGGGCGACCGCGGTCCCGGGCCGCGGCGAGGCGAGGATCTCGACCTCGTCCGGGGCCAGGCTGACCCCGGCCAGGCTCACCGAGCCGTCGGGCCGGATCTCGAACGCGCCCGAGCGCGCCGCGGCCATGATCGCCGGGATCCTCGTGCCGTAGGTCCGACCGATCTTCGGCAGCAGCGGCTTGACCCGGCGCTCGACGAGCTCGGACTCGTCGCCGATCAGCTCGACGGCCTTGACGTTGACCTCGTCGGCGATCAGCTCGAGCAGGGCGTCGCGTTCGGCCAGGTCGCCGCCGGGTACCGCGAGCCACAGGCGGGCGATCGGCTGGCGCAGCTTCAGACCGGCCGAGCCGCGCAGCGTCCGGACGAGCTCCACCGCCCGGCGGGCGGTGGCCATCGCCGCCTCGAGCGACGGGTCGCGGTCACCCGCGAGCTCCGCCGACGGCCAGGCGGTCAGGTGGACACTGTCCGGTGCCGCGGCGTCCTGGGCCGCGACGAGGTTGTCGTACATCGAGTCGCTGAGGAACGGCAGGATCGGCGCGGTCACCCGGGCGAGGGCCACGAGCGCGGCGTGGAGCGTCGCGAAGGCCGCCTCGCGATCGGCCGGCTCGGCGGCACGGGCGAACCGCCGGCGGGAGCGCCGCAGGTACCAGGTCGAGAGGTCGTCGATCGCCTCGTCGACCGCCCGCGTTGCAGCCTCCGCGTCGTAGTCGCGCAGCCGGTCCTCGACCCGGGCCGCGACGCCGGCCAGCCGCGACAGGATCCAGCGATCGAGCGCCGGGCGTGCCGCGAGCGGAGCGGCTTCGGAGCGGCCCGGCGTCCAGCCGGCCAGCCGCGCGTAGGTGACGAAGAAGGCGTAGACGTTCCACAGGACGAGCAGCCCGCGGCGAGCCTCGTCGGCGGCGTGCCAGCCGAACCGGATGTTGTCGTCGGGGCGCGCCCGGGTGAACATCCAGCGCATGACGTCGACGCCCATCCGTTCGGCGGCCTCGTCGAACTCGATCGCGTTGCCCCAGCTCTTGTGCATCGGCCGGCCGTCCTCGCCGAAGACCAGCGCGTAGCCGAAGATCGTCCGGAACGGCTCCTCGCGGCGGAGCACGGTCGACATCGCGAGCATCGAGTAGAACCAGTTGCGGAACTGGCCCGGGAAGCTCTCGGTGATGAAGTCGGCCGGGAACCAGCGCGCCCACTCGTCCGGGTCCTCCCGGAAATGGAGTGTCGAGAACGGCACGATCCCGGCGTCGAGCCACGGGTTGCCGACGTCCGGGATACGGCGGACGGGCTGACCGCAGCCCGGGCAGGCGATCGTGACCGCGTCGACGTAGGGACGGTGCGGAGTGTGCCCCTCGAGCGTGGCCCAGCCGTCGATCGCCCGCTCCTCAAGCTCGGCGCGACCGCCGACGACGTCGAACGTGCCGCACGCCGAGCAGTCGTAGATCGGCAGCGCCAGCCCCCAGTAGCGCTTCTTGCTGATCATCCAGTCGTGCATGTTGAGGAGCCAGTCGAGCTCGCGCTCGTAGCCGAACCCGGGGATCCAGTGGATCCGGTCGACCACCTCCATGATCTGGTAGCGCAGGCTCCGGTCCACCTCCGCGGCGGTCAGCTGGTCGCGCGGCCGGTCGTACACCTCGCCCATGCTGATGAACCACTCGTCGACGAGCCGGAACAGCAGCGGTGTCCCGCAGCGCCAGCAGTGCGGGTAGCGGTGCCCGTAGGCCTCGAGGTGGTAGAAGAGCCCGCGCCGTTCGAGGTCGTCGACGATCTGCTCGGCCACAGCTGGCGCCTCGAGCCGGCTCAGCCAGCCGAACCCGTCGTAGTAGCGGCCGTCCTCGTCGATCGGTCCGACCACCGGTAGCCCGAGCGCCTTGCCCAGCTGGAAGTCCTCCGCGCCGCAGCCCGGCGCGATGTGGACGATCCCGGTCCCCTCCTCCTCGCCGACCTCGTCCCAGGGCACCACGCGATGCTCGTAGCCGCCCTCCTCAAAGGCGCGGGCAACGGCCGGCAGGTCGTCGAACGGGCCGACATAGCGCCACCCGACGAGCTCGGACCCGAGGCGCTCCTCGAGGACCTCGAACGGGCCGACGAGGGCCGTCTTGAGGCGCTCCCGACCGACCCACAGCTCCCGGTCGCCTTCGCGCACCTTGACGTAGCGCAGCGTCGGCCCGACCGCCGCGGCGACGTTGGCCGCGAGCGTCCACGGCGTCGTCGTCCAGACGAGGAGCGATTCGCCCGGCCGGTCGACGAGGGGCAGCCGGATCGTCAGGCCGGGGTCCTCGCGATCCTGGTAGCCCTCGTTCATCTCCATCTGGGACAGGCCGGTCCCGCAGCGCGGACACCACGGCATCGAGTCGTGGCCCTTGTAGATCCAGCCGCGCCGGTGGCACTCCTTGAGGAAGCCCCAGATCAGGTCGTTGTTCTCGTTGCTGAACGTGAAGTAGGAGCCGCCCACCTCGGGCATCCCGAGCCGCCCGACGAGCATCTCGACCGTGTCGGTCAGCGGGCCGTCCGGGCCCTCGATCGTCGCCGTCGCCGCCGGGTCCGCGGCGAGCAGGTCGCGCAGCCGGCGAAGCTCCTCGGGATCGTTCCAGTCCATCCACATCCCGAGCCGGGTCGACTGCTCGGTCATCCGCGCGGCGTAGGTGAGCACGCGCTGTTTGCACAGGCTGACGAACTCGGCGATCCCGTAGGCCTCGATGTCGCGCTTGCTCGTGAAGCCGAGGTCGCGCTCGACGTTGACCTCGACCCACAGGCCCTGGCAGTCGAACCCGTTCTGGTAGCGCTGGTCGTAGCCGAGCATCGCCCGGAAGCGCTGGTAGACGTCCTTGTAGGTCCGGCCCCAGGCGTGGTGGACGCCCATCGGGTTGTTGGCCGTGATCGGGCCGTCCAGGAAGCTCCAGCGTTCGCCGCCGGCGTTCTGCCGGCGCAGCCGGGCGAAGGTCCGACGCTCGGCCCACTGTGCGAGGATGACGTGCTCCTGGGCCACGAGATCGGGCTTCGAGCTGACGGGTCGGAACATCGGGCCTCGGCTGGGTCGGATGGGTCGGGCGGGCCGTTGGGCGTCACACGTCGGCGGACCGACCCGTCGAAACCCCTCGGCACGCCGAACCGAGGTTCCGACTATCCTACCCGCGATGCAGCAGCCGCCGCAGGAGCCCCGTCCCCGACACCGATCCGCCTTTGCGGCCGCGTTCCTGTCACTGATCTTCCCCGGTCTCGGCCACGCCTATGCCGGCGCCTGGAACCGGGCCCTCGGGTTCGCCGCCCTGCCGATCCTCGTGCTCGCCCTGACCGGCGGGATCGCGCTCAGCTCGGGCCTCCAGAACTTCGCCGCGCAGCTCGTCGCCAACCTGCCGCTGCTGCTCATCCTCAACCTGCTGTTCCTCGCCTACCGGGTAGTCGCGGCCGTCGACGCTTATCGCGTCGCGGCCTATCTCAACGCCGTCGAGGCATCGGGTGGCGGGCGCTTCGGGCGACCGTCGCTCCGGCTCGACCCGCTGTCGCTCGCCGGCCTCATCGCGGTCTGCCTGGTGATCGCCGGCGGTCACGGCGTCGTCGCCTACTACGGCACCGAGTTCCAGTCGACCCTGAGCTGCGTCTTCGACCCGACGCTGACCAACACCTGCGACCAGCCGACCGACAGCCCCGGAGCCGCCGCCAGCGTCGGCCCGACCGACAGCCCGACGCCCGGCTCGACCACGGCACCACCGGTCGGCACGCCGCTGCCCAGCGTGGCGCTCCCCGAGTGGAACGGCAAGGACCGCCTGAACATCCTCCTGATCGGCGCCGACCAGCGTCCCAAGGAGGGGACCTTCAACACCGACACCCTGATCGTCGTGTCCATCGACCCGGTCAGCCACCAGGTGGCGATGTTCAGCATCCCGCGCGACACGGTCGACGTGCCCATCCCGCCCGGACCGGCTCGGTCCGTCTTCGGGTCGACCTACTCGGACAAGATCAACAGCCTCTGGACGAATGCGCGGAACCGCGCCGACGCCTTCCCGGGGAACGCGAACTCGCGCGGGTTCAACGCGCTCAAGGAGGTCCTCGGCGGTCTCTACGGCCTGGACATCCAGTACTTCGTCGAGGTCAACTTCGACGGCTTCACCTCGATCGTCGACACCCTCGGCGGGGTCACGATCAACGTCCAGAACCCGGTCCTCGACGACCACTACCCGGGCGTCGCGGGGGCGAGCCTGCGGGTCTACATCCCCGCCGGCGTCCAGCACATGGACGGCGCCGAGGCGCTGATCTACGCCCGCTCGCGGCACACCTCGAACGACTTCGACCGGGCCCAGCGCCAGCAGCGGGTCATCCTGTCGATCCGCGAGCAGGTCGACCCGCAGAAGGTCCTCGCCAACCTGAGCCAGCTCCTCGGCGACCTCAAGAAGTCGTTCAAGACCGACATCCCGCAGGACAAGCTCCCGGCGCTCATCAGCCTGTCGAGCAAGATCGACACGACCCAGATCCGGTCGTACGTGTTCGCCCCGCCGATCTACGGCAGCGAGGGCACCGACAGCCGCGGCTACCGCATCGAACCGAACGTGACCAAGATCCGGCGGACGGTCGCGAACGCCTTCAAGATCGACCCGAAGCTCGAGCAGCAGCGCGAGCAGATCGGCAGCGAGAACGGCGTCGTCTGGGTCGTCAACGGCTCGGGCCAGGTCGGCCAGGCGACCGACGTGGCGGCCTACCTCGAGTACCTCGGTCTGACCGCGAGCGCCCCGACGAAGCGACCCGACCACACCGTCCAGCAGACGACGATCAAGGTCTACAACGGCCGCGAGGCGGAGCTCCCGGCCACGATCGCCCTGCTCGAGAACGTGTTCAACGTCAAGGCGACGTACGTGACCGATCCGTCGGTCCTCGTCGACATCATCGTGACCACGGGGACGCGCACGCCAAGCCTGACCGCCCCGCCAGGGCCCTGACCCCGGCCGCCCGCGCCGGCCTCAGGCCTTCTCGGTCACCCGGTACTCGAGGTACTTGCCGGTCATCAGCCGGGTCTGTGCGTCGAGCGCCGGCAGGTTGCTGAAGACGAGCCCGACGATCGGCAGCGCCAGCCACTGGACGTACGTCATCGCGCGGGTGGCGATGCCCCAGCCCGCCGGTCGCGGCGGCGCGATCTGCTCCTCGACGAAGACCAGGATGAGCAGGCAGCAGAAGGCTCCGGTCAGCAGCCACGCGGCATACAGCGGCAGGTTCTGGCCGAGCGTCGTCTGGGCGAAGGCCGGGTTGAGCAGGAGCGGCACGTTCGCCCCGAAGATGATCACGAACGGCGCGATGGCCCAGTTGATGTGGTCCATCCACAGGTCGATGAGCCGCCGGATCCGCAGCGTCCGCGGGATCTCGCGATGGGCGAACGAGTTCCGGATATAGAACGGGATGTCCGTGATCCCCCAAGCCCAGCGGCGGATCTGGGTGTACTGCTGGACGAGCGTCCGCGGGTACGACCGCGCCCGGACGGCATCGCCGTACATCGGGATGAACAGCGGCACCGCCCGGAACTCGCCGCTGTAGCGGAAGAAGCTCTTCCAGTAGAACCGGCTGTCCTCGGGGATCGCGTCGGTCGCCCAGTAGTCGACCTCGTGGACGGTCCGCAGGCTGACCGCGTACGACGAGAACGAGACGAGCTTCTCGGGCGTCAGCGAGCGCCACATCTGGACGTGGGTGGCCCCGACCGCGACGAGCCGGACCGGCAGCGGCGTCTCCCACAGGTTGTTGTGGAACATCGGGATCGGCTGGTACAGCCGCCGATAGCGGTCGGGCTCGGTCAGGAAGGTGTAGGTCAGGTAGCCGAAGTACTGCGGGTGGACGCGGTAGTCCGAGTCGAGGTCCGTCACGACGACGTCGACTGGGTCGTAGCCGAGCCGGACGATCTCGCGGTACAGCCAACGCCCGCCGTAGGCCATGGCCGAGCTCTTGCCGACCACGATGCCCGGCTCGAGCGGGTCGAGGATGTGGAAGAAGTGGACGAACCGGTCGGCGAACAGGTCGCGCAGCCGGGCGACGTTGCGGCGGCCCTCGAGGTCCGTCTCGCGGGTGATGATCGCGACCATCAGGCGGTCGCGTGGGTAGTCCGCCTCGGCCAGCGCGCGGACGGTCTCGTACAGCTTCTCGAACGGCTCGGTGTAGGTCGGGATGAGGGCCACGTGGTACAGCCGGCGCGGGTCGGGCAGCGGCGCTCCGGCCCGCGCGAGCAGGGCGATGAGGTCGCGCCGCTCCAGCTCGAGCCGGTCGAGCTCACGACGACCGCCGACGGCGGCCAGCCGCTCTTCGCGCCCCCGCAGCTCGGCGACCCGGGTGCGGATGAGCGGCACGAGACGATCGATCTCGGCCAGTCGCGCTTCGGGGTCGGCGAGGGCGAGCGAGCGGGTCCGCCAGTCGGCCGCGGTCGTGTGCCGCACCCGGCCGAAGGCGACACACACGCTGCTGGTCACGACGACCGCCTTGTAGAGCCAGTAGAAGTCGAAGGTGAGGACGAACCAGGCCACGATCTCGGGGAACCGGAACGACAGCAGGAGCGGGCTGAGGATGAGCAGCCAGCTCACCGCGCCGGGCACGATCTCGAGGGCGCGCTGGATGAGCCGCGCCCGGAACGCGTCGCCGGTCGCGATCGCCGGGACGACCGGGTCCGGTGGTGGTGCGTCGAGCGCCGGCAGGATGGCGACCGCTACGGCTCCGTCGCCGGCCAGCGTCGACGGGCCGGCTGGCAGGGCCGGGTCGAAGCTCGATTCGGAGGCCGTCAGTCCGGGAGGTGCCGCGACGGCCGTCGCCGTCGGACCCCCGATCCGGCTCGACGGCCGATCGTCAGTCACCCTCGTCGATCGGGGTCAGCCAGTGACGGTACGCGTCGAGCCGTCCGCGGACCGCGTCGAAGTAGCGGTCGCGGATGAGCCGCCCGATGGGACCGACCTGACCCGAGCCGACGGGCCGGTGATCGAGCTCGATGACCGGTGACACCTGGACCCCGGTCCCGCACAGGAACATCTCGTCGGAGATGTAGATCTCGGACCGGTCGACCGTCCGGATCTCGACCGGGATCCCCTCGTTGTGGGCGATCTCGAGGACCGCCTTGCGGGTCACGCCCTCGAGGATGTCGTCGGTCACCGGCGGGGTCACGATCTGCCCGTCGCGGACGATGAACAGGTTCGCGGCCGAGGCCTCGGAGGCGGCGCCGTCGGAGGTCATCACGAGCGCCTCGTCGAAGCCGTTGAGCTCCGCCTCGCTCTTCTGGAACGCCATGTTCACGTAGCCGCCGACGATCTTGCCCCGGGCCGGGATGGCCTCGTCGGCGTTCCGCCGCCAGGACGACGACATGAGCCGGACGCCCGCGTCCGTGTCGATGTAGTTCCCGAACGGCAGGGCGATGATGTACAGCTCGTGCTCGAGGTGATGGAGCCGGACACCGATCTGGCGCGAGGACTTGTAGAACGACGGCCGGATGTAGACGTCTTCGTGGAAGCCGTTCCGGCGGACCGTCTCGACGATCAGCCCGGTCAGCTCGTCGACCGACGGGACCGGGTCCATCAGGAGCATCCGGGCGTTGAGCCGGATGCGCTCGACGTGCTCGCGCACCTTGAGCCCGTAGAGCCGTTCCTGGTCGACGTTCCAGTACGCCCGGATCCCTTCGAAGACGGCGGTGCCGTACATGAACGCGTGGGTCATGATGCTGACCCGCGCGTCGCGCATCGGGACGAAGCCACCCTCGAAGTAGCAGGTCAGGTCGTCGATGGCGACGGGGACGCTCGCCGGCGCGGCGGTCGGCGCAGATCGGTCGGACGACTTCTTGTCGGTCAGCATGGTCACCCGGCTCCGCTTCGGTCGCAGCACGACGGGCGGGCGCAGCCCGTACGAGCGCCGGCCGAGTATAGCAGTGGCCTCGCCGGCGACCCCCCGCGCGCCCCCTCGCGGCGTCCGCCCTAGAAGATCCCCGCCAGCTGGCCGACGACGAGCCCGAGATAGATGAGGTAGAACACGCCGCCGCTGAGCAGCAGGCGGCCGGTCAGGCTGCGCCCGCGAGCGAGCGGGATGAAGATCACCGCCGACGAGGCAAAGGCGATCCCGGCTGATGCGAAGGCGAGCACCGAGCCGCTCGTCACCGCCCAGCCGGACGAGGCGAAGACGAGCGCGACTGAGGTCGGGATGGCGCTCTGGAAGACCATCGCGCCGGTGATGTTGCCCATCGCCAGGGTGTCCTTCCCGAGGCGGACCCAGAGCACGCTGTTGAACTTCTCGGGCAGCTCGGTGGCGATCGGGGCGATGATCAGGGCGAGGAGCGCCTCGTCGAGGCCGAACGATTGGGCCAGGTCCGTCACCGCGCCGACGAACAGGTAGGCGCCGCCGATGATGCAGGCCAGGGCGAGCACGACCTGGAACCCCACGATCCGTAGGCGCGGCGGGTCGGGATGTGCCGGGCCGCCGACGTCGAGGCGGTGCAACCGAAGCGGCGCGAGATCGGGGTCGCCGCCGCCTGCCTCGGCCTGGAGGTGCTGGCGCACGTAGAACGCGTAGATCGACAGGAGGACGGCCGCCGCCACCCAGCGCGGCCAGACGAGGTCGGCCGGCAGGAACGCCACGCCGACGGCGATCGCGTAGGCGAGCGCGAAGAAGCGCATGTCGTGGACGAGGACGGGCTCGCTCACGGCCAGCGTCTCGCCCGTCCGTCGCACGTTCCGGCGAAGGATCACGGCCAGCCCGGTGACGAACATCGCCAGGGTGGCCAGCATGAACGGCGCCCCCAGGATCGCCCCGATCCCCACCTCGTCGGACGATCCCCCGCCGAGGAGGATCGCGATCAAGGGGATCATCGTCTCGGGCAGGGCGGTCCCGACCGCGGCGAGGACCGACCCGACGGCGCCCTCCGCCAGGCCAAGCTTGTGCCCGAACCACTCGATCCCGTTCGTGAACAGCTCGGCTCCGAGCAGGATGACGAGCAGCGCCACGGCGAGGAGGACGAGGTCCATCGGCTAGCGGTCCGACGCCACGCCGAGGATCACCCCGACCGTGATGACGACGATGATCCCGAGCGAGATCAGAGCCATCCGCCGCTCGCCGCCCGCCACGTATCCGAAGAGCGAGACCACGACCCGGGCAAGCGGCGTGGCCAGGATCACGATCAGCCCGAGCCACAGGAATCCGGTCGGCTCGAGCGCCGCGATCTGCGCCGGGATCGCCGACAGGTCGAACGACGGCGAGGGATCGAGCGGCGAAACGCCGGTCGCGATCATGAGCACGACGCCGACCGCGAGGAGGCTCACGCTGGCGTAGGTGCCCGCCATCAGCAGGCGGGCCACCGTCCGGTCGAGATCGCGCGGGTGGCTCAGCCGCGTCATCCGAAGGCCTTCCCGGCCATCTCCCAGGCGGTGAACAGCAGGACGACCACGAACAGCCAGCGCAGGACGCGGACGTCGACGCGATGGGCCGTCCGCGACCCGAGCGACGCTCCCAGGAACACGCCCACCGCGGTCGGCCCCGCGACGTACGGGTCGATCCCGCCGCGGAGCAGGTAGATGATCGCGCTCGCCGATGCCGTGATGCCGATCATCAGGTTGCTCGTCGCCGTCGCGACCCGCAGCGGGACGCCCATGACGAGGTTCATCAGCGGGACCTTGACGAGCCCCCCGCCGACGCCGAGGAGCGCCGACACGAGGCCGGCGAACAGGCTGCCGACGATGCCCGGCCCGAGGTTCCGGATCGCATACGGCGGGGTCTCGGGGGCTGCGGCCGGGCCTGCCTGGGGCGCCGTCACGTCCGGTGGTCGATCCTCGGCCAGGCTGTCCTCCGCGAGCGAGCCCATCTCGGTCGGCTGCGACGCGGCGGATGGCTCGCTGCGCCGGGCCATGGTGAACGCGGTGTAGACGAGGAGGACCGTGAACAGCCCGGCCAGGACCTGGTCGGACAGGAGGAACGCGACGAGCCCGCCGACCAGGGCGCCGGTAGCGGTGAACAGCTCGAGGGTCATCCCGAGGCGCAGGTTCGCGACGTGGCGCTCGAGGTACACGCTTGCCGAGGCCGAGCTCGTCACGATCACGGCGACGAGACTGACCCCGACCGCCTCCCGCAGCGGCAACCCGAAGCCGAGCGTGAGCAGTGGAACGATGAGGACGCCGCCACCGAGTCCGAGGAGGGATCCGAACACCCCTGCCGCGAACCCGCCGAGGATCATCAGCGCGGCGATCCCCGCGTCAGGCACCGGCGTCGGGACGCTCAGCCATCCCGGCGATCAGGGGCGGAGATGTTGCGGCGCGTACGGCAGGAGGGCGACGTGGCGGGCCCGCTTGAGTGCCACGGCGAGCTCGCGCTGGTGGCCGGCGCAGGTGCCGGTCTTGCGCCGTGGCTCGATCTTCGCGCGCTCGGAGAGGTAGCGCCGGAGGCGGTTGACCTCCTTGTAGTCGATCTGGACGGTCTTGTCGGCACAGAACGCGCAGACCTTGCGGCGACGTCGGTCGCGGTAGTAGTCGTCGCGCTTCTTGGCTCGGGCGGCAGGTGGCATCTTGGTTCAGGACTCCGTGCGGTAGTGCGGTTGCTGGTCGATCGGTTGGCTGGTCGGTTGGACGTTCAGAACGGCAGGTCGTCGAAGCTTCCGTCGTCGAACTTCTCGCCCCCGCCATCGCCGCTCGGGGCCGGGCGCGCGGGCCGGCCGGCCGGCGCGGCGCCCTCCTCGGACTCGTCGCGGGTGCGCCGTTCGAGGTTCGTCACCTGGTTGGCGACGAGCTCGGTCGTGTAGCGCTTCTGGCCGGTCTGGTCCTCCCACTGGCGGGTCTGCAGACGGCCCTCGATGTAGACCTTGTTGCCCTTGCGGAGGTACTCCGCGGCCCGTTCGGCCTGCTGGCCCCAGACGACCACGCGGAACCACTCGGTCTCTTCCTGCCACTCCCCGGCCTGGTTCTTGTAGTTCCGGTTGACCGCGACGGTGAACTGGGTCACGGCTTGCCCGTTCGGGGTGTAGCGCATCTCGGGATCGCGACCGAGGTTGCCGATGATCATCGCCTTGTTGAGCGACATGGCGCGTGCCTCCGGCTGGTGGGTCGGGGATCAGTCGATCGCGGCCGGAGCGGCTTCGCTCTCGGACTCGTCGATCTGCTCGCCGGTCTCCTCTTCCTCCTCGTCCTCGGCCGACGGCAGCTCGCTGCCGTCCAGCTCGAGGTCCGATTCCTCGGCGCCCTCGCGGCGAGTCGACTTCGCGGGACGCTCGACACGGGTGACGAGGTGGCGGAGCAGCTCCTCGGTGATGAGCAGGCCGCGCTCGAGCTCGACGATCGCCTCGGCCGGCGACTCGAAGATGATGATGTGATACGAGCCCTCGCGCTGGCGGTCGATCGGGTAGGCCAGCCGGCGGCGGCCCCACGGGGCGACCTTGATGATCTGGCCGCCCGAGGCGGTGATCTGGCGGGTGGTCCGGTCGATGATCGCCTGGCTCCGATCATCGGGGATGTCGGGCCGGAGGACGAGCATGAGTTCGTAGCGGCGCATGAAGCGCATCACTCCTTCCTGTGGGATCGCCCCGCTGAACGTCGGTCGAGTCGCAAGCGCGAGTGCCGCATCGTCGCGGAGCCGAAAGGAAACGCCTCGGAGTCTAGCACGGGCGGCGCGACGGCCCCGTCGGGCAGGCTCGCCGTTCGGACGTGGAATGGCTGGACGCGACGCGCCGTCGGTGCCGACCGGGCCCGATGTATCCTGACGCCGTCCGAACGCCCACGCCTCCGGAGACGTCGTGCCCTCGAGCTCCATCCTGCTTCTCGAATTGGATCCCTCGGCCGGTGAGGCCATCGATGCCGTCCTGACCGGCGTCGGCTACGCGGTCGAGACCGTCACCGACGTGGCCGCCGCGGTTGCCGGCGCCGCCAGCCACAGCCTCGTGATCATCGACGTCACCCCGATCGGCACCACGCCGGCCGAGGTCTGCCGCGAGCTGCGCAACACCCCGAGCCTGTCGGCGATCCCGGTGATGTGCCTGGCCCAGGTCGACGACGTCGAGGAGCGGATCCGCTTCCTCGAGGCTGGCGCCGACGACGTCATCGCCAAGCCGATCGACAGCCGCGAGCTCGAGGCGCGCGTCGAGGCCCTCCTGCTGCGGTTCCAGCGGTCGCGCGGGATGATCCCGACCACGGCGATCGGGGGCGGGCTCATCGACCGCCGTCGCCGCCTCGTCGTCGTGTACAGCCCGAAGGGTGGCGTCGGAACGACGACGATCGCGGTCAACATCGCCGTGGCCCACGCCGCGACGCGACCCGGCCGCGTCCTCATCGCGGACCTTGACCTCCAGTTCGGCCAGGTCGCCACGCTCCTGAACGTGACCCCACGCCAGACGATCGCCGACCTCGTTCGCGACGAGCCGTCGCAGCGCGAGCCGGAGCTCCTGCGGACGTATGCCAGCCACCACTCGTCCGGGCTCGACGTGCTCGCCGCCCCCGGCTCGCCCGAGCTCGCCGATCTCGTCACGCCGACCCACATCGAGCGGATCCTCGATACCGCGCTGGCCGGCTACGACGGGATCGTCGTGGACGCCGGGTCGACCCTCGACGAGCGATCGCTCGCCGCGCTCGAGCGGGCCGAGGTGGTGATCCTGCCGGTCTACCCCGAGATCTCGGCGCTCAAGGCGGTGCACTCGTTCCTCGACTACGCCAACGAGGCCGGCTCGATCGGCGCGAAGGCGACGTTCGTGCTCAACAGCGCCTTCGCCAAGGAGGTGCTCAAGATGCGCGACGTCGAGAGCAGCCTCGGGGCGAAGGTGTCGCTCACCCTGCCGTACGACCCGTTCCTCTACCTGAAGGCCGTCAACGAGGGGATCCCGGTGGTGATCGGGGCCGCCCGGACGCCGGTCTCGGCCGCCCTGGTCAACCTGGCTGGGCTCGCCTTCGGCGAACGGGCAACCGAGCCCGCGACCACGCCGCACAAGGAACCGAAGTCGCGCGGCCTGGGCGGGCTGCTCAAGCGCACCTGAGCCGGCCGGCCAGAGCCAGCGGCTGACCGTGGACCCGACGCGCGACCGCGCCGCGGCGGGCGCCGCGCTCCGCTCGGAGACGCCGCGATCGGCCCATGCCGGCTGGACCCCGTCGGCGGGCCGGGCCGACCCGATCGGCGTGCTCGAGGCCTCGAACGTCGGACGCGTGGCCGAGCTCGTGCCGATCCGCTTCGGCCGGATGGCCGCCTCGCCGTTCGCGTTCTTCCGCGGCTCTGCGGGAATCATGGCGATGGACCTCGCCACGACGCCGACGACGGGCCTCCGCGTCCAGGCCTGTGGCGACGCCCACGTCAGCAACTTCGGGGAGTTCGCGACGCCGGAGCACACCCTCGTCTTCGACATCAACGACTTCGACGAGACCCTGCCCGGGCCCTGGGAGTGGGACGTCAAGCGGCTCGCGGTGAGCCTCGACCTCGTCGTCCGACTGCATACGCCGTCGACGGCCCTGCGCGCCCAGGTCGTCGGCGCGGCGATGCGCGCGTATCGCGAACGGATGGCGGCCTACCGCCGTCTTCGCGTCCTCGAGCTGTGGCACGCCCGGATCGACTACGACGCCGTCGTCCGCCACTTCCCGTCGCGCTACCGGTCGATGCTTCACCGGAACGCCGCGCGGGCACGCCGACGGACGCATCTTGCCGCCGCCGAGCGGCTGACGGCGTTCGAGGACGGCCGGCGCCAGTTCGTGGAGGCGCCGCCGGTGATCATCCGGCTCGCCAATACGAGCCATCGCCCCGAGGAGGCGCTCGGCCTGTTCGCCGGTTACCGGGCGTCGCTGTCGGAGGACCGTCGCCAGCTCCTCGACCGGTTCCACCTGATGGACGTCGCCCGGAAGACGGTCGGGATCGGGAGCGTCGGGACGCGCTGCTGGGTGGCCCTGTTCGAGGGGCGGGCGCACGGGGCCGGGGACCCGCTCATCCTCCAGATCAAGGAAGCCGGCCCGTCGGTCCTCGAGCCGTACGTCGGCGCGGCGGCGCTGCCGAACCACGGTCTCCGGGTCGTGACCGGCCAGCGGCTCACCCAGGCCGGCAGCGACATCTTCCTCGGCTGGTCGGAGGGGCCTGAGTCGGGCCGCCACTACTACGTCCGCCAGCTCTGGAATATGAAGGGCAAGGGCGACCCGACGCTGCTCGGGCCGCGGGGTCTCGCCTACCACGGCTCGCTGTGCGCCTGGGCACTCGCCCGCGCCCACGCCCGAACCGGCGACCCGGCGGCGATCAGCGGCTATCTCGGCGCGAGCCGCCGGTTCGATCGGGCGATCGTCGAGTTCGCGGCGCGCTACGGCGACCAGGTGGAGCAGGACCACGCGGCGCTGCTCGACGCCATCGCCGGCGGCCGGGTCGAGGCGCGGATCGGGATCTGACGGGCCAGGCGCATCCATCCCCGGCCCACAGCACGTTCGTCGATCGACGAGGGGGTCTGGTCGATCGGCGGCCGGCCGCGAACCGGGGATGCACGAAGGAGAACGATGGTCCTGGGACCTTCGTTACGGGCGGATGCCGTCCGTCAGTCCGGAGTCGTGGTCCGCGGAGCCCGCGGCGGGGGTGCCGGCACGTGGCGGGCGACGAGCTCGCGGGCCTTCTCCAGGTCCGCCGCGCGCATCGCACGCTTCGGAAGGACGACATAGGTCGTCGGCGGGGACTTCACGACGAGGAGGCGGGCCGTCTCGAAGTGCTCGGAGAAGACCGACCAGGGGTGCTCCACGGACGACAGGCCTTGCCGGATGACGATCCCCCGATCGGAGACCGTGATCGTCGCCTTGCCGCCCGCCCCGAACAGCCGCTTGCCCAGGACCCGACCCAGCCAGCCGTCCGGAGGGAGCGGTCCGCCGTCCTGGTACAGGGCGTCTGCCGCTTCCCGCCAGTCGTCGTAGCTCGCTCGGACCTCGAGGACCACCGACGTCGAGTCGTCCATCAACCGGTCCTGGCGGCGATTCTGGTGCCGAAGGTGGGGGTCGAACCCACACGGCCCTTGCGGGCCCGCGGAGTTTAAGTCCGCTGCGTCTGCCGTTCCGCCACTTCGGCCGCCGCAAGCGTAGACGATGATCGGTCCGCGACAGGGTCGCTGGACGTTTCGCAACGGCTGGATCGGGGCCCCCGCGCGAGACTGGGTGCGTGATCCCGGCCGCTGACAGAGACTTCGTCGTCGCGAGCGCGCAGGCGGGCGCCGCGCTCATCGGCCTGCTCTTCGTGGCCGTCTCGATCGCACCCGAACGAAGCTTCGGTGCGGGCGCCGAGAGCGGACGGCAGGCCCAGGCGCTCAGCGCGTTCACCGCGCTGACCAACGTCTTCTTCGTGTCGTTCGGGGCGCTCCTGCCCGAAACCCGGCTCGGGATCATCGTGGTGCTGGCCGGCGTGGCCGGAGCGAGCTACACCCTGTCGCTGCTCTTCCTCGTGCCGAAATGGCGCGTGGAGGGCACGCTCGCGCGGGGCATAACCATCTTCGGGTTGAGCTCTGCCGTCTACCTGGCCGAGATCGCCGTCGGGCTCCGCCTGTGGATTGAACCGGCCGACACCGACGCGGCGTCGATCCTGCTGAGCATCCTGCTGGGGGCCTTCTTCATCGGCCTGACGCGAGCCTGGGAGCTGCTGGGGGCACCACACGGCCGAGGGCTGATCGCCCATTTCGTGGATCGATTCCGTGCTCCACCCGGTGGACGGCCCAGGCACCACACCGGCGGGACCACCGGCGATGTACAACGTCGGTGATGAGACGACCGCCGGAGCACGACCCGAAGCCATCTTCCGGTATACATTGCCGGTCGTGGCTGCGGGCCCGTCGGGGCCGGTCGGTGCCCCGACCGATCGGCCAGTGCTGAAGACCTGGTGACCTGATGGCGGTCGTCCAGCTGCGCGACATCGTGACCAACGCTGACCGGGCGGCCGTGATGAAGCTTCGGCGGGGTCCCGGACAGGATCGCTACCTCGGCTCGATGGCCAGCCACTTCAGGGACGCCGTGGCGGACGCTCGTGCATGTCCGCGGATGTGGTCCGTCCACGACGGCGATCTCCTCGTCGGGTTCGTCATGATCAGCGACGGCATCCCGATGGAGCGTCTCGCGGCTGACGACGACCTTGTCGGCCCGTACTACCTGTGGCGGCTGCTGATCGACGAGCGGTACCAGGGCCGCGGCTTCGGTGTCGCGACAATCGACGCATTGGTTGCGTATCTCCGAACCCGACCGGGCGCGGACACCCTCTGGACCAGCTGCAGGGCCGGTCCAGGAACCCCCCAGCCGTTCTACCAACGCTATGGATTCGTTCTGACGGGCGACGTCAAATGGGGCGAGGACCTGCTGCGGCTCGATCTCAACGACCAGGCGGACGAGGTCGACGCCGGGTCAGCGTAGGATCGTCGGCTCGCGGCCGTTGCGCTACCCCTGTTGCTGCGGCGTTGCTACGAGCCGAGCCAAACGGAAACCGGCCCGAAAGCCGGTCTGTGCTCGGAACGGTGGAGGCGACGAGCGGATTCGAACCGCTGAATAGAGGTTTTGCAGACCTCCGCCTTAGGCCACTTGGCTACGTCGCCCCGAAGATCATCCGCCGGTCGAGACCGGCGATGGCCGTCGTGGCCAGTCTACGGGGTGGTTGCCCCTCGAGGATTCGAACCTCGGTTAACGGATCCAAAGTCCGCTGTCCTACCACTGGACGAAGGGGCACCGATCGGTCCGCCGGCGAGCGCCGGGCGAGCCGACCGGTCGAAGGACAAGAAAATGGAGCGGAAGACGGGACTCGAACCCGCGACCCTCACCTTGGCAAGGTGATGCTCTACCAACTGAGCCACTTCCGCTCGAGATATCCGGACCACCGATGTGGTGCCGAGAGCCAGATTCGAACTGGCGACACCGCGATTTTCAGTCGCGTGCTCTACCAACTGAGCTATCTCGGCCCGATGGCCTGACCAGGCTGGCCGCCCGTCGGCGAGGCGGAGGATACCACGCGCTCGGAACGGCCTTCAACCGACGGGGGCGGCGGGCGGGGCGGCCGGGGGCACGGCACGATCCGGTCCGGCGAGCTCCTCGGCGGTCGAATCGAGCGCCGGCAGCCCGCGCAGCGAGCGGAGCCGGTTGATCCGGGCGAGCAGCGGCGGATGGGTCGAGAACCACGAGCTCTGCTCTTCCTCGGCCGTCTCGCCGAGCTTCATGATCGGGTTCGTGAAGTAGAGGTGCTGGGTCGCCCGGTTGGCCGCCTCGAGGACCTCAGTATCGCCCGCGATGGTGGCCAGCGCACGCTCCAGCCCGACCGGGTTGCGGGTCAGCTCGACCCCCGACGCGTCGGCCAGGTACTCGCGCTGGCGGCTGACCGCGAGCTGGACGAGCCGGGCGGCGATCGGGGCCAGGATCGCCAGGACGAAGGCGATCGCCAGGATGATGATCTGCAGCCCTCCCCCGCCCTTGTCGTTGTCGCTCGAGCGGCCCCGCCCGCCCCAGAACGTGAAGCGGAGGAAGAAGTCGGCCAGGAGCGCGATGCTCCCGACGAGGACGCCGACGAGGAGCGCGAACCGGATGTCGAAGTTCCGGACGTGGGACAGCTCGTGGCCGATCACGCCCTGGACCTCCTCGCGGTCCATCCGGCTGAGCAGGCCGCTCGTGACCGCGATCGAGGCGTGCTGGGGGTCGCGGCCGGTGGCGAACGCGTTCATCGAGGTGTCGTCGATGGTGTACACCCGCGGCATCGGGATGCCGGCCGCGATCGTCAGCTCACGGACGACGTTGAACAGCTGGGGCAGCTGCTCCTCGCTCGCCTCCTTGGCGCCGGATGCCGCGAGCACGATCGAGTCGCCCTGGTAGAAGGACAGGAGCGACACGATCACCCCGACGAAGACCGCGAGGGCCAGCGCCCCGACGCCACCCGACACCGAGCCCGTCAGGCCATAGCCGATCGTGAGCCCGAGCATTGCCAGGAGGACGACAAGACCGGCCGCCAGCAGGACCGAGTCCCGCTTGTTGGCCGAGATCTGGCTGTAGAAGGTGGTCGCCATCGTGGTGGCCGGCGATGGGCTCCGCCGGCCTCGTGGGGGTTGCCGGTCCGGTGTCAGCCGGCGGCTGGGCCGGCGCCGGGATCAGCCGGGGGCGCGGGCGGTGCGACCGGCGGCGGCGCGGCGGGCGCCGGGGTCGATGCCGGGGGCGTCGAGCCGAACCCGAGATCGACGCTCGGGACCGTCTGCGCCTCGGCCTCGGCCTCGAAGAACTCGCGCTTCGTGAAGCCGAGCATCCCCGCGACCAGGACCGCCGGGAACGTCTGGATCCCGGTGTTGTAGTCGAGCACGGTGGCGTTGTAGTGCTGCCGGGCGAACCCGATCTGGTTCTCCGTCGTGGTCAGCTGCTCTTGGAGGGCGAGGACGTTCTCGTTCGCCTTCAGCTGCGGGTAGTTCTCGACGACGGCGAACAGCGAGCGCAGGGCGCCGGTGAGGACGTTCTCCGCCTGGGCCTGGGCGGCCGGCCCCTGGGCGCCGGCGGCGATGGCTCCGGCCCGGGCGTTGGTGACGTCGGTGAGCACCTTCTGCTCGAACTGCATGTAGCCCTTGACGGACTCAACGAGGTTCGGGATCAGGTCGTGCCGGCGCTTGAGCTGGACCTCGATCTGGGCGAACGCCTCGTCGACCCGCAGCCGCCGCTGGACCAGGCCGTTGTACAGCACGATCACGAAGCCGACGACCGCGACGACGATGACGATCAGGATGATCAGGGCTGGACTCATGGTCCTCCTCCGGCGATGCCGTCCTGGGGCACGCGACCAACACGAGTCTAGCAGGCAGATGGTCAATCGGAGGGCGCGCCCGTCCGGCACGGGCGGGCGTGTCGTCAGCGGAGGCTGAGTCGCGCGGAGTGTTCGAGTCCCCGCGGCCCGCGGGCGCTGTCGCTCTCGGCAGGGGGTCGCAGATTGCGTTCGTTGCCCGCGGGCCCAGGGGACTACTCGGGACAACGCGACCGGTCGGCCGCTGTTACGGGGCGGCTCGGCAAACGTACGGGCGGGCGGCGTTGGAGGCCCATTGGTCCTGTCGTTCGTCGGACCATCAGCGGCGGGCGCTGCAGTAACGCTTGCAAGGCGTGTGTCGTTGTTCGGGTAAACGGGCAGGGCAGGCGCCGGTCATGCGGCGCTGCTGCCTCCGCGCTCGAACAAGGAGTGATCATGCGACAACGCCTCTTCATCACGCTGGCGTCAGTGAGCCTGTCGGTCGGTCTCGTGGCAGCTCCGGCGCTGGCGGTCGGCGGCGGCCCTGCCCGCTACCAAGTGGCCACCACGTCGTACTCGGTCGCCGTCCTCGATGCCTTCATCCATACCTTCATCGTGGTGGCCAACCCGTGCGACGGGTCGATCGCGATCACGGGCTCGACGCCGATCGATAGTGGCTATTACACGACCGAGACAGTGACCGGCACGCAGGCCGGAGGCGTGATCACATTCAGCTCGACGTACGACGGACCGTACAACCCCGGCTTCATGTGGTCGGGATCGTTCCCTGTTGGTGGCGGTGCCCTTTCAGGCGACTACACAGGCACGGTCACCGCCGCCCCTAGCACGATGACCTCCTTCAAGAACCACGGCGACTACGTCTCGTCGATGGGTGGCGGTCCGGACGCGGCCCATTCGTGCATCGGCATGCCGATCACCCACGATGAGGGCGCCAGTTCGGACGGCGATGGGCCGAATCACGGACAGGACGTCGCCGCTGCGCACAGAAACGCACACGCGACCAAGCACCTTCTGGACCTGGCGGCCGAGGGTCCGGACCTGTCCGGTCCTTCGACGAAGACGGGCACCGATCCCAAGGATCATTCGAACCAGGGCCATTCCAACAATGGCCATTCCAACAATGGCCATTCCAACAATGGCCATTCCAATAACGGCCATTCCAACAATGGCCATTCCAACAATGGCCATTCCAACAATGGCCATCACGGCCATCACGGCCAGGGGTAACATCCCGGCCGAACCAAGTACCCTCGCCGCCACGAGCTAGCCGTCGGGCTCCCGACGGCTAGCGGTGTGTCACGGGGATTGAGCTCGGGCTTGCCTCGGCCGACCTTGGCGTGACCCAACCGGGTCGACCCGGAGACCACCGACAAGGTGGCGCCCCTCAGAGCTGGCGAAGTCCAGATGAATGATTCGGAGCGCGCGGACGCCATACCCTGTTGAGCACGACCGCTGTGGCCGTGCCGCAGGCGAGGCGATGGTGGATCAACGTGAGCTCGTCGACCGGGCGAGGCGAGGCGATCATGACGCCTTTGCCGAGCTGGTCGATGGTTCCCTCCGGCGGCTGGACGCAGCCGCCCGGCTGATTCTCCGTGACCCGGACCTGGCCCAGGATGCGGTTCAGGAGAGCCTGATCCGCGCCTGGCGGGATCTGCCGGGATTGCGCGATCCGGATCGCTTCGACGCCTGGCTGAACCGACTGACGGTCAACGCCTCTCTCGATCTCGTTCGACGCCGCCGACGGCGCCCGATCGAGGTCGAGCTGACTCCGATCGACTCCATCGACACGCCCGATCACGCCGCGGCGTTCGCGGATCGCGAGCTCGTGGACGCGGCGCTTCGGCGCCTCGACCCGGGCCATCGAGCCGTCGTCGCGATGCACTACCTCCTCGGCATGCCGCTCCGCGAGGTTGCCCTTTCCCTGGGCATCCCGTACGGGACGGCCCAATCGAGACTGCATTACGCGCTCACCGCGATGCGGAAGGGCGCCGAAGCCGGGGTCTACGCGGCCTCGACCTCCATTCCGGGAGGGCAACCGGCATGACTTCCGATCGACGTTTCGAGCAGGAACTGCCGGCTCTCCTGGACGGCCTCTACATGGGCCCAATGCCCACCTATCGCGACACCATCCTCCGACAGACCGCCCGCACTCGCCAGCGGCCGGCCTGGTCCTTCCTCGAAAGGTGGCTCCCCGTGGTTGACATCGCTCGTCAGCCGATCATCGCGCCGCGTCTGCCCTGGCGCGCGATCGGGCTTGGCCTCGTCCTCCTGGCCGTGCTCATTGCGATGGTTGCGGCCCTGGTCGTGGGCGGGCGTCCGAACCTCCCGAAGCCGTTCGGGCTCGCCCGGGACGGGCTCGTGGCCTATGCCAGTGGCGGCGACATCTATACGGTCGATCCGGCGTCAGGTCTCGCGACCGCCGTGGTGACCGGCCCGGACACCGACGCGAATCCGGTCTGGTCCCCGGACGGGACGCATTTCGCATTCACCCGCACGGCCGCCGGTGCCGGCGACGTGCGATTGTTCGTCGCTCGCGCCGATGGCAGCGGGCTCGTGGCCATCACCCCGCAACCACAGGCGCAGATCACCAGCTACGCGTTCTCGCCGGACGGGCGCGAGGTCGCCTTCACCTCGGGACCGGACGCCGAGCGCGCAACTCTGGATCGCGAATGCAGACGGGAGCGCCCCTCGACGCATCGACGTCGGCATGAGCGTTCACGAGCCAGCCTACCGGCCCCCGAACGGAGCCGAAATCGTCTTCGCGGGCGGCCCCGGAGGCGACATCGGGGACGGCATCTACGCAGTAAGTGTCGCCCCCGGAACGCTCAGGACCATCGTCAAGCCGTCCGCTGGGGTCGGAATCGGCTGGGTCAGGGTCGCACCGGACGGGTCTCGGGTCGCCTACTCCGCATCGACGACCGATCCCGCGCGGAATACGTATCGCGTCGAGGTGAGCGCGATCGGCGGAACCGGGACGGTGACGCTGCCGATGCCATCCGGAGCGACCTTCCAGGATGCCCCGGCCTGGTCGAACGACGGCACCAGGCTCGCCGTCGTTCGTGGCTATGCAGCGCGCAACGAGGACATGGCGCTGGCCGTACTGCCCGCCGACGGGTCGGGGGTCGGCGTCGAGACGGCTCGAGGGTTGACCGGCTGCTGCGACACGGTCCTGTCATGGGCGCCCGACGACACGTCGATCCTGATGAGCCCGGAAGACCTGACCGGTCAGATCAAGCCGCAGCTGCTGTTGGACCCGACCACCGGGGTATCGCACACCACGCCGTGGGTCGCGATCGGCGATCCAGCCTGGCAGCGCCTGGCACCCTGAGGCAGCGTGGCTGGGCCCCTCCCCGCCCGATTGCCGGGCGAGCGGAGGGGCCTTTTCGTGCTCGATTCCGCTGTGACCGGTCGACACGTACTCCCAACTTCGCCCAAGGGTCATCACGACTGCGGTGTCGTCGTGTTGGTCGAATGCCCGTCGGGTCTCCAACTGAGCCTCTGTGAGGCGGCGGAGTCGTTCGCACCGCGTCTCTTCTTCCATGCTCACCCGCGACGGGCAAGGGTAGACCCCGGCCGTGGTGACTGGACCCGCTTCGTCTATGCCAGCGGTGGGATGATGACTTCGCATCCAGCACCCCAATGCATAAGGAGAGCCTCGAGATGATGAGACGACGGGCAATGCGACGCATGATCCGACGGCGACGGCGACGACGGCTGATCATCGGCGGCATGCTGATCGTGGGGACCTCCTCAGCGATGCGGAAGATGTCCCAGCAAGATGCGGAGAAGGTCCAGCAGACGACGGGTAAGTCGCCTGAGGATATGGAACCCGAGGAGCTCGATCAGGCCATGGCTCAGGCGGGGATCCAGGCCCAGCCGGTGACGCCCGAGGATCAGCAGGCAATGGCGGCTGCCGAAGCCAACGATCCCAATCCGGACGAGGAAGTAGAAGCACCGGAATAGGGCCTGGGTCGGCTGAGCTGTTCGTTACGCCCCGGCAATCTTTCCACTCAGCGAGGGGGCCTGGCCGAAGCGGTGACGCCCGTCCCGAGAGCGAGCACGGCACTCGCGCCCAAGGGCTGCCACTGGGTGCGGAGGATGACCGAGCCATTCAAGCGGCAGCGGAATGATCGCTGGTTGTGGTCGGAACAGAAGGAGCAGGCCGATGCCCAATTCGAGGAGCCGGGATGTCCTACCGATCCCGGATCGACCACACGTCGGCCTGACGACCTATGACGCGAAGGATCCGGCAACGGCATTCCCGCCGATCGAGCCACTACGCCCGCCCGCCGGCGCGCCGAACGTCCTGATCGTGCTGCTCGACGACCTCGGCTTTGGCGCGTCCAGCGCGTTCGGTGGTCCCTGCGCCGCGCCGATCGCGGAACGGCTCGCCACAAATGGCCTCAAGTACACGCGCTTCCACACGACCGCCCTGTGCGCCCCGACCCGCGCCGCCCTCTTGAGCGGCCGCAACCATCACGCGGTCGGCATGGGCACGATCACCGAATTGGCGACCTCCGCGCCCGGCTACACCTCGATCCGCCCGAACACGGCGGCGCCATTGGCCGAGATCCTCAAACTCAACGGGTACTCCACGGCCTACTTCGGCAAGTGCCATGAGGTCCCCGTCTGGGAGACCAGCCCGATGGGTCCGTTCGACTCATGGCCCACCGGTGGAGCCGGGTTCGAACACTTCTATGGCTTCCTTGGCGGCGAGACCAACCAGTACGCTCCGGCCCTCTACGACGGCACCACACCGGTCGAGCCGGCGAAGTCGCCCGACGAGGGCTACCACCTGACCGAGGACATCACGGATCGGGCGATCTCCTGGATCCGCCAGCAGAAGGCGCTGATGTCCGACAAGCCCTTCTTCGCCTACTTCGCGCCGGGCGCGACCCACGCGCCACACCACGTTCCGAAGGAGTGGGCTGACAAGTACAAAGGCAAGTTCGACCAGGGGTGGGACGCGATCCGGGAGGAGACCTTTGCCCGTCAAAAGGCCCTCGGCGTCATCCCGCAGGACGCCGAGCTCACGCCCCGTCACGCCGAGATCCCGGCCTGGGACGACATGCCTGCAGAAATGCGACCGGTGCTTGCGCGCCAGATGGAGGTGTACGCCGGTTTCCTCGAGCATGTCGACCACCACGTTGGGAGGCTCGTGGATGCCCTCGCCGACCTGGAGATCCTCGACGACACGCTTGTGGTCTACATCCTCGGCGACAACGGTGCCTCGGCCGAGGGAACCATCAACGGCAGTTTCAACGAGTACTTCATGTTCAACGGCGCCGTCGCGCTCGAGACGCCCGAATTCGTCTCGGCGCGCATCGATGAGTTCGGTACCCCGTCGGCATACAACCACTACGCCGTCGGCTGGGCCCACGCAATGGATGCCCCATACCAATGGACGAAGCAGGTCGCCTCGCACTGGGGTGGCACGCGCAACGGGACGATCGTGCACTGGCCGAATGGCATCAAGGCCAAGGGCGAGATCCGCAATCAGTTCCACCATGTGATCGACATCGCGGCGACCGTCCTCGACGCTGCGGGCCTGGCTGCCCCAACGTTCGTCAACGGAGTCCAGCAGATGCCGCTCCATGGCGTGTCGATGGCCTATTCCTTCGATGAGCCGGCGGCGCCTGAGCGGCGCGAGACCCAGTATTTCGAGATGTTCGTGAACCGGGGTATCTACCACCAGGGCTGGACGGCCGTGACTCGGCATAGCACGCCCTGGGTCATGACGCCCACGCAGCCGATCGATGATGACGTCTGGGAGCTATACGGGCCGGATGACTGGACGCAGTCGCGGGACATCGCCAAGGAGAATCCGGAGAAGCTGCATGAGCTCCAACGACTATTCCTCATCGAGGCCGTGAAACATGACGTTCTGCCACTGGACGACAGGCGGCTCGAGCGGTTCGACCCTGACCTTGCCGGCCGTCCGGTCCTGGTCAAGGGCAACACGCAGCTCTTGTTCGGGGGGATGGGCAGGCTGACCGAGAACTCAGTCCTCAACATCAAGAACAAGTCGCACGCGGTCACCGCTGAGATCATCGTCCCAGACGGCGGCGCGAACGGAGTGCTGATCGCTCAGGGCGGGTCGTTCGGCGGCTGGAGCCTCTACCTGAAGACCGGCCGGCCGGTCTACTGCTACAACCTGCTCGGGGTACAGCGGTTCAAGGTTGAAGGCGAGGCCGAGATCCCGCCCGGCGAGCACCAGGTCCGCATGGAGTTCGCCTACGACGGCGGTGGGCTGGCCAAGGGCGGGACCGTCGCCCTGTACCTCGATGGCGCCAAGGTGGGCGAGGGGCGAGTCGAGCAAACGGAAGCGATGCTCTTCTCCGCAGACGAGACGACCGACATCGGCTCCGACGGGGGCACACCGGTCAGCGACGACTACGGCTACGCCGACAGTGCGTTCACAGGCACCGTCCGCTGGGTCCAGATCGACCTCGGGGCCGATGCCGAGGACGCCGACCATCTCATCACGCCCGAGGAACGCCTGCGCCTCGCCATGGCACGCCAGTAGGGTGGAAGACACCGATCCAGCCACCTCCAGGTGACCACGGAGGCGGCGACGCGCGCGTCGCATCAGCGCCTCGCGCGAATACTCGCCTGGTTCACTATCGCTCGGGGCTGTCTTGCGCTCCTCTTGGCCTTCGCGTTGCTGCTCCAGCGCGAGGGCACCAGCGAATCGCTCGCGACGTTCATGGGCCTGTACTGGTTGACGGGCGGGATCCTCGCCCTGACGTTCCACCGCGAGATCCGTCGAGCAGGCGCGCGTCGGATGCCGATCGTCGCGGGCATCTTCGGAGTCACGGCCGGGAGCGCGCTCCTTATCCGCTCGTTCCTGCTCGAGGAGCCGCCGACAGAGGAAGAGACGTTCGTCCTGATCGGGCTGCTGATCTCCATCTCCGGTTTGACCAACCTCGTCAGCGGTGCGCGGACGGGAAGCGACGCCGATCGGCGATGGAATCGAACCAGCCTCACCCTCGGCTTGCTAGAAGTCTTCCTCGGCGCTGGGCTCATCGTCCGGGGCGGCGCGCCTGGCCCGGTCCTGATCCTTGCCACGACCGCGTGGGCGCTCACCGCCGGTGTTGTCCTGCTCGGGCAGGGGATCGCGATTCGCCACCGCGCGATGGCACGCGTGTCCCCGTGAGCGTCACCCGTCCGAACCAACGAGGACCTGGCATCGCCGACGCCCGTTGGCAAACCGTTAGCAAGGCCATCCCCCGTCTCTCGTCGAGACGGTCGGAGGAGCCTTTCGTGCTCGAATTCGTGGTGGGCGGTGAGGGACTCGAACCCCCGACATCCTCGGTGTAAGCGAGGCGCTCTAACCAGCTGAGCTAACCGCCCGGGCACGGGCAGGATACCCGGGCGGGAAAACGAAACGGCGGCCCGGGGATCCGGACCGCCGCACTCGTCAGCGAGGAAGTGGTGCCCAGGCCGGGACTTGAACCCGGATGAGTTGCCTCATACGCCCCTCAAACGTACGCGTATACCAATTCCGCCACCTGGGCATCGAACGCCATCGAGATACTCGGTCGAGGGTGGTACCGAGGAAGGGATTTGAACCCATACGCCCTTGCGGACACTAGCTCCTGAAGCTAGCGCGTCTACCAATTCCGCCACCTCGGCGAGAGTCCCGGACGACCGATGAGGCCACTCATCCGCCGTCAGCGAGGCGCCATGTTAGCACATCCCAAAACCGGTCACTGGGATCGGCGAGCTCGCGGACGACCGGTCCCTGGACCCGATCCGAGAGCACGACGAGCTCGTTCCGGAACGCGATCGGGAGCATGTAGTCGCGGCTGACGAGCCGGGTCTGGAGGAGGCTGAACGCCGCCTTCCGGGCGGCCAGCGACCCGGGCGCGCGGGCCTTGTTCAGCACCCGGTCGAGGCTGACGTCCTGGATCCCGGTGAAGTTCGACCCGCCGCGCGCCACCTGGGTCGAGCCGAACAGCGGGTACAGGTCCGGGTCGAGCCCGATGTTGACGTCGACGGCCGCGGACTGGAACTGGCCGACGGTCAGCCGGTCCCCCACGAACTGTGCGGGCGACAGGGACGTGACCGTCGTCTGCAGGCCGAACCGACGCCAGTCGGCGGCGACGGCCTCGGCGACGGCCATCGCGGTGGCGTTCGACGCGGCGTCGGGCGCGATGAGCTCCATGACGTACGGCTTCTTCGTGCCGGGCGCGGCCCAGCCGCCGGCAAGCCGCTTCCAGCCGGCGGCCTTCAGGTCGGCGGTCGCCCGCTTGAGGTCGAACTTCACCGGCTTGCTCGCCTTGCGGTCGAACGCCCACGACGACGGCGGGATCGGCGAGTCGGCCCGCGTCGCGGCGCCGCCGAAGACCGTCGCGATGATCGCGTCCCGGTCGATCGACGCGAGCAGGCCGTGGCGCAGGTCGTTGTTCCGCAGCTCGGCGTTGACCGTGCGCAGGTTGAGCGCGATGGCGGTCAGCGTGGTCCGCGGGTAGCTCAGGACGCGACTGTGCGGCAGCGCGGCGAGCTGGTTGGCCAGGTCCGGCGGGAGCCCCGAGGCCGCGTCGAGGTCTCCCGCCCGGTAGGCGTCCGCCAGCGCCGATGCGTCCTGGAAGAAGGTCATCTGGATGCCCGGCAGCTTGGGGTCGGGGATCGGCGTCGGGGCCGGAGTCGGGACGGGGACCGGTGTCGGGGATGGCTTCGGCGAGGCCGTCGCCCTGGCGGCCCCCGTCGCGCGGGGCGTCGGACTCGGGGTCGGCGAAGGTGCAGCGGTCGGCGTCGCGGTCGCCCGGGCAGCCTGGCTGGCCGCGGGACTGGCTGCCCCGGAGGCCGCCGGGCCGGGCGGCGCCGACGCGCCGGGGTCCTCCGCCGGAGTCGTCGCCAGGCTGGCCGGGACGAGCGTCGCCGACCCGGCGTTCCAGGCCGTGAGCACGAATGGCCCGGAGCCGACCGGCTGGAGGTTGAACGGATCGTCGGCCAGCGTCTCGACCGGCGCCTCGCTCAGGAGGTGCGACGGGAGCAACCCGATCGTGGCGGCTTCGAGGAACCCGCCGATCGGGGTGTCGAGGGTGAAGCGCACCGTACGGTCATCGACCGCGGCCACCTCGACCCCGCGCCAGGACTGGGCGAGCGGGCCGGTGTAGCCGGGGTTCTTGAGGATGCCCACGGTGAAGACGACGTCGTCCGCGGTGACTGGCACGCCGTCCTGCCAGCTCGCATCGGGTCGAAGCCGGAACGTCCAGACTTTGCCCTTCGGATCGACCGTCCAGCTCTCGGCGACATCCGGTCGATAGGTCCCGTCCGGTCCGAGGCTCACGAGCCCGCTGAAGATGAGCGCGACGAGGTCACGGTCGGCCTGGGTCCGGGCGGTCAGCGGGTTGATCGAGCTCGGCCGCCCGATCGTCCCCTCGCGGTAGACGGCACCGGATCCCGGCAGGCCGGTCGGTGACGGGCTGGCGGCCGGCTGGCTGGCACCGGGCAGCGTGATGCCCACGTCGGCGCCCGCCCCAGGCAGCGCGACGAGAACGGCGAGGGCGACGAGGATCCCGCCGAGGACGGCGACGATCCCCCGGTCGCGATGATTCAATCGATGAGCCTCCAGCGGGATCCGCGGATGGCCCGACAACCCCGCCCGCGAGGGGCGGTCACGACGTCAGGCGGCGGTCGACGTGGACAGCGCGAACGAGGCCAGCGAGAAGAGCACGAACAGGACCGTCAGGACGATCGTGAACTGCCACAGCCGGCGCTCGACGCCCCGTCGGCTCCGGTACACCGCGCTGTCGCCGCCGAACGTTCCCGACAGGCCGGTCCCCCGGGCCTGGAGCAGGATCGAGATCATCAGGGCGATCCCGACGATGATCTGGCCAACGGCGAACAACGGGTTCACGGACGTTCGGACCTCGGACTTGAAGGGCCGTCGGATGGTAGCACAGGCTCCAGGAGCGAGTGCCCGGCGACCCCCGGCCAGGCCGGCAGACCCGCCAGCTCGAGGATCGTCGGGGTGACGTCGGCGAGCACCCCGTCGTCGCAGCCGCCGGCCCTCGACGGCCCGCCCGGCGACGAGCAGCGGCACCGGGTTGAGCGAGTGGGCGGTGACCGGCTTGCCGGCCGCGTCGCGCATCTCGTCGGCGTTGCCGTGGTCGGCGGTGACGATGAGCAGCCCGCCGGGAGCGGCGGATCGTCCCGATCGACCGCATCCACCGCCTCGGCGACCCGGGCGAGACAGCCGTCGAGCGTCTCGAGGGCGCGCACGGTCGCCTCCCAGACCCCCGTGTGCCCGACCATGTCCGCGTTCGCGTAGTTGGCGACGATGAAGTCGTAGCGCCCCGAGCCGATCGCCTCGACGAGCGCGTCGGTCACCCCGACGGCGCTCATCTCCGGCTGGAGGTCGTAGGTCGCGACCTGCGGGCTCGGGACGAGCAGCCGCTCCTCGCCCGGCCAGGCGGCCTCCCCGCCGCCGTTGAAGAAGTACGTCACGTGGGCGTACTTCTCGGTCTCGGCGACGTGGAACTGGCGCCAGCCGGCCCGCGACGCGGCCCCGGCCAGCGAGGGCGCCTCCTCGGGCGGGAAGGCGACCGCGACCGGCAGGCCCGCCTCGTACTCGGTCAGCGTCACGACGAGCAGGTCGGCCGGCGCGGGCCGCCGTCCGGTCCGGACCGGTCGAAGCCGCTGAAGTCCGGGTCGGCCAGGGCATGGGCGAGCTGGCGCGCTCGGTCGGCGCGGAAGTTGCATGGATGATCGCGTCGCCGTCGCGCACGATCCCGTCGACCCCGTCGACGACGGTCGGCAGGACGAACTCGTCGTTCTCGTCCGCGGGCGTAGCCGGCCGCGACCGCCGCCTAGCGCGCTCGATGCGTGCTCCCCCACCCCGTGGACGATCGCGTCGTAGCCGCGCGCCGTCCGCTCCCAGCGGTGGTCGCGGTCCATGGCGTAGTAGCGGCCGCCGACCGTGGCGATCCGGGCGTCGGGATGGACGGCCGCGAGCCGCCGCTCGAGGTCGGCGATGAACCCGTCGGCCGAACGCGGCGGCGTGTCCCGCCCGTCGAGCAGCGCGTGGACCCGCACGTCCGCGACGCCCCGCCGCGCGGCCAGCTCGGCGATGGCCACGAGATGGCGGTCGTTGGCGTGGACGCCCCCGGGCCCGATGAGGCTGATGAGGTGGAGCCGGCCGCCCGGCCGGGCTGCGCGATCGCACGCGGCGAGGAGCGCCGGGCGCTCGAAGAACGACCCGTCGACGCAGCGCGGCGTCGATCCGCGGCAGGTCCTGGAGCACCGGCCGGCCGGCGCCGAGGTTGAGGTGGCCGACCTCGGAGTTGCCCATCTGGCCGGCCGGCAGACCCACCGCATCCTCCGACGCGCGCAGGACCGCGTGCGGCCAGCGCTCGAGCAATGCCCGCCAGGCCGGCATCCGGGCCGCGGCGATGGCGTCGGCGGCCGGATCGTTCCCGATCCCGAACCCGTCCAGGACGACCAGGACGATCGGGCGCGGTCGATGCGGATCGCCGCCGGGTCGCGGGCCGGCTCGTCGCTCCCGGGTCGGTCACTCCTCGCCTCCGGCGCGAGCTGCGGCCGTCACGCCGGCCCGCGCGACGATCCCGGCCATCTCGTCGGGCTTGAGCGACGCGCCCCCGACGAGCGCACCGTCGATGGCGGGCTCGGCGAGGAACTCGCCGATGTCGCCGCGGTGACGCTGCCGCCGTAGAGCACCGGCATCGCCGCGGCGAGGTCGGCCAGGCCGCTCGGCGATCGCCGCGCGGATGACTCGGCCATCGCGGCCGCGTCGGCGCCCGTCGCGCTGCGACCCGTGCCGATCGCCCAGACCGGCTCGTAGGCGATCACGACGCCGCTCCCGGTCAGGTCCACCGCGGCGTGCCGATCGTGGCGTCGCCGATGCCGCGAGGACCCCGTGGAGCTGCGCGCGGACGATCGCCTCGGCCCGGCCGGCCTCGCGCTCGTCGAGCTGCTCACCGACGCACAGGATCGGCCGCAGGCCGCTCTCCGACAGCGCGGCGGAGCTTGCGACCGATGAGCTCGTCGGTCTCGCCGGCGTCGCGGCGCCGCTCCGAGTGGCCGACGATCACCCACGTCGCGAGGCCCACGAGCATCGGCGCGCTCGACCTCGCCGGTATACGCGCCGGCCGCTCGTGGTGGACGTTCTGGGCGCCGACGGCGACGCCCGTCCCGGCGACGCGCCGCGCCGACGGCGGCAAGGCACACGAACGGCGGGCAGATCACGCGGACGACCGTCGGTGCGCGTCCGGCGCGGCGATCAGGGCGGCGAGCGCCCCGGCGTCGGCCGGGGTGGTGTGCATCTTCCAGTTGGCGGCGACGATGTCGGGTCGCATCGGCCCGAATCATGCCAGAGCGGGCCGCCCTGTCGTGGTCGTGGGGCCGGCCCCAGGCGCTCGGGACGCCTCTCGTCGCTCGAGGGCGCGCTGGACCGACGAGCGGGTGAGGCCCGAGCCGCTCGGCGAGCTCGGCGAGCGTCGCCTCGGGCGTCGCGACGGCGGCCTCCGGCGACGAGCCGGCACCGCGGGCGGTGCTCGGCGAGCCGTCCGTCGGCCTCCAGCTGCTCGATCGCCGGAGCTGGCGGCCCGCGGCCGCGACCGCACGCTGGAGGTTCGCCGACTTCGGCGTTGATCACCCGGTTGAGGTCGCCGCGCAGCGACCCGCGCGACCTGCCGGCCTCGAGCTCGAGGACGCCGCGCCGGCGCCGATCCGGCGCAGGAACGTGACGACCGTCTCGGCGCTCTTCCAGGTGACGACGCCGCGACCGCGGCGGAGGCGCCACGAGGCCGGCAGCCCGAGGTCGGCGAGCCGGGCCGCGAGGATCGGCGCCTCGTCCGGCTCGACGACGAACTCGAGGTGCGCCCGCCCGGCGGCGAGGCTCAGCGAGCCGCGGGCCAGGAACAGTCCGCGCAGCCAGGCCAGGCGGCAGTGGTCGGCCGCCGTGTCCCAGTCGAACGGCGCGGCCGACGGTCGGGCTCGGCGACGCGCGTGCTTCGTCCGGCGCGGCGCATCGAGCAGGCGGCCGGCCTCCGTCGGCTCGCGGCCGAGGCGCACCGCCAGACGGGCCCGGCGGCCTCGCGCGTCGCCAGGGCGCGGCCGAGGCCCGCCGCCTCGGCCGCCCGGTCGCACGCCCGCCGCGGCACGATGGCCGGCGAGCTCGGCACGGAGCGCCGCGACGAGGTCCCGGTCCGCGTCCGTCATCGCGCCACGGCCGGCGCGGCACGGAGCGCGTCAGGCCGTCCGGCCGACGGCCCGCGGCGGCGCGGTCGCCCCGTCGCGCTCGGCGATGCGCAGCACCGCGGCGGCCAGCCGGGCCGGATCGTGGTGGTGGGCGTTCGTCGGGATCGACGACGTCGTCGAGCACGAGGCGCGGCGGGCGGTCGACGTTCGGCGGCCAGCGCAGCCGGATCGCGCCGCGTCGCCTCCGGGGCGGCGGGATCGCCGGCGCCGCGAACTGGCTGTTGGCGAGGACGACGTCGACGATGCCCGCGCGCCGTGTGCGGCTCGAGCGCCTCGAGATGGTCGGCGAGGTCGAAGCCGTCGTCTCGCCGCGCTGCGTGGCCACGTTGCAGACATAGACCCGCAGCGCCGGCGAGCCGACGATCGCCGCCCGGATCTCGGGCAGGAGCAGGCTCGGCAGGATGCTCGTGTACAGGCTGCCGGGGCCGATGACGATGAGGTCGGCCTCGGCGATCGCGGCCACGGCGTCCTCCGACGCGCCGACCGCCTCGGGGTGACCCAGACGCGCTCGATGCCGGCGTCGCGCGCGATCCGCGACTGGCCGTCGACCTCGCGACCCGTCCGCCAGCTCGGCGTGGAGCGTCGAGCGGCGTCGCCGAGACCGGCACGACCTGGCCGCGCACCGCGAGGACCCGGTTGACCTGCCGCACGGCCTCCTCGAAGTCGCCGTCCTCGATGGCCGTCATCGCGGCGATGAGCAGGTTGCCGAAGGCGTGCCCGGCGAGGCTCTCGGGCGACCCTCGCCGGGGAAGCGGTACTGGAGCAGCCGGCCCATGAGCGGCTCGGCGTCGGCCAGCGCGACGATGCAGTTGCGGATGTCGCCGACCGGCGGCAGCCCAGCTGCTCGCGCAGCTTGCCCGACGAGCCACCGTCGTCGGCCACGGTCACGATCGCGGTGAGGTTGCTGGTGTGCTCCTTGAGGCCGCGCAGGAGCGTGGAGAGCCCCGTTCCGCCCCCGATCGCGACGATCCGCGGGCCGCGGGCGAGGAACCGCTTCTGGTAGATCACCTCGACGAGCGGCTGGTCCTCGTCGCCGACCGGAACGGCGCCATCAGGACGCTGACCACCGTACGCGCCGAACGCGAAGAGCCCGACGCCGACGACGCCGAGGATCAGCGCCCGGAGCCGCGGCAGGAACTGCAGGGTCACGAGGTCGAGACGACGTCTGGACCGGCTCGTCGGGGCACGTCCCGGAAGACCTGGCGGAAGACGAACGCGCCCGAGGCCACGCCGAGCTCGCCGATGAAGACCACGGCAGCCAGCGCTTGATGCCGATGCCCGGGGTCAGCCAGCGTCGCAGGCGGGCTGCGGCTCACGCGGCGCGGACGTCGGTCATCGGCTCAGCTGCGCTCCAGCTCGCGATGGAAGACGGCGACCGGCCCGAGTCCTGCCGGCGCAGCCAGGCGGCGATCTCCTCGGCGATCACGATCGAGCGGTGGTAGCCACCGGTGCAGCCGATCGCGATCGTGAGCCGCGTCTTGCCCTCGGCGACGTACGCGGGGACGGCGAAATCGAGGAACTCGTGAGGAACGCCAGGAACGTCCCGTCGGCGGCTGGGCGAGCACGAACTCGCGGACCGGCTCCGTCAGGCCGGACAGCGTGCCGCAGCTCCTCGACGTAGTACGGGTTCTGCATGAAGCGGACGTCGAAGACGAGGTCGGCCTCCAGCGGCACGCCGTACTTGAAGCCGAAGCTGATGAGCTGGATGCGAGCCGTCGGGCTCCGGCTGCGCCGGCTGAGGCTCGGGAAGATCCGCTCGCGCAGCTCGCGCAGCGAGAGGTCCGAGGTGTCGATGATGACGTCGGCCTCGTCGCGGACCGGCTCCAGCAGCCGGCGCTCCTCGGCGATCGAGCTCGCGATGCCCGCTGGTCGGCGAGCGGGTGGCGGTGTCGGGTCTCCGAGAAGCGTCGGATGAGCACCTCGTCGCGGGCCTCGAGGAAGAAGACCTGGGGTCGGATGTCGCGGCCCTGGAGCGCGCCGCGCATCGCCGCGAAGGCGAGCGGCCGCGTCGCCGGACCGGACATCGAGGACCACGCCACCTCGCGTATCGCTCGGGGTCATCGGCGACGAGCTCCGCGAGGTCACGCAGCAGCTCGCCGGGCAGGTTGTCCACGCCGGTGTAGCCGAGGTCCTCGAACAGCTTGCTCGCCGCGGTCTTGCCGGCACCCGACAGCCCGCTGAGGATGACGACGTGCTGGCGCCCGGGGGTCTGGGCAGCGGCCGCCGGGTCTGACGGCTCGAGCGGTCCGGCCTCTCGCGGCAGTCTACGCCGCGCGTTCGGCCGACCGGCGGGTCTCGGCCGCGGGTCCGGGCCGACCGCGTCAGCGGCCGCCCCGCGCGAGGACCCGATGGTCAACTCGTACAGGAGGTACATCACGATGCCGAGGACGGCCGGGCTGACGAGGTCGCCGCCCGGCGTGACCACGGCCGAGAACACCGCGATCCCGAGGATCACGATTCGCCGCGACGAGTTGAGCCGTTGCGACGTGACGATGCCGACCTTCGAGAGGCAGCACAGGACGATCGGGAACTCCATCGTTAGCCCGAACGCGAGGAACAGCGTGTCACGAACCCGAAGTAGGGTCGGCCGCAGCAGTAGACGAGGTGCCTTCGGAAGCCCAGCAGGAACGACACCGCGAAGGGCAGGATGACCCAGGCCACCACGCACGCCCAGCCAAGAAGCAGCGCGACGGGCACCCAGGGTCGCGCGAGCGCGCGCTCCTGGGCGGTCAGGCCGGGCGCGATGAACGCCCAGAGCTGGTAGAGGATGACGGGCATCGCGAGGAGATCCCCACGACCAGCGCGATCTTGATGTAGATGAAGAACGCTCGCCGGGGCTGAGGACCCTGCAGCTTGGCGCCGCCGCCCTCCGGCACCGGCAGCGGGTCGGCGAGGATGGTGATGATCGTGGGTGCCGCGAACCAGAACCCCCAGCGCGGCGCCCGCCACGATCGCGATGACGGCCCGATGAACAGGCGCTTTGCGCAGCTCCGCGAGGTGGTCCACGAGGCTCATCACCCCCTCGGCCTCGGGCGGCGTCGGTGGCGTGGCCGGGGCCGATGTCGAGCCGCCGGTCGATGGGATCGGCGCCGTCATCGCCGTCGCGGCGACGCTGGCGCTGACGCCGGCGTCCGGGACGAGGCCGTCCGCGATCGTGTCGTCCGCCATGACGATCCCCGGGTCCGGACCCGCCGCAGCGGGCTAGGACGCGTTCTCGGGGCCGCTGGAGTCCGTGGTCGGCGCGGCCGACGTCGCCGCTGCGGCTTCGGTCGGCGGAGCGGGTTCGGCCGGCGCGACGTCGGCCGCCGGAGCCGGGGATGCGGCGACCGCGACCGGGGCCGCGACCGGCGAGGCCGCCGTCGCAGCCTCGGCTGCGACCGGGGCCGGGGCAACCGGGGCCGGCGGGGCCGGAGCGACCGCCGTCGCCGCGAGCGGTGCGGCGGCCGGAGTGACCGCCGGCGGCTGCTGCTGCGCCTGGTCGGGCGGGAGGGGCGACGTGTCGATCTTGACCGCGTCCTGGATGTCGGAGGACGCCTTGCGGAACTCGCGGAGGCTCTTGCCGAGGGCCGAACCGACGTCCGGCAGCCGGCCGGGGCCCAGCACGAGGAGCGCGATCACGAGGATGATGACGAGCTCGAGG
>CAWGTR010000014.1:0-28551 GCA_963825545.1 uncultured Chloroflexia bacterium | reverse complement strand
TGACCAACCTCGTCAGCGGTGCGCGGACGGGGGAAGCGACGCCGGTCGGCGATGGAATTGAACCAGCCTCACCCTCGGCTTGCTAGAAGTCTTCCTCGGCGCTGGGCTCATCGTCCGGGGCGGCGTCCTGGCCCGGTCCTGATCCTTGCCACGACCGCGTGGGCGCTCACCGCCGGTGTCGTCCTGCTCGGGCAGGGGATCGCGATTTGCCACCGCGCGATGGCACGCGTGTCCCCGTGAGCGTCACCCGTCCGAACCAACGAGCACCTGGCATCGCCGACGCCCGTTGGCAAACCGTTAGCAAGGCCATCCCCCGTCTCTCGTCGAGACGGTCGGAGGAGCCTTTCGTGCTCGATTTGTGGTGGGCGGTGAGGGACTCGAACCCCCGACATCCTCGGTGTAAGCGAGGCGCTCTAACCAGCTGAGCTAACCGCCCGGGCACGGGCAGGATACCGGGCCGGGGAAACCGAAACGGCGGCCCGGGGATCCGGACCGCCGCAATCGTCAGCGAGGAAGTGGTGCCCAGGCCGGGACTTGAACCCGGATGAGTTGCCTCATACGCCCCTCAAACGTACGCGTATACCAATTCCGCCACCTGGGCATCGAACGCCATCGAGATACTCGGTCGAGGGTGGTACCGAGGAAGGGATTTGAACCCATACGCCCTTGCGGACACTAGCTCCTGAAGCTAGCGCGTCTACCGATTCCGCCACCTCGGCGAGAGTCCCGGACGACCGATGAGGCCACTCATCCGCCGTCAGCGAGGCGCCATGTTAGCACATCCCAAAACCGGTCACTGGGATCGGCGAGCTCGCGGACGACCGGTCCCTGGACCCGATCCGAGAGCACGACGAGCTCGTTCCGGAACGCGATCGGGAGCATGTAGTCGCGGCTGACGAGCCGGGTCTGGAGGAGGCTGAACGCCGCCTTCCGGGCGGCCAGCGACCCGGGCGCGCGGGCCTTGTTCAGCACCCGGTCGAGGCTGACGTCCTGGATCCCGGTGAAGTTCGACCCGCCGCGCGCCACCTGGGTCGAGCCGAACAGCGGGTACAGGTCCGGGTCGAGCCCGATGTTGACGTCGACGGCCGCGGACTGGAACTGGCCGACGGTCAGCCGGTCCCCCACGAACTGTGCGGGCGACAGGGACGTGACCGTCGTCTGCAGGCCGAACCGACGCCAGTCGGCGGCGACGGCCTCGGCGACGGCCATCGCGGTGGCGTTCGACGCGGCGTCGGGCGCGATGAGCTCCATGACGTACGGCTTCTTCGTGCCGGGCGCGGCCCAGCCGCCGGCAAGCCGCTTCCAGCCGGCGGCCTTCAGGTCGGCGGTCGCCCGCTTGAGGTCGAACTTCACCGGCTTGCTCGCCTTGCGGTCGAACGCCCACGACGACGGCGGGATCGGCGAGTCGGCCCGCGTCGCGGCGCCGCCGAAGACCGTCGCGATGATCGCGTCCCGGTCGATCGACGCGAGCAGGCCGTGGCGCAGGTCGTTGTTCCGCAGCTCGGCGTTGACCGTGCGCAGGTTGAGCGCGATGGCGGTCAGCGTGGTCCGCGGGTAGCTCAGGACGCGACTGTGCGGCAGCGCGGCGAGCTGGTTGGCCAGGTCCGGCGGGAGCCCCGAGGCCGCGTCGAGGTCTCCCGCCCGGTAGGCGTCCGCCAGCGCCGATGCGTCCTGGAAGAAGGTCATCTGGATGCCCGGCAGCTTGGGGTCGGGGATCGGCGTCGGGGCCGGAGTCGGGACGGGGACCGGTGTCGGGGATGGCTTCGGCGAGGCCGTCGCCCTGGCGGCCCCCGTCGCGCGGGGCGTCGGACTCGGGGTCGGCGAAGGTGCAGCGGTCGGCGTCGCGGTCGCCCGGGCAGCCTGGCTGGCCGCGGGACTGGCTGCCCCGGAGGCCGCCGGGCCGGGCGGCGCCGACGCGCCGGGGTCCTCCGCCGGAGTCGTCGCCAGGCTGGCCGGGACGAGCGTCGCCGACCCGGCGTTCCAGGCCGTGAGCACGAATGGCCCGGAGCCGACCGGCTGGAGGTTGAACGGATCGTCGGCCAGCGTCTCGACCGGCGCCTCGCTCAGGAGGTGCGACGGGAGCAACCCGATCGTGGCGGCTTCGAGGAACCCGCCGATCGGGGTGTCGAGGGTGAAGCGCACCGTGCGGTCATCGACCGCGGCCACCTCGACCCCGCGCCAGGACTGGGCGAGCGGGCCGGTGTAGCCGGGGTTCTTGAGGATGCCCACGGTGAAGACGACGTCGTCCGCGGTGACTGGCACGCCGTCCTGCCAGCTCGCATCGGGTCGAAGCCGGAACGTCCAGACTTTGCCCTTCGGATCGACCGTCCAGCTCTCGGCGACATCCGGTCGATAGGTCCCGTCCGGTCCGAGGCTCACGAGCCCGCTGAAGATGAGCGCGACGAGGTCACGGTCGGCCTGGGTCCGGGCGGTCAGCGGGTTGATCGAGCTCGGCCGCCCGATCGTCCCCTCGCGGTAGACGGCACCGGATCCCGGCAGGCCGGTCGGTGACGGGCTGGCGGCCGGCTGGCTGGCACCGGGCAGCGTGATGCCCACGTCGGCGCCCGCCCCAGGCAGCGCGACGAGAACGGCGAGGGCGACGAGGATCCCGCCGAGGACGGCGACGATCCCCCGGTCGCGATGATTCAATCGATGAGCCTCCAGCGGGATCCGCGGATGGCCCGACAACCCCGCCCGCGAGGGGCGGTCACGACGTCAGGCGGCGGTCGACGTGGACAGCGCGAACGAGGCCAGCGAGAAGAGCACGAACAGGACCGTCAGGACGATCGTGAACTGCCACAGCCGGCGCTCGACGCCCCGTCGGCTCCGGTACACCGCGCTGTCGCCGCCGAACGTTCCCGACAGGCCGGTCCCCCGGGCCTGGAGCAGGATCGAGATCATCAGGGCGATCCCGACGATGATCTGGCCAACGGCGAACAACGGGTTCACGGACGTTCGGACCTCGGACTTGAAGGGCCGTCGGATGGTAGCACAGGCTCCAGGAGCGAGTGCCCGGCGACCCCCGGCCAGGCCGGCAGACCCGCCAGCTCGAGAATCGTCGGGGTGACGTCGGCGAGCACCCCGTCGTCCAGCCGCCGGCCCTCGACGGCCCGCCCGGCGACGAGCAGCGGCACCGGGTTGAGCGAGTGGGCGGTGACCGGCTTGCCGGCCGGGTCGCGCAGCTCGTCGGCATTGCCGTGGTCGGCGGTCACGATGAGCAGCCCGCCGGGAGCGGCTGGATCGTCCCGATCGACCGCATCCACCGCCTCGGCGACCCGGGCGAGACAGCCGTCGAGTGTCTCGAGGGCGCGCACGGTCGCCTCCCAGACCCCCGTGTGCCCCACCATGTCCGCGTTCGCGTAGTTGGCGACGATGAGGTCGTAGCGCCCCGAGCCGATCGCCCCGACGAGGGCGTCGGTCACCCCGAGGGCGCTCATCTCCGGCTGGAGGTCGTACGTCGCGACCTGCGGGCTCGGGACGAGCAGCCGTTCCTCGCCCGGCCAGGCGGCCTCGCGGCCGCCGTTGAAGAAGTACGTCACGTGGGCGTACTTCTCGGTCTCGGCCACGTGGAACTGGCGCCAGCCGGCCCGCGACGCGGCCCCGGCCAGCGAGGGCGCCTCCTCGGGCGGGAAGGCGACCGCGACCGGCAGGCCCGCCTCGTACTCGGTCAGCGTCACAACGAGCAGGTCGGCCGGCGCGGGCCGGCCGTCCGGTCCGGACCGGTCGAAGTCGCGGAAGTCCGGGTCGGCCAGGGCGTGGACGAGCTGGCGCGCTCGGTCGGCCCGGAAGTTGGCATGGATGATCGCGTCACCGTCGCGCACGATCCCGTCGACCCCGTCCACGACGGTGGGCAGGACGAACTCGTCGTTCTCGTCCCGGGCGTAGCCGGCCTCGACTGCCGCGAGCGCGCTCGATGCGTGCTCCCCCACCCCGTGGACGATCGCCTGGTAGCCGCGCGCCGTCCGCTCCCAGCGGTGGTCGCGGTCCATTGCGTAGTAGCGGCCGCCGACCGTGGCGATCCGGGCGTCGGGATGGACGGCCGCGAGGCGCAGCTCGAGGTCGACGATGAACCCGTCGGCCGAACGTGGCGGCGTGTCCCGCCCGTCGAGCAGCGCATGGACGCGGACCTCCGCGACGCCCCGCCGCGCGGCCAGCCCGGCGACGGCCACGAGATGGCGGTCGTTGGCGTGGACGCCGCCGGGACCGATGAGGCTGATGAGATGGAGCCGGCTTCCCGGCCGGGCTGCGCGATCGCACGCGGCGAGGAGGGCCGGGCGATCGAAGAACGACCCGTCGACCAGCGCCGCGTCAATCCGGGGCAGGTCCTGGAGCACCCGCTGTCCGGTGCCGAGGTTGAGGTGGCCGACCTCCGAGTTGCCCATCTGGCCGGCCGGCAGCCCGACCGCGTCCTCCGACGCACGGAGGACCGCGTGCGGCCAGCGCTCGAGCAATGCCCGCCAGGCCGGCATCCGGGCCGCGGCGACGGCGTCGGCGGCCGGATCGTTCCCGATCCCGAACCCGTCAAGGACGACGAGGACGATCGGGCGCGGTCGATGCGGATCGCCGCCGGGAGTCGGGGGCCGGCTCGTCGCTGCCGGGTCGGTCACTCCTCGCCACCGGCGCGAGCGGCGGCCGTAAGGCCGGCCCGGGCGACGATCCCGGCCATCTCGTCGGGCTTGAGCGAGGCCCCCCCGACGAGCGCACCGTCGATCGCGGGCTCGGCGAGGAACTCACCGATGTTCGCCGCGGTCACGCTCCCGCCGTAGAGCACCGGGATCGCCGCGGCGAGGTCGGTCAGGCCGGACTCGGCGATCGCCGCGCGGATCACGTCGGCCATCGTCGCCGCGTCGGCGCCCGTCGCGTTGCGACCCGTGCCGATCGCCCAGACCGGCTCGTAGGCGATCACGACGCCGCTCCCGGTCAGGTCCACCGCGGCGTCGCCGAACGTGGCGTCGCCGAATGCCGCGAGGACCCCGTGGATCTGCTCGCGGACGACCGCGGCGGCCCGGCCAGCCTCACGCTCGGCGAGCTGCTCACCGACGCACACGATCGGGCGCAGGCCGCTCTCCACGGCGCGGCGGAGCTTCCGGCCGATGAGCTCGTCCGTCTCGCCGGCGTCGCGTCGCCGCTCCGAGTGGCCGACGATCACCCACGTCGCGAGGCCGTCGAGCATCGGCGCGCTCACCTCGCCGGTGTACGCGCCGGTCCGCTCGTGGTGGACGTTCTGGGCGCCGACGGCGACGCCCGTCCCGGCGACCGCCGCGCCGACGGCGGCAAGGCACACGAACGGTGGGCAGATCACCCGCTCGACCGGACCGTCGACGCGCGTCCGGGCGGCGATCAGGGCGGCGAGCTCGCCGGCGTCGGCCGGGGTCGTGTGCATCTTCCAGTTCGCGGCGATGACGACGGGTCTCATCGCCCCGAATCATGCCAGAGCGGGCCGCCCTTCTTCGTGGGCCGCCAGCCGCTCGATCCGCTCGAGCGCGCGCTGGACCGTCGAGCGATGCAGGGCGAGCCGGTCGGCGAGCTCGGCGAACGTCGCCTCGGGCTCGCGACGGCGGGCGGCGGCCACGATCCGCACCGCGGGTGGTTGCTCGTCGAGCCGCCCGTCGGCCTCGAGCTGGTCGATCGCCCGGAGCTGTCGGGCAGCGGCCACGACCGCCCGCTGGAGGTTCGCCGATTCGGCATTGATGACCCGGTTGATGTCGCCGCGAAGGGCACGGGCGACCTGCCGGTTCTCGAGCTCCAGGATCGACGAGCCGGCGCCGACCCGGCGCAGGAACGTGCCGATCGTGTCGGCGCTCTTCCAGGTCACGACGCCACGACCGCGGCGAAGCCGCCACGAGGCGGGCAGGCCGAGATCGCCGAGCCGTGCCGCGAGGATCGGCGCCTCGTCCGGCTCGACGACGAACTCGAGATGGGCCCGGCCGGAGGCGAGGCTCAGCGAGCCGCGGGCCAGGAACCGTCCGCGCAGCCAGGCGATCCGGCAGTGATCGGCCGCGGCGGCCCAGTCGAACGGCGCGGCCGACAGGTCGGGCTCGGCGACCCGAACGTGCTTCGTCCTGCGCGGCGCATCGAGCAGGCGGCCGGCCTCCGTCGGCTCGCGACCGAGGCGCACCGCCAGACGGGCCACGGCGGCCTCGCGCGTCGCCAGGGCGCGGCCGAGGCCGGCCGACTCGGCGGCCCGGTCGCACGCCCGCTGGGGCACGATCGAGGCGAGCTCGGCCCGGATCGCCGCGACGAGGTCGCGGTCCGCGTCAGTCATCGGCCACGGCCGGGGGCACGGAGCCGGGTCAGGCCGTCCGGCCGACGGCGCCGCGGCGGCGGGTCGCCCCGTCGCGCTCGGCGATGCGGATGATCGCGGCCGCCAGCCGGGCCGGGTCGTGGTGGCGCGGATCGTCGGGGTCGACGAGGTCGTCGAGGACCAGCCGCGGCGGGCGGTCGACGTTCGGCGGCCAGCGCAGCCGGATCGCGCCGCCGTCGCCGTCCGGGGCGCCGGGGATCGCCGGCCCCGCGGGATGGCTGTTGGCGAGGACGACGTCGACGATCCCGCTCGAGGTGTGCCGCTCGAGCGCCTCGATGTGATCGGCGAGGTCGAAGCCGGTCGTCTCCCCGGGCTGGGTGGCCACGTTGCAAACATAGATCCGCGGCGCCGACGAGCCGACGATCGCCGCCCGGATCTGGGGCAGGAGCAGGCTCGGCAGGACGCTCGTGAACAGGCTGCCGGGTCCGATGACCAGGAGGTCGGCCTCCTCGATCGCGGCGACGGCATCCTCCGACGCGCCGACCCCCTCGGGGCTCAGCCAGACCCGGTCGATCCCGGACGTTGCCGCGATCCGTGACTGGCCGACGACCTCCGTCCCGTCGTCGAGCGAGGCATGGAGCACGAGCGGGGTCGCCGAGGCCGGGACGACCTGGCCGCGGACGGCCAGCACCCGGTTCATCTGCCGGATGCCCTCCTCGAAGTCGCCGTCCTCGACCGCCGTCATCGCCGCGATGAGGAGGTTGCCGATGGCATGCCCGCCGAGGCTCTCGGGGACCTCCTCGCCGGGGAAGCGGTACTGGAGGAGCCGGCCCATCAGCGGCTCGGCGTCGGCGAGCGCGACGAGGCAGTTCCGGATGTCGCCGACCGGCGGCAGCCCGAGCTGGGTGCGCAGCTTGCCCGACGAGCCGCCGTCGTCGGCAACCGTCACGACCGCGGTCAGGTTGCTGGTGTGCTCCTTGAGCCCGCGCAGGAGGGTCGACAGCCCGGTCCCGCCCCCGAGCGCGACGACCTTCGGGCCACGGGCGAGGAAGCGCTTCTGGTAGATGACCTCGACGAGCGGGCGATCCTCGTCGTCCGACCGGAACGGGCCCATGAGGACGCTGACCACCTTCCACGCGGCGAAGGCGAAGATCGCGACCCCGACCGAGGTGAGGATGAGCGCCCGGAGCCAGTACGGCAGGGACTGCAGGGTCAGCGTCGAGACGATCGTCTGGACCGGCTCGTCGAGTACGACGTCGCGGTAGACCTGGCGCAGGACGAAGGCGAGCCCGAGGGCCAGGCCGAGCTCGCCGAGGAAGACCACGGCCAGCCAGCGCTTGACGCCGATCCCCGGGGTCAGCCAGCGGCGCAGCCCGCGGGCCGCGGCAAACCGGCGCGGACGTTCGGTCATCGGCTCAGCTGCGCTCCAGCTCGCGATGGAATACGGCGACCGTGCCGTAGTCCTGCCGGCGCAACCAGGCAGCGATCTCCTCCGCGATCGCGATCGAGCGGTGGTAGCCCCCGGTGCAGCCGATCCCGATCGTGAGCCGGGTCTTGCCCTCGGAGACGTAAGCCGGGACGGCGAAGTCGAGGAAGTCGTGCAGGTAGGCCAGGAAGCGGCCCGTGGTCGGCTGGTCGAGGACGAACGCGCGGACCTCCTCGGTCAGCCCGGACAGCGTCCGGAGCTCGTCGATGTAGTAGGGGTTCTGCATGAACCGGACGTCGAACACGAGGTCGGCCTCGAGGGGCAGCCCGTACTTGAAGCCGAAGCTGATCAGCTGGATGGCGAGCCGATCGGGATCGGGTGAACCGGCCAGGTGGGCGAAGATCCGCTCGCGTAGCTCACGCAGGGCGAGGTCGCTCGTGTCGAGCACGACATCCGCCTCGTCGCGGATCGGCGCCAGGCGGCGGCGCTCCTCGGCGATCGAGCTCGCGATGCCGCGCTGGTCGGCGAGCGGGTGGCGGTGGCGCGTTTCCGAGAACCGCCGGATCAGGATCTCGTCGCGAGCCTCGAGGAAGATCACCTGGGGCCGGATCCCGCGCCCCTCGAGCGCGCCGCGCATCGCAGCGAGGGCCAGGACCACGTCGCCGGCCCGGACGTCGAGGACGATGGCGGTCTTCTCGAACCGATCGCGGTCCTCCGACACGAGCTCCGCCAGCTCGGGCAGGAGCTCGCCCGGCAGGTTGTCGACGCAGGTGTAGCCGAGGTCCTCGAACAGCTTCGTGGCCGCGGTCTTGCCCGCCCCCGACAGCCCGCTCAGGATCACGACGTGCTGGCGCCCCGGCGGCTGGGCAGCGGCCGCCGGGTCTGACGGGTCGAGAGGTCCGGAGCCACTCATCGACGGCAGTCTACGCCGCGCGATCCGGCCGACCGAGCGGGTCCCGGCCGAGCGGGTCCCGGCCGACCGGGATCAGCGGCCGCCTCGGGCGATGACCCAGGTGGTCGCCTCGTACAGGATGTACATCGTGACGCCGAGCACGAACGGGCTGACCAGGTCGCCGCCCGGCGTGGCCACCGTGGCGAAGATCGTGATCCCCAGGATCACGTAGCGGCGGGACGCCTTCAGCCGCTGGGACGTCAGGATGTTCACCCGCGACAGGCCGTACAGGATGATCGGGAACTCCATGACCAGCCCGAACGCCAGGAACAGCGTCGTCACGAAGTCGAAGTACGGGCCGGCCGCCAGCGAGTTGACCAGGGTGGCGTTCGTGAAGCCAAGGAGGAACGCCATCGCATACGGCAGGACGACGTAGGCGATCACGCATCCCAGGGCGAAGAAGAACAGCGCCAGCGGCAGCCACGGCCGGACGAGCTTGCGCTCGTTGGGAGTCAGCCCGGGAGCGACGAACGCCCAGAGCTGGTAGAGGATCACGGGCATCGCCAGGATCACCCCGACGACGATCGAGATCTTCATGTAGATGAAGAACGCATCGCCGGGACCGAGGACGATGACCTTGTTGCCCGGCACCGGCGCAACGAGGATGTTGATGATCTGGGGCGCGAACCAGAACCCGACGACCGCGCCGACCGCCACGGCGAGGACGATCCGGAAGATCCGCGAGCGCAGCTCGCCGAGGTGGTCGACGAGGCTCATGACCCCCTCGGCCTCGGGCGGCGTCGGTGGCGTGGCCGGGGCCGATGTCGAGCCGCCGGTCGATGGGATCGGCGCCGTCATCGCCGTCGCGGCGACGCTGGCGCTGACGCCGGCGTCCGGGACGAGGCCGTCCGCGATCGTGTCGTCCGCCATGACGATCCCCGGGTCCGGACCCGCCGCAGCGGGCTAGGACGCGTTCTCGGGGCCGCTGGAGTCCGTGGTCGGCGCGGCCGACGTCGCCGCTGCGGCTTCGGTCGGCGGAGCGGGTTCGGCCGGCGCGACGTCGGCCGCCGGAGCCGGGGATGCGGCGACCGCGACCGGGGCCGCGACCGGCGAGGCCGCCGTCGCAGCCTCGGCTGCGACCGGGGCCGGGGCAACCGGGGCCGGCGGGGCCGGAGCGACCGCCGTCGCCGCGAGCGGTGCGGCGGCCGGAGTGACCGCCGGCGGCTGCTGCTGCGCCTGGTCGGGCGGGAGGGGCGACGTGTCGATCTTGACCGCGTCCTGGATGTCGGAGGACGCCTTGCGGAACTCGCGGAGGCTCTTGCCGAGGGCCGAACCGACGTCCGGCAGCCGGCCGGGGCCCAGCACGAGGAGCGCGATCACGAGGATGATGACGAGCTCGAGGGGTCCGGGAGTGGGCATCGCTGGGAGATGCTCCTTAACGTCTTCGCTCCGCCCAATGGCGGGCGCCTACAGTAGCACAGGGAGGCGTTTGGCCCAGTCGCGGGCAGTCGCCGCGAGCGCGGTCGCCGGATCACCCGCGGGCGCTGTTCCGGGCCCCCCGGCTGCGCTCGCGATCGCTCGCGACACGTTGACGAGGAGCCCGCGGCCGGCGCCAGCGGCGGCGGTCCCGACGGTCGCCGGTCCGTCGCGCAGGACGGGCCCGACCGCTCCGCCCTGGGCCCCGACACCGGGGATGAGGAACGCCAGGCCGGGCGCCGCGGCGCGGACCCGGGCGAGCTCGGCCGGAGCGGTCGCCCCGACCACGAGGCCGATGCTTCCGTCCGGGCCCCAGCCGGTGACCCGCCGGGCGACGCGCTCCGAGAGCGACTCCGCCGGCGCGTCGGTCGTGGCCGCGACGGTCAGCTCCTGGAGCTCGCCGGCGCCGGGGTTCGAGGTCCGGCACAGGACGTAGGCGAACCGGTCGACGCGCTCGAGGAGCGGCCGGATCGCCTCCCCGCCGAGGTACGGGTTGACCGTGATCGCGTCGGCACCGAGCCGGTCGAACAGGGCGACGGCCTGGCGCGCCGCCGTCGAGCCGATGTCACCGCGCTTGGCATCGGCGAGGAAGGGCACGTCAGCCGGGATCGTGGCCCGGACCCGTTCGAGCGCCGCGATCCCGTCCGGCCCGAACGCCTCGAAGAAGGCCAGGTTGGCCTTGACCGCACTCACCAGCGGCAGGCACGCCTCGAGCACGAGCCGGCTGAACGCCTCGATCCCGTCGATGTCGGGCGGGAACTCGTCAGGCAGCGCCGCCGGATCGGGATCGAGGCCGAGGCAGAGGACGGTTCCCGTCGCGGCCGAGCGGCGCGCCAGCCGGTCGAGATAGCCGTCGGTCACGGGCTCGTCGAGGCCGGGGCACCGGACGCCGGGGCGCCGCTCGAGGTCGGCGCCGGGAGCTGGTCCTGGGGGATGTACCAGCTGGCCGCCGAGCCGCCGTCGAGCCCGCTGTACTGGGTCACGTCGGGCAGCTGCTTCGCCGTCCAGGCCGGCGCGCTCCCGGTCAGCCCGATCATCTTGAGGTCGACGATCAGGCCCTCGATGTGCATGTACACGATCGAGTCCCCCTTGGGCGACCAGACCGGTGCCCAAGAGCGGTTGTCATTCGTGAGGCGCAGCACCTCGTTGCCGTTCCTGGCGTCGAGGATCGCGATGTCGGTCCCGAGCGTGCTCGTCTTCGTCACGGCCACGTATCGTCCGTCGGGCGACCAGGACGGCTCCATGTAGCCCGGAGCGCCCAGCGCCGAGGACTTCTTCGTGGTCGGGTCGTAGCGATAGATCGTCGGCGCGCCGCGGGTCCCGTCACGCCCGTTCTTGACGTACAGCAGGAGCTTGCCGTCGGGCCGCCAGGCCGGGTCCTGGTGACCGAGCGGCGGCTCCTCCGGAACGTTGAGCTTGCGCATCTTGTCCGTCTTGACGTCGTACGTCTGGAGGACGACGTCGCTCTTCGTCGGATCCGGCCCGTCGGAGGTGAGCGCGACGGTCCGACCGTCCGGGGCGACCTCGGGCTGGCGGATCCAGAAGAACCAGGTGTACTGGCCCTGGCGATAGCGGCCGCTCATGAGCTTCTCGGCGCCGCTGCCGTCGGGATGGATCCGGGTCAGCACCGGATAGTCCATCGTGTAGCGGTTCGGGCCGTTGGCGCCCTGGGCGAAGTAGCCCTGGTCGTGGACACTCTCGATGTAATAGATCCACTGGCCGTCGGGCGACCAGCTCGGCATCGAGCCCGCGCCGCTGGACGTGATCTGGGTGGCGTGGTTGCCGGTCTGGGTCCACAGGTTGCCCTGCTTCACGTAGACAAGCGTGCCGGGGATGTTCGTCCGCGGGTCGACGATGACCTCGTTCGACGGCGCCGGCGTGCGGATCGGTCCGATGCCCCCGCCGTTCGTGCCGCCGTTGCCCGAGCCCGAGCCGCCACCGGGCAGCGGCACGGAGCCGCTGAACAGGGCGAGCGTGACGAGCGCCACCACGACCAGCCCGACCGTCGCCGCGACCGGCGCGACGAGCGTGCCCGTCGGGCCGATGCCGTACGGATCGGCCCGAGGCCCGCGGTTGAGCCCGAGCCGGCCCATCCGGCGCGTCACGAAGCGGTCCTGGCGACGAGTGGTTCCACGACGGCGGTCCCGGCGGAACTCGCTGTCAACGCCGCGGCATGGCCCGCCGTCGCAACGTCGCGGATCTCGAGCTGGATCGACTCGTAGCCGCCGAAGCGCCGGGTGACGATCCGCGCGACGACGTCGAGCCGGTCGCCCTCGGCGACGGTCTCGGCCAGGTCCGCGCGACCGAAGGCGATCCCGTCCACCACGTCGAGCCGCTTGCGGAGCGTGAGCTGGGTATGCCCGCCGTTCGCGGCTCGGACACGGGTCACGGTGAGGCCCTCGATGGCGACGAGTGGATCGGGGTTCCCCGGCCCGGTCGGATCGAGCCGCCGGAGCTCGGCGAGGAACGGGTAGTCGACCTCGGGCGCCGCGACGACCAGGTCGACATGGAGCTCGGGCCGCTCATCGGACGAGGGAGGCAGGCCCTCCGTGACGAGGGCGAGGAAGCGCTCGCGGAAGACCGGCCAGCGATCGGGCGCCAGCTCGAACCCGGCGGCACCGGGATGGCCGCCGTGGCGGACGAATAGGTCGGCGCAGGCGGCAAGACCGGCCGCCAGGTCGAACCCCGGCCCGCTCCGGCAGGACGCCCGAATGACGCCATCGAGCTCGGTGCCGACGACCGCCGGACGTCCGCGCTCCTCGGCCAGTCGACCGGCGACGAGCCCGATCACGCCGACCGGCCAGTCGCCGAGGACGACGGTCGCGACCGGCGAGCCCGGGTCGCCGGCGAGGACGGCCTGAGCCTCGGCCATCGCCGTCTTCGTCAGCTCACGCCGGGCGGTGTTGGCGGCCTGGAGCCCGGCGGCGAGCTGGGTCGCCTCGGCCGGATCGTCGGTCAGCAGGAGCCGAGCCGCGTCAAGCGCATCCCCGACGCGGCCGGCGGCATTGAGCCGCGGCGCGATCACGAAGGCGACCGTCTCGAGGTCCACGGCCGCGGCCGCGGTTCCGGCGAGCTCGAGGATCGCGGCGAGCCCGGGCAGCGGGGCCGTCCGGAGGCGCTCGAGTCCGAGACGGGCGATGGCCCGGTTCTCGCCGATGATCGGCGCGACGTCGGCGACGGTCCCGATCGTCGCCAGCTCGGCCAGCTCGAGCGCTCGATCCGGTCCGTCGGGGACCGCGGCGAGGACCAGTTGGGCAACCTTGAATGCGACCCCGCTGCCGGCGAGCCGCGAATCCGGATAGCTCGAGTCGGAGCGGTGCGGGTTGACGAGCGCGACTGCCGCCGGTGGCTCGGGCGGCACCCGATGGTGGTCCGTGACGATGACGTCGATGCCGCGCCGTGCCGCATCCGCGATCTCGGTGACGCTCGACGAGCCGGTGTCGACCGTCACGATCAGGGTCCGGCCGGTCGCCTCGGCGGTCTCCACTGCGCGTCCGCTGAGGCCGTGGCCCTCGTCGAGGCGGCTGGGGACGTACGGCTCCACGTCGAGCCCGAAGCGACGCAGCGCGCGGACCATGATCGCCAGGCCGGTCAGCCCGTCGGCGTCGAAGTCGCCGAAGACGAGGACTCGCTCGGCGGCCGATCGCGCCCGGGTGAGCCGCTCGAGGAGCCGGTCCGCGTCGGGCAGGCGGGACGGATCGTGGAGACCCTCCCCCATCGGCGCGACGAAGGCCGCGACGGCGGCCGGGTCAGCAATCCCGCGGGCGGCGAGGAGCGGGACGAGCCGCTCGGAGAACCCGGCCGCGGCGGCGGCCGCGACGAAGTCGGCGGTGGGGAGGAATGGACTCGGGAGATGCCAGCGGAAGCGCGGCTCGGTCACGGGGTCAGGATGCCATGCCGGGCTGCACGCGACGTTATCGGCGAGCGGCTCAGGATGCCGGCCGCCGCGCGGTCCGTGCCGCCGCCGCGAGCTCGGCGCGCTTGCGCTCGTCGCGGTTGTGCCAGACGACGAGGAGCGGGCTGGCGTTGAAGATCGACGAGTAGGTCCCCGACACGATCCCGATCAGCAGGGCGAGGACGAAGTAGTAGGTCGCCGACCCGCCGAACAGGAGCAGGGCCGTCAGGGTCAGCACCACCGTCAGGCTCGTGTTGATCGAACGGCCGAACGTCTGGAGGATCGAGTGGTTGACGATCCGCTCGAACGGCTCGCCGACGTGGCGGGCGCGGTTCTCCCGGATCCGGTCGTACACCACGATCGTGTCGTGCACGCTGAAGCCGATGACGGTCAGCACGGCGGTCACGAACAGGGCATCGATCTGGACGCGGAAGAACGTGCCCAGGATCGCGAACGTCCCGATGACCACGAGCACGTCGTGGACGAGCGCGGCGAGGGCGGTCGCACCGAACCGGAAGTCGCGGAACCGGATCGTCATCCAGACGAGGATCCCGATCGAGCCGAGGACCACGAGCAGCGCCGCCTGCTGGGTCAGCTCCTCGCTGATCACCGGGCCGACGGTCGACAGCGAACGCTGGGCGGCGATCGGCCCGAGCTCCTTCTGGATGCCCGTCGCGACCTCGCCGAACTTGCCGGTCGTCGGGACGCCGGTCCCACCCGAACCCGGACCCGGCGACGGAACGATCGAGGCGCCCGGGCTGGCCGACGCGCCCGGACTGGCCGAGGCGGCCGGCGATGGGGAGACCGACGGGCTGGCCGCCGCCGACGGTGACGGACTCGCGGCCGTGGAGGCCGATGGGCTGGCAGCGCTCGACGCCGCCGCGGAGGCGGAGGCGACCGGGCTCGACGACGGGGACGCCGCGGCGGAGCCGGACGGAGCGGCGGAGCCCGACGCGCCCGGAGAGGCGGACCCGCTCGGGGCGACCGACGGCGAGGGGGTCGGCGCCGGCGGCGGAAGGGCGACCTGGCGCGACCGGATCTCGTAGAACCCGTCGCTCGTGGCGAGGACCGTCGCGTCCGTGATCCCCTGGTTGGCAAGCGCCGTCTTGATCTGGTCGGCGCTGACCGACGGGTCCTCGAACTTGATCTCCCAGGACGTGCCGCCGGTGTAGTCGATCGAGAACTGGAGCCCGGCCGCGCCGTTGGTCAACGGGGTCAGCAGGATGAAGATGAGCCCCGGGATCGTGAGCAGTGCCGAGAAGAGGAAGAACCAGCGGCGTTTGCCGATGACGTCAAACACGAGCTCGTGCCTGGCGCGGGCCGCGGACCGGCGTCTTGGCCTGGAACTCCTCGTCGCCGATGCCCCACAGCCGAGCGCGCCGGGCGAAGTCCTGCCGGACGACGACCCGCAGGATCGTCCGGGTCACGGTCACGGCGGTGAACATCGAGGTCAGCACGCCGATGATCAGGACGAGGGCGAAGCCCTTGATCGTGGGCGAGCCGAACGCGTACAGGATGCCCGCCGTGATCAGGCTCGACACGTTCGAGTCGAGGATCGAGTTCCAGGCCCGGGCGAAGCCGGCCTCGACGGCCGCATTCAGCGTCTTGCCCAGCCGGAGCTCCTCCTTCGTCCGCTCGAAGATGAGGATGTTCGCGTCGACCGCCATGCCGACCGACAGGACGAAGCCGGCGATGCCGGCCAGGGTCAGGGTGACCGGGATGAGCCGGAAGATCGCCAGCACAACCAGGGCGTAGTAGATGAGCGCGAGGTCGGCGATCAGCCCGGGCAGCCGGTAGTAGATCAGCATGAACGCGAACACGAGGGCGATCCCGATCGCGCCGGCGATGAGGCTCGAATGGAGGAACGAGGCGCCGAGCGTCGCGCTGATCTGGGTGTCCTGGACCGCCTGGATCTTGAACGGGAGGGACCCGTACTTGAGGACGGTGACCAGGTCGTTCATCTGGGTCGTGGCATCGGGCCCGGTGCCCGTGGTGATGATCCCCGTGCCGCCGGTGATCGCCGACTGGATGACCGGCGCCGAGATGACGGTCCCGTCGAGGACGATCGCGAAGAAGTTGCCGACGTTGGCGGTCGTGTAGTCGGCGAACTTCTTGGCGGCGTCGTCCTTGAGCGCGAATGCGACCGCCGGGTTACCACTCTGGTCGGTCGACGGGTTGGCGCTCGTCAGCTGGTCCCCGGTGAACAGCGGCACGAGGTTCGGGTCGCTGGGCAGTGGCTGGCCGTCGACGACGCCCGTGGGGCCGCCGGTCGAGCCGGTGCCGTACGTGTCGGGTGGCAGCGGCACGAACGTCAGCAGGCCGGTCGCCCCGACGAGCCGCTCGATCTCGTCGCGGTTCGTCGCCCCCGGGAGCTCGATCACGACGCGGTCGTTGCCATGGACGACGACGACCGGCTCCGAGACGCCCGTGGAGTTCACCCGGCGCTCGATGATGTCGCGGATCGTCGACATCGCCCCGGCGTCCGGAGATTGGCCGTTGGTCGGGAGGGCCTGGTACTCGACGCGCAGGCCGCCCTGGAGGTCGAGCCCGAGCTTGGTCTCGAGCACCTTGGGGCCGGCATTGGGGTCGCCGAGGGTCGGCAGCTTGAGCCCGGGCCAGAAGTCGATGGCGAGCGCGAGGAGGCCGATGACAACGATGAGGATGGGAACGAAGCGACGCATCGCGGCGGACTATACCAGTCGCCGCCCGGACGGGCCGGAGGGCCGGTCAGGCCTCGAGGCCGGCCTTGATCCGCTCGGCCAGGGCGGGGCCGATTCCGGGCACCGCGGCGATCTGTTCGACCGGTGCCTCGCGCACCCGCTTGGCCGAGCCAAACACGCGCAGGAGCGCCCGTCGGCGCTTCGGACCGACCCCCGGCAGGTCGTCGAACGCGGACCGGACCGAGGCCTTCGCCCGCAGGTCGCGGTGGTAGGTGATCGCGAAGCGGTGGGCCTCGTCGCGCAATCGTTGGACGAGGTAGAGCGCCTGTGACGTCGGCGGCAGGAGGATCGGCTCGGAGCGGCCCGGCAGGAACAGTTCCTCGCGCTCCTTGGCCAGCCCGGCCAGCGGCAGGTCGTCGAGCCCGAGCTCGGCGAGGACCTCGGCCGCGGCGCTGACCTGGCCCTTTCCGCCGTCGACGATCACCAGGTCGGGCAGCCGCCAGCGGAGCTCCTCCTCGCTCCCCTCCTCGCCCGCCTTGGCCCGCCGGAAGCGCCGCCGGAGGACCTCCTGGTGGCTCGCGAAGTCGTTCGCGCCCTGGACCGTCTTGACCCGGAACCGGCGGTAGTCGCCCGAGCGCGGCTTGCCGTCCTCGAACACGACCATGCTGGCGACCGACTGGTCGCCCTGGAAGTTGCTGATGTCGTAGCACTCGATCCGCGTCGGCGGGTCCGCCAGCCCGAGCGCATCGGCCAGCTCCTGCAGGGCACCCAGCGTCTTGCCCTGGTCGGCCAGCCAGCGGGCCTGCTCGCGGGCGAGCGTCTCGGTCGCGTTGCGGACGGCGAGCGCCATGAGCTCGCGCTTCTCGCCGCGCTGCGGCGTGCGCAGGTGGACCGGGCCGCCACGCCGACCGGCGAGGAAGGCCTCGAGGTCGGCGCGGTCGTTTGGGCCGGGCAAGCCGGGGACGAAGACCTGCGACGGGATCGAGGTCGCGCGCGCGTAGTACTGCTCCAGGAACCCGCGGACGACCTCGTCGTCGGGTGCCTCGTGGACGGCGTCGAGCAGGAAGACGTCGCGGCCGACGAGCTTGCCCCCGCGGACGACGAACAGCTGCACGGCCGCCTGGTTGTCCTGGCGGGCGATGCCGATCAGGTCGAGCTCGGTCCTGGCGAAGGCGGCCATCTTCTGGCTCTCCATCGTCCGCTCGATGGCCCGGATCTTGTCGCGCAGGACGGCGGCCCGCTCGTACTCGGTCCGCTCGGCGGCGTCGTCCATCTCGCCGGCGAGCGCCTTGACGAGCGTCTCCTGGCGGCCCTCGAGGAAGAGCTCGACCTGCTCGATGTCGGCGCGGTAGGCGTCCTTCGAGATCGCCTCGATGCAGGGGCCCTGGCAGCGCTTGATGTGGTAGAGCAGGCAGGGGCGCTGGAGGGCACGCTTGCCTTCCTTGATCTCGATCGTGCAGGTCCGGAACGGGAACAGCCGGCGAATGAGGTTCATCGACTCGTCGACGCTCGTCGCCGAGGCGTACGGCCCGAAGTAACGACTGCCGTCGGCCGGCAGCTTCCGGGTGCGCTCGATCCGCGGGAAGTCGTCGGCCAGGGTGATCTTGATGTACGGGTAGCTCTTGTCGTCCTTGAGCCGGACGTTGAAGCGCGGCTGGTGGCGCTTGACCAGGTTCGCCTCGAGGAGGAGCGCCTCGGACACCGAATCGGTTAGCGTCACCTCCACGTCGGCGACGCGATCGATGACGCTGCGGATCCGGTGGACCTCGGCTCCGACCGCCTGCTTCTGCCAGTAGCTCCGAACGCGCGAACGGAGGCTCTGCGCCTTGCCGACGTAGAGCACGACGCCCCGGGCGTCCTTCATGAGGTACACGCCGGGGCGGTCGGGCAGCTTCTTGAGCGTCGCTTCGAGGTCCGGGGTCACGCCCCGATGCTACCGCCTCCGCGGCGAGGACCCGTCGAGACGCGGCCCGGGTGAGGCCCCGGTGAGCGGCGTCCGTCACCCTCGCCGCCGTGGACCTGCCCCCTGCGGTCGCGGATCGGCTCGCCCGGCTGACGCCGGACCAGCGTGGCGCCGCAACCGCCGACCCGGGTCCCGTGCTCTGCCTCGCGCCGGCCGGCAGCGGCAAGACCACGACCCTCGTTGCGCGGATCGCCTGGCTCGTCGCCGGCGGTGCGGAGCCCGAGCGCATTGCCGCGATCGCCTTCAACAAGCGGGCGGCCGACGAGCTCGTCGAGCGGGTCGATGCAGCGCTCGAGCCGCTCGGCGTCGAACGGGGCACGGTCCGCGTCCGGACGTTCCATGCCCTCGGCCGCGAGATCCTCCGCTCCGCCGGACGGCCGGTCGAGCCGTTGGTCGAGCGCGACGCCCTCTTGCGGTCGATCCTGCCTACCGCGGATCCGGCGGAGCGACGGCGGCTGGACACGGTCATCTCGACGCTCAAGCTCGAGCACCGATCGTCGGTCGAGGCCGTCGCCGCCGATCCGGCTGCCGGACCCCGGGCCCGGGCATTCGTCGCCTACGAGCGGGCGCTGGCGGCGAGCGGCGGGCTCGACTTCGACGACCTGGTCGCGCGGGCGCTCACGGCGCTCGAAACCGACCCGGCGCTCCTCGGCGGGTGGCGGGAAGCCTGCACCCAGCTGCTCGTCGACGAGGTCCAGGACGTCGATCGGTCGCAGCTCAGGCTGGCGCTGCTGCTCGCCGCGCCCGGGAACCGGATCTTCCTCGTCGGCGACGACGACCAGTCGATCTACGGCTGGCGGCTGGCCGATGTCCGGCGCGTCCTTCGGCTGGCCGAGCGATTGCCGGGGCTGCGGCGGCACGACCTCGTCACGAACTTCCGCTGCCCGGCACCGGTCGTCGAGCGAGCCGTGCGGCTGATCGAGGGCAACGACGAGCGGTTCGCGAAGCGGATCGTGGCCCGGCCCGATGCGATCGGGCGGCTGATACTGGCGCCGGATCCGGACGACGACGATGAGCGGGCCCGGCACGTCTTCGCGGCCTGGGATCGGGCCGGGGTCGACGTGCACACGAGCCGGGCGATCCTGGCCCGGACGAATCGCGAGCTCGTGCCCGCGGCGATCGTGGCGATCGAGCTCGGCATCCCGTTCAGCGCCGAGCGGCTCGTCCTCCCGCTCGAGGACCCCCGGCTCGAGGGCATCCTCGTGGACCTGACCGGCTCGAGCCCGGCAATGAGCTCCTCGGCCGGATCGCCGCGCTGCGTCCCGGCGGGAGGTCCGGACCAGGACCGGGCGCGGGCGTCGGGCGATGCCGAGGAGGGCCTCGCTTGGGACGACCTCGTCGGCGCGGTCCTCGCGTGGGCTGCGCCGTTCTCGGACGCGGCGGACTTCGTCGCAGCCGTGCGGGAACGACAGGCCGCCCTCGCGCGGCTGCGGACCGCGGACGCGACGCTCGTCCTGGCCACAGCCCACTCCACGAAGGGGCTCGAGTTCGACCACGTCGCGGTCGTCGACATGGACGAGGGTCGCTTCCCGAGTCGGCGGACGCTCGACGAGGCCGACGACCCGGCCCGGGCACTCGAGGAGGAGCGTCGGCTGGCGTACGTCGCATGGACGCGCGCCCGCCGCTCGCTGACCCTCGTCTACGACCCGGCCACTCCTTCGCCGTTTCTCCTCGAGGCATTCGTCCAGGAAGAGCTTTCGTAGAGCGGGCTGCGCACGACGGTCGGGGACAGCACGATCAGGCCGCCCAGGGAGCCGAGCCCTGGCGAGCTATTGAGGAAGACCGACAGCGCCTCATAGACGATCGCGACCGTGATGGCGATCCCGATCACCATCAGGATTTCCCAGAGAACGCGCCGTCGGAGGCTCGGTTTCGGCGCGGCCGTCGGCTCGGTCCCGGCGCCGACCTCCTCCGGCCACGGACTGACCCCCACGACCGCGCCGGGCACCGCGAGGGTGGCCGCCACGGACCGTCCGGCCGGGCCCTGGATCGCGATGCCAGGCGTGGCCCCGGCGCCGATCATGGCCACGTGGTCCGCGGTTGCCACGGTGCTCTGGGGCGGAGCCGGCCGGGTGTCGAACTCCGTCGGTGGAAGGATCGCCTTCAGGACCGCCGACGTCGGGACCGTCCGCCACGCCGCCGGCGCCGGTGCCACCGGCGAATGGGGCTTCGGCGGCTCGATCGCGAACAGCGGGAGGTTGAACAACTCGGTCGTGATCGGATCCGGGTCACCCGGCTCTGCCGGGGGTGCTGAGCGTGCGTCGCGATCGCGCTGCGCCGGGACGTCTGGCGATACCACGGCGGAGGCAGCCCAGGGTGTCGCCGGCGGCTGGGCGACCTCGAGGCGGCGGATCCCCCACGGTCCCGGAGTCTGCCCCTCCGCCCCCCGCCATTGGCCGATGCGCCGTTGGCCGAGCCGCTAGCCGCCGCCGGGTCGATCTCCCGGCGGGTCAGATCGGTGCGGTTCATGGCAGATCGGTGAGGTCCATCGCGTGGAGATACTACGCGGCCGTGTAAACCTGCACGCACCACGGATCGGAGATTCAGTCCCGCTGCGGGCGCCCGATGCCCCGCTCACGCTGGCGACGGCCCACTCGACCAAGGCCTCGAGCTCGACCACGTCGCGGTCGTCGACATGGACGCGGGGCGGTTCCCGAGCCAGCGGACCCTCGATGACGCCGACGACCCGGCACGGGCGCTCGAGGAGGAGCGCCGGCTCGCCTACGTGGCGTGGACGCGCGCCCGGCGCTCGCTGACGCTCGTCTACGACCCGGCCACGCCGTCGCCGTTCCTGCTCGAGGCCTTCGATCCAGAAGAGCTGGCGATCGGGGAGTGAAGCTCGATCCTCGAGGCAGCGTCAGCGCGACGTGCGCAGAACGCCCAGCTCCCGCATCCGGATCTGCGCCGCCTCAAACGTGTCACTCAGGTCGGGCTGGTCTGCCGCCCAGGCAAGGTACTCGGTGACCATTGCCCGCTGCTCCACGACAGGCTCCCAGCCCAACGCCTTGAGCCTGGAGACATCGCTGAAGATGTGGCGCGTGTCGCCGACTCGGAACAGGCCCGGAAGCACTGGTGACACCGACGCTCCCGCGCAGCGCGTGACGAGGTCGGCAAGCTCCCGAACGGACACCTTGCGATCGCCGCCAACGTTGAACACCTGACCGACCGCTCGCTCGTCCTCGAGGACCAGGAGGTTGGCGCGGACGACGTCGTGCACTGAGACGTAGTCCCGGATCTGCTCGCCGTCCTCGAACAGGACCGGTGACCCTCCCGTGAGGGTTCGCACGGCAAACGCACGAAGCGCGCCCGAATAGGCGTTTCGGAAGGACTGTCGAGGCCCTTGAACGATCGAGTAGCGGAGCGCGACGCTCGGGATGGCATACCGTTTCCCCAGGGTCAGTGCGACGTCCTCCTGATCTCGCTTGGACAGCCCGTAACTGTTGTGCGGCCGCACAACGGCTTCGCTGGTCCATATTGGCTCGGTCGGACCTCCGCAGATCGGACAGTGGATCGACCAGTCGCGGCGATCGAGTTGGGTCGGCGACCGCTGGTCCGGGTTCGTGAGGCCGTGGCTCGGGCAGACGTGGGCCCCCTCGCCGTACACCGCCTGCGAAGAGGCCACGACGACCTTTTCGATCGGTAGCCGCTCGGTCACGATCAACTCGTAGAGGAGGGCGGTGCCCACGCTGTTGGTAAGGAAGAACTTCGAGAAGTCCGTGAGGTAGTCCTGGTACGCGGCGAGATGGAATACCGCGTCCATGCCCTGCAGGGCGAGAAGCAGGAGCTCACGATCGGTCACGCTACCGTGGATGAACTCGACGTCCGACGGCACGTAGTCCGGGCGGCCGCTCCCATGGACCGGTGGCTCGAGCGAGTCAAGGATCCGTACCCGGTGCCCCTTCGCGAGCAGGGCGTCGACCGTGTGCGACCCGATGAAGCCCGCCCCGCCGGTAACGAGCACCTTCACGATGCGCCCCGCCCGGACAGCACGGCAGGGACGGTCCGGGCCAGGATCTCAAGATCGAGCCCGAGCGACCACCGCTCGATGTACTCGAGATCGAGCCGCAGCCAGTCCTCGAAATCGGTGATCTCGTTTCGCCCGGCCACCTGCCACAGACAGGTGATCCCGGGCTTGACGAGAAGCTTGGCCCGCTGGCGCTCCGAGAAACGAACGAACTCGCTCTGGAGCGGCGGTCGAGGTCCGACCAGGCTCATGTCGCCCACCAGCACGCTCCAGAGCTGGGGCAGCTCATCCAGGCTGAACCGGCGCAGGATCCGGCCGACGCGCGTGATGCGGGGATCGCTGCTCATCTTGAAGACAGGCCCGGACATCTCGTTGGCGTCTTCGAGTGAGGCCTTCAGGTCGTCGGCATCGGTCACCATGCTGCGGAACTTGTAGCCGGTGAACGGCCGCCCGGCGCGTCCCACGACGCGCCAGTGGTAGAGCACCGGACCACCGTCGCCGAGCTTCACGGCCAGGGCGATGACTGCGAGCACCGGGCTGAGGACCAAGAGCATGGTCGCGGAGACGACCACATCGAGAAGGCGCTTGACGGCGCGTTCCGCCGGCGACCGGCGGAACTCGGCCGCCATCGGCTCGCCTGGCACCTCCCGGCCACCCGTCGCGATCGCCCGCGGCTCGGCGCGTCTCGATCGGCCGGCCTGGGTCGCCAGCCCTCGGACGATCCCCGCCGTCAGTCCGGCTGCGATCCCTGCATACACGGCGGCATTGACCGGTCTCGGATAGCGGGGCGCGATGTTCTTCCGGTGGTAGAGCGCCAGCGAACGATGGAACTGCCATGCGGTTCGGACGGGCCGTTGCCGGGTGCTGCTCCCCTTGTGATGCTCGACGACGACACCCGGGTGGTAGACGACCCGCCAACCCGCCTGCCTGGCGCGCCAGCAGAGATCCTCGTCCTCGCAATAGAGGAAGAACCGCTCGTCGAATCCTCCGATTTCCTCGATCACCGTCCGACGTAGCAGCATGAATGCGCCGACCACGGAGTCGACGTCAGCCAGATCGTGCTCGTCGAGGTAGGAGAGGTAGTAGCGGCCGAACCGCCGATGGCGTGGAAACGCTCGGCTCAGGCCCAGGAACTTGTAGACGTACGTCGCGGGCGTCTTGAACGAGCGCCGGGCCGGCGGATCCAACCGCCCGTCGGGAAGGAGGATCCGGGCGCCGAGGATGCCGACGGCCGGGTTTGCACGCAGGTACTCCAGGCCCGTCGAGATGGCGTCCGAGGCGACCAGGGCATCCGGGTTGAGGAGCAGGATGAACTGGCCCCGAGCCATTCGAAGTGCCTGGTTGTTGGCGGCGCCATAGCCGACGTTGCGGGTGTTGCGGATCAGCCGCGTCCCAGGATATGCCTCGGCTGCGCGGGCACTGCCGTCCCTCGATGCGTTGTCGACGACGTAGATCTCCGTGTCCGGGGGAACGGCTGGAACCAATCGCGTGAGGCACTCGCGCAGCAGGCGGCCACCGTTGTAGTTGACGATCACGACCGAGAGCAACGGTCGGGCCATCATGCCGCCCGCTCCGCAAGAATCTCGTCGTAGAGCGCCTCGATCCGGATCGCGTACGCGCCCACTTCGAAATCCTCGACGGCGCGCGCCCGGCCCGCCGCGCCCATGCGTCGGGCGCGAGCAGGATCCTCGAGGAGCCGCAGGACCGCCGCGGCGGCCGCGTGCGAATTCCCTGGCGCGACGAGCTCGCCGGTGAGCCCGTCGACCACGACCTCGGTGATCCCGCCAATGCGCGAGGCGACGACCGGGCGGGCCGTGGCCATCGCCTCGACGAGGACGAGCCCGAACGGTTCCGGACCGGTCGGCGGATGCAGGAGGACATCGATCGCAGCCATGACTTCGGCGATATCCCCCAACGTGTACCGCCAGCCGGTGAACGCGATCCGCCCGTCGAGCCCGAGATCCGAGGCGAGGTCGCAGATCTCGCGGGCATAGCCTTCGTATCCGCGCAGCTCACCACCGCAGACGATGAACCTGGCATCCGGCCGCTGTCGGGCGATCTCGGCCGCCGCCCGAACGAAGACATCGGCACCCTTCCAAGGATCGAGTCGGGCGACGAATCCCACAACCGGAGCGTCCGGGTCGATTCCCAGCTCGGTCCGGATCCGCGCCCCGCTGATCGATGGGTGGAACGCATCCACGTCGATTCCGTCGGGAATGGGAACGATCGACGCGTCAAGCTCATCCCTCGGACCAAACAGCTCGGCGACGGCGAACGTCATCGGCACGATGCGACGAGCGCCGCGACGCACCATGGAGGCAAGAGCACGCCGGAGGAGCCTGGGACCACCCGGGATCTCGCGGATGTGCCAGACATGCGGCCGTCCCACGAGCAGCGACGCCCACATCCCGTACAGGGAGTAGAGCGAGTTGGAGTGGACGAGCTGGGCGCGCTCGCGGCGGATCAACCGAGCGACTTGGATCACGGCGGGCCAGAAGCCGAGGCAGAAGCGCAGCTGGTAGGCCGGATCCCGGATCGGCCGCAGCTGCAGCATCGGCACGAACCGCACCGGGATGTTGGCGGCTCGAAGGCTGACCACGAGGGGACCGTCGCCCGGGAGGACGACCACGGGACGGAAACGGGTGCGGTCGAGGGCGGCCACGAGCCGAAACAGCGCGATGTCGGAGCCGCCGACCTCCGAGCTCGGCTGGACATAGACGACTGTCACCGGCGTCCCGGTTCGATGGACCGGACGAGCCGACGCCGCGACCATCACGAGCCCGACCGCGCCCGGATGAACCGGGCGGGGTTCCCGGCGACCACGGTCCCGGGGGCCACATCGTGGGTGACGACGGAGCCGGCCCCGACGACGGATCCGGCGCCGATCGTGATCCCGTCGAGCACGATGACCGAGTTGCCCAGCCAGCAGTCGTCCTCGACCCGGATCCCCCGTCGGCTGACGCCCTGTTCGTTGATCGGACGGGCGGCGTCGGCGAAGGCGTGGTCCTCGGCCAGGAGCTGAACGAACGCACCCATCGTCACGTTCCGGCCGATCTCAATTCCGCCCCCTGCGCCGAGGATGGCGTGTGGCCCGATGTACGTGTCCTTCCCCACCCTGAGGACGTCGCCGGGTTCGGTCAACTGACTCGTGACCTGGATCCAGCCGAACTCGCGCAACCGGACGTTGTCGCCGAGGATGACCCCACGCTGCCCGTAGCAGTTCATGAAGACGTAGTCACCGATGACGACATTCCGGCCCACTCGCAGCCGGCCGGGGAACAGGATGTTGGCCTGGCGGCCCACGAACAGACGGCCGCCGCAGCGGCCCAGCCGCGGCCGCAGAAGCAAGCCGCGGAGATAGGGCCAGAAGCCCTTCCGGTAGCCGTAGTACACGACGGTCCCCAGGTTCGGACGGTGCGTCGCGGCGACCGAGGCGACGCGCCGGGGATCGATGCCCAGGAGGCGAACGTAGAGCCTGGTGGCGAGCGACGGGCGCGCGGGGCGGTCCACGTCAGTGGGTCTGCTCGTGGACGTGGCGGTACGCCTCGAGGGTCTGGCGCGCGGTCCGCTCCCAGGTGAACGTCGCGGCGCGAGCCAACCCGCGGACGCGAAGATCGTCCCGCAGTTTCGGGTCCTCGATTGCCAGGAGCATTCCGGTCGCCAGCGCCGAGGCGTCGCATGGATCGTCGATCAAGAGGCCGGCGTCACCCACGACCTCCGGGAGGGAGCCCCGGCTCGACGCGACGACCGGCGTGCCGGACGCCATCGCCTCGAGGACGGGCAGGCCAAAGCCCTCATGGAGTGACGGCATGACGACCACATCGGCTTCGCGATAGATCGCGGGCAACGCGTCGTCCGAAACGTGCCCGAGGTGTCGAATGTGGTCGTCGAGCCTGAGCGCGCCGATCAGTGCGCGCTGGGCCGGCGTGAAGGGGCCGCCGACCTTGATCAGCTCGACCCGTCCCCCGGTGGCGCGGATCACCAGCGGCAGGGCTCGCAGGATCCCCTCGACATTCTTGTAGGACCCGCAATGACCGACATGAAGGATCTTCACCGTCGGCTTCCGATTGACCGTGGCCGGTCAATTCTCGGCCGACTCGTCGGCCGGCGCGAAGCGGGGCGAGACACCCAGCAGGGTGACCCTGACGCGATCCGGATCGATCCCGGTGAACCTGATCAGGTCTTCGCGCGAACGCTCCGAGTTGGTCAGGATGAGGGCGCACCCCTCGAGCGCCACGAGGTCGACCCGATGGGCCAGGATCGACAGTCGGGGGTACGGGTCAATCGGCAATTCCCGTGCCCGGAACTTGAGCAGCATCGCGTCGTGGAAGGTGGCGATCGTCCTCCGTCGATCGAGGCTGAATCCGAGGTGGCCGTAGCCATGATCGACGAGGTGGTAGACATCGGCGCGTCGAGCACGGGATCGCCATTGGTAGACCAGGTAGCGGTCGAGATAGCCGCCCATCCTGGCCGCTGGGCCAGCGCCCCGGAGTCGACGACGAAACTCGCCTTTTGGCCGGTAGTGGCGCAGCTCGAGATCCGGTGGCGCGAGGGCCGACAGGGCGGCCGTGAGCTCGCGCGCGTAGACCTCGGAGCTCGTGCGACCCTCCTCAGGGATCGTGTGGAACATGCCGACCTTCATGGCTCACTCGGGACCGGGCGCAGCTCGGAGAAGGAACCTTCCAGGTCGATGGAGCGCAGAACTCCCTCGACGACCCGCTCTCTCGTGAACCGGAGGGACGAGCGCCTCGCAGCCTCGGCAAGGCGCGAGCGGAGCTCGGGTTCGTCGACGAGGGTCTGGACCCGCGCGGCGATGCTTGATCCGGTCGCCTCGACGAAGTACCCGTTTTGTCCGTCGACCACGAGCTCGTCCGTCCCGTTGATGCGGGTGACGATCAAGGGCAGCCCGGCACCGGCAGCCTCGAGGCTCACCAGCGAGAAGGCCTCGTAGGCCGAGGGGTAGACGAAGCAATCGGCTGCCGCGTAGTAGCCCTCGATGTCGCTCCGGAAACCCGCGAAAACGACGCGATCGGCGATGCCGAGTGCGCGCGATCGCTCGAGGTAGTAGTCGATGTCCTCACTGCCGACGACGAGCAGCCTGACCGTCGAGTTCGGCACGAGCGCCACCGCCTCGAGCACGGCCTGCAGACCCTTCCGCTTGAAGTCACCAGCCGCCACGAAGAGGAGGACGAGGGCATCGTCGGGAATCTGGTGACGGGTCCGGACCTCGCGGCGCCGACGGGCACGCTCTGGCGGCGGCAGTCGAATGCGCTCATCGACCATGTTCGGGACGACGTCGATTCGGTCCTCGCGGACGCCGTAGTAGCGAACCAGCTCCCGCTTCGTGCCCGCGGACACCGCGACGACCCTCCGCAGCCCACGCTGGCGATACATGCCTCGCTCAACCCGGGCGGCGAGTTCGATAAAGAGTCGGTAGTGCGCGTTGCGCAGACGCTGGCGGAAGGTCGTCGAGGGGAGGGCGACTTCGCCGTGGCGCAGGCGATCCAGCCAGGCGGCTGCGCAGAAATGGGCATTGACGACGTCGGCGAACAGGCAATCGCCGCCGGTCGCGAGGATCACGTCGTACGGGCGGCGCCGGGTGAGCCGGAGCAGGCCGAACAGGACCGTGTTGGCCAGCAGGAAGCTCACGTACCGTGCCAGCCTGGGCCGCATGATCAGCGGGATCTCGCGCCTGGCGATCGATCGCCCGTCGGTGTCCGCGATCTCCCCGGCGATGACGGTCACATCGACGTGATCCGCGGAGCAGCTCCGCGAGCCAGGAGAGGCACTTCTCGGTGCCGCCACGCCGGCTGAGCGACAACGACCACGATGGCCACCCGTGGGCGAGTCCCGGCGGGGGTTCGCGGAGCAGCCATCTACGACGGTCTCGCGACGAGCAGCCGGTAGAGGCTCAGGTACGCCGCTCCCATGACATCGAGCGAGAACGTCGAATCGTAGCTGCGCTGCCCGACCGCTGAGAGCTCCCGCCTGAGCTCCGGCCGCCGCACCATCTCGGCCATGAGGACGGCCA